>NZ_JBDFPL010000011.1:0-129514 GCF_039672565.1 Pseudomonas sp. Ps21-P2
ATTTACGCCCCTGGACTCCACCTCCCGCCGTCTACGGCAAGCTGCAAAGCCTTCTGCGGCGCAGGGCTTCGCTGGTTCAGGCCAAAACCAGCCTGACCCAGAGCTGGGCAAATGACGCCAGTTTGAAAGCTGTGTTCGCCACTTTTCTCAAATCGGTTGAGCGCCTGGACCTGCTCGTCCAGAAAAAACTCAAAGATGTCTTGCGAGAAGCCGGTTTGCTTGAAGAAGTGGCACGTTGCCAAGCGATCGAGGGTATCGGTTTTCTGACCGCAACTGCTTTGGTCATGGCATATAACCGAGGCGACTTTAACAGCGGCGACTCTTTCATCGCTTTTTTGGGCATGGACCTAAGAGTGAGCGACTCGGGCCAAAAAAACGGCCGAAGATCTTTAACAAAGCGAGGGTGCTCGGAAGTTCGCCGATTACTGCACAACGCCGCTATGTCGGCGAGCCGATCAATTGCCTGGAAAGCGTTCTACAACAAACACCTGGGCAGCGGAAAAGCGACGACCCAGGTGCTTGTCATGCTCGGCCGTAAACTCGCTCGGATCGCGTTCTCCCTGATGAAAAACCAAAGCGAATATCAACCGAAAGGGGGGATTTTGGCTTGATGACAACCATAGAATCTCCCACAGGATCTGGGTTGACGCAACATCTCAGGCACGCCGCTGCACTCGTGGGAGTGAGCTTGCTCACGAAGAGGCCTGAGCATTCAACTATTTCTTCTTCCTCGGCTTCAAATACTTCGTCAGCCCCTGGAACCACATCACCAGTCCCGCGTTGCCGGTGACCAGGATGTCCTTGTCCTGAATGCCCTGCATGAATGCGAGCTGCTTGTTCCGGGCCTGCATTGTGGCGAAGCCGTAATCGGCGTCTTTGAAAGAGATCACGAACGCAGGCGCCGCAAAGGTGCCAGCGCGGCTCTTGACGCGCTGATCGCGCACGATGAAGTGCCGGGCGATCTTGCCGTCAGCCGTCTGCAACTGGAAAGCCAGATCCTTCCCCGCGAGTTGCTGCTGAAACGCGGGATTATTGCGACTGGCGCGGGCCATCAACAGGCCCAACATCCAGAGTAGAAAACGAAACTTCATGCGTGGGCCTCATGGGATCAGCGGCGGTCAGGGTGACAGCCGCAGTGTAGCGAGCTTGATTGTCCGGCGAGCAGGCAGAACCGGTCAGTCGCAAAGTGGCGGGCTAGACGGGACGCGCGGGTCGGCGCCGGTCGATTCACCGGCCATAAAAAAATGGGCACGCCGACTGATCGGTATGCCCATTTCCATGCTGCTCGCCCTCCGCAGAGCGCTCAGCGAATTACTTTTTCTTTGCTGCGGGTGCCTTGGCCGCTGGGGCCTTGGCTGGCTTGGCATCTTTGGCGGCTGCAGCCGGCTTGGCTGGTTTCGCTGGCTTTGCCGAGTCCGGATTGACGCTGTCTTTGAGAAACTTGCCCGGCTTGAATGCCACCGTGTTGCTGGCCTTGATCTTGACGGGCTCACCGGTCTGAGGGTTCTTGCCGGTGCGGGCGCCACGATGACGTTGCAAGAAAGTGCCGAAGCCAACCAGCGTGACGCTGTCCTTTTTGTGCAGCGCGTTGGTGATTTCGTCGAGCACCGCGTTGAGGACGCGATTGGCTTGTTCTTTTGTGAGATCTGCTTTCTCGGCAATAGCCGCTGCGAGTTCTGGTTTACGCATATGAAGCCTCTTTTACGGTTTTTTGTTTTTATGTCCCGTGCAGCCCTTGCGGACAGCGAGCAGGTGCCGCAACAGCTCTACGTTGCGGCAGACCGGAATGAGAATGGCACGCCACCGGGACCCGCGCCAGTACGTGGGCCACGTTTGTTTCAACTAAAAGATGGCTTATCCGACAGAACGACTGTTAATCATGCCAGCAGCGGGGGCAAAGCCTTGTTCAGGGCGAGCTTGTCCATCACCGCCGCGCCTGTCAGAGCGTAACCCAGCAGGTTGCCGTCGCTGTCCAGACACAGTGCCTTGATGTCGGCGCCCTCACCTTCCACGGTCCAGACACCTTCCGAGCCCTTGGGCGGCGGCGACACTACCAGCGGGCAAACAGGCGTTTTCACCGTGACCGGCATCGGGCCATATTTGACGGGTGTGAGCGTGCCGGCGAGGGTTTGCGCCAATGCCCGGGCGCAGTTCATCAGCGGCATGACGTAAAGCAGATTCAGGCCATCAACTTCAGCGCAGTCGCCCAGTGCATAGATATTGGCGTGGGAGGTCTGCAAATGCCGATCGACCACAACGCCACGCCCAATCTCCAGGCCGGCCGCTGCGGCGAGATCAGTGCGGGGCCGCAGGCCGATGGCCGACACCACCAGATCGCAGTGAAGCACCTCGCCATCCGACAGGTGCGCCTCGAGCCCGTCGTCGGCACGATCAAGCCGTGTCAGCAAGGGGCCGAGATGAAAACGCGCCCCCAGGCTTTCCAGTCCGGCCTGTACCGCTGCGGCAGCCGCAGGGTGCAGCAACGTCGGCATCACCTGCTCGCACGGCGCAACCAGGTCGATTTCGTAGCCGCCCAGGATCAGATCGTTGGCGAACTCGCAGCCGATCAGGCCTGCGCCCAGAATCAGCACTCGCTTCTTGCCGGCGGCTGCAGCACGGAAACGCGCGTAGTCCTCCAGATCATTGATCGGGAATATGGCATCGGCGGCATCACCGGCCACCGGCACGCGCACAGTTTCCGCGCCCCACGCCAGAATCAGATCGCGGTACGGGACCGCTTCCTCGCCGATCCACAGACGCTTGTGACCCGGATCGATGCCGCTGACGCGGGTGTGCGTGCGCACCTCGGCCTTGAGCTGCTCGGCCATGGCGCCTGGCTCGGCCATGCTCAAGCCGTCGGCTTCCTTGTTTTTGCCAAAGCCGGTGGACAGCATGGGTTTGGAGTACGAACGGCCGTCATCGGCGGTGATCAGCAACAGCGGCGTCTCGCCATCCAGCTTGCGAAATTCGCGGGCGAGGTTATAGCCCGCCAGCCCGGTACCGATGATCACGACAGGTGCGTTCATTCATTTCTCCAGAGGGGTCGTGGAAGTCGGCGGATCAGCCGATTTCGATCATCTCAAAATCCATTTTGCCGACGCCGCAGTCAGGGCACAGCCAGTCTTCCGGCACATCCTGCCAGAGCGTGCCCGGCGCGATGCCGTCATCCGGCCAACCGTCGGCTTCGTTGTAGATCAGGCCACAGACTATGCATTGCCACTTTTTCATTGGTCGGTTCTCTTGGTTTCAGGCTAGGCGTCCCAGACGCTCCGCTGTCGTCGCGAAGTTTTCGAATGGGTCAGGCCTTTTACTGATCACAGCGCAATGACGCAAGTTTCATTGATGCACGACTCGCGCGCTTTTCGGAGGATTGGCTCTAGCTGCGATGGCGTCGAGCGTCATGCCGCAAGATTGATAGCGCCCAAACCGGCCTCTTCCCGGCTGAAGCCGGTCCTACTAACACTGCATATCCTGTAGGACTGGCTTTAGCCGGGAATGCGTCAAGTGTCTCAGCGCAGCAATGGGGGGCTCCGGTCGTCGGTCAAAAATCGCAATCATGCTAAGCTCGCCGCCTCGATTGCCGCCTGTGTTTGTCTCCCGTGATCCAGCAAACCCCTGCATTTCCAGCGCCCGAGTGGCTTTTGCGCGATCAGTTGATCGAAGCCCCCTCACCCGTCGTTCTTGAGTGGCTGTTCCACGAAGATTCCCTGACCCGACGCCTGACCCGGCTCTCTGACAATCATTTCTGCGTGCAGCCGCAATTCGAAGGCTGGCAGCGCCTGCGTGAAGATGAATGCGCCGCGCTGCACTTGCCTGAGGGCAGCGAAGGCTGGGTGCGTGAAGTCTATCTGCTGGGCCGTGACGAACGATGGGTGTTTGCCCGCAGTGTCGCCGCCCGCAGCGCTCTGGAGCATGACGGCCTGCACATGGACGAACTCGGCACCCGATCGCTGGGCGAACTGCTGTTCAGCGATAAAGCCTTCGCCCGCGGTCCGCTGCAGGTCTGCCGCTATCCTGCGCAATGGCTGCCCGAGACTGACGCACAGCCGGGCTTGTGGGGACGCCGCTCCTGTTTCAGCCGGGGGATCTTGAGCATTCTGGTGGCGGAAGTGTTTCTGCCCACCGCATGGCGCGCCATCGAAGCCAACCTTCCACTGCATGCCCAAGAGGGCCGCTGATGTATCTGTCGTTGCTCAAATCCCTGAACCGTCTGCACCCACGCGCCTGGGACTTCATCCAGCTCACGCGCATCGACAAGCCCATCGGCATTTATCTGTTGCTTTGGCCGACCTTGTGGGCGGTCTGGATTGCAGGCAAAGGCTCGCCTTCCCTGAGCACGCTGCTGATTTTCGTCATCGGCGTGTTCCTGATGCGCGCGGCGGGCTGCGTGATCAACGACTTCGCCGACCGCAAGGTGGACGGCCACGTCAAACGCACCGAGCAACGGCCGTTGGTGAGTGACAGGGTGACGTCAAAGGAAGCGCTGATTCTGTTCGCCGTGTTGGTGGGGCTGAGCTTTGTGCTGGTGTTGTTCACTAACGCGACGACGATCTGGCTGTCGTTCGGCGGTCTTGCCCTCGCGGCGTGCTACCCGTTCATGAAGCGCTATACCTACTACCCGCAAGTGGTATTGGGCGCTGCGTTTTCGTGGGGCATGCCGATGGCGTTTACCGCAGAGACCGGCGAGCTGCCCGCTGCCGCGTGGCTGCTGTACATCGCCAATCTGCTGTGGACGGTGGGATATGACACGTATTACGCGATGACGGATCGCGAGGACGACTTGAAGATCGGCGTAAAATCCACGGCCGTGCTGTTCGGCGACGCGGATCGGGTGATCATCCTGACGCTGCAATGCCTGGCATTGTTCTGCCTGATGCTGGCGGGTACACGCTTCGAGCTGGGCCTGTACTTCTTCATCGGCCTGCTGGTGGCGGCGGGATGCTTCGCCTGGGAGTTCTGGTCGACGCGGGACAAAGACCCTCAAGCGTGCTTCAGGGCTTTTCTGCACAACCACTGGGCGGGGCTGGCGATTTTTATCGGTATCGTTCTGGACTACGCGCTGCGCTGACCGATTCGGGCCGACGCAGCGCGCGAAGGCTCAGATCATGGCTTGGCGATGTGCCAGACGTCGCCCTTGCCGTCGCCGGATTTGTCGCCAGCAGCCTTATCGCTTTTGAAAAAGTACAGCGGCTTGCCCTTGTAAACCCACTGCGAGGCGCCGTCATCGCGCTTGATAATGGTCCAGTCGCCCTCAGGCTTGTCGCTTGCTGTGGCAGTCAGCGGCGGCCAGTTGGTTGCGCACTGATCGTTGCAGACGGACTTGCCCGCGGAGGTGTCCTTATCAAAGGTATAAAGCGTCATGCCTTTGTGGTCGGTGAGCATGCCGTCACTGGTCATCGCCGGCGCGGCAGCGAATGCCATGCCGGAAGATGCCAACGCTGCCGCCGCCAAAAGGCGCATCAGAGCAGAAGAAATTTTAGCCATGGATGAATCCTCTTTTTGTTTGTCGCTGGATGGACATTTCTTGTAGGACAAGTCGCCAGCTTAGCGCTAGACCGGCGAATACGCCTAGCTCGAACTAACCTGTCACACGACTGCAATAATTCCGTTATCTAATGCGCCCCAAGACAGTTAAATGACATGAGGTTCGAGGCATGGTTGGCAGGAGCATTCTGATCGTCGACGACGAGGCGCCCATTCGCGAAATGATTGCCGTCGCACTGGAAATGGCCGGCTATGACTGCATTGAGGCTGAGAATTCGCAACAGGCCCACGCCGTTATCGTCGACCGCAAGCCGGACCTCATCCTGCTGGACTGGATGCTGCCGGGTACATCCGGCATCGAGCTGGCACGCCGCCTGAAACGTGACGAGCTGACCGGCGACATCCCGATCATCATGCTCACGGCCAAAGGCGAAGAGGACAACAAGATTCAGGGCCTCGAAGTCGGCGCCGACGACTACATCACCAAACCCTTCTCTCCCCGCGAACTGGTCGCCCGCCTCAAGGCCGTGCTCCGCCGGGCTGCCCCGAACGATGGCGAATCCCCGATCGAAGTCGGCGGTCTGCTGCTGGACCCGATCAGCCACCGCGTGACCATAGACGGCACACCTGCCGAGATGGGCCCGACCGAATACCGCCTGCTGCAATTCTTCATGACCCATCAGGAACGCGCCTACACCCGCGGGCAGCTGCTCGATCAGGTCTGGGGCGGAAATGTCTACGTGGAAGAGCGCACCGTGGATGTCCACATCCGGCGTCTGCGCAAAGCCCTCGGCGAGGCTTACGAAAATCTGGTACAAACCGTCCGCGGTACTGGTTACCGTTTCTCCACCAAAAGCTGAAAAAGCGTTTGGCAGCGATTCAGACCGCTGAAGACAAGGACGCGTTAATTGAATCACAACTGGCATGGCACCCTGATCCGCCACTTGCTGATGTTGGTCACAGCCTCGCTGCTGGCCGGTTTGATCAGCGGACATTACGGCGGGTGTCTGGCAGTCGGTCTGGGGCTTTATCTGGCCTGGACCCTCAAACAGCTGCTACGCCTGCATGACTGGCTTCGCCATCACAAACCCGACGAGCCGCCGCCCGATGGCTATGGCTTGTGGGGTGAAGTCTTCGACAGCATTTACCATTTACAGCGTCGCGATCAGCGCGTGCGTGGCCGCCTGCAAGCGGTTATCGACCGTGTCCAGGAATCCACCGCCGCGCTGAAAGATGCCGTGATCATGCTCGACAGCGACGGCAACCTGGAATGGTGGAACCGCGCGGCAGAAACCTTGCTGGGCCTGAAGACGCCCCAGGACAGCGGTCAGCCGGTGACCAACCTGGTGCGCCACCCGCGCTTCAAGGAGTACTTCGCGCACGCCAACTACGCCGAGCCGCTGGAGATTCCTTCGCCGGTCAATGACCGCCTGCGCATTCAGATGCTGATCACCCGCTACGGCAACAACGAGCATTTAATGCTGGTGCGCGACGTGACGCGTATGCATCAACTGGAGCAGATGCGCAAAGACTTCGTCGCCAACGTGTCCCACGAGCTGCGCACGCCTTTGACGGTCATCTGCGGGTACCTGGAGACGCTGCTGGATAACGTCGAAGAAGTGAATCCGCGCTGGGTCCGTGCTTTGCAGCAAATGCATCAGCAAGGCGGACGCATGCAGACGTTGCTTAACGATCTCCTGCTGCTGGCCAAGCTGGAAGCCACCGATTACCCGTCCGACAATCAGCCCGTCGCCGTGTTGTCGCTGCTGCAGAGCATCACCAATGATGCCCAGGCGCTGTCGGGGAGCAAGAACCAGCAGATCACCCTGGAGCTGGAAAGCGACGTCAGCCTCAAGGGCAGCGAGGCGGAGCTGCGCAGCGCGTTCTCCAACCTGATCTTCAACGCGGTCAAATACACGCCCGCAGAGGGCAAGATCCGCATCCGCTGGTGGAGTGACGGGCGTGGCGCGCACCTGAGCGTGCAGGACTCCGGCATCGGCATCGACAGCAAACATATCCCGCGCCTGACCGAGCGCTTCTACCGCGTCGACTCCAGCCGCGCGTCAAACACCGGCGGAACAGGCCTGGGCCTGGCGATCGTCAAGCACGTGCTGCTGCGCCACCGCGCGGTACTGGAAATCAACAGCGTCCCCGGCAAGGGCAGTGTGTTTATCTGCAACTTTGCCCCGGCCCAGATGACCAAAGCCTAGGCAAGCCTGTAGATAGCCGTTAAATTGCGTCCCTTGTGCCCTCCAATTGTGAGGGCTTGTTTCATTCCACACTTCAAAACGGAACCTGCAAAACCCCATCATGGACCCTTCCCCTGGTATCAGCCTGGCTTCACTCTTCGCCGATTTCGGCATGATTCTTTTCGCAATGGTGTTGGTTCTGCTCAACGGATTTTTCGTTGCGGCCGAGTTCGCCATGGTCAAACTGCGCTCCACCCGTGTCGAGTCCATTGCCGAGAAAAACGGCTGGCGTGGACGCATTCTGCGCACCGTTCACAGTCAGCTCGATGCTTATCTGTCGGCCTGCCAGCTGGGTATTACGCTGGCGTCGCTGGGGCTGGGCTGGGTCGGCGAGCCGGCGTTCGCGCACCTGCTGGCGCCGTTGCTCGAGACGGTCGGCGTGGAATCGCCTGAAGTCGTCAAAGGCGTGTCGTTCTTCAGCGCCTTTTTCATGATTTCGTACCTGCACATCGTGGTGGGTGAGCTGGCCCCGAAATCCTGGGCCATTCGCAAACCCGAGCTGTTGTCGCTGTGGACGGCGGTGCCGCTCTACCTCTTCTACTGGGCGATGTACCCGGCCATTTACCTGCTCAACGCCAGTGCCAACGGCATTCTGCGCATCGCCGGCCAGGGCGAGCCCGGCCCCCACCACGAGCACCATTACAGCCGTGAAGAGCTCAAGCTGATCCTGCACTCAAGCCGCGGTCAGGACCCAAGCGACCAGGGCATGCGCGTGCTGGCCTCCGCCGTGGAAATGGGCGAGCTGGAAGTGGTGGACTGGGCCAATTCCCGCGAAGACATGGTCTCGCTGGAATTCAACGCCCCGCTCAAAGAAATCCTCGCGATGTTCCGTCGGCACAAGTTCAGCCGGTACCCGGTGTACGACTCGGACCGCAATGAATTCGTGGGCCTGTTGCACATCAAGGACCTGCTGCTGGAGCTGGCGGCGCTGGACCACATCCCCGAGTCTTTCAATCTCGCCGAGCTCACGCGGCCGCTGGAGCGCGTGTCCAAGCACATGCCGTTGTCGCGCCTGCTCGAGCAGTTCCGTCAGGGCGGCGCGCACTTTGCGCTGGTCGAGGAAGCCGACGGCAAGATCATCGGTTACCTGACGATGGAGGACGTTCTGGAAGTGCTGGTGGGCGACATTCAGGACGAACACCGCAAGGCCGAGCGCGGGATCCTGGCCTATCAGCCGGGCAAGCTGCTGGTACGTGGGGATACGCCGCTGTTCAAGGTCGAGCGCCTGCTGGGCATCGATCTGGACCACGTTGAAGCCGAGACCCTCGCAGGCCTGATCTACGACAGCCTCAAGCGCGTGCCTGAGGAAGAGGAAGTCATGGAAGTCGAAGGCCTGCGCATCATCATCAAGAAGATGAAAGGCCCGAAGATCGTGCTGGCGAAGGTGTTGAAGCTGGATTGATCTGCACGTCCGGGCAGATCATCAATTCCCGCCAATCGCGAAGTTAGGCAGGCTCTGGACCGGTTGCGAGAATTCGTACGGGATCGACTCCAGCGCCAGCCCGACATTGCGCTGCACCACGAAGTGCAAATGCGGGCCGGTGCTGTTGCCGGTGTTGCCGGACCGTCCGAGCGGCGCGCCCACTGCCACATGCTGGCCTTCCTTGACGCTCACCGATCCCTGCTGCAGATGCAGATAAACGCCCATCGTGCCGTCGTCGTGCAGGATGCGCACGAAGTTGCCTGATGGATTGGCGCCTCGGCCCGACTGGGCATTCTCGGTCTTGATCACAGTACCGCCCCGCGCAGCGATGATCTGCGTGCCTTCGGGCATGGCGATGTCGATCGCGTAGCGGCTCTTGGCGCCTACATGGCTGTAAGACCCATTGGCACCCTGACTGATGCGAAACGGCCCGCCCACCCACGGCAATGGATAGCGATAGGCAAATCCGTTCGCTGACACGCCGCGCTGCGGGTCGCCGACGATGGATCGCAGACTGGGCTTGTAGGCCATGGCCTTGCTGGCGACTTGCGGGCTGAGGGCGATAAGGCGTTCGTTGCTGCGCGCTGGAATTGTGCGGCGAATGACTTGGTCCGACACGCCCACCACGTTCTTCACCCCGGCCAGACGCAGCTCGACTTCTACCGGCGCGTAGAGATCATTGCGAACATAAAGGCTGTCACTGCCATTGGCTTTCTTGACGCTAAGGCGCACCTGGCTGTCGATGCGCTCGACCATGCGCTCGCGGAGCTTCATCACCTCCGCGCCACGCACAGGCTGGTCGGTAAACGACACGACGCCATTGGCATCGGTGAACCGATAGATCGTGACGGCCCCGGCGGTCTGCGTGGCCAGCAGTAAGGCACAGACAACCAGCACGCGCTCTAACATCGGGATAGACCTGGTGAGTGGACGATTGGCGCCCAGCCTAACAGCGATGCCGACGCAATTGGACTCATCCGAATCAATCGGTAATAGACGAAGCGTCAAGGAAATCGCGTCAGGACGGGGCGCGATCGGAATTGCAATTTCTATGCTGGATAGAGTGGGAGTGCGCTTGCTCGCGAAGAGGGACGCCCGACCGCAGCACATTTAGCGGATGTACCGGTCTCATCGCGAGCAAGGTAGAGCGCCATCCCGGTCGCTCCCCCAGGTGAATGCGCAGCGGATCAGGCGCCCGGCACGAAGTGCTTCTGCGCGGTGCCACGGGCAATCAGGCGCGACAGGTAATCAAGCTTCTGGGTGTCCTTGTCGACGAAGCGGAAGGTGACCTGCAGCCACTCGCTGTCCGGCTTCTGCTCGAACGCGGCAATCGCGTGCAGATAACCATTGAGACGCGCCACCTCGGCGTTCTCGCCCTGCTCCAGATCGAGCACGGCGCTTTCGAGGATCTGCGGCAGGACCTCGCCACGGCGGACCAGCAGCGAGGCCTCCTTGAGCGTCAGCGCTTTGATAACGCAGGGCTGGTTCCCGCTCGAAAGACGCAACTGACCCTGACCACGACCGGTGGGTGCAGCGGCAGGAGCAGCTTTAGCTGTCGGCTGGACCATAGGCTGAGCGGCTTGAGGTGCTGCCGACGCAGTGGGTGAAGCGCTGACGGTTTCAGGGCGGTTACCTGTCAGTGCGCCAAGCGAGTCATTGGCAAACGCCGCATTGACGCGGGCCGGGCCACTGGACATCAACGCGTCGAGTTTGCCGACCTTGTGCAGCGCTTTCTTGACCTTGGTCAGCAGTTGCTCGTTGGTGAACGGCTTGCCGATGAAGTCGGAGACGCCGGCCTGGATCGCCTGGATCACGTTTTCCTTGTCGCCACGGCTGGTGACCATGATGAAAGGCATGGTCTTCAGGTTGTCCTGCTGGCGGCACCAGGTCAGCAATTCGAGCCCGGACATTTCGGGCATTTCCCAATCACAGAGCACCAGATCAAACACTTCACGGCTGAGCAGCACTTGCGCCTTGCGACCATTGACTGCGTCTTCCAGAGCGATTCCCGGGAAGGCATTGCGCAGGCCTTTCTTGACCAGATCACGGATGAACGGTGCGTCATCCACCACCAATACACTGACTTTACTCATCGACGCTCCTGATGGCGTGTTCACCGTAAATGGCGAGCATTCGCTGGCGGGTGACCAGCTGCCAAACTGTTTGACGACACCGGGACTTTTATTCGCGGGTGACTTGAAAAATATGGGCAGACCGGAGA
The DNA here is from genome assembly GCF_039672565.1 of Pseudomonas sp. Ps21-P2. Taxonomy (NCBI): domain Bacteria; kingdom Pseudomonadati; phylum Pseudomonadota; class Gammaproteobacteria; order Pseudomonadales; family Pseudomonadaceae; genus Pseudomonas; species Pseudomonas sp. Ps21-P2. Next base: position 11,378 of record NZ_JBDFPL010000011.1, read on the forward strand.
AACAAAAACGCCCGGCGGTCGCCAGGCGTTTTTTCTCAGGCAATCTTATTTATCGTCAGGCGTGTCCAGAACATTAATCCTTTCGGCGGTCAGGCCTTTCACTTCTTCCTGCATGCGCTTGAGGCCCAGGTGGCGGACATCGGTACCGCGCACCAGGTAGATCACCAGTTCGGAGATGTTGCGCGCGTGATCACCGATGCGCTCCAGGGAACGCAGGACCCAGATCACATTCAACACGCGAGAGATCGAACGCGGATCTTCCATCATGTAGGTGACCAGCTCACGCAATGCGGTCTTGTACTCGCGGTCGATGTTCTTGTCGTACTGCGCAACCGACAACGCCAGATCGGCATCGAAGCGGGCGAACGAGTCCAGTGCATCGCGCACCATTTTGCTGACTTGATCGCTGATGTGGCGCACTTCGACGTAACCACGCGGCGACTCACCCTCTTCGCACAGCTGAATCGCGCGCCGGGCGATCTTGGTGGACTCATCGCCAATGCGCTCAAGGTCGATGACCGATTTGGAGATGCTGATGATCAGACGCAGGTCGGACGCGGCAGGCTGACGACGGGCCAGAATGCGCAGGCACTCTTCATCGATGTTGCGCTCCATCTGGTTGATGCGGTCGTCCACCTCGCGCACCCGCTGGGCCAGGCCCGAGTCGGCTTCGATCAACGCGGTGACCGCATCGTTGACCTGCTTCTCGACCAGACCACCCATTTCCAGCAGGTGGCTGCGAACTTCTTCCAGTTCAGCGTTGAACTGCTGGGAGATGTGATGTGTATGGCTGTCTTTGATCATGAGTGTCCGTCCGATTGATTGCGCGGTGGTTCAAGGCTGACGAAACACGTGCTAGCCGTAACGACCGGTTATGTAGTCTTCAGTCTGCTTTTTGGTCGGATTGGTGAACAACGTATCGGTGTCCCCGTATTCGACCACCTTGCCCATGTGCAGAAACGCGGTGTAATCCGACACGCGCGCCGCCTGCTGCATGTTGTGGGTAACGATCACAATGGTGTATTTGGATTTCAGTTCGTAGATCAACTCTTCGACTTTCAGGGTCGAAATCGGGTCGAGCGCGGAGCACGGCTCATCGAGCAGCAGCACTTCGGGTTCGACGGCGATGGTGCGGGCGATCACCAGACGTTGCTGCTGACCACCGGAAAGTCCGAGCGCCGACTCATGCAGGCGGTCCTTGACTTCGTCCCACAGTGCGGCGCCACGCAAGGCCCACTCGACGGCCTCATCGAGCACGCGCTTTTTGTTCACGCCCTGAATACGCAGCCCGTAAACGACGTTCTCGTAAACGGTCTTCGGAAACGGGTTGGGCTTCTGGAACACCATGCCGACCCGGCGACGCAACTCGGCGACGTCCTCGCCTTTGGTGTAGATGTCGTGGCCATAGAGCTTGATCTCGCCCTGTACGCGGCAGCCGTCCACCAGATCGTTCATGCGGTTGAAGGTGCGCAGCAAGGTGGACTTGCCACACCCGGACGGCCCGATGAACGAAGTGACGCGCTGTTTCGGGATGTTCATGCGGATGTCGAACAGCGCCTGCTTCTCGCCATAGAAGAGATCCAGCCCCGGCACTTCCAGCGCAACGGCTTCGTTCGCCAGATCCAGCACCTGGCGTTTGCGACCCAGGGCCGACATGTTGATGCCGTGGGCGTGGGGTTCGTGTTGCATGGTCTCTCTCCGTTCGTAGCTGCAAGCCTCTAGCCGCAAGCTGCAAATGTGGTGCTGATACGGTATGCGGCTTCTCAGCGTGCCGCTTGAAGCCAACTCAGTCTTCGAACGCCTTGTACTTGTCGCGCAGGCGGTTGCGAATCGTCACCGCCGAAAGGTTCAGCAGCGCGATCACCAGCACCAGCAGCAGCGCCGTGGCGTACACCAGCGGGCGCGCGGCCTCGACGTTGGGGCTTTGAAAACCGACATCGTAGATATGAAAACCCAGGTGCATGATCTTCTGGTCAAGGTGCAGGTACGGGTAATTGCCGTCCAGCGGCAGCGAAGGCGCCATCTTGACCACACCCACCAGCATCAGCGGCGCCACTTCACCGGCCGCTCGCGCGACGGCCAGAATCAGGCCGGTCATCATGGCCGGGCTGGCCATGGGCAAAACGATCTTCCACAGCGTTTCGGCCTTGGTCGCGCCCAAAGCCAGCGAGCCCTCGCGCAGCGTCAGCGGGATGCGCGCCAGGCCTTCTTCGGTGGCAACGATCACCACCGGCACGGCGAGGAGCGCCAGGGTCAACGATGCCCACAGCAAGCCCGGTGTGCCGAACGTCGGCGCCGGCAGGGCTTCGGGGAAGAACAGCTGATCCAGAGATCCGCCCAGCACGTAAACGAAAAAGCCCAGCCCGAACACGCCGTAGACGATGGCAGGGACGCCCGCGAGGTTGTTCACCGCGATGCGGATCAAGCGCGTCATCACGCCCTGGCGCGCGTATTCACGCAGATACACAGCGGCGAGCACGCCAAACGGCGTCACGATGACGGCCATGATCAGCGTCATCATCACGGTGCCGAAGATCGCCGGGAAAATACCGCCCTCCGTATTGGCCTCGCGCGGGTCGTCGCTGAGGAACTCCCAAAGCTTCTGAAAGTAGAACCCCAGCTTGGTCATCGTGCCCATGGCGTTGGGTTGATACGCGTGAACCACCTTGCCGATGCTGATCTCGATTTCTTTGCCGTTGGCGTCACGGGCCGTCAGGCTGTCGCGATTGTATTCGGCGTGCAACGCGCCCAGCCGCGATTCGACGTCCTTATAGCGCGCGTCGTATTCAGCGCGCTCAGTGGCCATGTCGGCCTGTGCGGCGGCATCGAGTTCGCCGTTGAGCTCAAGCTTGCGCGCCTGCAGCCGCAGCCGCTCGATGCCGTGGTTGATCGCGCCGATCTCGCCCTTCTCCAGGTCGTCCAGTTGATCGGAAATGCCCTGCACCCGCTCGATACGCGCCTGCAGTTGCGGCCATGCGGCTGCACCCTCGGCGACAACTTTGCCGTCTTCCTTGACGTTGACCAGATAGCCGTAGAAGTTGCCCCACTCGCGGCGCTCGAGGGTCATCAATTCCGCAGGCTTGCGCGGGTCCTTGAGCCACTCGCCAATGACCCAGTTGAAATCGCTGGGGCTGATATCCCGGTTGCCTACCTTGAACAGATCGCGGGTCATGAACTCGGGCCCCTGATCAGGAACCGGCAACCCGGCGGCCTTGAGCCTGGCGCGCGGCACTTGTTCAGACTGAACCAACTCGCCCACCAGCCCGTGGCTTTCCTGCCCGGGAACGTCGTACTGGGCGGAAATGACATCGGCGGGCCAGAAATGCCCCAGCCCGCGCACGGCAATCACCGCCAGCAGGCCGATGGTCATGATCACCGCGATGGACACCGCACCCGCGCTCAACCAGACGCCGGGGCCGCCACTGTTGAACCACCGCTTGAGGGAGGTCTGCTTCATCGGTTTCAACCTGCCCTAGAGAGACGAATACTGCTTGCGCAGGCGCTGACGAATCAGCTCTGCCAAGGTATTCATGACAAATGTGAACATCAGCAGCACCAGGGCGGCGAGGAACAGCACGCGATAATGACTGCCGCCCACTTCCGACTCGGGCATCTCCACCGCCACGTTGGCCGCAAGGGTGCGCATGCCTTCGAACAGGTTCATGTCCATGATCGGCGTGTTACCGGTGGCCATGAGCACGATCATGGTCTCGCCCACAGCGCGGCCCATGCCAATCATCAGCGCAGAAAAAATCCCCGGGCTGGCCGTGAGAATCACCACGCGAACCAGCGTCTGCCACGGCGTGGCGCCGAGGGCCAGTGAGCCGAGGGTCAGGCCACGCGGCACGCTGAACACGGCATCCTCGGCAATCGAATAAATGTTGGGGATGACCGCAAAACCCATCGCGATTCCGACCACCATTGCGTTGCGCTGGTCGTAGGTGATGCCCATATCGTTGGTGATCCACGCGCGCATGTCGCCGCCGAAGAACCAGTTCTCCAGGTGCGGGCTCATGCTCAGTGAGACCCAGCCAATCAGCAGAATGACCGGAATCAGAATCGCGCTTTCCCAGCCGTCGGGTACCCGCAGGCGAATCGAGTCAGGCAAGCGCGTCCAGCCAAACCCCGCCAGCAGAATGCCGATGGGGGTGAAGATCAGCAGACTGAAGATGCCCGGCAAGTGCCCTTCCAGATACGGCGCCAGGAACAGCCCGGCGAAGAAGCCGAGAATGACCGTCGGCATCGCTTCCATCAGCTCGATGACCGGCTTGACCTTGCGACGCATGCGCGGCGCCATGAAGTAAGCCGTGTAGATAGCAGCGGCAACGGCGATCGGCGCCGCCAGCAGCATGGCGTAGAAGGCGGCTTTGAGCGTGCCGTAGGTGAGAGGCGCGAGGCTGAGCTTGGGCTCGAAGTCACTGCTGGACGCGGTGGATTGCCAAACGTATTTGGGTTCGTCGTAGTTCTCGTACCAGACCTTGTCCCACAACGCGCTCCAGGAAATTTCCGGGTGCGGATTATTCAGGCTCAAGGGCAGCAGCTTGCCGCTGTCTTCAACGATGAGGCGATCCGCGCGGGGCGACAGACCCATCATTGCGGGGCCGCTGGCTATCGGGTCGATCAACAGCGTGCGGTGAGCGGTGCTGTGGAACACGCCGAGCTTGCCGGAGGTGTCCATGGCAATGAACCCTTTGCGGCGCTGCTCGGCGGTGATCTGGGAAATCGGCGCGCCGCTCATTTTGAAGTCACGAATGTGCTGCAGACGCATCTCGCCATCGACGTCCCGCGCCATGAACCACTGCGCGATGTTGCCCCTTGAGCTGCCGATCACCAGCGAGATGCCACCGACCAGTTGCGTGCTGGCGGTGGTTTCGGCGTTGGCGTCTTCAAGCAGTTTGTAGCGGCCGTTCAGCGTGCGATCGCGCAGATCGAACACATCCACCAGCGCGCGACCGTTGATCACGTACAGCCACTGCTGGCGCGGGTCGACGTAAATGGCTTTGACCGCCGCCGACAGTTGCGGCAAGTCGATGCGGCTTTGCTCGCGATCGGTTTCGCCGGTCATCAGGTTTTCGGATTGGGTCAGCGACAACACGTGCAGCTGGGTACCGGTTGCACCGGCCAGAATCAGGGTCGTGTCGCTGGCATTCAGATTGACGTGCTCAAGCGCCCGCCCGCCTTCGTCCAGCACCAGCGGCGTCTCGCCGTAGGGATAAGTAATCGTGGGGGTGATGGTTTTTTTGTTGTCGGGATAGCTGATCGGGTAAGCGTGCTTGAACACCAGCACCTGGCCGTTGGACAGGCCGACCGCAATCAAAGGCTTGCCGGGCTGATCCTGGGCCACCGACGTCACCTTCGCGCCAGCAGGGATTGGCAAGGCCACGCGGGAAATTTCGCCGCCGTCCTTGAGGTGGAAAAACAGCGCTTCGCCCTTGTCGGACACGCGCATGGCGACCTGATTCTGCTCTTCGATGACCAGCACCATGGGGTTGCCAGCATCTTGCAGCCAGGCGGGTGTTTGAGCATCGCTGCGCGTCAGTTTCGCCCCCTGAAACAACGGCGCGACGACGTAAGCCAGGTAGAAGAAGATCAGGGTGATGGCGGCCAACACGGCAAGACCGCCCACTAACACGTACCAACGCGTCAGGCGGTCTTTGAGCGCACGGGTCCTGCGCTTGCGTTGCAGCTCGGGCGCATTGAAATCAATGCGCTCGGGACGGGGTTTTTCGGTCATTGATGAATTGGCCAAATCATTCATGCGCACACCGTAGCCACTCTGTATGACAAATACATGACAGCGAGGTGACGCAAAAAAGCCCGCCGCTCCTAAATCGGGGCAACGGACTGTTCAGTGTTCTGCGAGCCTCGTTCCATAAGGCCTTTGTCGTTTGTGGCGGGACGAACCTGTCACCCCGCATCAGGGTTGTCTGGGCAGCGCGCTCGCTACCGTTCTTGTAGCCCCAGATCAGCCAAGGCTTTGCTGACGACCTTGGCTGGTAACGGAATGTACCCGTCTTTCATGACAACTTCCTGACCTTGTTTTGACAGGATCAATCTGACGAACTCGGCTTCGAGCGGATTCAACGGTTTGTTCGGCGCCTTGTTGACGTACACATAAAGGAAGCGCGCCAGCGGGTAAGTGCCATTCAGCGCGTTGGCCTCGTTGTCTTCGACAAACTCGCCGCCCTCTTTTTTCGCGAGGGGTACGGTGCGCACGCTGGATGTTTTATAACCAATGCCCGAGTAGCCAATGCCGTTCAGCGAATTGCTGATGGAGCTGACCACCGAAGCAGAGCCGGGTTGTTCGTTGACGTTGGGTTTGAAGTCGCCCTTGCACAGCGCCTCTTCCTTGAAATAACCGTAGGTGCCGGACACCGAATTGCGCCCGAACAGCTGGATGGCCTTGCCGGCCAGATCTCCTGTCACGCCCACATCGCCCCAGGTTTTTGCATCGGTCCTGGCGCCGCACAGCCGGGTCGCGGAGAAAATCGCGTCGACCTGCTGCAGCGTCAGGCCCTTGATCGGGTTGTCCTTGTGGACAAACACTGCCAGCGCATCCACCGCCACGGGAATCGCCGTCGGCTTGTAGCCGTGCTTCTGCTCAAAGGCCGACAGTTCGCCGTCCTTCATCTTGCGGCTCATGGGTCCCAGCGTCGCAGTGCCCTCGGTCAGTGCGGGCGGCGCTGTTGAGGAGCCGGCAGCCTGAATCTGGATGTTCACGCTTGGGTATTCTTTCTTGTAGGCCTCGGCCCACATCGTCATCAGATTGGCGAGGGTGTCGGAGCCCACGCTGGACAGATTCCCGGAGACACCGCTAGTTTTGACGTAGGGCTTGATCGCAGGGTCGACGGCGGCAGACGCACTGCCGATAGCCGCGCCAGCCGCGACGAACGTCAGCGCCGTCATCAAACGTTTGAAGGTCATGCCTTGCTCCTGGCGAGGTGAAGAGTGCCGCCATCGATGATGGCCATGTGACTACTCTATGACCGGAATATGACAATCAAATGAAAGGCCGCCAGTCATTACGACTGGCGGCCTCGGTTTCAGCAGGAGAATTTGCCGGTGGCTCGATCAGGACTCGACCGGCTTTCTCTTGATCAGGTAAACACCGATCCCCATGCCCATAGCGCAAAGAATCGCCACGTACCAAGCCGGGCCCATCGGGTTGGCGGCGAACATCAGGCTGACGACCATTGGCGTTAAACCGCCAAAGATGGCGTACGCCAGGTTGTAGGAAAACGACAGCCCGGTGAAGCGAATCACAGGCGGAAAGGCCTTGACCATCACGAACGGCACTGCGCCGATGGTGCCGACAAACAAGCCGGTGATTGCGTAGAGCGGATACAGCAGATCCGGGTGCGTGCCGATCATGTGGTAGAAGGTCCACGAACTCACCAGCAGACCAAGCGAGCCGAACAGGAAGACCAACCCCGCGCCGACTCGGTCCGCCAGCGCGCCAGCCCCGATACATCCCAGACTCAGCAAGACAATGGCGAGGCTGTTGGCTTTGAGGGTGTCGGCAGGTGCGAACCCGTAGGCCTTCTGCAGCAGGGTCGGGGTCATGAGGATAACTACCACCACGCCGGCGGAGAGCAGCCAGGTCAGCAACATCGACAGGACGACGGCGCCGCGATGATCGCGCAGTACCGCTTTGAGCGGCACTTCTTCAGCCAGTTGCTTGCGCAATTGAAGCTCGGCGAACACCGGGGTTTCGTGCAGCCAGCGGCGCAGGTAAACCGACATCAGACCGAAGACGCCACCGAGCAGGAAAGGAATCCGCCAGGCGTAGTCCGATACCTCAACGGGCGAGTACACGCTGTTGATCCAGGTGGCGACCAGCGAGCCGAGCAAAATCCCGGCCGTCAGGCCGGACGTGAGGGTACCGCAGGCGTAACCGACGTTACGGGCGGGAACGTGTTCGGAAACGAATACCCACGCGCCAGGCACTTCGCCACCGATTGCGGCGCCCTGAATGACGCGCATCAGCAGCAGCAACATGGGGGCCCAGATGCCGATCTGCGCGTAAGTGGGCAGCAAGCCCATGATCAGCGTCGGCACGGCCATCAGGAAAATGCTGAGGGTGAACATTTTCTTGCGGCCCAGCAGATCACCAAAATGCGCCATGACGATGCCGCCCAGGGGCCGAGCCAGATAACCGGCGGCAAAAATGCCAAACGTTTGCATCAAACGCAGCCATTCGGGCATGTCGACGGGGAAAAACAGCTTGCCTACCACTGCTGCGAAGAACACGAAAATGATGAAGTCGTAGAACTCCAACGCTCCGCCCAAAGCAGACAGTGAAAGGGTTTTGTAATCGTTACGGTTCAACGGGCGCGAAGGCTGGGTGGCGCTTAAAGGCACAGAGGACATGACAGTGGCTTCTCTTTTGAGGCTCTCTTTGGGCGAAAAATCAACGGTGACTCAACCGTGGGTAACGGCTTCACACGCGATTTCTCGACTCGAAAAGTTAATCGGGCATCAAAATTGCGTGCCAAAAATGGCGTAGTGCGCCAAGTCGGTCCGGCACGATAGCAAATTGCGTACAAATGCACATGGATTGCAATGACGCGAAGGCATCATGAAAAAGCGGCGGTCGTTTCATGACGGCGCGCCCGATATACTCGCCGGCCACGACTCAGCCGGTCTCTTCAGGGAAGTTGTGCGAAGCCATTTGCCCAAGTCGTTTTCGCAGAGTTTCCCTTTAAACGAAATGAAGACTACCTAGAGTCATGGGTCAGAGGGACCCAATAATGATTGAGCTCGAACAAGAAGATCCGATACCGCAGGGCGATCTTGCCTTGCAGATTACCGCCCTGCCCCGCGAAACCAACGGCTTTGGCGACATTTTCGGCGGCTGGCTGGTTGCCCAGATGGACCTCGCCGGCACTGCCATGGCGAGCAAGGTGGCCGGCGGCCGTGTGGCGACTGTTGCCATCGACCGCATGGCGTTTCTGGTGCCCGTCGCGGTGGGCGCGCAGTTGTCGTTCTACACCCAGACCCTGGAAATCGGCCGCAGCTCGATTCAGATGATGGTCGAGGTGTGGAGCGATGATCCCCTGTCCAGCGAATGGCGCAAGGTGACCGAGGCGGTGTTCGTTTTTGTCGCCATCGACGGCAGCGGCCGTACCCGTTCGGTGCCGGCTCGACGCTGATCATCAAGCCCGGGTGGGCGCCGATGTGCCCGCCCTTGGCTTTGCGCAACAAACTCATCAAGCTTGGCGCAGTCTGATTCAGTCACTGTCCTTCGAGTGAGAACCCCCATGCCTACGTCAAACGTCGAATCCTTCCAGCTCGGTGAGCTTAATTGCTGGCGCATCCGCCACGGTCAGGCCGAACTGGTGATCGCCCAGCAAGGCGCGCACATCATCAGTTACCAGGTGGACGGCGATGAGCCGCTGATCTGGTCCAACCCGGGCGCGTTGTTCAAATCGGGCAAGCCTATTCGCGGCGGCATGCCTATCTGCTGGCCGTGGTTTGGCAATTTCCAGAAAAACCCGTCCAGCGTGCAGGCCATGCGCGAGAGCGACGAGCCGGCAAAGGCCCACGGCGAAGTTCGGGCGATCGACTGGGAGTTGATGGGCGTCGGTGAGGACGGCGACGCATTGATCGTCGAATTCATCCAGCCCCAGGCCGAGGGACATTTGTCGGGGTGGCCGCACACCGTTGGCCTGAAGCTGCACATCCGCCTGGATGCCGCACTGAATGTCAGTCTGGTGAGCTTCAACGCTGGCGCCGAAGACGTCACGCTGAGTCAGGCGCTGCACAGTTATTTCGCGGTGAGCGATGTGAGCCGGATCAGTATCGAAGGGCTGGATGGCGTCGAGTACCTGAACACACTGGAAAGCTGGGATACCCAGAACGTACAGGTGGGTGACATCACGTTCACTGGCGAGACGGACCGTATTTATCAGGACACGCCTGACCTGATTTCAGTGGTCGACCCGCAGTGGAAACGCCGGATTCAGATTCAGACGACGGGTTCGCAATCGGCCATCATCTGGAACCCGTGGATCGCCAAGACCAAAACCTTCGACGACATGCAGCCTGATGGCTGGAAGGGCATGGTGTGCGTTGAGACGGCCAACGTCCTGACCGACGTCGTGACGCTCAAGCCAGGTGATATGCATGCGCTGAGCGTCAGCATCTGGGCCGAGCCGTTGGCAGAGGCCTGACAACACCGCGCTATTTGTAGGATCGGCTTCAGCCGGGAAAAGGCCTGCGTGAGCACCTTCAATTTTGTGGTGTGACACCCGACGCCTTCCCGGCTGAAGCCAGTCCTACAATGCATCGAGCCGGGTCCATCGAATCTGAACGCTATGTCAGCGAACTACAAATCCGCCTCAACCACCACACGCACTTTCGATGCGTCCAGCGCATAGGCGGCGTCGGCGAGATCATTGCTGACCTTCTCGACCTTCAACGTGCCGATGACCCACAACGGTGTGTAGATGTCGGCGATCTTCAGGCCTTTCGGATAACGCACCAGCACCAGCTGATTCGGCGGCGGTGGCGGCACGTGGATGCAGGCGCCCGGGTATGGGACGAGGAAGAACAGCGTGCTGTGACCCTTCGCATCAGTCTCCAGCGGAACCGGATAGCCACCCAGGCGGATGGTTTTGTCGTTCATCGACGCGACGGTTTTGGTGGAATACATGACGGCAGGCAAGCCCTTGCTCTGCTTCAAACCGCCTTTACTGTCGAACGTGCCCTGGCCTTCCGGCGAGTTGTGGTCGATTTCGGGCATGGCTTCGAGGGCTTTCTGATCCGACTTCGGCATCAGTTCAAGCCAGTCGGTTTCGGGTAATTCAGCGGCGCGTACCAGTCCGCAGACCAGCAGCAGTGAAACGAAGAGGAGATGACGCATTGGAGATGCTCGGCGGGAGGAGTTGAGTGCCGGGCATTCTAGCCCTCTGCGCCGCAATAGCGCAGAGGGCCAGGCGTGCTTAACGCTTTTTAATCATGCCGTAGATCACCAGCAGGATGATCGCGCCGACAAGCGCACCGAGGAAACCTGCACCCTCGCCTGCGCGGTAGATACCCAGCGCCTGACCACCATAAGTGGCGGCCAGCGAGCCGCAGATACCGAGCAGGATGGTCATGATCCAGCCCATGCTGTCGTCGCCTGGCTTCAGAAAGCGCGCCAGCAGACCTACGATCAAGCCGATGAAGATGGTTCCGATGATTCCCATGCCATGTCCCTCTGTTTGAATGAATATGCCAAAGCCTAGCTGGCTATTGGCAACACGCTATGAGAGGGGCGGCCCGGCGAAATGGTTCAACAGGATATGAAGGACACTGTAGGAGCAGCTTGCTCGCGATCACGCTGGGTCAGACAGCAATGATGTCGCGGACAAATGCCATCGCGAGCGAGCTCACTCCTGCGGAGGCGGTCAAGACCGGTCAGCGCGGTGATCAGTTTTTGATCAGAGCCTCAACCTGCTTCACCTGACGATCCAGCGTCGCGCGGTCTTTGCTGCGCACGGTGGCGTGGCCGACCTTGCGCCCGGCTTTAAAGGCTTTGCCGTAGTGATGCAGGTGGCAATCTTCGACGGCAATGACCTGCTCCACTGCAGGCACTTCACCGATGAAGTTGAGCATCGCGCTTTCGCCGACCTTGGCCGTCGAACCCAGCGGCAGCCCGGCAACGGCGCGCAGATGGTTCTCGAACTGGCTGCACTCGGCGCCTTCGGTGGTCCAGTGGCCGGAGTTGTGGACGCGCGGGGCGATCTCGTTGGCTTTCAGGCCGCCATCGACTTCGAAGAATTCAAAGGCCAGCACGCCCACATAATCGAGCTGCTTCAGCACGCGCCCGGCGTAATCTTCAGCCAGCGCCTGCAGTGGGTGATCGGTACTGGCGATCGACAAGCGCAGAATGCCGCTGTCGTGAGTGTTGTGGACCAACGGATAGAAGCGGGTCTCGCCATCACGGGCGCGGACGGCGATCAGCGAAACTTCGCCGGTGAATGGCACGAAGCCCTCCAGCAGGCACGGCACGCTGCCCAGCTCGGCGAAGGTGTTGACTACGTCTTCGGGCGTGCGCAGGACTTTCTGGCCCTTGCCGTCGTAACCCAGCGTGCGGGTTTTCAACACGGCCGGCAGACCAATGCTGGCCACCGCAGCGTCCAGCTCCGCCTGGGACTGGATGTCAGCGAACGCCGGCGTCGGGATGCCGAGGTCCTTGAACATGCTCTTTTCGAACCAGCGATCGCGGGCGATGCGCAGCGCTTCGGCACTCGGGTAAACCGGCACGAACTGCGAGAGGAAGGCGACGGTTTCTGCCGGCACACTTTCAAACTCGAAGGTGACCAGATCGACATCATTCGCCAACTGGCGCAGGTGTTCCTGATCGCCGTAATCGGCGAGCAGATGCTCGCCAAGCGCAGCGGCGCAGGCGTCCGGCGCGGGGTCAAGGAAGGCGAAGTTCATCCCCAGCGGGGTCCCCGCCAGTGCCAACATGCGACCCAACTGGCCGCCACCGATTACGCCGATCTTCATGAAAACCTCAGGCCTCGCGTGGGTCTGGATTGTCCAGAACGCTGTCTGTCTGCTCAGCGCGGAATGTCTTCAGCACTGCGTGGAAGTGTGGATGCTTGGCGCCCAGGATACTGGCCGACAACAGCGCGGCGTTGATCGCGCCCGCTTTACCGATGGCCAGCGTCGCGACCGGAATGCCGGCAGGCATCTGAACGATGGAGAGTAATGAATCAACGCCCGACAGCATGGAAGACTGCACCGGCACACCCAGAACGGGCAGATGAGTCTTGGCGGCGCACATGCCAGGCAGGTGAGCGGCGCCACCGGCACCGGCGATGATCACCTCGATGCCACGGCCTTCGGCTTCCTCGGCGTACTTGAACAGCAGATCAGGCGTGCGGTGCGCCGAAACCACTTTGACTTCGTACGGAATGCCGAGCTTTTCAAGCATGTCGGCGGTGTGGCTAAGGGTGGACCAATCGGACTTGGAGCCCATGATCACGCCAACCAGTGCGCTCATCGTCGTGCCTCTCATCGGGCGCCCGCAGGCGCGGCTAAAAACAACAAGCCACGCGGGAAAACCGGCGTGGCTTGTCGTACAAATTATGACCAGTCGAACCGGCCGAAGGCCGCGGAGTATACCGCAAAGACTCTCGTTTGACAGACTGCCCGCGACCTCCTGTCAGCCTACCAAACCGGCCCACGGAAGCCCGGGTTTACTGACTCCGAAGTCAGGCGGCTGGCGAGCTGCCGCCCGCTTCCAGCTTGCGCCACAATAGCCGGACATTGGCCTTGCGAACCAGCGCGCATCGGTACAGCCGAATCTCCAGCGGGACGTGCCACTGAGTGCCGCCGCAGATCACCAGTTCTCCCCGTTCGAGCTCAGCCGTCACGCTCAGGCGCGGCACCCACGCGATACCCAGCCCCTGGAGCGCCATGCCCTTGAGGCTGTCGGCCATCGCCGTTTCGTAAATCGTCGTGAAGCGCACGCTGCGCTGGCGCAACAGCAGATTCACCGAGCGACCCAAGAACGCACCCGCGCTGTACGCCAGCAGCGGCACGCTCTGTTCCCCTTCCAGGTCGAACAGCGGACGCCCCTCTTCATCGGTTGAGCAGACTGGCAGCATTTCGGTCACGCCCAGGTGCAGCGACGGGAAGATCTCGGCGTCCATCTGCAGTGCGGCGTCGGGGTCATAGAACGCCAGCATCAGATCGCAACCGCCTTCACGCAGCGCATGCACCGCGTCGCCGACGTTGGTAGCGACCAGGCGCGTGGCGATGTTCAGCCCTTCGTTGCGCAGCTGCGCGATCCAGCGCGGGAAGAAGCTCAGCGCCAGCGAGTGGGCAGCGGCGATCTGCATGACCTCGCCCTGCCCGCTTTCCAGATGGTGCAAATGACGCAGCACCTCGCCGAGCTGGTCGACCACTGTCCTCGCGGTGACGAGGAATAACTGCCCCGCCGCCGTCAGCTCGATTGGCGTGCGCGAGCGATTGACCAGCGTCAGGCCAAGGGCCGCTTCAAGGCTGCGAATGCGCCGGCTGAAGGCCGGTTGCGTGACGAACCGACGCTCCGCCGCCTGGGAAAAACTGCGGGTCGCGGCCAGCGCGCTGAAGTCTTCCAGCCATTTGCTTTCCAGGTTCATCGTTTCTCCAGCCTTAAAAGTTGCGCATTCGCGGGTGCGAACAGGAGCCTCATACACTGATTCACACGCTCGTAACAATCCCCGCGTCACAGCGACATTATGCCGATTGTGCATAGGGCAGCGTTTTACAGCATTGGTCCAGAATAGCCCACAAGCCTAGTATCAAGGGCGTTCCGGCTTAGTCCGTGCCCATCTTGAGACTTTCTCTATCATGTCCTCCGCTGCATCATTTCGCATCGAAAAAGACTTGCTTGGCGTTCTCGAAGTACCCGCTGAAGCGTATTACGGCATCCAGACCCTGCGCGCAGTGCACAACTTTCGCCTCTCTGGCGTTCCGCTTTCGCACTACCCCAAGCTGGTCGTAGCGCTGGCGATGGTCAAGCAGGCAGCAGCGGATGCAAACCATCAGCTGGGCCATTTGAGCAACGAGAAGCATGCGGGCATCAGCGAAGCCTGCGCACGACTGATCCGCGGTGATTTCCACGATCAGTTCGTCGTCGACATGATTCAAGGCGGCGCCGGCACCTCCACTAACATGAACGCCAACGAAGTCATCGCCAACATCGCGCTTGAAGCGATGGGCCATGCCAAGGGCGAATACAAATACCTGCACCCGAACAACGACGTGAACATGGCGCAGTCCACCAACGACGCCTACCCGACGGCCATTCGCCTGGGTTTGCTGTTGGGCCACGACGCGCTGCTCGCCAGCCTCGACAGCCTGATTCAGGCCTTCGCAGCCAAAGGTCACGAGTTCAACCACGTGTTGAAAATGGGCCGTACCCAATTGCAAGACGCGGTGCCAATGACCCTGGGTCAGGAATTCCGCGCCTTCGCCACCACGCTGACTGAAGACCTCAATCGCCTGCGCAGTCTGGCGCCTGAGCTGCTAACCGAAGTCAATCTGGGCGGCACTGCCATCGGTACCGGCATCAACGCTGACCCTGGTTATCAGCACCTGGCCGTTCAGCGTCTGGCGACCATCAGCGGCCAGCCGCTGGTGCCGGCTGCCGACCTGATTGAAGCCACCTCCGACATGGGCGCTTTCGTGCTGTTCTCCGGCATGCTCAAGCGCACTGCGGTCAAGCTGTCGAAGATCTGCAACGACCTGCGCCTGCTCTCCAGCGGTCCGCGCACCGGCATCAACGAAATCAATCTTCCGGCGCGTCAGCCAGGCAGCTCGATCATGCCGGGCAAGGTCAATCCGGTGATTCCGGAGGCGGTGAACATGTGCGCCTTCGAAATCATGGGCAACGACCTGGCGCTGACTATCGCTGCCGAAGGCGGCCAGTTGCAGCTCAACGTGATGGAGCCGTTGATCGCCTACAAGATCTTCGACTCGATTCGCCTGCTGCAGCGCGCCATGGACATGCTGCGCGAGCACTGCATCGTCGGCATCACCGCCAACGAAGTGCGCTGCCGTGAACTGGTCGAGCACTCGATCGGCCTCGTCACTGCGCTGAACCCGTACATCGGTTACGAAAACGCCACTCGTATCGCCCGCGTCGCCTTGGAAACAGGCCGTGGCGTGCTGGAGCTGGTGCGCGAAGAGGGCCTGCTCGATGACGTCATGCTAGCGGACATCCTGCGCCCCGAGAACATGATTGCGCCGCGACTCGTGCCCTTGAAGGCTTGATCCGTCCGGCCCCCTGCGACACTTGCAACACGATCACCAGGCTGAGGGTCTAGACACCCCTCACCCTTTTGAGGGCCGGGAGCACACGCTTCCAGGCCCTTTTTTTTGCCCGGCGTCATTTGGGCATGAAACAAACCGGATAAAGACTCCAATAACGCGCGCCGGTATAGTGCGCACCCTCTAAGAAAGCGAGGAAACACCAATGCTTGAAGTCATCAACGACTTCCTCTCGGGAAAAGTACTGATCGTGCTCATTGTTGGGCTCGGTGGATATTTCACGATTCGCTCGCGTTTCGTTCAGTTCCGTCACTTCTTTCACATGTTCGCGGTGTTCCGCGACAGTTTGCGCAGCAGCGCGGGCCAATTGAGTTCGTTCCAGGCCCTGATGCTGAGCCTTGCCGGCCGCGTCGGCGCCGGTAACATCGCAGGCGTCGGCATCGCGGTCACCCTCGGCGGACCCGGCGCGGTGTTCTGGATGTGGGTCACTGCCCTTGTCGGCATGGCGAGCAGCTTTTTCGAATGCTCCCTCGGCCAGCTGTACAAACGCTGCGACGCCGAAGGCCAATACCGCGGCGGCCCGTCGTATTACATTCAGCACGGCCTGGGCAAACGCTGGCTGGGCATGATCATGGCGGTGCTGTTGCTGGTGACCTTCGGGTTCGCCTTCAACGGCCTGCAATCCCACGCCGTGACCCACTCGCTCAACGACGCCTTCAAGATCTCGCCAAGCTACGCCGGCGTCGGTCTGGCGATTCTGCTGGGCCTGGTGTTCGTCGGCGGGATCAAGCGCATCGCCAAGGTCGCCGACCTGCTGGTGCCGATCAAGACGCTGGTTTACATCGCCGTCACGCTGTATGTCATCGGCGTGCAGTTCGAACACGTTCCGCACATGCTGATGACCATCGTCAAAAGCGCGTTCGGCATGGATGAAGTGTTCGGTGGCCTGATCGGCAGTGCCATTGTCATGGGCGTCAAACGTGGCGTCTTCGCCAACGAAGCCGGCCTGGGCAGCGCACCCAACGTGGCAGCGGTGGCTCAGGTCGAGCACCCGGTGGCACAAGGTGTGGTTCAGGCGTTCAGCGTGTTTCTCGACACCTTCGTCATCTGCACCTGCACCGCGTTGCTGATCCTGCTGTCGGGTTTCTACACCCCGGGCTTCGAAGGCGATGGCATTGCCCTGACGCAAAACTCCCTCGCCGCCGTCGTCGGTGACTGGGGCAGGCTGTTCATCAGCGTGGCGCTGGCGCTGTTTGTGTTCACTTCGATTCTCTACAACTACTACCTGGGCGAAAACAGCCTGCGCTTCTTGCTGGGCGAGAACCGCAAGGCGATCTTCGGCTACCGCGTGTTGGTTCTGGCGTTGATCTTGTGGGGTGCGGTCGAGGATCTGGGCACGGTGTTCGCCTTCGCCGACATCACCATGACGCTGCTGGCCTTCGTCAACCTGATCGCGCTGGCGATGCTGTTCAAAATCGCGCTGCGGGTCCTGAAAGACTACGATGCCCAGCGTAAAGCCGGCATCAAAACGCCGGTTTTCGACTCCAGCCAGTTCCCCGATCTCGACCTGGACCTGAAAGCCTGGCCAAAGCCCGATGCTGCGCAGCCTGCGGCGCACGCGGCAGCGATCAGCGGCAAACCCGTCACGAACGCGCGTTGATCATTTGAACGTCAATCAAGGGAGACAGGCATGAATCGCGAAAACCACGCATCAGCCCGCCAGGTAATGGTCCTGTATACCGGGGGAACCATCGGCATGCAGGCCAGCGAAAACGGGCTGGCACCCGCTTCCGGCTTTGAAGCGCGCATGGCTGAGCAGCTGGCTGCACTGCCCGAAATGGTGGTGCCCCAGTGGTCATTCCGCGAAATGTCCCCCCTGATCGACAGCGCCAACATGACGCCCACCTACTGGCAGCGATTGCGTGAGGCGGTGGTCGATGCAATTGAAGCGCAGGGGTGCGACGCCGTGCTGATTCTGCACGGCACCGATACCCTGGCCTACAGCGCAGCGGCCATGAGCTTTCAACTGTTGGGCCTGAATGCCCCTGTGGTGTTCACCGGCTCAATGTTGCCAGCGGGCGTTCCCGACAGCGATGCCTGGGAAAACGTTAACGGCGCCTTGCAGGCTTTGGGGCAAGGGCTTGCCGCGGGAGTGCATCTGTACTTCCACGGGGAGCTGCTGGAACCGACTCGTTGCGCAAAGATTCGCAGCTTCGGCCGTAATCCTTTCGCGGCGCTTAATCGCGCCCGGGGTGGTGAGGCCGTATCGACATTGCCTGCGGCACTGGACTATCGCCAGCCCAAGCAACTGGCGAACGTTGCGGTGCTGCCGCTGTTTCCCGGCATTGGCGCTGCCCAGCTCGACGGTTTGATCGACAGCGGTATTCAGGGGCTTGTGCTGGAATGCTTCGGCAACGGCACAGGGCCTAGCGATGATGTCGACTTCCTTGCCAGCCTTCAGCGTGCTCACCAGAAAGGCGTCGTGGTCGTGGCGATTACTCAATGCCACGAAGGCGGCGTCGAACTGGATGTGTATGAGGCCGGCAGCCGGCTGCGGGGCGTCGGGGTGCTGTCCGGCGGCGGCATGACCCGCGAAGCCGCGTTTGGCAAGCTGCATGCGCTGCTGGGGGCTGGTCTGAGTGGGGATGAAGTGCGGCGGCTGGTAGAGCTGGACGTGTGTGGCGAGTTGCGCTGAGCGAGTAGCGCCGCTTAGATAATCGTCTGCAGGCCTTTGTCGGCGATGAACAAAGACATTTCGCAAGGTCGGTAACCCGCAACGGGTCGCAAATTACCCGGCGTCCAGACACTTTGCTCGCGCAGCAAACCCAATCCTGTGGGAGTGGGCTTGCTCACGAAGACGGCATTTCAGCCGCTGAAGATTCAGCGCACCTTCCGACCTCTTCGCGAGCAAGGTGGAACGCCACCCCGGTCGCTCCCACAACTCGTGTAACAACAGGTGCATTTGCGGTGGCTTCATTCTTGATGCAAAAGCGGCCTCTCGACCGCTGGATAGCTCGCGGATAGAGCATCCTCTCAGTCCAGATGCGCCTAGCGTCGTTCATGCCCTCTCAGAGCAAGGGCATGACCTCATCACGAATAAGCCACCTCAACCGGCCGCTTGTCCATCGCATCCTGCAGCATTGAATTTAGATTGCCGGAGATGTTTTCGCACAGCGCTTTCATCTGGATCTCGTGCTCGGAGGCTTTGAACGGGCTTTGCAAGTCGGTGCCGATTTTCTCGATTGCCAGCAGCATGAAGCCGACCACGGTGGACGCCAGCGGCGTGAACCAGCCCAGCGTTTCAACCAGACCGATCGGCACGATGATGCAGAATAGCGTGATGAACAGGCGCGGGAACGTCACGTACGGGTAAGGCAACGGGGTATTGGCGATGCGCTCCATGCCGCCTTGGTTGTTGGAGATTTCCACCAGCGTCGCTTCGAGCCGTTCCAGACGAATGCTGTCCAGGCGGCCGGCCTTGTATTCCTGAGCGATGATCGCCGCGGACTCATTGAGAATCGCGTTGGGGAAGTTGTTGGTGCGCGTGCGGCGCTCATACTCTTCCCGGGAAATCATCGCAGTGACCTGCTCGCCACAATCACTGCCCTTCAAATGAGCCGACAGGCATTCGACAAAAGCGACGTGCCGGCGCAACAGCGTGGCCTTGACCGGGTTCAGGCCGCCTTCGTCATCGATGAAGGTCAGCACCTGCCGGGCGAAGCTGCGGGAGTTATTCACCAGCGCACCCCATAACGTGCGCGCCTCCCACCAGCGGTTATACGCGCTGGTGTTGCGGAAGCTGGTCAGCACGACCAGCGCAGAACCCAACAGGGTCAGGGGCATCGATGGGAGGGTGATCTTGCGATCCAGAAACAGCATGAAGTCGACGGTGACGACGACGTCCCAAATCAGCAGCCAGAACAAAGACCAGCCGATGTAGGTAAACGTCCGGATCATGGCCCGGTACTTCTTGACGATCAATTCCTGCAAAAGCCACCTCCGCAATGCGCTTAAACCGGTCGGCAAAGGCTCGACCCAAGGCTTCGAATACGTGAGAACAACTTCGTTCGTTACGCCCACAGGCTATATGTAACCAAATACGAGCGGAAAGCTGAATCGCTTCTCCACCGGGTCGACTGACAGATTGTTCATGGAACGATCACAGCCTCCGAGGGCTCAACACCTATCTGGATGCCTCCGCTACCCGTCACGAGGAGAACGTTAATGAGCTCGTCTGCCAACTCTCACTCCACCGAACGATCAGGCGCAGTGCGCACGTTTACGCCGCACACTGACCGCGACCAACTGACCATCAACACCATTCGCACCCTGGCCATGGATGCGGTGCAAAAAGCCAATTCCGGGCACCCCGGCACGCCGATGGCGCTTGCCCCTGTGGGCTACACGCTGTGGAAAGATTTCCTGCGCTACCACCCGGAACACCCTGACTGGCCAAACCGCGACCGCTTTGTGCTATCGGTCGGTCACGCTTCGATGCTGCTTTATTCACTGCTGCACCTTGCCGGTGTGATCGAGATCGACGAACACGGCAAGCCGTCGGGTAAACCTGCGGTGAGCCTTGAGGACATCAAGCAGTTTCGCCAGATGGACTCCAAAACCCCGGGCCACCCCGAATACCGCATGACCACCGGCGTGGAAACCACCACTGGCCCGCTGGGTCAGGGTTGCGCCAACAGCGTCGGCATGGCGATGGGCGAGCGCTGGCTGGGCGAACACTTCAACACGCCGGGCGCGACGCTGTTCGATTACAGCGTTTACGTGCTGTGCGGCGACGGCGACATGATGGAGGGCGTCACCGCAGAAGCGGCCTCACTTGCCGGTCATTTGAAGCTGTCGAATCTGTGCTGGATTTACGACAACAACACCATCAGCATCGAAGGTCATACCGAGCTGGCTTACAGCGACGATGTGCAGAAGCGTTTCGAGGGCTACGGCTGGAAAACCCTGCACGTCAAAGACGCCAATGACGCCAGTGCGCTGGCAAAAGCGCTGCAGACCTTTCAGCAAACCAGCGATGCACCAACCCTGATCGTGGTCGACAGCGTCATCGGCTTTGGCTCGCCCAACAAACACAATACGTCTGCCGCCCACGGCGAACCGCTGGGCGATGACGAAATCAAGCTGACCAAAAAAGCCTACGGCTGGGACGAAAACAGCAGCTTCCTGGTGCCGGAAGACGCTCGCCATTACCTGCGGGATGCGCTGCTGGAACGTAGCGGCGGCGATTACGACGCCTGGCTTGAGACCTTCAACCAGTTTGAAAAGGACCAGCCTGATCTCGCCGATCAGCTCAAGCGCATGCGTGCCGGTGAGATGCCCGAAGGCTGGCAAGACAAGCAGATGAACTTTGAAGCCGACGCCAAAGGCATTGCCTCCCGCGCGTCCGGTGGCAAAGTGCTGAACGCCTTCGCCGAGCAGATTCCTTGGCTGATCGGTGGCTCCGCAGACCTTTCGCCGTCGACCAAAACCAATCTGACGTTCGACGGAGCCGGTAGCTTTGAAGCGGGCAATTACAGCGGTCGAAACCTGCACTTCGGTATCCGCGAACATGCCATGGGCTCAATCGCGAACGGCTTGGCCCTGTCCTATATCCGCCCGTACACCTCGACGTTTCTGGTGTTCAGCGATTACATGAAGCCGCCGATTCGTCTGGCGTCGATCATGGAACTGCCGGTTATCTTCGTGTTTACCCATGACTCCATCGGCGTCGGCGAAGACGGCCCGACACACCAGCCCATCGAGCAACTGACTCAGCTGCGGGCAACACCCGGCGTGCTGACGATTCGTCCGGGCGATGCCAACGAAACGGCCGAAGCCTGGAAAATAGCGCTGGCGCAAACCAGCAGACCGTCCTGCCTGGTGCTCTCGCGCCAGCCGTTGCCGACCCTTGATCGCTCGAAATACGCCGCCGCCGAGGGCCTGACTAAAGGCGCGTACGTGCTGGCCGATGCGGTAGAAGGCAAAGTGGACGTGATCTTGATCGCCACTGGCAGCGAGGTCGGCATGACCGTCGAAGCGTTCGAGACGCTCAAAGCCCAAGGGGTTGCGGCGAGAGTGGTGTCGATGCCGAGCTGGGAATTGTTCGAGGATCAGGACAAGGCCTATCGCGACGGCGTGCTGCCGCCGGACGTGAAAGCCAGGGTGGTGGTGGAACAGGCGGGGCCGGTGGGCTGGGATCGGTATGTCGGCCAGACCGGCGCGAAGGTTGTGATGAACACCTTCGGTGCGTCGGCCCCGATCGAGAAGCTGCAGGCCAAGTATGGATTCACGGCGGAAAACATCGCCAAGCTGGCGAAGGAGCAAATCGCCGGTTAATCCTGTGTAAGAGCGCTTGCCCGCACCTCGCGGGCAAGCGCCCTCCCTCCTTCAGATCCCTCGATCAGCACCCTGTCAAAACAGCCGGACGACGCTCGCCCTCAAAGAATATCGGCCGAATCCGCACACCCACTGCGTTGCCCGCAAAGGCAGCGACCAGCCAGAGCCAGCCGTGCAGGCTGCCTGAGGCGATCCCGCTGAAGTACGCGCCAATGTTGCAGCCGTACGCCAGGCGCGAACCGTAACCCAGCAACAGCCCGCCAATCACTGCAGCGATCAACGAGCGCGTCGGGATTTTCAGATTCGGAGCGAATCGTCCTGCAAGGCCTGCCGCCACCGCCGCGCCCAACATGATGCCGATGTCCATGACGGTGGTGATGTCCTCCCACACCGGCGCGGCCAGCGCCTTGGCATTCGCTGGCATCTGCCAGAACGGCCAACTGCCCACGTCCACCCCCAGACCACCGGCGACTTTCGCACCCCACAGCGCGAAGGCCGAGGTGATGCCCCAAGGGCGACCCGCCAATGCCAGCGTGGCGTAGTTGAGCAGCGCCAAGCCGACCGCGCCCCACACCAGCGGCCACGGCCCGCGAAAGAAACGGCGCACGCCAACATGCTCACTGGTGACGGCCGCTTCCAGCTGTCCGTGCCGACGCTTTTCCAGCTTGACGGTGACAAGGGAAATGATCGCAAACAGCGCCAGGCTCATCAGCAACGCAGGGATCACGCCGAAGGTTTTAACGATGGAAGTGGCCGGTAACGACGGCAACGAGAACCACCAATCGACGTGATGCGTGGCGATCAGCGAGCCAATGATGAAGAACAGCAAGGTCACGAGCATCCGCGCATTGCCGCCGCCGACGGTGAACAACGTGCCGGACGCACAGCCGCCGCCCATTTGCATGCCGATGCCGAAGATGAAAGCGCCGAACACCACGGACACGCCCGCCGGGGCCACAAGGCCGGTGACCGGCGTGCCGAACAGCGTACCGGCACCCAGCGCGGGGAAGAACAGCACCACCGCGACGGTCAGCATCACCATCTGCGCGCGCAAGCCGGCGCCGCGCCGCTCGTTGATGAATACCCGCCAGGCCGAGGTGAAGCCGAAGGCGGCGTGATAGAGCGTGAGGCCCAGCGCCGCGCCAACGATCAGCAACAGCACTTGCCTGCCGCCAACGGCGGATTGCAGAAACAGAGCGCCGACCACCAACAAGAGGAAGGCGATCAGCGGCGCGCCGAGCTTGCGCTGCGGTGCCGCGGAGAGAGGAAGACTCATGGGCGTATCTCGAAGAAGGATTGCGATGGGCGCGAGTATACGCCGGTGCCTGCTGGATGACGCGCCAGGCCGCCATCGGGCTCACCAAGATCAAACCCGCCATGCACTTCGCAATCGCCCCAGCGCCGAGGCGATATCGGCCTCAGGCACCGCTGCAAACCCCAGGACCAGACCGGCCCGATCATCCACCGGCGTCTCTGACCCCGGCAGCCAATACTCACTCAACGGCGCGACCTCGACGCCGACATTTTCTGCCTTGGCGACCAGTTCCGTTTCACGCTCTAACGTATCCACTGCGACGGTCACATGCAGCCCTGCAACGGGCTTGATCATCGGGCTGCAACCCGCAAGCTCCTGGGGCCAGCCGGCCAGCAATGCGTCGCGTCGGCTCAAGGCAGCCCGGCGCATGCGGCGGATGTGCCGCTGAAAGTGACCCGCTGCGATGAACTCGGCCATGACCATCTGCGTGCCCACCTCGGAATGACGCATGTCCACGGCCCGGCGCCGACTGAACGGCTCAACCAGGTTGCGCGGCAACACCAGATAACCCAGGCGCAGCGCCGGAAATGCGACCTTGCCGAATGTCCCGACGTACAGCACGCGACCGCTGCGATCCAGCGCTGCCAACGGCGCCAGCGGGGCGCCGCTGTAGCGGTATTCGCCGTCGTAGTCGTCTTCGACGATCCAGCTTTGATTGCGCTCGGCCCACGCGAGCAGCTCAAGCCGCCGAGCTAGACTCATCGTCACGCCCAGCGGGTATTGGTGAGAGGGCGTCACGTACGCCAACTTGCAGCCAGAGTCACCCAGAGCCGGACTGCGCATGCCCTCGTCGTCAACCGCCATGCCCTGCAACCTGGCGCCAGCTACCCCGAAGGCATGACCGGCCGCGCGATAGCCCGGATTTTCGATCGCCACCACGTCGCCCTGCTCCAGCAGCAGCTGTGCACAAAGGGTAATCGCCTGCTGCGCGCCATTGGTGATCACAATTTGCTCAGGTGCGCAGCGCAAGTCGCGGGAAGTCCTCAAATAGGCAGCGATCAGCTCCCGCAGCCGCCATTCGCCAGCCGGGTCGCCGTAGCCAAGATGCTGGAGGCCCGGCTTACGCCAGAAAGCCGCGTGGAGCTTGCCCCACGTGTCGAAAGGGAACAGATCAAACGCCGGAACACCCGTGCGAAACGCCCTAGGCAGGCCGCTTTTGGGAGGCCGCAAATGATGCTGATCCAGCGTATGCATTGCTGTGCTGTGGATAACATTGTTGGACGATTCGGCCGCCATTATCAGGGGTTTTGTGGATAAGCCTGGTGATAACCCTGTGGACAGGTGTGTGGATAGTTTTTTTGCAGCCGGCGATTTCTCTCTCAACAGTGCGACGTAAGTGCCGTCCCCGACGCGGCTTTCGGTAAAGCCTTCGGCGTAAAGCTGGTCATAAGCGCGCATCACGCTGTTGCGGGAGATGCCAAGGGACAACGCCAGATCCCGGCTTGCCGGCAAGCGCGTGCCACCAGACAAGCGACCGTCTAGGATGCGCTCGCGCAGTGTCTGATAGAGCTGGCGGCTAAGACCCTGGCGGCGATTCAGCTCGATGCCGGCGAAATCGAACGTCAGCGCGGGTATGGGTACTTTCATGGCATTGGCCCTATGAGATAGACCATTAATGGCTCTTACAACGAACCATTAGGCTGCCTAGGATTGGCTCAGCCGCCAAGGAAAATCTCATGTACACGCCCAGCTATTTCAAAGACGAAGACCTCGCCAGCCTCCACGAGCAGATAGAGGCCACGCGCCTGGCGACACTCGTCACTTTTGACGAGACCGGATTGCAGGCGAGTCATATTCCCCTGTTGCTCGAACCGACTCAGGGTCCGCAGGGCACTCTGTATGGGCATTTGGCCAAGGCCAATCCGCAGTGGAAAGCCCTCGAAACGGGCGCCGAAGCGCTGTTGATTTTCCAGGGGGCGGACGCCTACATCAGCCCTTCCTTCTACGCAGCGAAGGCCGAGCACGGCAAAGTGGTGCCCACCTGGAATTACCTGGCGGTGCACGCCTACGGCCGTGCCGATGTGTTCACTGATCCGGAGCGACTGTTGCGGATTGTCACCGGCCTGACCGACAAGCACGAAGCCGGCCGCGCCGAGCCCTGGGCTGTCAGCGACGCACCCGCTGATTACATCGAGAAAATGCTCAACGGCATCGTCGGCTTCGCGATCCCCATCGAGCGGCTGGCAGGCAAGCGCAAGCTCAACCAGAACCGCAGCGCCGCAGACATCGCCGGCGTCAGCAACGGCCTGGCACTCAGCCAGGACCCATCCGATCAGAAAATCGCTCAGTTGATGAGCCAGGGAGCATCGCGTGTCTGACCTCCACATCCGCCCCGTCACCTCCGAAGATCACGACGCCTGGCTGCCGTTGTGGCACGCCTATCTGACCTTCTACAAAACCACGCTGGCCGATGCGGTTTCACAGAGCACCTGGCAGCGGTTTCTGGACAGCAGCGAGCCCACCAATGCCGCCCTCGCCTGGCGGGACGGCAAGGCGGTGGGCATGGTGCATTTCATTTATCACCGCTCGAACTGGAGCATCAGCAATGCCTGCTACTTGCAGGACTTGCTGGTGGTGCCGGAACAGCGCGGCACGGGCGTTGGCCGCCAACTGATCGAATACGTCTACGCGACCGCCAAACGGGACGGCGCCGACAAAGTCCACTGGCTCACCCACGAGACCAACGCAACCGCCATTCAGCTCTACGAGCGCATCGCTGAGCGCCCGGGCTATATTCAATTTCGCAAACCGTTGTAAGACAGGGACTCTCGACATGTCGGATCTTGAAAACTGGCAACCGGCCAAGCTGCCGGATACCCGCACACTGCAAGGACGCTTTATTCGTCTGGAAAAATTGAACGCCGCCCGCCATGGCGATGGGCTGTGGGATGCACTGGAAGGCCCGGCCGCAGACCGCAAATTATGGGATTACCTGTTCGTGGGCCCGTTTCCAGAGCGCGGCGCATTCGATGACTATCTCGCAGGACTGGAAGGCTCGACCGATCCTTGGTTCTACACCGTCATCGATCAACAGACCGGCACCATCCACGGGTTTCTGGGCTTGATGTCGATTTTCCCGAGCGCGGGCCGCATCGAAATTGGCCATGTGACCTTCGGCGCCTCAATGCAACGCACCCCCAAGGCAACGGAAGCGGTTTACCTACTGGCGAGGGAATCCTTTGCGCTGGGCAATCGTCGTCTGGAATGGAAATGTAACGCCAACAACGCCCGTTCCAAGCGTGCGGCGGAGCGCTTCGGATTCAGCTTCGAGGGCACTTTCCGTCAGCATTCCGTGTTCAAGGGTCAGAATCGGGATACGGCCTGGTACTCGATCATCGACAGCGAATGGCCTGCAATACAACAGGCGTTCGAAGCATGGCTGGCTGTGGATAACTTCCAGAACGGTGAGCAAATCAGGACGCTGGAGCAACTGCGCCACTGCTGAGAGCGTCGAGTCCACATAACCGGAGACGCGTGGCTGAAGCAAAAAAAAGAGGAGCCAAGAGAGCTCCCCCAGAGGTAACCATTCAGCCTGCCGCATCTGTGCGCGGCGGGCTGTTATCTATGCAGTGAGTTATCAGCCCTCGATCTCGACCAGAATCTCGCCCGGGTTAACCCGATCGCCTTTCGCGACGTGGATGGCCACGACCTTGCCAGCGACTGCCGCCTGAACTTCGGTCTCCATCTTCATCGCTTCGGTAATCAGTACCGCCTGACCGGCGCGAACGCTGTCGCCCTCCTTCACCAGCACGTCGACGATATTGCCCGGCATCGAAGTGCTGACATGGCCCGGTTTGCTGGCCTGGGCACGCTTGCCAATACCGCTGCCGACAAACTCATTGAGCGGCTCGAACACCACTTCTTCCGGCATGCCGTCGATGGACAGATAGAAGTGACGCTTGCCCTCGGCCTTGACGCCCACGCCGGTGATGTCAACGCGGTAGCTTTCGCCGTGAACGTCGATGACGAATTCGGTCGGGACGCCCTCGCCTCCCGCCTTCGCCACTGCGCCCGGCTCTGGAATCGGCAGCAACGGCTCTGGCGCCAGCGTGCCCGCCGCACGTTCTTCGAGAAACTTACGCCCGATGTCCGGGAACATGGCGTAGGTCAGCACGTCTTCTTCGCTGGTGGCCAACGCGCCGATCTCGCCGCGCAGCTTGGTCATTTCCGGCTTGAGCAGGTCGGCCGGGCGCACGTCGATCAGCTCTTCGTTGCCGATGGCCTGACGGCGCAGCGTCTCGTCCACCTGCCCCGGCGCCTTGCCGTAGCCGCCAGTGAGGTAAAGCTTCACTTCGTTGGTGATGGTTTTGTAGCGCTCGCCGGCCAGTACGTTGAAGAACGCCTGGGTGCCGACGATCTGTGAAGTCGGCGTCACCAGCGGCGGGTAGCCCAAGTCTTTGCGCACTCGCGGAATCTCGGCCAGCACTTCGCCCATGCGGTTCAACGCACCCTGCTCTTTGAGCTGGTTGGCGAGGTTAGAGATCATGCCGCCCGGCACCTGATTGACCTGAACGCGGGTATCGACCGCCGTGAATTCGCTCTCGAACTGGTGATACTTCTTACGGACCGCGTAGAAATACAGGCCGATTTCCTGCAGCAGTTCCAGGTCCAGGCCGGTGTCGAATTCGCTGCCTTTAAGGGCCGCGACCATCGACTCGGTACCCGGATGGCTGGTACCCCAGGCGAAACTGGAGATCGCGGTGTCGATGTGGTCAGCACCGTTTTCGATGGCCTTCAACTGGCACATCGCGGCCAGGCCGGCCGTGTCGTGGGAGTGGATGAACACCGGCAGCGATTGCTCGGCCTTCAGCGCCTTGACCAACTCGCCCGTGGCATAGGGAGTCAGCAGACCGGCCATGTCCTTGATCGCGACGGAATCACAACCCATCGCTTCCATCTCTTTGGCCTGCGCCACAAAAGCACCGATGGTGTGCACCGGGCTGGTGGTGTACGCGATGGTGCCCTGGGCATGTTTGCCGGAAGCCTTCACCGCTTCCACCGCCACGCGCAGATTGCGCACGTCATTCATGGCATCGAAGATGCGAAACACGTCGATACCGTTGTTCGCAGCCTTGGCGACGAATGCCTGGACCACGTCATCGCTGTAGTGGCGATACCCCAGCAGGTTCTGACCGCGAAGCAGCATTTGCAGACGCGTGTTGGGCAGCGCCGCGCGCAATTGGCGCAGGCGCTCCCACGGATCTTCCTTCAGAAAGCGCACGCAAGCGTCGAAGGTCGCACCGCCCCACACTTCCAGCGACCAGTAGCCGACTTTGTCGAGCCTGTCGCAGATCGGCAGCATGTCCTCGGTGCGCATGCGGGTCGCCAAAAGAGACTGGTGGGCGTCGCGCAAAATGGTGTCGGTGACGAAGATTTTCTTGGACATGTTCGGATCTCCTTTTAGCTTCAAGCGGCAAGCTACAAGCGGCAAGTCACAGCGGATCGGCTTCAACTTGTACTTGCGGCTTAGCGCTTGCAGCTGGCTTTTTTATAAGCCCGCGTGGGCAGCGATGGCGGCGGCGATGGCCAGGGCCAGCTCTTCGGGTTTGCGCTTGATCGAGTAATTGGTGAGCTCGGGATGGCTCTCCACGAAGCTGGTATTGAACTGGCCGCTGCGGAATTCCGGGTTGCGCAGGATTTCCTGGTAATACGCGGCCGTGGTCTTCACCCCTTGCAGACGCATGTCATCCAGCGCACGCAGGCCGCGGTCCATTGCCTCCTCCCAAGTCAGCGCCCAGACGATCAGCTTCAGGCACATGGAGTCGTAATACGGCGGAATGGTGTAGCCGGTGTAAATCGCCGTATCGGTGCGCACGCCGGGGCCGCCGGGCGCGTAGTAACGGGTGATCTTGCCGAAGCTCGGCAGGAAGTTGTTCTTCGGGTCTTCCGCGTTGATGCGGAACTGCAACGCGAAACCACGATGGATGATGTCTTCCTGCTTCACCGACAGCGGCAGTCCCGAGGCGATGCGGATCTGCTCGCGGACGATGTCGATCCCGGTGATTTCCTCGGTGATCGTGTGCTCGACCTGTACGCGGGTGTTCATCTCCATGAAGTACACCTCGCCCTCGGCCAGCAGGAACTCCACGGTGCCGGCGTTCTCGTAGCCCACGGCCTTGGCGGCGCGCACGGACAGGTCGCCGATGTAGGCGCGCTGCTCCGGCGTCAGTTGCGGGCTTGGGGCGATTTCGATGAGCTTCTGGTTGCGGCGCTGGATCGAGCAATCACGCTCGAACAGGTGCACGACGTTGCCGAAGCTGTCGCCAAGGATCTGCGCTTCGATGTGCTTGGGATTGACGATGCACTTTTCGAGAAAGACCTCAGCCTTGCCGAATGCCTTGGTGGCCTCGGAAATGACTCGAGGAAACGCCTGCTCCAGCTCTTCCCGGCTGTTGCAGCGACGAATGCCGCGCCCGCCGCCGCCCGAGGTGGCTTTGAGCATGACGGGGTAACCGATGCGATCGCCTTCAACCAGTGCTTCGGCAATGTCGGCCACGTTGCCTTCCGTGCCGGGCGTTACCGGTACGCCGGCCTTGATCATGCTGCGGCGGGCTTCGGTCTTGTCGCCCATGCGGCGGATTACTTCAGCGGACGGGCCGATGAACTTGATCCCTCGTTCGGCGCAGATATCCGCCAGCTCTGCGTTTTCCGACAGAAACCCGTAGCCTGGGTGCAACGCGTCGCAGCCAGTTTCCACGGCAAGGTTCACCAGCTTGCGCGGGTTCAAATAGCCTTCGAGGGGCTCGGAGCCGATGCCATAGGCTTCGTCGGCACGCTTGACGTGGAGCGCGTGCCGGTCCGCGTCGGAATAGATCGCCACCGAGCGGATGCCCATTTCGGCGCAAGCGCGCACGATCCGAACAGCGATTTCCCCACGGTTGGCGATCAGGATTTTTTTTATCACTGGTATTTCCTCGACCGATTAGCAGACGGACCAGATGGCTGGCCAATACCGCGCGACATTCCGTTACTGCATGTTGCTCGCAGGTGAAGCCACCCTATGACGAATCAGCAATTAACAAAAATGAGTAAATATTGGGTGAACCATAAGCAAAACCTTATAGTTCTTAATATCAACTAATCGGCTAGGGCTTTAGAAATGCGTAAGTCATTGATGCGAATGACATTGCGTCAATTGCGGATCTTTAATGAGGTCTGTGATTTGCGCTCTTACAGTCGCGCAGCTGAGGAAATGTCGCTGACCCAGCCGGCGGTGAGCCTGCAGATGCGTCAGCTGGAGGAGCTGGTCGGCCAGCCGCTGTTCGAATACGTGGGTAAGAAGCTCTACCTGACGGAGGCCGCCGAAGCGCTGCAGCTTGCCAGTCGCGACATCTTCGGTCGGCTGGAGAACCTCGACATGCAGCTCTCCGACATGCAGGGCTCCCTGCAGGGGCAGCTCAAACTGGCGATTGAATCCAGCGCAAAGTATTTCGTTCCCCACCTGTTTGCAGCTTTCAAGCGCAAATACCCGGAAGTCATGCTCAACCTCACGGTCGTCAATCGGGCGCAGGTGATTCGGCGGCTGTCGGATAACCGTGATGATCTGGTCGTCATGTCGATGGTCCCACAGGACATGGGCCTGGAGTTTTTGCCCTTCCTGAATAACCCGATCGTTGCCGTGGCGCAGCCGGACCATCCGTTGACGCTATTGCCCAATCCGGCGCTGAAGGATCTGGAGGCAGCAACGCTGGTGGTTCGCGAACAGGGTTCAGGGACGCGCAAGGCCTGCGAGGAGTATTTCAAGGAGAAGCGCATTCATTTCGAGCACACGCTGGAGGTGTCCTCGGCCGAGGCGCAGCGTGAATGCGTGGTGGCGGGGCTTGGCGTTGCGCTGCTGACCCGCCATGCGCTGAGCCTGGAACTTGCCACTGGCACGCTGATTGAGCTGCCAGTGGCCGAATTGCCGCTGTATCGAAGCTGGTGCGTCGTACAGGCACGGGACAAACGTCTGTCGCCGGTGGCTCACGCGTTCCTGTCATTCATTCGGACGGAGCGTACGCAGATCAGCGAGCTGGTCGCGCGCTTTGATGGCCACCTTCCGAAGCGCTAGCGCTCTGCCAGAAGTGAGCGGTGGCGCCATCCAGGTAGCTCGACAGCTCCTGATTCAGGCGGCGTTCTTCTGAATGGCTTTCGATCGCACGCCGGAACGCCATACGGCGCTGGTCTTCCTGCTGACGGCGGGTCTTGGTGCTGGAGGTGCTGTGCTGCTGCGAGTCATCGTAGTGCCGAGGCATATCCTGTCTCCCATTCGTGTGCGGGAGTACAGAGTGGCGGGATGCGGTGACGATCAGACGTCGGAAGCGTTACAGGTTGGTGAAGGTTTCGGCGCTACGCGACTTAAGATCAATCTTCAGACGATTTGATCGACTTCGGCGACAACCGCAGGCTGCGCAAGCTGCGCTTCACGCTCTTGAGGTGATTGACCAGGCTCGGACCGCGCGCCATCGCAACGCCCATCGCCAGGACATCTATGACCACCAGATGCGCAATACGCGAGGTCAGCGGTGTATAGATTTCGGTGTCTTCGTGCACGTCGATGGCGAGATTGACCGTGGACAGCTCGGCCAGTGGCGTCTGACTCGGGCACAGGGTGATCAGGTTGGCGCCGCTTTCGCGCACCAGATTGGCCGTGATCAGCAGGTCCTTGGAGCGACCCGACTGCGAGATACACACCGCGACGTCGGTGGGCTTGAGCGTCACAGCCGACATCGCCTGCATGTGCGGATCGGAGTAAGACGCTGCCGTCAGTAACAGACGGAAGAACTTGTGCTGGGCGTCAGCCGCTACCGCACCCGATGCACCGAAACCGTAGAACTCGACACGATGCGCCGCCGCCATGACCGTCACCGCCGCCTGCAAGGCATGAGGGTCGAGCTTTTCGCGCACTTCTATCAGCGTGTGCAGCGTGGTGTCGAAAATCTTCAGGCTGTAGTCGGCGACGGAATCGTCTTCGTGGATGGCGAACTGGCCGAAACTCGCGCCAGCGGCAAGGCTTTGCGCCAGCTTGAGTTTCAGGTCCTGAAAGCCGGTGCAGCCAATGGCGCGACAGAAACGCACGATGGTCGGCTCGCTGATACCGACCGCGTGCGCGAGATCGGCCATGGAGCTGTGCATCACGGCCGCCGGATCGAGCAGCACGTGATCGGCTACTTTCAGCTCCGACTTGCGCAAGAGATGGCGTGACTGGGCGATGTGCTGCAACAGATTCAAAGGACAGGACTCAAGTGAAGGATGGGCCGGGCTGTAGCTTTCTTGTAGTTATACTACATGACCTGCAAACCGCACAGTTAAACGATCTCGCCGTGGCCAACCGATCGTTGCTGAAGCTCAGGTCGCTTTGTAGTGTAGGGCTTTTCGCACAGGACTCCAGGCTTCGGTCAGCCGACTGCGCAGGATGCCGCCCATAACGCTGGCCTCCACTGGCCGACTGATCAAGTAGCCTTGCACCTCGTCGCAACCGTGAGACCTGAGAAACTCCAACTGTTCGCAATCTTCCACGCCTTCGGCCACCACCTTGAGGTCAAGACTGTGGGCCATCGCGATGATCGCTCGGGTAATCGCAGCGTCTTCTGCGCATTCATTCAGACCACGAATAAAGGCCTGGTCGATCTTCACGCAGTGCACCGGAAAACGTTTCAGGTAGCTCAACGATGAGTAGCCGGTGCCGAAGTCGTCGATGGCCAGTTTTACGCCGAGTGCGCGCAGTTGCTGAAACGTGGTGATGATGTGCTCGACGCTTTCCAGCAGTTGACTCTCGGTGAGCTCAAGCTCCAGGTATTCGGGCTTGAGCCCGGCCTCTTCGAGCACTTGCCGAACGAGGCTGACCATCTTGCCCTGACGCATCTGATGCACAGAGAGATTGACTGACACCCGGATAGGAGCGAGCCCCTCCTGCTGCCATTCGCAGGCCTGATGACAAGCTTTGCGCAGTACGAACTCACCGATGTTGGCGATCAGGCCGGTCTCCTCTGCCAACCCGATAAACTCGCCGGGCGAAATCAGACCGCGCTCGGGATGACGCCAGCGCACCAGCGCTTCCGCCGAATTCAGGCGACCACTTTCCAGCTCCAGCTTCGGCTGATAGAAAACCTCCAGCTGCCCTTCCGCAATCGCGCGACGCAGCTGGATTTCCAGCTGCAACCGACCCGGCGTGCCCGCCTCAAGGCTTTCGGTAAAGAACTGAAAATTGTCGCCGCCCAGGTGTTTGGCGTGTTGCATGGCCATATTTGCCTGGCTGACCAACGCGGCGATGTCCCGTGCAGAACCCGGCAGCAACGCGATGCCGATGGAGGCGCTGACCACCAACTCATGGCCGCAAACCGATATCGGCGAGCGCAGTTTTGCCAGCAGGCGCGTCGTGATCCGCGCCAGTGTGGTCAGGTTGCCGTGGCTGTCGAACAGCACGGCAAACTCGTCCGCCGACAAACGCGCGACGGTATCGGCATCGGTCACATGGGCGTTGAGCCTGCGCGCGATAAGGCGAAGCAACTGGTCAGCGGTATCGTGACCCAGGCTGTCATTGAGCAATTTGAAGCGATCAAGGTTGATGTGCAGCAAAGCCAGCGTGCGCCCGCCATGACGCGCACGCTGATTGGCGTCACGCAGCCGCTCATTGAACAGCGCGCGATTGGCGAGGCCGGTCAGCTCATCGTAATGGGTCAGATAACGCGTACGTTCTTCGTACTGGCGGGTCAGTTCGCGGTTGAGCTCGTCGCTTTCGGCCTGGGCCTGTTGAAGGTGCTCGATGAGCGCCACGTTCTGAAATCGCCGGATAAGACCCCGCTCGATCAAACGGTTGACCTGCGCAGCCACCACGATAAGCGCCAGCAGGAGAATCAGTCCGAGCCAGCCCCAACCATGGCATTGGGGGTCGCCGGTCCAGAACAGATAGAGAATGGGCGGCAGCAGACACGGCAGCGTGAACGTGAGAAACGCCGGAATGCTTACCGCGTAGGCCACACTGGCAGACAGCGTCGCAGCGCCGATCAGGCCGAATACCCACGCCTGCTGGGCCAGGCTTTGCGCCGGCATCAACACCAGCGCGGCGCTGGAAAGGGTGAACCCACTGACGCAGGCGCCGGCCAGAAACATGCGGTTCCAGATCGGCTGCGATCGACGATCGAGTGATGCTGACCTGAACGCTGCGACTTGCAGCACGCGCAGACACACCAGCGCTGACAGCCAGCCCAGCCAGACGCCCACCAGCACGTAACGCTCGGGACTCCAGAGCAGCCACGCGCAGAGCAAACCATTGATGAACATGAACAGGGTCGGCAGCAGCGATCCCTGATAAAGAAGGCGGGTGCGCTCGGCGGCAAGCTGGGTCGCGAACTGCTTGCAGATGACACGACGTGTCGCCACGGAGTCTGCCGGGGCTTCGGAACTGAAGGTCATGGCGTTTCTTATAATTGGGGGCCTTGAACGTTCGCGGAGGATACACAAGGGATCGTCGAGACCAAACAGTCATCAATTAAAATCTACAGACGGCAAAAATGGGACCGGCAACATCACGACCGGCCAGCGTTAGGGTTTGCCCATGCCCTCACGGCACCCTAGAATGCCCCGATGCGCGATGACCTCTCCCTTCTGCTTAACTCCCTCAACGATGCCCAACGCCAGGCCGTAGCTGCCTCCGTGGGTCGTCAGTTGGTCCTGGCCGGCGCTGGTTCCGGCAAAACCCGTGTGCTGGTGCACCGTATCGCCTGGTTGATCCAGGTCGAGAACGCCTCGCCGCACTCGATCCTGTCGGTGACGTTCACCAACAAGGCCGCCGCCGAGATGCGCCATCGCATCGAGCAGCTGATGGGTATCAACCCGGCCGGCATGTGGGTGGGCACTTTCCACGGCCTGGCGCACCGCCTGCTGCGGGCGCACTGGCAGGAAGCGGGTCTTAATCAGAGCTTCCAGATCCTCGACAGCGATGACCAGCAGCGACTGGTCAAGCGCGTCATGCGCGAGCTGAATCTGGATGAGCAGCGCTGGCCGGCACGGCAGGCGCAGTGGTTCATCAATGGCCAGAAGGACGAAGGGCTGCGCCCCAAGCACATTCAGGCCTCGGGCGACCTGTTTCTGACGACCATGAAGTCAGTCTACGAGGCATACGAGGCGGCGTGTCAGCGCGCTGGCGTCATCGACTTCTCCGAGTTGCTGCTTCGCGCGCTGGACCTGTGGCGCGACAACCCGAGCCTGCTTGCGCACTATCAGCGTCGTTTCCGTCACGTGCTGGTAGACGAATTCCAGGACACCAACGCCGTTCAGTACGCCTGGTTGCGTCTGCTCGCCCAGGGTGGCGACAGCCTGATGGTGGTCGGCGACGACGATCAGTCCATTTACGGCTGGCGCGGCGCGAAGATCGAGAATATTCATCAGTATTCCGAAGATTTCCCTGACACCGAGACCATTCGCCTGGAGCAGAACTACCGCTCCACCGCGAGCATCCTCAAGGCCGCCAACGGCTTGATCGTCAACAACACCGGGCGTCTGGGCAAAGAACTGTGGACGGACGTCGGCGATGGCGAGCTGATCAATCTGTATGCCGCGTTCAACGAACACGACGAAGCGCGCTACGTGGTCGAGACCATTGAGAGCGCGATCAAGACCGGACTAGCGCGCAGCGACATCGCCATTCTGTATCGTTCAAACGCCCAATCGCGGGTCCTCGAAGAGGCCTTGCTGCGCGAGCGCATCCCGTACCGTATCTACGGCGGCCAGCGATTCTTCGAGCGCGCCGAAATCAAGAACGCCATGGCGTATATGCGCCTGCTGGACGGGCGCGGTAACGATTCGGCGCTGGAGCGGGTCATCAACGTCCCGCCGCGCGGCATTGGCGAGAAAACCGTCGAAGCGATTCGCGAGCATGCGCGCCATGCCGACGTGTCGATGTGGGAGGCCATGCGCCTGCTGGTCGTCAACAAAGGCTTGGCCGGTCGTGCGGCTAGCGCGTTAGGCGCGTTCATCGAACTGATCGAAAACCTTGCCGCCAAGGCCGCGGACATGCCGCTGCACCTGATGACCCAAACGGTCATCGAGCAGTCCGGCCTGATCACGTACCACAAGGAAGAGAAAGGCGAGAAAGGCCAGGCCCGAGTGGAAAACCTTGAGGAACTGGTCAGCGCCGCGCGCGCCTTCGAGAACAGCGAAGAGGAGGAAGACCTGACGCCCCTGGCTGCATTCCTCGGCCATGCCTCCCTGGAGGCCGGCGACACCCAGGCGGATGAGCACGAAGACAGCATTCAGCTCATGACGCTGCACAGCGCCAAGGGTTTGGAGTTCCCGTACGTGTTCCTGGTGGGCATGGAAGAAGGCCTGTTTCCGCACAAGATGAGCCTGGAAGAGCCGGGCCGTCTGGAAGAAGAGCGCCGTCTGGCATACGTGGGCATCACCCGCGCCATGCAGCATCTGGTGATGACCTACGCAGAAACCCGACGCCTGTACGGAAGCGAAACCTACAACAAGGTCTCGCGCTTCGTACGGGAGGTCCCGCCTAATCTGATTCAGGAAGTGCGGCTGTCTAACAGCGTGACCCGTCCGTTCGGCGGCTCCAAAACCATGGCACCGAGTCGTCTGTTCGACGGCGAAGCCATTCCGCAGAGCCAGTTCTCCCTGGGTCAGCACGTGCAGCACGCGGTGTTTGGCGAAGGCGTGATCCTCAACTTCGAGGGTTCAGGCGCTCAGGCGCGGGTGCAGGTGAATTTTTCGGAAGGCAGCAAGTGGCTGATGCTGGGGTACGCGAAGCTCGAGCCGGTGTGAGCGGTAACTGAGGATGCGTTGATGCACCCCTTGCATTCCCACATCCACCCCCCATCTTTCCTACAGAACTTTCTTCACCTGCCTACAACCCAAATAGGACAGGCAGGTGAATATTCACGCAAAAGCCGGAAACATATGGCCGCTGGTCATCCCCATTTGTCCTGTGCAACATGGCGCGCGTGCAATCCACAAACGGGAATTCCCTTATGCAACGTTTTCTTAGCATCGCTTTGGCACTGATGATCGGGCTCACCATGAGCCTCGACGTCAATGCTGCGCGTTTCGGTGGTGGCAAGAGCATGGGCTCGGCGCCAAGTCACCAGGCGCGTCAAACAGCTCCTTCCGCTCCTGCCGCTGCACCTAACGCCGCCGGCCGTCCTGCGCCTGCTGCGGGCGGTGCTTCCAAATGGCTGGGCCCATTGGCCGGTCTCGCCGCCGGTGGTCTTCTGGCCTCCATGTTCATGGGCGGTGGCTTCGAAGGCATGCAGTTCTTCGACATCCTGATCATGGCGATCATCGCCTTCGTGATCTTCCGCTTCATCGCGGCGCGTCGACGCAAACAGCAGCCACAGATGGCTCCCGCTGGTGCTCCTTATCAGCGTGAAACCTTCGAGCAACCACAACCGGCACAGAATTCGATCTTCGGCGGTTCCGCTCCAGCAGCGGCAGCCCGTCCGGTGATCAACGCGCCAGCCTGGTTCAACGAAGAACGCTTTATTGAAGCGGCCCGCAGCCACTTCCAGTCGCTGCAACAGCATTGGGACGCGAACGAGATGGACAAGATCTCCGAGTTCGTGACCCCGCAAATGCTGCAGTTCCTGAAAAAAGAACGTGCCGATCTGGGCGACGGTTTCCAGTCCACCTTCATCGACAACCTCACCGTGCAACTTGACGGTCTGGATGATCGCGCCGACAAGACCATCGCCACGCTGACGTTTAGCGGTGTGTCGAAAACGTCGCGCTTCGATCAGGGCGAAGTGTTCAGCGAGAGCTGGAACATGGAACGCGCTCAGGGCGACAACCAGCCTTGGCTGGTGGCAGGTATCCGCCAGAACGGCTAATACCGCTGAGCTGCTGCAACTGAACCCCGGACTTGTTCCGGGGTTCTGCTTTTTATAGAAGCCAAGTTAATTTGGCGATGCCTTTGAGCTACTGTATAACCCGCGCAAATCGTTAGAGGATCCACGTCGTGGAAGAAGTCATCGAACAACTCCGTGAAGCCAATGAACCGGTCCCTGTCCCGCTTGAGCTGCCTGATGAAGATCAGCTGGTCGAGGTTGAAGAGCAGCTGTTCATCAATATCCCCTTCGTCTTCAAGGAGTTCTTGCTGACCGTCAGCGACGTGGTCTACGGCAGTCTTGAGCCTGTCACCGTCACTGACCCGGTCTCTCATACGTATTTGCCGGAAGTGGCAGCGACCGCCTGGGATATCGGCGTACCCCGCGAGCTGATCCCGATCTGCCAGGACGGCGAGGATTACTACTGCGTTGAAGAAGACGGCACTGTGGTGCTGTGGTCTGGCGAAGAAGAACTCGTCACCGAAGAAAGCTGGGAATCCGTCTGGCACTGGGCGCGGGACGTCTGGCTGGAAAGCTGAGAAGCACAACCGCTCCCCTGAATCAGCGTTGAGGCACGCACCTCAACGCTGATTCACAACTCAGGGCTCAGGATGATTGCCCAGGGTTTCAAGCAACGCGATCTGCATGCGCGTATGCACCCGGATGAACCAGCGCCACAGGACGGCAGCCACCACAGCCGCCACAATGACAATCAGCATTAGCCATTCGCGCGTCGGCAGCATGCTGGATGACAGCAATGCGATGAGCAGAAAAATCACCAGCAAAGACAGCAGCGGGATCACTTCGGCAATCACCCGACGGACGCGCGCTGTGTGCCTGCCCGCCATTTCCGGCTTCACGCTCATCTCTGCCAGCAGCATCGACAGCGCTTTGAGCTTGCGATAAGCCGCGATCAGAAACGGCAGTGAAAGCAGCAACGACGCACCCCAGATCCAGGCTTTTTGCTGCCCGACATCGCTGACCCAGTCGCTGAAATACACGCCAATCCGCTCCGCAAAGAATGCTCCTGTAAAGAAGATGGCGATGACCAATGCCAGATTGATTCCGACTTGCAGCAGGATCTTGCGGATCATCGCTGCCAGCACTGCGCCCTGCCCCTGGGGCTGAATGCTGCGCAGCCACTCCCCGTACATTCCAAACACACGCGCCATGCGTGCAGGAAAAATGGCGCCCAGCGTGTGGGACAGAGGGTCTGCTGCGCGGATGAGATAAGGGGTCAAGAGCGTCGTGATCGCGGAGACCGCCACCGCGACCGGGTAGAGAAAATCGCTGGTGACCTGCAGCGTCATCCCCAGCGCTGCGATGATGAAGGAGAATTCGCCAATCTGTGACAGCCCCATCCCCACCCGCAGCGAGGTCTTGCCGTCGTTGCCGGCGATGAAAGCGCCAAGCCCGCAGGAAATCATCTTGCCCAGCACCACAGCGACGGTGATCACCGCGATGGGCCAGGCGTAATCGAGCAGAATCTTCGGATCGATCATCAAGCCGATCGCGACGAAGAAGATCGCGCTGAACATGTCACGGATGGGCTCGACCAGGTGCTCGATCTTCGCCAGTTGCCTGGATTCGGCCATGATCGCGCCGATGAGAAACGCCCCCAGCACCATGCTGTATTCGAGTTTGACTACCAGCAGGCAAAAGCCGAAGCACAGGCCGAGCACAGTGATCAGCAGCATCTCGTTGCTCTCGAACTTCGCCACGTAGGCCAGCAATCGCGGCACGACCAGAATGCCGATGACCAGCGCCACGATCATGAACAGCGACAGCTTGCCGACCGTTGAAAACACCTCCCCGGAACTGACCGTGCCGCTCACGGCGATCCCCGATAACAGCGCGATGATGCCAATGCCGAGGATGTCTTCAACGATGAGCACGCCGAAGATCAGTTGGGCGAAGCGCTGGTTTTTCATCTTCAGGTCATTGAGCGCCTTGACGATGATGGTGGTGGACGAGATCGCCAGAATGGCACCGAGGAACAGCGAGTCCATGGTGTTCCAGGCGAAGAACTGGCCGATTTCGTAACCGATCCAGGTCATCAGCATGATTTCGAGAAACGCGGCAATGAACGCCGTCGCACCGACCTTGAACAGCTTGCGCAGGCTGAATTCCAGGCCGAGGCAAAACATCAAAAAGATCACGCCGAGTTCGGCGAGGGTCTTGATGGTGTCCTCGTCGTGAATGAGGCCAAACGGCGGGGTGTGCGGACCGATGATGAAGCCGGCCACGATGTAGCCCAGCACCACCGGTTGCTTGAGCCGATGAAACACCACCGTTACAACGCCAGCCACGAGCATGATCACTGCCAGGTCTTGAATGAAACTGATGGCATGCATGGGCGCTGCTCCTGCTGGCAATCGATGAAATACGCGTATCCGTCTGAAAGAGAGACGACTGCTGTACGAAAACTCGCCAACGAAGCCTGAATATTCTGACTGAGACGCAGGATTTACCCCATCCAAGGGCTTCCGCAGGTTAACACCGCACAAAAGCGGGAGAAGCCAGTGCAATATATGGAAACAGATGGGTACAGGGCGTGACGGCGGAGCGGCCGTTGGCGTCCCGGTATCGATGGTTTTGTCGCCAATCTGCATTCGAGCACCCGAGCAAGGTGCCTTCTGACCCTTTTAGACCGTGAGCAACGCTATGGAACCCGGAAACGCCCAGCTGTCGATGACTGTATTGATGACCCCGGACATGGCCAACTTCTCCGGCAACGTGCACGGCGGGACGCTGCTGAAGTATCTCGACGAAGTGGCCTACGCGTGCGCGAGCCGTTACGCAGGACGCTATGTCGTGACGCTGTCGGTGGATCAGGTGATTTTCCGTGAGCCGATTCACGTTGGCGAGCTGGTCACGTTCCTGGCGTCGGTCAACTACACCGGCAATACGTCCATGGAAGTGGGCATCAAGGTGGTGACCGAAAACATCCGCGAGCGCTCGGTTCGTCACACCAACAGCTGCTTCTTCACCATGGTGGCGGTGGATGACCAGCGCAAACCTGCCAGCGTACCGCCGCTGACACCGGCCAACAGCGAAGACAAGCGCCGTTACGTGCAGGCACAACAACGCCGCCAGATCCGTCAGGAACTGGAGAAGCGTTATCGTGAAATCAAGGATGAGCCGGTTTAAGCAAGCACCGGTTTGGCTTACAGCCGGACCGCTTCGAACTTGACCCGCGGGTGAGCGATTCGGTCCTGCGCGCGCACCAGCTCCAGCTCGTAGCTGCCGCAGGCCTGGGTCTCCAGCAGCACTTCATGCACCGCTGACGCCGCGAATTCGAAGGCGCTGCGCAGGTCGTCACCGAGCAGAATCCGAGACAGGAACAGCCCGGACGTCAGGTCGCCCACGCCCACCGGCTGCCGGGGAAAGGCCAGAAGCGGCCGACACAGGTGCCAGGTTTCGTGCTCGGTCACCAGCAGCATCTCAAAGCCGTCCGCGGGTTTGCCCGGGTAGGCCAGGTGCTTGACGACAACCGCCTTGGGGCCTCGGGCCAGCAGCGCTCGCGCCATGGCCACGCAGTCGCGCAACGAATCGGGTTTGCGGCCGGAGAAGCTGTCCAGCTCCAGCTGATTCGGGCAAAGGAAGTCGGCGACTGCAGCGGCTTCGTCCAGCAGGAAATCGCTCACTTCCTGCGGCACGATGCAGCCCTTCTCCGGGTGCCCCATCACCGGATCACACAAATACAGCGCGCGTGGATTGGCGCGTTTGATCTGCGCAACGGCGCTCAGAATCGCGCGTCCCTGCGCTGCGCTCCCCAGATAACCCGACAGCACCGCATCGCAATTGCCCAGCTCGCCTATCGCCGCAATCCCCTCGACCAACGCCGGAATCTGCTGCGGCGCCAGGACTTCCCCCGCCCAGTGGCCATACTGAGTGTGGTTGGAGAACTGAACGGTATTAAGCGGCCAGACATCGATGCCGATACGCTGCATAGGGAACACGGCTGCGCTGTTGCCGGCGTGACCAAACACGACATGCGACTGGATGGCGAGTAGATGGGGCGTACGTTTCATGACAGGTTCCTGAGACCGGGAAGGCACAGTAGTGGCGATGCCGGACGAAGTGAAGCGAAATTAAACTTTAGGGCTATGGCTGTCTGTCACCCGACGCAGTTAAGCTGCAAGCCTTCTGTTGGAGTTCCTTTTCCATGCTGACCCTGGGCAACATTTTCGTCCTCATGCTGCTGGCGACTGCCGGCGCCTGGCTGTGGCACGCCCATGGCCTGCGTGAACGGGCGCTCGAACGCGTCAAACAGCACTGCGCCAAACTTGATCTTGAGTTGCTCGACGGCAACGTGGCGCTGAAGCGACTCGCGTTCAAGCGCGACAATGAGGGCCGCAAGCGACTGGCGCGGGTGTATAACTTCGAGTTCACGGTCACCGGTGAGCACCGGCATCCCGGCACGATCACCATGTTCGGTGCCCACGCGGCGCAGATCGAGCTGGCGCCCTACCCGTTCGAGATCAAAGACCCGAAACCGACCGCCGAGATCATTCAGCTGAGCCAATGGCGTCAGGAACACAATAAGTGGAAGCAGTGATCCTCTGTGGATAACTCGTTTCAGAGCAGACAGGCCGCCAGCGCTGTCTGCAAAGCGGCCTCGTCCTGAGGCCCATCGAAGATCAGCTCGAGAAGGGAGTCCTTGCGCCACTCACTCGACGCCCACGCCAGCGCACTCCTGTTCACCGCATTGCCTGAGATCCACCCCTTTTCGCTGTGGATAACCAGCTTGGCACGCCGCCAGTTCAAGGTTTGCAGCCAGGACTGGACTTTCGCCGCATCAAACACTCGCTGAGGGTGCCAGCGCCAGCCGATGCTCCAGCCTTCCGCCTGTTGCTGACTCAGGCATACCGGCGTCGTTGGGTCCGCCCACGTTGCGGGGAGTTGCGGCAATGACCGGGGGATGGCCGGATTGGCCGAGCCAGCGTGAGCGTTGACCTCAACGCCAGGCAACGAATCCAGAGACAATACGCCGTGGTCGGTCCAGTACAGCCTGCACGCAGGCAGTGCGTCGATGATTGCCTTTCGGGTCGACGCGTCCAGCCCTTCTGACTTGTTCAGCACCAGCAGGCCCGCCTGCGCCAGGGCTTCTCGCTGGGTGTCAGGCAGCTCTTTGCCCTGGGCGAGTGCCTGGGCGTCGAGCACCATGACACTGGGCTG
Organism: Pseudomonas sp. Ps21-P2; assembly: GCF_039672565.1. Lineage (NCBI taxonomy): Bacteria > Pseudomonadati > Pseudomonadota > Gammaproteobacteria > Pseudomonadales > Pseudomonadaceae > Pseudomonas > Pseudomonas sp. Ps21-P2. The sequence continues at coordinate 54,767 of NZ_JBDFPL010000011.1, forward strand.
GACCGACAGCACCCCGACCCAGGGCGCCTCGTGTAATTGCTTGATCAACTGAACCGGATGCCCCAGCCCGGAGGGCTCGATGAGCAAGCGGTCCGGCCTGGCCTTTCGCAAGAGCCGGCCGAGGCCAATCTGAAAAGGCGCGCCATTGACGCAGCACAGGCAGCCACCAGCCACTTCGCCAAGTGCGATACCATCATCGCCGGTCGTCAGCAGCGCAGCATCCAGGCCGATCTGGCCGAACTCATTGATCAGCACAGCCCAGCGCTCGCCCGCCGGTTTCTGCTTCAAAAGATGCCTGATCAGACTCGTCTTGCCAGCACCTAAAGGGCCCGCAATGACATGAGTGGGGATGTTCTGCAGCATGTCGGCCATTTTGAGATCGCTCCTGAATGAGCGCTGACGGAGGTAAATGATGCGAGCAATCTGGCTGCCTATGGGGCTGGCATGGGCGCTGATGGCAATGACGTCGACGCAGGTCCGCGCTGAGTCGTGCGTGGTGCACAGCCAAGGCGAGCGAGTGGACGTCAAAGTCTGTCAGGAAAATCTGAACATCCCGCCAGACCTGTTCCACGACGGATTCTGCAAACCTCAGCTCAAGGATCAGAAAACCGAGGTCACGTACTCGGAGCAGTGCCCTGCCGGGTCATTTGGCCAGTGCAGCAACGCGCAGGTGGCCAATATGCCTTATCGGCAGAACATTCACTATTACGGCGTTGCCAGCGACGCTGCGTTTCTCAAACCGTTCTGCGAGCAGCAGAGCAAGGGCATCTGGAAAACGCAGTGAGTCAGATGGGTGCTACGCCGCGTCGCCATACCAGTCGCCAAACGGATCAGGCATCGAGCGCCAGTCCGCAACGCCGCTCGCCATCTCGGCATCGGTCAGCAGGCATTGATCAAGCTCTGCCGCCAGCCGGGCAAAGTCGATGTTCTGACCGATGAACACCAGTTCCTGACGGCAATCGCCGGTCTCAGCTTCCCAGCTGCGCATGATCACCTGCGTGCTTTCGTCGTCCTGCGGCCACTGCGCCTTGGGCACGAACCGCCACCAACGACCGGCGAAACCGTGACGAATCAAGCCGCCGGCCTGGGACCAACTGCCGGCGTCCTCGTGCTTGCTGGCGAGCCAGAAAAAGCCCTTCGAGCGCAGCAGTCGGCCGTTTTCCCACGGCGCATTCAGGAAGTCGAAAAATCGCTGTGGATGAAACGGCCGACGCGCCCGATAAGCCGTGGACGCGATGCCATATTCTTCGGTCTCTGGCGTGTGCTCGCCGCGCAACTCCTTGAGCCAGCCCGGTGCCTGAGCCGCACGTTCGAAATCGAAACGGCTCGTGTCCAGAATCTTGCTGAGGGGCACGGCGCCCATAACCATCGGCAGAATCTCTGCCTGGCTGTTGAGCCGCCGCAAAATTGCCATCAGCTCTCGCCGGTCGGTTGAGCTGATCAGGTCGATCTTGCTGATCAGGATCACGTCGGCGAACTCGACCTGCTCAATCAGCAGATCAGTGATCGCGCGCTCGTCCTCCTCGCCCAGGGTCTCTCCGCGCGAGGCCAGACTCTCTGCAGCGTTGAAGTCCTGCAGAAAATTAAGGCCATCGACCACCGTCACCATGGTGTCGAGGCGGGCGACATCGGCCAGGCTCCGGCCCAGCTCATCGCGAAAGGTGAAGGTCTCCGCCACGGGAAGCGGCTCGGAAATGCCCGTGGATTCGATCAGCAGATAGTCGAACCGGCCTTCATGGGCCAGCCGGCTGACCTCTTCCAGCAAGTCTTCGCGCAAGGTGCAGCAAATGCAGCCGTTGCTCATCTCCACCAGTTTTTCTTCCGCCCGATTGAGGCTGACGTCCCGCTGAACTTCGCTGCCGTCGATGTTGATCTCGCTCATGTCGTTGACGATCACGGCGACGCGCAGATTGTCGCGATTGCGCAGGATGTGGTTCAGCAGCGTGCTTTTACCAGCGCCAAGGAAGCCGGAGAGAACGGTAACGGGAAGGCGGTTCATGAAGGTTTCACCAGAGTACGGATGATATCGCTTTTTACGTTATAGTATAACGATACGTACACGCTAATCTTTTTTGAGGCCGCTTCATGACTCGGTTGCTTTGGCTTTTGTCAGGGTGCTTACTGGCGTTGAGCACGCAGGCCATCGCCATGCCGCCCTCGCCCAGGCTGGACAAGGCGCTATGCACACGCAGCGCGACGCTGTTGGCCTGCATCGATGCCGGCAACAACACGTACAGCGTGGCGGTTGCAGGGAACACGATATTTGTGCGCGGCGTTGAAAGCGTGGGCAATCGCCGCTGGGCGCAGACCAACAGCCGATACGGTTCGCTGACGTTTTTTACCGGGCTCGCATCGGACGGCGAGACGTGGGTGGGTTACATCCAGAAAGTGGGCTGGACGACGATCAGTCGGGTGTCGAGCTCAAATGGAAGCCGTACCAAGATCACCTGCGACCGGGTGATGGGTTGTCGGTAAGCTGACCCCTGCAGGCATCAGGGAAGATTTCGTCGTCCATACGCCGTGCTGGCTCCCTGGCAAACACTGTCCATGTGGGAGTGAGCTTGCTCACGAAGACGGTGTTCCAGGCGCTATATATGCAGCGGATGTCGACCTGTTCTCGAGCAAGCTCGCTCCCACAATGGGCGTTTAGGTAGGTGCATCTGCAGCGGTGTCACGTTGATGAGAGCGAACTTGCACATCCTGCGTCACGACTGAGTCCGTCAGACGACCGCCTGATTCGCCTTTTGCTCTTGCCGCCAGGCCACGTACGAGCCTGCCGGCGGATTGCGCTCGAAGTAGCGCTTCATGCCGTCAAACAACCCATCGGCCACGGCCTGTTGGTGGCGCGCGGTGACAAGGCGCTGACTGTCGCGGCTGTTGGAGATAAAGCCGGTCTCGACCAGAATCGACGGTACATCGGGTGACTTCAGCACCGCAAAACCGGCCTGCTCCACGCGCTTCTGGTGCAGCGTCGTGATCCCTTCCAGGCTACCCAGTACGGTGTGACCCAAATCCAGACTCGCGGCGATCGTGGCGTTCATCGACATGTCGAGAATCACGCCGGCCAGCATCGGGTCCTTGTCTTTCAGGTTCAACAGGCTGGTCGCGCCGATCAGGTCGGCGCCGTTTTCACGCTGGGCCATGAAGCGCGCCGTGGCAGATGTCGCGCCGTTCTCCGACAAGGCAAACACCGACGCGCCGGAAGCCGTCAACCGAGGGGCTGCGTCGGCGTGGACCGAGATGAACATGTCAGCGTTGTATTTGCGTGCGACGTCGACGCGCTTGCGCAGCGGAACGAAGAAGTCGTCATTGCGGACCAGGCGCACATCAAAGCCCTTTTCGCGCTTCAAGCGTTTGGCGAGCAACTGCGCGATGGACAGCACGACGTCTTTCTCGCGCTCACCCTTCGAGCCAACGGCGCCCGGGTCCTTGCCACCGTGCCCGGCGTCGACGACCACCATGATGTCGCGCTTGGATCGATCTCTCCCTGCTGTCTGCACGGGTGGCTCTTTCGCCAATGGCGCAGCGGCGGCCAACTGCACCGGAGGACGGGAAAGCACGTCATGGCCCAGATCCAGCACCAGCCGGTTACCTTGGGCACCTTCGGGACCCAGCAGGAAACTGTTGAGCTGCACGGGCGATGCGAGGTCAAGGACGATGCGCGTATCACTCTGACCGAAGTGGCCGGAGCGGATGGATTTGATCGGCGTGTTTTCGAGCGCCAGCTGACTGAAGTTGCCTTCAAGCCGCGCGCCGCTGACATCGATGATGATCCGTTCAGGCGCGCTCAGCGTGAAGGTCTTGTATTGAACCGGGCCACTGAGATCAAACACGAGCCGCAGCTTGCTGTCAGTACGCCACAGGCGGGCGTTTCGGATCTGCGTCGCATTGACTGAGAATGGCAGCGTAAAGGCAGCGCTGGCCAATAGCATGTTAAGCAGCATTTGACGTCGGTGCATGGCACGTTCCGAAGGCGAAGAGCATCCCGGCTCAGAGATGAAGGGCGATGGTTACAATATAACAGCCGGAATATCGGACGAAGATGAAGCTTTTTATAAGATCGGCGGGATTTTAGTGAGGCTTCTCAACACCTAAGGCGAAAAAGCTCATGTGAAACAACAAGATGTTCCACGTGGAACACGACTCGCTGTCAGTACAGACAAAAACGCCCTGACAAGTCAGGGCGCTTAGTAAGCAGAGAGAATCAGGTCCTTGGTTTTACAGTGCCGCATTGCTGACCGAGCCATACAGCGCGCGTGTCCATGCTGCCGTTCTGTTGCTGGCCTGTGGCGTTGAACGAGCCAATGACGTGGGTGTTGAACTCGCGGTCACTGAGGAACTGTGCAGTACCAGTGCCTTGAGCACGAGGGCAACTGAATTTAAATTTCCAGGTGGCGCCGGTGCGTTCGGTGATCTGCTGGGTGCAGCCGGACTTCGGATCTGTCAGCGGAATCTGCTCATTCTTGACCTGCTCTTGGGTCAGACAAATACGTACGCCCTTCCCGCCCAGAGTAACGCCTTGTTTTTCCAGCATTTGTTCCATGGCTGCGCGCTGCTGCGGCGCCATCATTTGCAATTGCGACAGCATCACTTGAAGGTCCGGCATCTGTTGGCCATCTACCTGCATGTTGCTGGAGCTCAGTTCCCACAGTCCGGGCTGCAGAACCTGCGCCTGGGCGAAGGGCGCAGTCATACAAACCATCAACGCCAGTACGCGCTTTTTCATGAATCGGGTTTCCTTTAATAACTCTTGGGCATCTAGATGCGGCCTGCACGCAGGCCACTGAACGTTGACGATTAGACGGTGGATCGGGCAGCCAGTTGCAGCCTCAATAAAATAGCGACAATCCCGGCGCCTTGTGGTCTGTTAGACACCAATAAGCTTATGGCACAAGGTTGCGCATGGATTACCACAGCCCGTATTTCTTTGGCTATTTGCTCGGTTTCACTCACCTGCTGGGCATTGTCGCAGCTATCCACGCCTTACTCACAGTGCGTACAGCTCAGGGCTCAATCGCTTGGGCGATGCCTCTCATCTTCATCCCTTATGTCGCACTGATTCCGTATCTGGTTTTCGGCAGGAGTACGTTTGATGCCTACATCAAGGCGCGGCGTCAGGCGAACACCGAAATGCGCGTGGCGATCGCCGACTTCAACTGGAAGCCATGGATTGAAGAGGCGGTAGCGGCGCGGCGCTCGGACGCTTATCGCTCCCTGCGCGCGATGCCGAAGCTGGGACGCATGCCATGCCTGGCGAACAACGAAGTGAAGCTGTTGATCAACGGCGATGAAACATTCGACGCGATCTTCGAGGCCATCAAAAGCGCCCGGCAAGTGGTGTTCGTACAGTTTTTCATCATCCACGACGATGATCTCGGTCGACGCCTGCAAGGGTTGTTGCTGGAGAAGGCCGCTGAAGGCGTGGCGATTCATGTGCTTTACGACCGCATTGGCAGCCATGCGCTGCCGGCGCGTTATATCGAGAAGCTCCGCGATGGCGGCGTGCAGATCAAGGCCTTTGCCACACGTGGCGGCTGGCTGACACGCTTCCAGATCAACTTCCGTAACCACCGCAAGATCGTCGTGGTGGATGGCATCAAAGGCTTCGTTGGCGGCCACAACGTGGGCGATGAGTACCTCGGCCTCAAGCCGCCGCTGGCGCCATGGCGCGATACCCATGTGAGCGTCGTCGGACCTGTCGTGGCGTGTCTGCAGGAATCGTTCGCCGAGGACTGGTTCTGGGCGACCCGGGAGATACCGCCGCTGATCCTGCCGGACAGTTACCCCGAAGACGGCGTGCTGTGCCAATTACTCGCCAGCGGCCCTGCTGATGCGCAGGAAACCTGCTCGTTGTTCTTCGTCGAAGCCATTCACGCGGCGACCGAACGGGTCTGGATCACAACCCCGTATTTCATTCCCGATGAGCCTGTCTCCGCAGCGCTGCGACTGGCGGTGCTACGCGGCGTGGATGTTCGCTTGCTGCTGCCGTCGCGTCCTGACCACTACACGGTGTACGCCGCCTCCAGTTTGTTTGCCTTTGAGGCCGTGCGCGCAGGCGTTCGCATCTTTCGCTACAAGCCCGGCTTCCTGCACCAGAAGGTGGTGCTGGTGGATAACGCGATCTCGGCGATCGGCAGCGCCAACCTGGACAATCGTTCGTTCCGGCTCAACTTCGAACTCATGCTGCTGACCGTGGATGAAGACTTCGCTCGGGAGGTGGAAAACATGCTCATCGACGACTTCGCCCTCTCCCACGAGATCTCCAGCGAAGAGAGCAAAGAGACACATCACTTGCAGCAGCTGGGGATGCGGGTTGCTAGGCTGATTTCGCCGATTCTGTGAGTGGTATTGAAGGCCTGTGGAAGTCAGCTGACTCCCACAGGCTTGGAGCACTCACCGGTACAAATCATCCCGCGTCAGCGGCAAATGATGGCTGCCGTCTGCATACGGCTTCACCGCCAATATCTGGTGCAGGTTGATCCAGCCCTTGGAAAACGCATAGGCACAGCCGGCCAGATACAACCGAAAGATCCTCAGCGCCTGCTCCGGCACCATGGCCGCAGCGACGTCGAGTTTCTCTTCCAGACGGGCACTCCAGTGCTCTAGGGTCTTGGCGTAATGCAGGCGCAGACTTTCCACATCGACCACTTCCAGACCCGCCTCGCTGATGAACCCGGTGATCATCGACAGGTGCGGCAGTTCACCATTGGGAAACACATAGCGATCAATAAAGTCACCCGCGCCGCGCCCGACAGGACGCCCGTCGGTGTGCTTGGCGGTAATGCCGTGGTTCATCACCAGACCGCCCTCCTTCACTGCGTCGAACAGGCATTTTGCGTAAAGCTCGAGATTGGCGTGGCCGACATGCTCGAACATGCCGACGCTGACGACCTTGTCGAAGCGGCCGTCTTTGGGCAGATCCCGGTAATCGAGCAGCTGCAGTTCGACACGGTCCTGCAGACCGTCTGCGCGCACCCGCGCCTGGGCCAGCGCCAATTGCTCGCGGCTCAACGTGATGCCGAACACCTTGACGCCGTATTCACTCGCGGCGAAGCGGGATAGCCCTCCCCAGCCACAGCCGACATCGAGCAGGTATTCCCCGGGTTTAAGGCGCAGCTTGCGGCACAGGTGGTGAAACTTGTCCTGTTGGGCCTGATCGAGCGTCTCGTTGCCGGTCTTGAAATACGCGCAAGAGTAGACCATCTCCCGGTCCAGCCACAGGCGATAGAAGTCATTGGAGAGGTCGTAGTGGTAGGAGATCGACGCAGCATCGGTGGCCTTGTCGTGCTCGGTGCGCACAGGGAGGTTGTCGTCGTCCTTGTCGACCAGCGCCTTGGTCAGCTCGTCGCACACCCGGACCACTTCGCTGATCGAGCCTTCCAGCTCAAGCCGGCCTTCAACGAAGGCGCTGCCAAGGAGGCCAAGACTAGGGTGGGTGAAATCGGAAACGAGGGACGGGTCCTTGACCACGATCGTGACGCAGGGATCACTGCCCAAATCAAGCTCGTTGCCGTCCCAGAGCTTGAGACGCAGCGGCAGATGAAGGTTCTGTAACGCCGGTGGAAGTTGCGCGAGCATATGAAATCCCCCTGATCCAGCTACATGGAAAAGGGTAGTCCATAACCGGCTCCAGATCAGGAGCCGTCAGGCGATTGGCTGGTTTGAACGACGACGAACCTACAACGGGTACGACGCTGTGCCCCAGAATTCGAGCCAGTGTGTCGCCTGTAAATGGAGCACCCCGAAACGAGACTGGAGTTAATTTGTAACAGAGTTCTTCAAAGCTCAAGCGAATTTTAATACTTAGTGGAGGCCTCTAACCCGGCGTTTTCGGTACAAGCGCCGGGGAATCTGGCTCAGGAGGGATTGTGAAACTTCGCGATGGGCTCGTGAAAACGCAGCAGCCGCCCGGCGTTGCCCAGTACCAGCAGCGTGCTGAGGTTATGCAAGACCGCAGCGATCATGGCGCCGGCCGCGCCCAGCACGCCGAAAGCCGCCATGGCGACAATGGCCAGCGTCCAGCCGAGTCCGATGATCACGTTCACCTGCAAGGTGTGGCGGCACTGGCGGCTCAACCGCACACAGGTGCCCAGGCGGCGCAGGTCACTGCCGATCAAGACGATGTCGGCGGAGGCCAACGCGATGTCCGCCCCCCCCGCCCCCATCGCGACGCCGACAACGCCGGCCTTTAGCGCCAGGGAGTCGTTGATGCCATCGCCGACGACCATCGGGCGAAAGCCTTTTTTGATTTCGCTCATGACCCGATTGAGCTTGTCCTCGGGCAACGCCTGGGCGTGGATATCGCTGATGCCGACCTCGTGACCCAGGCTGTCGGCAACGCTTTGCCGATCCCCAGTGAGCAACAACTGCCGACCAAGGCCCAGCTCGCGCAATTCACTCAGCGCCTGCCGGGCCTCGGGCTTGAGGCTGTCGGCCAGCAGCAGCCAGGCGAGGAAATGGCCATTCACCGCAAGCCCGGCAATCGGGCCGTCATGATCGGGAATCGGCGAAGTCGCAATGCCCAACTGCGCGAACAGCTCAGGCCGCCCCAGTGCGGCTTCACCCCGGGTCGTCTGTGCAACGACGCCCAGCCCTTGGCGCTCACGAATGTCGTCCAGAGGAAGCAGATGATCCTTGCCGACCAACGTCGCCAGCGCGCGACTGACCGGGTGGCTGCTTGCCGAACCCAGGCTTGCCGCCAGCTCGATAACGTCGTCGCCCGCGCCCTCCTCGGCCCGAACCGACTGCAGGCGCAAACTCCCATAAGTCAGTGTGCCGGTCTTGTCGACAACCAGCGAAGTGAGGTCAGCCAGCTCTTCAAGAAAGGCCGAACTGCGGATCAGAATGCCGTGGCGCGCGGCGACTGCAATACCGGCGATGGCTGTCGCCGGCGCCGACAGCACCAACGCGCAGGGACACGCAGCCACCAACACGGCCAGCATGGCCTGGGCGTTATTAGTGATGAACCAGGTCACGGCCGCAATCAGCAGCACCAGCACCATGTAGCTGCCGGCGTACTTTTCCAGCAGTCGAGTGATGGGCGGTTTGGAGCGTTCGGCGCTTTGCATCAGCGCGATGACCTTGCCCAGGGTCGACTCATTGCCGATGCGCGTCACTTCGATACGCAGCAGACCGTCGAGATTGATCGCGCCGCCAAAGACTTCCATGCCTGCACGCGCTTCAAGCGGGACGGACTCGCCGGTGATCGGCGCCGTGTCGAGGCTGGCCTGCCCCGAGATCACCAAGCCGTCAGCCGGTACGCGATCGCCAGCGCGCACTTCGACGCGATCACCTGCCACCAGCGTCCCGTTGTCGACTTCGCGGATCACGCCATCCTTGTCGATCAGTCGGGCGTGGCTGCGGGTCAGACGGCCCAATGCCTGAATGGCTTCCTGGGAGCCAATCACGCTGCGCTCCTCCAGCACGTGGCCGAAGATCATGATGATGGGCAGCAACGCGGCGGTCATCAGATCGCCCGTCGCCCAGGCGCCGAGCATGGCCAAGGCAATCAGTTGATCGGTAATGCCGTGCAGGCTGGGATAACGCAGGCTGTGCCAGCCGGCGCTGACCACCGGGATGGCCACCAACAGCGAGGCGGCGCCCAGCAGCAATTGGCTGACGCCGACTTGCTCGGGCGAGAAGAATCGCCAGACCAGCCCCAATGCAAGCAAGCCCAGGGCAAGCATCGCCAGCGTCAACTGACGGGCTGCGCTGCGCTGTTCGCGGCTGGTGAGCATGCTGCCGGGCGCGACTGGCGCGGCATGCGTGTGAGAAGAGTCGTGGGAATGGTTATGCACGGCTTCGCCACTCATTTATCAGCTCCCTGAATGATCAGGCGGGAATCGTCGCGGGGATCGACCGTGGTCACTGAACCCGCCTGTTTCAGGATGGCAGGCACCCGCTCGCGGTAAATACGCAGCAGCAATCCGGGATCGCTCTTGTTCTGGATCGACATCGCCAGGCCGGTCACCGCGGCGGTGTCGGTCTGCGCCTTGGCCAGCCGTTCGGAGGCTTGGGCATGGGCGACCTGCAGGGTACGGTCAGCCTGCTGATTGGCGGTCTGGTTGAGTTTTTCCGCATCCGTCCGCGCGTTCGCCACGGCCTGATCGGCTTGCTGACTCGCAGTCAGCACCGCGTTGAACGCATTCACCGCTGCCGCCGGCAAACTGGACTGCACGTCGACCCGTACCACCTCGACGCCCAAACCGACGCCGGTGGCCGTCAGCTCGCCGAGCCGCGTATTGATGCCCTGCACCAGGTCTCCACGCAGGCGTTCGCGACGCTCGGCAGACTGGCTGTCGGAGCCCACCAGTTCGGGACGCGCCACCAGAATGGTGTCCAGATCCCGCGCCGCCGTGAGGCTGACGGCGCTGCGATTGACCAGACGATCCAGCGCCGGTAGCACGTGCTCACCTTGCAGCACGAACTCCCGGGGGTCCGTCACTTTGTAGTACGCCGTCACGTCGAGTTGTACGACGCCAGCGTCACCCGTGAGCAGATAGCCTGACCCTGCCAGCGCGTCGCTCATCGGCGTCGCGAAGCTGGTGATCTTGTCGGCCGCCAAGGCAGTGGGTGAGCGCAACAGCGTTTCGACGTGCCGCTCGATCACGCGATCAGCGGAAGGCAGCAGCACCACCTGCTCGAACGGTTGCGGCCAGGCCAGCAGCAAGCCGGCGTTCTGCACACGGTCCAACTCGCCAAAGCGAAACACCACCGCACGGTTCTGTGGATCGATTTCCCGCACATTGGACACAGCCCAACCGAGCGCCGCCAGCAGGGTCACGACGTACAGCCCCAGAAACGCCAGGCGACTGGCCTGCAGCCAAGGGCTGTTCACCACCGGCCGCTCGATGTGCGCAGCATCGTGCTCGGTCATGGCTGCGTTCCAGCCTTGCCATCCAGGGTCGGCGGGCCATCGACGAGCACCCGGAACGGTGCGGCATCGGTGCGCAGAATCAGTTTTGTGCTCGGCCCCACCACGGTGCCGAGGGTGTCCAGCGAGCGCAGCAAGTTGTACAGCTGGGGCGAACCGGCGTAGGCACGGCCGTAAATCTGCGCCGCTTCGACGCGGGATTGCGCCTCGATGTCCGCGGCTTTCACGGTTGCATCGGCCTCGACAATCCGCGCGTCGCGTTCCGCAGCGGAGCGGATCTGCGCCGCCTCGCGCTTGCCGATGGCGGTGCGCTCGGTGGCGATCGTCTCACGCTCGGCGCGCATCCGGTCGACCGTTGCGTTGAGTGTCACCGATGGCAGCGTCAGACGCTCAACCCCCACTTGCAGAACGCGAACGCCGTAAGTGGTCAGCAGTTGCTTGTCGATCTGCTGACGCAGCTGGTTTTCGAAATCGGCGATGCGCACCTGATTGGCGTCGGTGTTGATCAGGCTCGACAGATCGAAGCTGGCGGCGGTGGTCTCCAGTGCCGAGCCGACGAAGGTGCGGATCTGCCGGGCTGCTTCGTCCGGCTGGTTTTGCACGGCGCGCATGAAGCGCTTCACGTTGTCCGGATCGCCCTGCACCTGCCAGGCCACGTACGCCTGAACGATGATGCGCAGGCCGTCACGGGTACCGACGTCCTGCAAGCCACTTGAGGTGGTGCGCAAACGCAGGTCGACGGGGATCGCTGCTTCGAATGGCGCCGGCCAGCGCCAGCTCAGGCCGGGATCGAGCAGCACTCGCGCAGGATTGCCGAAGCGCGTGATGACCGTCGCCTCGCCGGAGCGCACCTGCACCAGACTCGCCGCCGCGACCGCGAAGGCAATCAGCACGGCCGCCAGCGCAGCACGACGCCACGGAAATACGGCCGGGCCGGAGGCTTCGCCATGGTGATGACCGCCATGACCGTGACCGCTGTGGTCGTGACCAGAATGGTCGTGATGATCGTGGGAATGAAACAGACTCAAGGGAAGACTCCTTATTCAGCCGAGGGCTGGTCAGCTGATTGGGTCGACGCTGCGGGGTCGACCGGGAGGGTAAAAGATCGCAAATCAATGGTCGGCGCGCTGGTGCCGCCGAGCCGATGATCCAGCACCAGCAACTTGGCGTGGGTCAGCCCCTGGGTCAGCTGACTGAGGTACTGCTCGAGCAGGAATGCCTGGCCCGCCTTGGCGTAGCCCTGCTGTTCAGCGCTGAAGCGCAAATCCGCCCCTTGCGCCGTGGCCATGACTTCCCGCGAGGTCGCCGCCGCCTGATCGTGGGCCATGCTGGCGTGCAGCTGCGCCACATTGGCCTGATCGGCCGCCGCGCCACGTTCCCGGGCAATCAACGCCTGAGCGCTGATCTGCGCGGCCTGGACAGCGTGATAGGCGTTGGCCGCCCCGGCTGGCGGATGAATCGACTCGACCACGGTCGCGAGAATTTCCACGCCGCTGTCGAGTTTTTTCAGGTCGCGCTGTACGGCGTCGCCGATGTCGGCCGCCAGGTCGTTGCGCTGCTCACCCAGCAATTCGTCGAGGGTGCGCGAGGCAAAGTCATGCACCAGCACGCGGCTGGCGGTGCTGCGAATCAGGCTGGGAATGTCGGCGCTGTTATAGGTCGCGGCCAGTGCGGCTTCGTCCGTTAAACCGATGCGATACACAAAGCGCACGTCCATGTTGACGATCTGAAAGCTTTGCTTGTCTCCCGAGCCACTGGCGATCACTTGCGACTTGTCGTTGATGTGCGTGGCGTCCCACAGACGGTTGGCGATGGCGGGTGGCGGACCTTCGGCAGGGTCAACAGTCTGCTCGGCACCGGCTCCCTCTGAGACGCTGGTCGCCAGCTCGTGGACCACGCCATTTTCCACCGCCAGCACCGTTCCGAAAGGCCAAGGCAAACCGGCATGCAGACCCGGCTCCAGGACTTCAACCGGCTTGCCGAAGCGCTCGTAAATGCCGCGGCCCTGCATGGGGATTTCATGAACACCGCTCAGCAACCAGCCGAGGCCGACGATGACCACCAGCACCGGCAGAAAGGCGCGGCGCATGTAGGTAAACGCCCAGATCTGACGCAGGTCGATGCCGAAGCGGTTGTGCAACTCGTTTTGCAACGCCAGCAGCGGGCGCGGCGGCCAGCGCAGCAGACCGGCGACAAAGCTGGTGGCGATCAAGCGCGGCTCAAGGCGTTCATTGCGCGGACTAAAAACGGACAGCAACGCGCGGGTGAGCAACTCGACAGCAACCAGCCCTGGCAAGAGTCCGATCAACACTGCGAGCCGGGCGGGCCATACGCGGTCAACGGAGGAGAAAAACAGGCAGAACGCCGTGACCAGTAGCGTACCGATGGCGACCTTGGTCATCTGCGCCAACTGCTCGGCTTCAGGCCAACTGGCCTCGGACTCGTTGCTGAATTGCCGCTCCAGCACCAGCAGCGCAAAACCGATCAACAGGAGCAAACCGCCGACCACGTTACCGACGAGGCCGACATTGCTGCCCGACAGCGCAAGGTTCCAGATCAGGCCAATGCTGATCAGCGACAGCAACGCCCAGCCCGCCAACCAAAACACTGGCAATCCGACCTGGCCGACCATTGAGGTGCTGGCACCGCTGATACGGCCGAGCACGCGGTCGTACCAGCCCTGCTCTTCGCTGTGAAGCAGCGCTTCTTCGTCTGTTCGAATCGACTCAGGCGGAGCGAGAACGCCGACGCGCCATTGGCTGACCACGTGGGCCGACTGCAACGCCGCCGCCAGCACAAGCAGGCTGGCGGCGCTGTTCGTCAGCACCGCCGTCCACAGCGAGTTGGGGGAAAAGAGGTCGACGAAAAGCGACACCACCAAGCCGATGACGCCCATCGCTCCTGTCAGGTACGTCAGCCGTGAAAGACGTCTCGATTGAAAAGCCGCCTGCTGAAATCGCGGCAGGCTCGCCGGTGCAACGCCCTCATCATCCAGATCAACCCGCATTGCAACTCCAAAGCCCGTTTAACGCTGCCATTCATCACCCTTCCCGACCACCCACCGGCGTTGCAATTACGCGGCACAAGTGACGCTGACACAGGGCGTTACGATATAACAGAAGTCGTGAAATTTTCGTCTGATTATTCGTTTGCGTAACGCGAGATGCGGGGTCAGACAGGCAGCAGACAGGTAGATATCGCCTGCCGTCGTATCGAGTTTAGTCACTGCACAGACGGGAAGGCGCCTACCCGGCTAAAGCTGGTCCTGCACGCTTCCCGCGAGGCAGTGACCAAACTCGCTCGCTTGACTTTGAAGCGCTTCCGGGAGAAATATTACATCCATCATTTAAGCCGCCAAGTGACGCGACATTTGTCCAGACGCGGCTACGCTTCCCTCCATTGCTGGGTTCCTCGAGGAGTACGTTCATGAGTCACTACGACGTTGTCATCATCGGTGGCGGCCCCGGCGGCTACAACGCGGCGATCCATGCGGGCCAGAAAGGCTTGAAAGTGGCGTGCATCGAAGGCCGTGGAACATTAGGCGGGACATGTCTCAACGTAGGCTGCATTCCTTCCAAATCGTTGCTTCACGCCTCGGAGCTGTATGAGGCGGCGACGGGCGAGGAATTCAAGAAGCTCGGCATCGAGGTCACGCCGACGCTGAACCTGCCCCAGATGATGGCGCAAAAGGCCGAAAGCGTGACCGGCCTGACCAAAGGCATCGAGTTTCTGTTTCGCAAATACAAGGCCGACTGGATCAAGGGCTGGGGCCGTCTCGCAGGGCCCGGCAAGGTCATCGTCACCGACGCTGAAGGTGCCGAGACCGAGCTGACGGCCAAAGACATCATCATCGCCACCGGTTCCGAGCCAACGCCCCTGCCCGGCGTGACCATCGACAACAAACGTATTCTCGACTCCACCGGGGCCCTGTCGCTGAGCGAGGTGCCGAAGCATCTGGTGGTGATCGGCGCGGGGGTCATCGGTCTTGAGCTGGGCTCGGTCTGGCGCCGGTTGGGGGCAAAGGTGACGGTGGTCGAATTTCTCGACCATGTGGCCCATGGCACTGACCTGGAGGCCGGCAAGACGCTGCACCGCTCGCTGTCGCGTCAGGGCATGGCGTTCAAACTCGGCTCGAAGGTCACCTCTGCCGTCGCCGCGGACACCGGCGTCACCCTGACAGTCGAACCCGCCGCCGGTGGTGAAACCGAGCAGATCGGAGCGGACTACGTGCTGGTGTCCATCGGCCGTCGCCCGGTGACGAAAGGGCTGGGCCTGGAAACCGTCGGACTGGAAGTGGACAAGCGCGGCGTCCTGCCCAACACGGGGCATCGCACGGCGGTGGAGGGCATCTGGGTAATTGGCGACGTGACGTCAGGCCCGATGCTTGCGCATAAGGCGGAGGACGAAGCCGGCGTGTGTGTCGAGCGGATCGTCGGCAAGAAAGGCGAGTTGAATTACAACCTGATCCCCAACGTCATCTACACCCAGCCCGAGCTGGCCAGCGTCGGTAAAACGGAAGAGCAATTGAAAGCGGAAGGTCGCGCTTACAAGGTGGGCAAATTCCCGTTCAGCGCCAACAGCCGCGCCAAGGTCAATCACGAAACGGACGGCTTCGCGAAAGTGCTGGCGGATGAGCGAACCGATGAGATTCTCGGTGTACACCTCGTCGGCCCAAGCGTGAGCGAGATGATCGCGGAGTATTGCGTGGCTATGGAGTTCGCCGCGTCAGCCGAGGACATCGCCCTGACCTGTCATCCCCATCCGACAAGGTCAGAAGCGCTGCGTCAGGCGGCGATGGGCGTCGGAGGGCATACCACGCAAGCCTGAAATGCGCCGCCAAAATCGGCCGATCAAGCAACACGTTGAAGCGAAATCGGTGATGCCCTGAAACGATTTTTTTCCCTTTGCGCGAACAAGATGCCGAGATTGTTATCTGTTTGTTGGTAATTTGCGTTCGGCAAGGATTGGGAAAGCGCACTTTTTTGTGCAGGAAGGCACAGCATCTTCAGAGGCTTCACCATATGAATCGCAGGAATCTCTTGAAAGCGTCCATGGCGCTGGCAGCCTATAGCGCGCTACCCGCCTCAGGTCTTTATGCGGCACGCGCGCTGGCAGCGGCCGCCGATGGCGACATCGAACACTTTGACTTCAAGACCTTGCAGGACAACGCCAAGCAGATGGCCGGCAAGCCTTACGTCAGCACCAAGCAGAACCTGCCGCCAACCCTGGCGAACATGACGCCCCAGCAATTCAACGCGATCAAGTACGACGCCGGCCATTCACTGTGGAATGACGTGAAAGGCCAACTGGACGTGCATTTCTTCCACGTCGGCGCGGGCTTCAAGACCCCGGTGCGCATGTACAGCGTCGACCCGGCCACCCAGCAGGCGCGTGAAGTGCATTTCCGTCCCGAGCTGTTCAACTACGAAGCCAGTCGCATCGACCAGAGTCAGCTCAAGGGCGACCTGGGCTTTGCTGGTTTCAAATTGTTCAAAGCCCCCGAGATTGCCATCAACGACATCCTGTCGTTCCTGGGCGCCAGCTACTTCCGCGCCATCGACAGCAACAAGCAATACGGCCTCTCCGCACGGGGTCTGGCGATCGACACCTACGCCCACAGTCCTGAAGAATTCCCTGACTTCACACAATTCTGGTTCGAGAAGCCGACTAAGGACGCCACACGTTTTGTCGTGTACGCGCTGCTGGACTCCCCCAGTGCGACGGGCGCGTATCGCTTCGATATCGATTGCCAGGCTGACCGCGTGGTGATGGACATCGACGCGCACATCAATGCGCGGGCGGACATCGAGCAGTTGGGCATTGCGACCATGACCAGCATGTTCAGCTGCGGCACCCACGAACGCCGCATGTGCGACACGCTCCACCCGGAAATCCACGACTCCGACCGGCTGGCGATGTGGCGCGGCAATGGCGAATGGATCTGCCGCCCGCTCAATAATCCGGCCAAGATCCAGTTCAACGCCTTCGCCGACAAAGACCCGAAAGGCTTCGGTCTGGTGCAGACCGACCACGACTTCAAGACCTATCAGGACACCGTGGATTGGTACCACCGCAGGCCTAGCCTGTGGGTCGAGCCGACGACGGCATGGGGCGAGGGCTCCATCGATCTGCTGGAACTGCCGACCACGGGCGAAACCCTGGATAACATCGTCGCGTTCTGGAACCCGAAAGTGCCAGTCAAGGCCGGCATGTCGATGAACTACGGCTACAAGCTCTACTGGAGCCCCCTGCCCCCGGTCAGCACACCGCTGGCTCAAGTGCACGCGACGCGTTCAGGCATGGGCGGTTTCATCGAAGGCTGGGCTCCGGGCGAGCATTACCCGGAAGTCTGGGCGCGGCGTTTTGCCGTGGACTTCAATGGCGGCGGGCTGGACCGCTTGCCGGAAGGTTCGGGCATCGAGCCGGTGGTCACTGTGTCACACGGCAAAGTCCAGGATTTCAATGTGCTGGTGCTGCCGGACATCAAGGGGTTCCGCGTGACCTTCGATTGGTACCCGACCAGCGACTCCGTAGAGCCGGTAGAGATGCGCATGTTCATCAAAACCGGCGATCGCACGTTGAGCGAGACCTGGCTGTACCAGTACTTCCCGCCCGCACCGGACAAGCGCCGCTATACCTGAGTTTGGTCACCTGAGGGGTAACGGGATTCAAGCTTGCTCGCGAAACGGCGTATCAGCCGCTGGATATTCAGCGGTGGATACGCCGTACTTGTAACGAAAATGAGTCATAGATAGTGGCCAACAGGCTAGGATTTCTTCTCCTTTTAACAGCGTCAATTTTCTATCCGCTATATAAATCAATAAGTTACGAATACAGATATTTAGCCATCATTAAATATGTCGGTAAATTTGACTAATTGATTGACAGCCCTCCACTCTGCGGCTGATATATCCCTGTCGCACCGCTCGCGAGGGGACCGAAACGCCCCCCTCCTCCCCCGCTGCGATCACCCAAATCATCGCCACTGCACGCCATCGACGGTTATTGCTGCTTGGCCGGGCGGTAGCTTTTTTTCGCCTGGCGGCCTGCTCGCACGCTGACGCTTATCACACGTACAAATGCTCCCGAGGGGCTGCACATGATGTCGACTTCCCCCGTCTACGTTGAAAAACCTTCTTTGCTTTCATTCGATAAGTCCACGGCGATCGCGCTGGTCGCGATCAGCCTGATGCTGGTCGAGACCTTCAACGGGGCTCTGCGTTTCTATCTGGATCAGGCAGGGATCTCCGTATTGCTCTACGCCCCGAAGGTCGCCTGCCTGCTGTTCTTCGCACTGGAGCTGCGCAGCTTCAAAGCCGGGCCGGGCGTCTGGTTGAGTCTGCTGGTGCTGTTGCTGTCGGCGGGATGGGCAGCGTTGAATGGCGCCCAGGCCGGGAATTTCGCATTTGCGCTGTACGGGATCAGCCCGCTGCTCTTCGGGATCGCCTGCGGTGACCAGATCATTCGCCACAAGCGCCTGTTCATGTGGGCGATTGCCTTCTGTCTGCTGGCTTCGCTGGGCGGCATTGCCCTCGACCGGTACGTCAGTCTGCCGTGGAAGGGCTACAGCTACACCGTGGGCGGCACCGAGCTGAGCGCCAACACCGCATGGACTTCCGAAGACATGGACCGCCCGGCCGGATTTGCGCGAATCTCCAGCTCACTGGCCATCATCATCTCGATCCTCAGTCTGTACCTGATGGCGACCCTGCGCTCGAAGTTGCTGGGGCTGGTGGTCTGCGTGATCGGTCTGGCCGGGGTGATATTGACCACCAGCAAGGCGCCAGCATTAGCGTTCATCGGCGGAACGGGTCTGCTGGTGATGTTGCGGTTTCGCTGGACAGTACGGGCGACCATCGTTGTTGCGGTTGTACTCGGCATGTCACTGCCCTTCGTGGCAATGATGACCGACTTCGATGCCAACAAGATCTCGGCCACCAGTTCGCTGGCGTCCATCTACGACCGGCTGATCAACACCTGGCCCAACGTCATTCGGACGCTGATGGAGGAGGACCGAACGCTCACGGGTGTGGGCTTCGGGCTGGTTGGCAGTGCCGTCGCCGCTTTCCCAGTTGTCGGCGCCGACATCTTCATGGTGTCCGACAGCACCGTGGTGTACCTGTGGGCGACGTTTGGCCTGGTCGGACTGTTTCTCTACGCCCTGCACATCCCGTTGTTTTTCATCCTGGCCGACAGTGTCAGCCGTTATGGCAAGGCGTTGCTGGTGACGAGTTTTTGTATCTGCATTGTCAGCTGGACGACCGATACGCTGGAAGTTACCCTCGCGAACATGTTTCTGGGCATGGCAATCGGCCATGCACTGGCCATGAAATCGCGGGGCAGACTGCGGGCCCCAAAGCCCCATGAGTTGCCCACGTGGAACGGCCTCCCGGGCCTGAGTTGACCGAGGCAATCCCATGAGCTTTCGCAGCATCGGCCTGAGCGGCCTGGCACTGATGGCCGCCCTGTGCGCGGCCAATGTCGCCGTGGCCGAGCCGTTTATCGTCGGCGTCGCTACCCATTCAATGAATAACACCGGGCAACCGCTGCGCAGCCTTCAGATGGCAAGCGTGGCGGGCGTCACGTCCATTCGCGATGACGCCTTCTGGTCTACGGCCGAACCTGTGCGCGGCCAGATGCAGATCATTGCGCCTTGGCGCGCATGGCTGAGCACTGCCAAGGGACTGAATCTCACACCGATGGTCATTCTCGGCTACGGCAGCTCATATCAAGGGGGCGCAAAGCCGCGCATACCTGCGGTCAAGATTCCGTACCTGAAATACGTGGACTACCTCACCCGCCAGTTGGGCAGTCCGGTCAGGTTCTATGAGGTCTGGAACGAGTGGGACCTTGACGGCCCGACCGATCCGCGCCTGAGCAATGACTACGTCACGCTGGTCCGTGACGCGGCACCAGTCGTTCGCAAGAACAATCCCCAGGCGCTGGTACTCGCTGGCGCCGTAACGACCATGGGCATCAAGAGTGGCTTCGTCGACCGTATCCTGGCTGCAGGGGTGATGAAGTACGCCGATGGCATCTCCCTGCACCCATACGTGCACTGCGAAGGCAGCTACCGCAACACGCCGGAAAGCTGGATCGGCTGGATGCGTGACCTGGACCGTCGAATCAGCACCAAGGTTGGGAGGCCGGTGCCGCTGTATCTGACCGAGATGAGCTGGCCGAGCCACAATGGCAATTGCGGCGTCAGCGCCGAGCGCCAGTCTGCGTACCTGGCGCGCGCGTACTTCCTCATCCGCACCGTGCCGAATGTCAAAGGCATGTGGTGGTATGACCTGATCAACGATGGCACCAACCGCAACGAGCAGGAGCACAACTTTGGCCTGCTTGAGGCCGATCTCCGTGCGAAACCGGCTTATTCCGTACTGAAGGCCATCAGCCCTTATCTGCCTCAGTTCACCTACGAGCCGGCAAACAGCCTGCAGTCCGACGGCGTCTTCCAATTGGCATTCAGCAATGGCCGCGAGCGCATTTTGGTGGCGTGGGTCAGCGGTCGCGAGCACGAAGTCACCATCAGCGCCCCCGCCATGAAAAACAAGCCGGTGCGCATCCTCGACACGCAGACACCGGACAAGGGCATGACCGACTCCCCGCAGCAGTGGGTGTGCGACGCCCAGCGCTGCTCGGCCCGGCTGACGCTGACGGAGTTTCCGAAAATCATTCGCCTAAGCCCTGACGCCTGAGCCGCGACGCCTTAAGACCGCACCTGTTCCAACCCGCCTGACCTGTCAGCGCGGGTTTTTTTATGTGCGGTAGATTCAGATAGTGGCAATACGACATTTTCTGGACATGTCTTACTGCTACCTTACGGCTTGGGGCAGACACGCTGCCGGAGGAACGTATGGGGCTTCGGGGAAGATTCATCGTTGGCAGTCTGCTCGGGCTGCTCATGCTGCCAGCCGTGGCTGAGCCGTACGTCGCGGGCGGAGCTCAGTGGAAGCCGTATGCCTACGAGGACAAGGACGGCCATCTGGCGGGGATCTCCATCGACATCGCGCGACGCGTGACGAAGCTGGCCAACCTGGACGTTACCTTCGTCAGCTACCCGGTCAATCGCCTGCAGTCGATGCTGCGCAAGGGCGAGATCGATATCAATTACGCCGACGCACTGATCTGGAACAGCCCCGAGGAGCAACGTCGATACGTGTTCTCCAAGCCCTATTCCACGGTTAGAGAGCACCTGTACTTTCTGGCCGACCACCCTGCCCGCAGCCAGACCATCGCCCAACTGGAACACCTGACCATCGGCATGGTTCGGGGCTACAACTACCGGGCACTCGACCCGGCCATCGAGCAGCGCCGCCTGACCCGACTGGAAACCTCGAAGGACGAAGCGCTGATCAAGCTGCTCCAGAGCAAACGCGTCGACGCCATCGCCATGGTCGACGACATCTTTGATGAGCTGATTTCAAGCAATGACCTCGATCCCGGCCAGTTCGCCCAGGGCGCACGACTCAGCGAAGCGCCGCTGGTATTTAAGCTCCAGCCGCAATACGCCTCGTGGTTGCCGCGGATCAATAGCGCGATCGACAGCCTGAGCAAGACGGGGGAGCTGGAGCGCATTCGACGCAAGTATTTGCCGGGGATGCAGGGGGCGAAGTGAAAGCAGCCCGATCGATGAGCCAGCCATTTTGTAACCTTGGAATAGTAGACAGCGCGCATCCCAGATCTGGAAAGTACAATGCCGACCTCAAAAAAAACCCCACCGTGAGGTGGGGTTCTTGTTACTTCGTCTGTCCTCGGGGGGAGGTGCATGCACCCGCGTGTCCCGTGGCTAGTGAAAAAACTATATGGACATAGGTTTATCAAGTCAATGCAAAAAGCCTGCGCTGTCTCGACCGCCCTCTCATCGGCTCGGATGGCAACGTATCGAAGTGCGGCTGCGGCTGCCGGGTTCGGGGGTGAAGAGGCTTTGGCACTTTACGCCTGGAATGCTCGCGTATCGGGCGCACTGCTTACACCCCTGCATATATGTGAAGTCGTTGTTCGCAACGCCGTTGCTGACGCATTAGAACTAATTCACGGACCCTCCTGGCCATGGAGTTCTGGCTTCGAACGCAGCCTTCCTCGGTGCGCAGGCCCCGGCTATAACCCGCTAACAGACCTGCAGCGCCTTAAGTCGAAGCGCAGCACTGCAGGCCAGATTGTCGCCGAACTAAAATTCGTATTCTGGGAGAAAATGTTTACCAGCCGACATGACGATCGAATCTGGAACTCGTGTCTTATCCAAGTCTTTCCCAACCTGGAGCCCGCCAATACGACCTCAGAAAACCGCAAGAAGATATTTGAAAACCTGAACAACGTGCGACTGCTCAGAAATCGCATTGCCCACCACGAACCTATTTTCAGTCGAGATCTCCAAGCCGACTTCTGCATCATCATCGGACTGGTAGAAGCTCGGTGCAGAGCATCCGCCTCGTGGATGCTGAAGCAGCAGCATGCTCTAGAGGTCATCGCCACCAAACCTTTCTAGGCGTCTCTCATGCGCGAATGCGGTAGAGCGCTGAAGATAGCCTCTAAACCGTCGATTTGACCTCAACATTCAACCCCAACATCTCGCGGGCGATTCGGTCGGCGTCGACGAAGGCACGGGAATAGCTGCCCGAAGACGGGACGTAGTGGTTGTAATAAGTGGAGCCTTCGACAAGAGGGCCGGTTATCCACAGATTCGGTTGCGCTTTGCCTTCACTGTCGACGAGCACGCCCTCTCCATCTCCGGTCAGGCTGTGGATAATTCCGATGCTCTTTAACGAGCGAATGATCTTTGGCAGCGACGATTTGTCACAGGCGGTGCTAACGTGTGCCTTGATAATACTGTTTAAAGGCACCGACGGATTGCCCTCGAGAACCACCTTGGGCCCTACCCCATCTGCACTGTGGATAACTTGAGAATGCCGCACCCAGTGGACAATTCCCGCGTCGGCCAACGCCAGCAGCTCCTGATGACGTTCCTTCTGCGGCCCGGCCACCATCCGATTGACGTGGGGCGCGTACTCTCCGAAGAAGACACGGCTTGAAGCAGCTGTAAGTCCTCGGTTATCCACAACCCGACGCAGCTGCTCACGGCAACTTCTCCACACTTCGATCGCGGCTTTGATGGGGCTTGCATCAAGTCCTAAAAAGCTCTGCCCGATATCGCGCTCGATAAAAACGCGCATGGCCTGGGGATAATCCGCAGATTCAATGGTCGACCCGCGGGGGTTATACACAGCCTCGTCCAGCGGAGGCGCATGAAAACGGGATGCCATTTCTGCCGACACGGCTTCAAGCCGGCCTGAGTGATACACGCGCGCAACTTCCGCTTTGATCCTCACTGCCGATTCGCCTTTTTGGAAGGCGATCATCCCGAAGTATTCCGCGAGCATTTCAGCCCTTATCAACGGCAGGACCTGCTGCTCGAAATCCAATCCGGCAGGGTTTTCCGTTCGCAGATTAGCGACAGCCGACAATGTAAAAATCAGTGCCGCATTCGAGGTCCGATGAGGCACGATGTCCGGCCGTGTGCGGTACGGCAGACCGCTGCGCGAGAACATATAGATACGTGGCTCTCGCCCACTGGGCTTATAACGTAAGCCTTCCGCCCGTTTGGTGAATTGGCCTCCGCGACCAACCGTCAGATCGGCAACGACGTCCATGGCGGTCAGGCCCAATCCCTCGATGCCAACCGCTTCTGTGGATAACTTGGAACCACGCGAATCAAGATGTGCGTCCTTTACGAACGCTCCGGGCAGTTCCTTATCATCATCCTGCAACCGCCGCGCGTGACCCACTGTGATTGCCAGCCAATCCACAGAACACTCCACCTCGGCTGTGGACAGAACAAACTGGCCCATGTCGGTGTGCTCAATGTTATCCACAGCGTGCGGATGATGAACGACGCGCACGTTCCCCGGCAGACTGCGAACGACTTCCTCGTAAGTCCACGCCAGATACTCTCCTAGCCAGCGGCGCGGCAGGAATTCGTTGGGTCGTACTCTGCGTTCAGTCGATTTAAAACGCAGGCACCATTCGTAAAAGTTGGGTCCTTGGCGTCCTGTGTGCCCGTCAAGGGCGGCCGTGTCTGGAAACATCGAAATCTGCGAAGCAACAGTGTTGAGCATCAGGTATTCAGGCTGGTCGACGGCATGCAAACCTGGCCCCGGAGGCTGGGGATCAAATACGTTTACCTCGATGCGCCGAGCCGTGTTAATCGCCAGCGCACAGATACGCTCCAGCACTGTCAGCCCGCGTGAGCCACAACCGACGATGCCGATCCTGACGACGGGTTTGTCCAAGGTTGGGGATAACTTTTCGTCGGCCAGCGCTGCGCTCAGTTCCATCTCAGGGTTTCTCCGAAGAACGAGTCAATGGCGATGCCACGGGATTCTGCCAGTGCGGTGTCGACGATGAATTTGCTTAGGGCCAGGTCCAACACGCCCAGGCCGAATGGCGAGAAGATCGAGGGCTTCGCAGGATCAAGCTCGACCTCGCCACGGATGAGGCCGGCCAGCGTGCCGTTCATAAAAGCGCGACTGCCGGTCAATTGCTCGGCCAGATGCGGCGATGTGTTGGCCTTCATGCAGTGCTCGATGTCGTCGCAGAAGTTGTTCGCCTCCAACAGCAACTGCGGCGCGATGTCCCGCAACGAGATGTTCAGCACGACCTGCCCAGCGCGAAACGCCATCGGTGGTTTGACGTATGGCTCGCCCGCTGTGGTGGCGAAGATCACCAGATCTGCCGCCAGCGCTTGCTCCAATGACCCAATCCGGGCTGTGCATAAGTCGGCATTTTCAATAAAGCCAGTCAGAGCGTCCGCCGATGCCGCATCGAAATCATGCACAACGGCGTGACCGATGCCCCACCCTTCGACGCCGAGCATGCGCGCGATGTTGCGGGCAATGACCCCTGCGCCGATAAATCCTACCGACGTAGTCTTACGTGACTGACCGTTGAGCCAGTAAGCGCCTGACACCGCCGAGGCGGCCGTTCGCACCGCGCTGATCTGCGCGCCTTCAAGGCAGGCATAGGGATAGCCGGTTTCGCGGTCGTTGAGGATGACCACGGCCGACGCCCTCGGCTTCTGCTGCGCGACATTGCCGGGAAAGCTGGAGATCCACTTGATTCCCGCTACGGCGTCCTCTCCGTCCAGCGCCGCCGGCAGGGCGATGATCCGGTTGGCAGGCTGTTGAGGGAAACGCAGAAAGTAGCTGTCCGGGTTGAGCGTCTGGCCGTCGTGGTGCTGCAGATACACCTGCTCGATGCGCCGCACCATGTCGTGGGCGTGGCTGTCGAGGATGTCTTTGATGGCTGCGCCGGGGATCACGTGAAAGTCAGACATTCAGCGCTTCTCCCTCGAATGTGTGGACGTACTGCTTCAGATACCGGGTGATCGGTTGCGAGCTGAGCGCAGTTAGCTCGGCGCGGCCGAACTTCTGCATGACCCACTCATCGTTGTAGATGGTTTCCAGGTAACGCTCGCCTGCGTCCGGGGAGATCGCCACGACAACGGCGTCTTTGGGAATCCCCAGCGAGGGCGAGGCCAACCCGGCCACCACGGTCCCGGTGGAGCCGCCGGCCAGGACGCCATTGGATTTCGCCAGCCAGCGACACATGGCCACGGTGGCGCGCTCATCCACCACTTGCTGCTTGTGCAAGTGATGGGCGCGGAATATCGGCGGCATCTGGCTGGAGCCAAGTCCCGGAATGAAGCGCGGGCCGGGTGCCTGACCGAAAGTCACCGAACCCGCGCTGTCTACCGCAATGATCTTGGTGCGCGGCGAATGCTTGCGGAAGTACTGCACGCAGCCCATCAAGGTGCCGGTGGTGCCGGCGCCGACGACCAGGTAGTCCAGCGCCGGGAAGGCGATATGAATCGAGCGCGCCGTGGTGTTTTCATGGGTGCGCGCGTTGGCCGGGTTGCTGTACTGGTTGAGCCACAGATGACGGGGATCACGGGCCACGGCATCGCGGATGTACCGAATGCGCGTGCCCAGATAACCGTCGTTGTCATCACGCTCGGTGACGATGACGATCTGTGCGCCAAAGGCTTCCATCATCTTGATGTTGTGCAGGTTGGTGTTGGGGTCGACGACGCAGCAGAACTTGTAACCGCGCTCGGCGCAGATCATCGCCAACGCTACGCCGAGGTTCCCGGACGAGGACTCGATCAGCACGGTGTCCTTGTGGATAAGTCGGCGTTCGGCATAGGAGTCGATCAAGCCTATGGCGGTCTTCATCTTGATCGAGCCCGCAGGGTTGCATGACTCAAGCTTCAAATGCAGGTTTTCAAAACCCAGGCCTTTTACCCTGACGAAGTTCGAATCGCCGACGATGTGGGAGATGAAATTCATGGCCGTGCCTCGACGTGTGCGGGCCGGGTGTAGCTCGGCATGGTCACCACCGGCGCGCGCTGCCGGGGCTGGGTCGCCAGCAACGCATCGGTCAGGTGCTGCGCACGTAGGGCGACCATGGAAAACGACTGAGCGTCGCTGATGCCATGGGTCTTTTCCGAGGTGCCGTTCGCCAAAATCTGCATGCCCTCGCTGTGCTGCAGGGCGACGCGGTAATGCCGGTCGACCGCAAGGGTGCCGTCCTCGTCGCGGACCAGCCAAGGTTGCAGCAGGGTCAGCAGAGGTGGCACTGCAAGCTGCTCGTAGCCTGTGCCCAAGACAACGCCGTCGACGTACAGCACGGTTTCAATGCCGGTATTGCTGTCACGCAGCACCACCGAATAGGCATCGCCCACTTGTTCCACCGAGGCCACTTCGGACCAGGCATGCAGGTTCAGACGTCGGTGCCCGGTGACCTCGCCTTCGTACAGGAAGGAGTAAAGCGCCTGACTCTCGTCGACGTCGATGCCTGCGTAATTGGTCGACCGGATCTCTTCGAATACCCGATTGCGTCTGCCGGGCTCAAGGTCGTGGAAATAGTCGATGTGCTCCGGCAGAAAGGCCATGTTGGGAAACTGCCCGAGCTGTCCCACCTTGAAACCCACGCCGCGGTGCACCGAATGGACCTGCGTGGTGGGGGCGGCGCCGAGCAGGTGGGTGACCGCCTCCCCCGCGCTTTGACCCGAGCCCAGCACCAGCCAGCGCTGCGCGATAGGACCGCCACCGAGGTGGATGTTTTTCAGATACTGGGATGTGTGGAAGACACGGCCGCCGAGATGCGGGCTGAACGCCTCCGGTATCCGGGGCAGGCTGCCGTGGGAAAGCACAAGCCGTTTGGTGCGATAAGTGCCCTTGGCCGTGACGACATCAACACCCTTCAGGATGCCCTTTTCCGCCACCGGTAATACGTCGAGCACGCCTTCGTCGTAGGCCACGTAATCCTTGAGTTGCGCAGCGACCCAGGCGATGTAGTCGGACCATTCCACCCGGCTGGCCGGACGCCCAAGCAGGCCGAACGTGTGCAGACGACCCTTTTCCTTCAGGTACATGGCGAAGGAGAACCGACTGCGCGGATTGCGTGGCGTCACCAGGTCTCGAAAGACATGGTGGTTGATGTCGGTGCCCGCCAGCAGAAACGCGCCATGCCAGGTCGAATCACGCCCTTTTTCGAAGAAACGCACGCGCTGCAAAGGCTTGCGGCCGCTGTCTTCCGCCTCGTCTTCCAGCGCACAGGCCAGTGCGATACCGGCCGGGCCGAACCCGATCGAAACGACGTCAAGCGTTTCACGCACACCTTCGATTTCATACTGAGTCATGGTCATTCTTCCTGAAAGTTGCAAAAGATGTGGCGAGCTTTTGGGCAGGCCGCTTCAACACAGCAGACGTCGCTCGTGGACGTGCTCGTCGGTGTAGACCCACAGCGAAACCCGGGCGTGATCGTTCTCCCCGTCGCTGAAACTGACGGGGCCGGCAGGGGTGGCAAATTGATCGAAGCGCAGCGCATCAAGCAGTCCGCGCTGATCAGCGGCGGCTCGGTCGATCAGAGCAAATGCCGCAAGCGTCTCGACGGCGTAAACCGGCGCCTGTTCGGCGTAGATCTGTTGATAAGTCGCATCGAACGACTGCGCCTCAGCCAGATCTCCCGCGATGGGGAAGCTGATGACATACACCGTGCCGGTTTGCGCCATCCCTTCCACCAGCGCAGGAGATGCGGCGTCGTCGGTGAAGAAGATCGGCAATTCACAGCCAGCAGCGCGGTTATCCACAAGGAACTGGCGGCTGGCTCTCAGACGTCCGCAAAACACCAGAGCGTCGGCGTTATTCACATCGTCTACCAGCTCGACGGTGGATAACTGCGCGGCTGCATGCAGCTCCTGCATCTGCTGGCGCCCGTGCAGGCTCGGGTCAGTGAACAAAGCGAGCCGGCGCAAGCCTTCAGATTCGGCAAACTCGATCAACCGCGTGGCAAGGAGTCGGTCAGACGCACAAATGCGGAACGTGGTTTCTCCAGCGCGGGTCAAGGCTGCGCAGGTAGACGCGGGCAAGATCAGCGGAATCCCCGCCTGTGCATAACTTTCCACTGCTGCAGCGGCAGAGTCCGAAGCGAAGTGACCAATCACAGCATCCACTTTCGCGTCGATGAAATGCCTCGCCGCCGCCCGGCCGCCCGCTGCGCTCGCGCCGTCATCAAAGTAGAAATGTCGCGCGCGGCGCACGTGGGGAAACAGATGGCTGGACAGGTACACGCTGCGCAAGAAACCACGCGCGTGCAGTGTGGTGCCGACGTTGAGTGCCGCGCAGATACCCAGGCGCATCATGACAAGGCGACCTCGGCAAACCGCGAAGGGCGGAACGCTTCCATGACCGATCTATAAGCCGCATCCATCGACACGCCGGACATCAATCCGCTCAGCTCGAACGCCAGCAGCTCGGCAACATTCGGTGCCATTTTGAAGCCGATGCCGCAAAACCCGGTGGCGAGAAACACATGGCTGTTGGCGCTGGAACGGCCGATCAGCGGGCGGCCGTCTTCGGTATACGCGTCCCAGCCGACCTGTGTGACCACCGGCAAACTGTGGTGCCGGTCGTAGCCCAGACGAGAGACGCGGTCCATGACGTCCAGCTCGTTATCCAGCGGCGACATGTTCAGTTGGTCCGCATGTTCTGCACGCTGGCGCCGCTGGCCGCCCACTTGCACGAGATTGCGTCCCAGCGGCAGCAGGTAGGTATTCAGATGGTGAGCAATGATCGGCATGCTCGGGGCCTGATCGCAGCCGAAGCGCGTGAATGGAATCGTCCGCGCGTGCACGGCATTGTGCGGCCGGGGCAACGGGCCACTGGCGCCACAGGCATCGACGACCCACGTCGCTTCCAGGCACAGCTTGCCAGCATGAACCTGAACATAGCCGTCCAGTTCGACGCAGCGGTCGACAGCCAGGTGATCGAGGTACGTCGCTTTTTCACTGACGTAGCGGCACAGATTCGACACCGTGACGCGGGCATCCACCGTGCCGCCACTGCGTTCGATAAGCAGGCATTCGCCGACACAAAATGGCGAGAAACGCCCGTTATCCAAAGCGTCGACGCAAGCGTGCAACTCAATGCTCTCGGACCCTTCGCTGTCCACCGCTTCCAGGTATTGCCCACACACCTCGGCGCTGGCGATGTAAGCGACGCCACTGCGATTCAGTGCGCTCTCGTAGAGGGCGTGGACGATGCCGGAATTGCCGTGAAGTGATACGCGCCGGGTCAACGGACGCAGCGCGGCGTCCAGCTCCAGACCGCGAACAATGCCGCCGGTGTCCCGCGTTGCGCCCTGGGCGCCAGCGATGCCTTTCTCCATCAGCGCGACGTCGAGGCCGCTTTCGACCAGCGCCGCTGCAATCGAAGCGCCCATGATGCCGGCTCCGATCACGATCACATCAAATGAAGTTTTCATCGTCGTCGCGCGCCTCTCGGTCAGATTTCGTACTCGACCGCACTGACATACACCAGCTGCTGCAGGACTTCGTTTTCAGTGAAGCGGCAATAGCGCAGGATCTGTTTCGCCAAGTCCGGGAACACCGGCGCGCCGATGGCACCGATCAGCGCCATGTACGGCAGAATCCGCTTGCCGAGGGTCTGACGATCACGGGCGGCGTTGATGATGTCCGACAGCAGCACCGCGAGCCCCTTCATGCTGAAGTGATCCACCGACGTCACTTCGAACCAGCGCGCTACCAAAATCTTGAGGGCCGCCGCGTCCGCCGCACTGACTTTCAGGCTGTCGCCGTCCACCCGCTCGCGCTCGGCCTGGGCGGCCAGCTTGACCAGCACCTCGTTGAAGGTTTGCTCACGCCAGGCGGAGAACTTCTCGACATCGAAGTCATCGGTGTCCTGCTCCGGCGCGATCAGCGCCAGATAGAAGCGCGCGCTATCGGTACAGGCGTCTGCCACCAGGTCTCGCGCCCAGATCGCATAGTTGCGGCTGGTGGAAAGGTTCTTGCCGTTCAAGGTCAGGAACTGGTTGGTGTAGAAGGTCTGGCGCATGCGATAGCCGTGCATGGTCTGCAGCAGCGAGGGGTAAACCATCATGTGGCTGAAGGCGCAGTCATAACCCAGAAAGTGCACCAGCCGGCCTTTGCCGGAGCGGCAGTATTCGTCGTACTCCCACGGCGCAAGCTTGTGTTCGTTCAGGTATTCGCGAAAGGCCGCCAGGTAACCGGACAGGCCCATGACCCAAGTATGTATGCGCCGGCTGCCATCCGGCTTGAGATCCAGCCCGCCGTCGTGGGGCCGGGTAATGCCCCAGTCCACCGGACCGATTTCGAACTCCTCCTCCAGGAAACGGCGGATGAAAGGCCGCAGCGGCGCATGTTCGAACGTGCTTTTGAGGTGGTTGCGAAAATTCGACAGCGCCAGAAATTCACGCTCAATGGGACGCCAGATCATGGGCGTCGCACATAACTTGCAGCGGAAGTTACTCATCTTCGAGGCATTGGGCGTGTGCGCGCACTCTTCGCACTGGCTGGCATCCGAGTCCGAGCCACAGTGATCGCAGTTACCCCGGCCAAATGCTTCGTAACCCCACTTGTCACAGTGTTCGCAGTACGGTTCCTGGCTGACCTTTTTATAAATGGCCCCCGCCTTCACCGCGTACTCGTACATCTCCTCGACGGCGTTCTTGAAGTAACTGTTGCGATCCGGGCGCATCCAGAAGTCCACCTGGATGCCCATCTTCTTCAGCGTGTCGTTGATTTTGTCAGTGTTTTCCAGCGCCAGCGCTTGAGGCGCACGGTCCAGTTCGATACCTCGACGCAACATGTAGGACTGATAGTCATCGGAGTATGAAACGAGGGTGCAATCGTGGCCGCGTTGACGTTGGGCACGGGTGTAGATATCTGCCGCGAGAAAAGGCCCCGCCATATGACCAATATGCAAATCACCATTTGGCGTCGGCGGCGTGATCGTGACGAGTAACTTGCCCATCACGATGCCCTCTGATCGGACACGTCATGAATGGTCGCTTTGTGCAGGGCGAACTCATCGGCAGCCATTGCCTGCTGGGCATCTTCATTGAGGAAGCGGTTGGCGGAGTCACGGTCCCACCACACGACGTAGAAATGGAAGTCTTCGTCGGTGTCGTTGAACACATAGTGATCGGTGTGTTTGGGAATGGCGGCGATGTCACCCATGGTGAACGGGTACGTCTGATCCCCCACAATCAACTGGGCGGTGCCTTTGATGCCGATAAAGAATTCCTGGTCTATCTGCGTATGCGACAAGGATTTGGTGTGCGGGCGCACGACGCACCAGCCACCACCAATGGGCGTCGGATAGCCGTTCCACGGCAGTAACCTCGCGCCATCCAGGTCATATTCATGAACCAGTTTGTCCCACGCCATCGGGCGAAAAATATCGAAATCAGTCATGAGGGTTTCCTTCAGCCAGAGCATCCTGCTCGCTGTTTTATCGGCGCCAGACTGAGCTGACGGGCACGTGCCAGTTAAGAGGTAAACTGAAGAAAAGCGCGCGACGGGGCAAACTAGAAATCCGCAATCAGCGGTTAAGTTTGACTTAACGGGTCTTGGCTTAATTGTCTTGATAATCAGCGAGTTGACTGGTTTTAAAGGCGTGGGTGTATCACCCGTGGACACTGAAGCAGGACTTAACTGCCTTGATAACTAACCAAGACTTCATTACCCCGCAGAAATTGAGGGTGTAGGCACTGGCCTATTCCCGGCTGAAGCCAGTCCTACTGACACACCGCGTACACACTGTAGGACCGGCTTTAGCCGGGAAAACGTCGGTGGCTACAACGCAGACTCGGCGGTACGTAAAACACGAACTATCGCGTGGTGAATTCACGCTGACTGGCGTTGGCCTGGTACAGCAGCCAGTCCCGAAATAGTTTGCTGGATTTGGGAAGAATGGCCGTCTCGTCATACACCAGGTAATAGGCGATGGGCGTGTCGATCGTCGCGCGAAACGGCACGACCAAACGACCAGACGCCAGCTCTTCCCAAATCAGCGAACGGCGCACCAGCGCAATGCCCATCCCCGCCAGCGCAGCCTCGATGACGCCGTTGGAATCCACGAACACCGAACCTTTGTGTACGGCCGCCTCGCCGTCTTCGATACCCACTGCACGGAGCCACAACGCCCAGTCCTCGCGGTGTTCGTCGTGCAAGAGGTTGTAGCTTTTCAGGTCAATGGGCGAGGAAAGATACCGGGAATCCGGCAGCAGAGAGGGGCTGCAGACAGGCTGCAGTCGGTCGTTGATCAGCATCTCCACTTCCAGACCGGGGTAACGCCCGAGGCCGTGGCGCACGGCGAAGTCGACGCCGTCGCCGAGCAAATCAACCAGCCGGTTGGTGGTGCTGATCAGCACCTCGATGCCGGGACAGATGACCTGGAAATCAGGCAGGCGGGGCAGCAGCCATTGCATCGCAAAGCCGCTGGTGCAGCTCACAGTGATTGTATTGGGGCCGTTGTCGCTCATCAGACGCTGGGTGGCGTCAGATATCTGCCCGAGCGCGGGACGAATGGCCCGCAGGTAGATCTTGCCCTCGGCAGTCAGCTCCAGGCGCTTGGTGTTGCGGATGAACAGCGTGACGCCCACGGCTTTTTCGAGCTTGGCGATCTGTTGGCTAATGGCCGCAGGGGTTACGAACAGCTCACCTGCCGCGCCTTTCATGCTGGCGTGGCGCCCCGTCGCTTCAAAACACAACAGCGCGTGCAGGGGCGGGAATTTCATGCCTGACCTCGGTTAAGAAAATCTAATGTGCTTAAGAAAAGCTCGCTTGAGCACCACCCCAGACACTGCTCAAATCATCACACCCTGACTCGACGAGCGTCAATCAACAACTTTTCGGTCAGCGGATTGGCGATACGGATCAAGAAAGGAAGCGCAATGAAAGTCTCCGACTATGTTCGACTGATTGTTCTAGCTGCCATCTGGGGAGCCAGTTTTCTGTTCATGCGCGTTGCTGCCCCCGTATTGGGCGCGTTGCCGACCGCTTTCTTCCGCGTGTTGCTCGGCGCCATTGGCTTAATGGTGATTCTGGCCATTTTAAGAACCCGGCATGAGTTCAACGGCAAGTTCAAATCCACCTTGATCCTGGGCATCATCAATTCCGGCATTCCGTTTTTGATGTACAGCATGGCGGCCTTGTTATTACCCGCAGGTTATTCCGCGATCTTGAATGCGACGACACCCTTGATGGGCGTGTTGATAGGCTCAGTGTTTTTCAATGATTCGCTGACACCCAAAAAAGCCGTTGGCGTATTTCTCGGTTTGCTAGGGATAACGTTGCTGACCACGACAGGCCCGGTGACTTTCACCACGTCGGTGGTCATGGGCGCAATTGCTTGCCTGGTCGCGACCAGTTGCTACGGCGCTGCAGGATTCCTGACCCGTCAGTGGATCGGCGACCGGGGAGGCCTGGACGCGAAACTCGTGGCGTTCGGCAGCCAGATTGGCGCGACGCTGTTTCTGCTGCCCTTCTTCGCCGTCTCCGCCACCGTCAACCCGCCGGCCACCTGGGGCGACTCAACTGTGTGGCTGTCCCTGGCAGCCGTTGGGTTCGTGTGCACGGCCTGTGCTTACATTTTGTACTTCCGCCTGATCGCCGATATCGGCCCGGTCCGCTCGCTGACCGTCACTTTCCTGATTCCGCCATTTGGCGTCCTTTGGGGCGTGATGTTCCTCGGTGAAAAGGTCTCCGCCGGACACCTTTACGGCGGTGGTCTCATCTGCCTGGCGGTCTGGTTCGTGTTGAGCCAAAGCAAGCCGAAGCCGGCACCTGTTCCTCAAGACCGCGCCGCCACAACCTGACAGCAACGTTATCCACAACTGTTTTCGGCGCCGGGTAAATACCCGGCAGGGCCCGGCTGTGCCTGAAATATCCAAGCTCGGGTGATAAGAACGCTTTGGGGATTCATCCGATGGCAACTCCAACACGCTTTTCCATCACCTGGCGCACTGGCAGCACTCTCACGGCGAGGTATGCAGGATGAGCAGAGCGATCCCGTTGATAGCCCTCCGCACGTTCGTTGAGGTGTGCAAGGCCGGGAGCATGAAACGTGCAGCGGACCAGCTGTGTGTGTCACCGGCCGCCATCAGCCAGCAGATCAAAGGGCTGGAAGACCAGATCGGCAGGCGGCTGTTCGAGCGAGACGCCAAGGGCATCCAGCTTACCCCTTCCGGACGCAGCCTGTTCGACGAGCTCGCCGGCACCTTTGACGTCATCGAAAAAGCCTGGTCGCGCGCTGCACTCAAGGCGCCACGTCAGACGCGCCTGGTGATCAGCACGACGTCCACCATCGCAAGTTCGTGGCTGATCCCGGCACTGGGTGGTTTCAAGGAACGTTGCCCCAACGTCGAAATCTCGATTCAGATCTGTAACGGTCTGTCGGAGCTCAAGCACGGCCATGTGGATATCTGCATCCAGCGCGAGATGGCCGCCAGTTGTGAAAACCACGCCACGCACTTGTGGTCGTCCTACTTGATCCCCGTGTGCAGCCCGCATCTGCTCAGCACCCAGCGCAATATCGAGAGCCCGCAGGATTGCCTGACCTTCCCGCTGCTGCAGGACACCGAGCGCAACTACTGGAAGGTCTGGATGAACGCCTTCGGCATGAGCAACCGCAAGATGATTCAGGGTTCCAGCTATGGCGACGAGTCCCTGTTGATAAGTGCGGCCTGCGCCGGCCAGGGCATCGCGCTGGTCAACAGCGTCTTCGCGTCCGAGGCATTGCAGAGCAAACGGCTGGTGCAGGTCACCAATGCCACGGCGGAGCTCAAGTTCGACTATTTCGTCTATTGCGCGAAAGAGCGGCGGGAAGAATGGGCGATTGCTGAGTTCATGAAATGGGCTGTGCAGCAGGCGGGCAAGACAGCGAAGGGGCATGCCCGGGAGATTGAAAGCGCGAGCCAGGTGGCTTGATTCACGAAGCTCGGCGAGTGGGTTTCACTGGGTCATACGTGTTGAGCTGACGGCGTCGCATGCCATGTGCAGATCTGTGCCCGTTAGCCATTTTCCGTAATGAGCTTTGAGCTCATCTTCCCAACTCGAGCGGCCAATGCGTTGTAGCACCTGCGTTTGAACAGCTCTTGCAGGTCCTCGTCCGGGACTCCTCTGCGTCGCATCTCGTCTGCCACCGATGCATACCGCCAGTCGCGGTGGCGCGGTTCGTTCCAGTCTGAATCGAGCAAAGTGAGTGCGCTCAGCATCGGAATGCGATGGGCGCCGTCCGCACAACCCGGTGTTTGCGACGTGCATGCCCTTGGAAGCGGCGAAGGTCATGCAGGCAAATTCGATGGAGGGGAAATCATACTCATCAAACTGGTCACGGGGCTTGGCCAGGATCAGCATGCCTTTGTCTTGCAGCGTTCGCTTGGGCCTGGCTCCACCGAGGGACGAACGCTGCTGCCGTATGTTTAGCGTTACGAGCGATTCGGCATCCAGCTGCTTGTCGTAAACCGCTTCACAGGCTTCAATGAATTTCGCCAGACCATTGAGCGTGGGTATAGTTGATGGGATCTGGCACCCATCCACCCCGTTTCACGTGATCAGGCGC
Organism: Pseudomonas sp. Ps21-P2; assembly: GCF_039672565.1. Lineage (NCBI taxonomy): Bacteria > Pseudomonadati > Pseudomonadota > Gammaproteobacteria > Pseudomonadales > Pseudomonadaceae > Pseudomonas > Pseudomonas sp. Ps21-P2. The sequence goes on from NZ_JBDFPL010000011.1 coordinate 90,587, forward strand.
ATAAAGAAACTCACCCACCGCGCCTTTGAGCGTCAATCTGCCGAGCGTCACCACGTCTTTGGTCTTGGGGTCTTCCATATAGATATAGGCGCGAGACATCAAAAGTCCTCCGACTTGGGTTTCGCCAACCGCACCCGTCGCGCTGCGAGGCCGTCCTTCGCATCTTCGTCGCTGCCATAGCGAGTGATTTCAGACGTTTTTTCAATCCCGTCCAATGGCGCGAAAACCTGGTCGCTCAAGCCCAGGCGCCATAGCACCAGCATGAATGATCGCAAGTCGACCCGTTCCGAGCCGTTTTCGATCTTGCGTAGCGTGTGCGCGGAGATGCCGATCGAGCGTGTGAGATCAGCTTGGCGCAAGCCTGCTGATAAGCGTCGGGCCTTCACCAGCAGCGCGATTCTAGCAAGGCTATCGGCGCACGCGACGGGGAAGAAGTCAGTCATAACACTCACCTGGGTTTACCTTAACTGACTTAAGGTAAACAAGCTGAGTATTAGCGCGATGTGAAGGTCAATTAATACGCACTTAAATGCGTTTTAGGCCGCCTAAAGCTTACTGTGGTGAGTTTTATGTGTGGGTGCCTACGACTCGCACGATTTTCCGTCGGCTTGGGAATCTGCGATGCGCCGCTGGCCTGCGCTGCGAAAGCACCTTGAACGTTCGTTCCGGACATCATAGAACAGCTGTGTGGCCTGCTCGCCAGTCACAGTGCCTTCTGTTTGTGCCTGCTCGATCCGGCTGAATAGCGAGTCACACTCATCTTCAAGCCTGGGCCGGTCGATCTTATGCAGATCGTTTATGGACTGCTTGAGAGCATCGAGCATAAGGATCACCTGGATCGCGCTTTACCTTGGGGTCACTGAGAGGTGCAGACGTGAAGCATTGCAGCAATCATTATTGCTCGGCTTGACCCGAGAACTGCTCAACGGCGACCACAACACTGTTGGCACCTTGTTGAATGTCCTTGATCACCTCGTCCGCCTCACTGGCTAAATCAAGTGCCGCCCCGGCCTGTTGCCTGCTTTTACCGATCATGGTCACGGCGCTGGACGCCAGAACCTGATTGTTTTTCACGACCTCGAAGATTTCCGCCGTTGCTTTAGTGGTTCGAAGGGCCAGGTTTCTCACCTCGTCGGCGACCACAGCAAAACCCCGACCCTGTTCACCGGCACGTGCGGCTTCGATTGCTGCGTTCAAGGCCAACAGATTGGTCTGGTCCGCGATGCTGCCGATGGTTTTGACGATGGTGCCGATTTCCTGGCTCTGGGCATCAAGGGCTTCGATGCCATGGGCAGCATCTTCCATCAACGCCGAAAGCGTATTGAGGGTCGTCACGGTGTTCTGGATGACTTCGCGACCTTGCTCTGCGCTGGCGTTGGTTCGAACCGACGTGCCGTGGGCCATGCCGGCTGCTTCGGATACAGCGCGCTCACGGGTGACCTGGTCGGTGATAACGGTGGCTATTTTGGCAATCTTGTACAGCTTGCCATTGGCATCCACGATTGGATTGTAGGAAGCCTCCAGCCATACCTCGTTGCCATGTTTATCCACTCGGCAAAACCTTCCCGCGACATAGGATGCCTGTCTAAGGGTCTGCCAAAACCGATCATATTCTTCCGACTGAGCGTCGGATGGCATGCAAAAGATTCGGTGGTGCTTGCCCAGGATTTGGGGAAGCGTATAGCCCATAGCGTCCAGAAAATTCTGATTGGCTGCCAGCACTAACCCATCCAGAGAAAACTCGATGACGGCAGTGGAGCGCATCAGAGCCCCCACCAGCGCTTCATTCTCCCTGGAGGCTTCAATGGTTCTCGTCAGCACGCTTGAATACAAAACGATGCGTTCGACCCGCCCGCTGTCACCTGCGAAGGGTATGACCATTGCCCGTAGCCAGACGTGTCGACCTTCACGGCTGCACAGACGCAACGTGCCGCTGTAATGCTTGCCCTGGGCAACAGCATCAAGAGCCCGGCGCTGATGGACGTCTCCGCTCAGCTCTGAAGGACTGAACTCACGGAGGGCACGACCGGACAACTCGGCCTGGGTGAATCCCAGCTCTGTTTCAAACAGAGCATTCACCTCAAGGATGACGCCTGCCGCGTCCAGGGTGACCGACACGGTTTCGAGATCCAGCGTCGCCTTGACCTGCTCAAGAGCCCCCAGCCGTTTTTCCAATTGCTGGATTTTATCTTTTAACCGGGTATTGAACATGGAGGCCGCTCGCATTGACTTGAGAAGCTATCGACGCGGCGAGCGAAACCTTGAGAAGCATGGCCAGCAGCCTGATGGCCGGTGCAGATCAAGCATTCGGTCCAACGTGTAGGCCCTCCTTTGCCTACACATTAACAATCTGCGACTGCGCTGATTCCCTAAGAACCAGCTGGATCGAAAGAATAAAGATTGTCACATGCCCCCACGGAATTCGTGGCTTTCAGTTGCGAAAAAACAACTGAAAATTAATAAAGGCTGTCACAAACCCTCTGAAGTCATAGTATGACGGTGTTTTCTGAACAATAAAGGTTGTCACAAACACCTACAGATTCAGAAAAAAACGTCTGCTCGGCGCTCTTTCATTCGATACCAGGCTTAGGCGGGAGTCGGATCACCCGCCTCAACCTCAGTTCCACCGGAGTTAGCTGTACGCAGGGCAGGACGTGGCCTCATGGAATCGGAATCAGCCAAGGGATCAATTCTACCTAGTCACCGTACTTTGCCGAGCGCCCCGATGTACGTGGCTTCAGCAAACCGACTAAAACGGCGGCAGTCATCCACCAAGTACACGGGAACTCGATCAAATCAGCCCCGTGTCCGATCGACCGTAATCCGCTGAGCGCTCTCCCCAAATCGCTTCATGAGAATTTCCGGACGGCAGTGTGAGAAATCACTGATAAACCCCCAACTCGATTCTTGCCAAGTAGCTTTCAACGACCTGAAATCCAAGAGAATTATCGAGGAGATCGACGGGTAGATTGTCCGCGAGGTGCCTGCACGGTCGGCCAAGCCATTCCTCAGCACATTTCTGTGTACCGAACACAGCTATCGCATGTTCCAGGGCCTTCGCGTACTGGAAAGCTACTGAACTTTGATAGGGATTGAGGCGATATGATTCTACTAGACCTAAGCGGCGGATCGTACGCTTGGATTTGCCTAGGATCCGAACCACTACCTGTTTTGATGAGTAGAGGTTCGAAAGCGCGAGCATCGTCTCAACGTCCCTCAATACGAAACCTTCCTTCACCAGTCGGTAAATTTCCAGTTCGCTCAGCAGCTCGGTATCGGCCTGAGTCAGACAGTCAGTCGGCTTCGGGGCCGATTGTTGATGCCGTGGGGAGCACGCGGATGTTGTAGCCATCGGTTTTGCTTCAATTGAGACAATTTTTCTAGCTTAGCCTGCTCTACCGAAGTTCGCTCGTGGATCAGCACCTTATCAGCTTTGGTCTTGTTTTCGTCTTGCGGATCGCAATGCGTGCCTAAAGCGCTCCGGCAGCACCAGCTATTGAGAGCGGGATGGTCAGGTGCGGTAACATAGGATGATACGTGTTGCGAATATGCTATCGCGCCTGACAACGAGCACTTGATATGAGAATTTTTTCACCGCTACCAGGTGAGTACATTGCCTCAGCGCTAAAACGAGGAAATGAGCTACTCGGTATCCAACCTTTGTCGATTGATGAGTTCTATATTAAGTCAGCCCCTAGGGGACCTGCCGGCTTAAGCAGAAATTCTAGAACTCTTCGAACGGAATGGCGCGAACAGGCAGAATTCGAATTCCCGCCATTATTTACTAAATATAACATCGAAGAACACGTTCTAAAAAACAACACATTATACCCCCTGTATTCGGCACTAGGCCGTACGCGAACAATTATTAATGTCACCCCAGCAAAGTGGACAAGGATCTGCCCTGATTGTGTGAGGGAAGATTATGAGGCTCACGGATGTGCGTTTGTACACACGAGACATGTTGAGGCCTTTGTACGGCTCTGTAGCACGCATGCTACAGCTTTACTTGAAGAGTGTCCTTATTGTACCGTTCCGATAAGAAAGCATGGAATTGCCAAACTAGGGTTTTGTGGTAGAAATTACGAGCGCTTTGAGCAATACCATAGCTCGCGCGAGCATCAATATGCTAAATTTATCGCAGGCCTGCTGAATTATCGAGGTGAGATGGTTGAGCCGGATATTGCGGGATGGTTAGTACACGACAGCACGTGGGTACAATATTCCAAAGAAATAAATCTTCGGCAGATGCATTTAGATGTCCCCAAGATCATAAATCGAGAACTTGGCGTAGAAATTAAACCTTCAAGCTCGGGGGGCGTACCGTACAACGCTTTTCCACTTGAGGCCTTTATAGGCTGCATGACATCTGAACACTACTTGGACCTTCTGGATAGTGGGAGAGCGCAGGAAGTGCTGAGAGTAAAAGCCGGCCAAATTCGTGGGTATGAATGAAGAACCCCGTGGATATTTTTGTTTAGAAGCCAACAGCTCAAACTGGAGAGATGCGTCGTTCACCAGCATGAGATATTCACTGTATCAGTTTAACCAACCGATCTACGCTATTCGGACACTGAACAGCATTCATATAAGAGACGAAATGTTGTTGCTACGAGGAGCCCTTCGGCGTATTGCTTCTCGGCTACAGAATCGAACAACCTAAGGGCTAGCGCCTGAGTCCCAAGGTTGGGTCAAAGCCCTTTCTATGGCGCCACGCAGCAGATGTGTGATTAGCCTCTGCCGTTGACTAGGCGTCAAACCGGGGGGGCACATCCCACAGCGGAGCTGATTGTTGAAATGAGCCGTCCGTAACTGGCGGCTATAGGCGGGTAGTAGAGACCGTTAGATCCATGCTTGTTGATGCTAACGCCGAATTGATCATGCGCTCACGCACAACCGCCCCCCTCGTAATCTGGACAAATTCGGCAAAGGCAACGGTTCGCCAAAGACGAAATGGGTCAGCGATACCTAGGTAACTGGATCAATTCGACATCGGCGCCAACAGTCATATGACTTCTCGCTCCTTATCAGCGGCATTCCGGCTTCCAGCGAGTATCCCGACAGGTTCATCAAGCAGCGTCTGTGCCGCAATGTCTAACAAACGACCGGCATCGGGCCTAGAGGAGCTACTGGCCCGGGCCTCCCGGATGAACTGATCGCGAAGCATCCACTTGTCGGTCGTGGCCTTTCGGTGCCCCTTCATATGCCCCCCCTAGGTCGGACTCGACCACACCCTTCTGCCAAACCGAACATGCTCCACCAGTCGCCCAGATTAGCGACCGAACTCCTTGAAAAAGTCGTTCCTGGCAACGAGGCCAAGATCGCTGGAGTATTCCGCCAGGTCATCACTGCACATCTGTTCTGCCGCCGCTGCTCCTTGAGATTTGCCAGGGCCTGAAAGAAGCAACATTCACAGAGATGGACCTCGTAACGCTCTCCGTCATGCTGGATCCCTTATCTCCAGTGCGCTTGTAGCGTCCCGAACTGGTATCCGTTTGCCTCGATGCGCATGGAGGGGCTAGCTGCTGACGTAACGGTCCGGCAACGAACGAGCGTTACCTGTGAAGCGCATCCTGGGAGCTGCTATCAGCCAAAAGCGGCCCTTTCTGATGTCGGTAATCAACATCTGAGCGAACTGTGTCGACCTGAATTACTACCAATAAAATAGGTTATCACCAATTATTACCGTTTATCCGATCTTCGTACGCTGAAAGCTTAGCGCGGTGTTTTTGTGACTGGGATGACCATTAGTGATCGTGACGGTGCCAACAGAGAGATAGATATGCAGGAACTGACGAAAACTGCCCAGAACGATCAGCGTAGGCTGACGGCGGTCGAATTTCAGGATTTGGCTCGGGTACCCGCTGCAGTCGAGTGGTTTGCCAACCTGGACAACCCTCGAACACGACGCGCCTACCAAAATGACCTGGAAGACTTCTGCGGTTTTGTCGGTTTGGCTTCGGCCGATGAGTTTCGTGTGGTGACCCGATCGCACGTTCTGGCCTGGCGTGCCCAGCTCGAGCATCGCGGCTTAGCGGGAGCGACGATCCGGCGCAAATTGGCCGCGCTGGCCAGCCTTTTTGATCACCTCCTGGAAAGCAATGCGATCGCAGGTGGCAATCCCGTGCATGGGGTAAAACGTCCCAGGATAGAAAGCAACGAAGGCAAGACGCCGGCACTGGGCGATCACCAGGCGAAGGCGCTGCTCGAAGCGCCGGATGAAGCAACACTTAAAGGGCAGCGCGACCGGGCGATATTGGCTGTTCTTCTCTATCACGGGCTGCGCCGTGAAGAAGCGGCGCTGCTGCAGGTGAGCGACATCCAGGAACGCCGCAGATATCGATCAGCACACTTAAGTAACAACGCTTCAATGTTCGCCTAAAGTCTTTTCACTGCGCCACCCATGAACATCTCAATGGCTGACGCGGCCATGAGCTTGATTCGTGCCAGCGTCACCGGCTCTGGTGCAATCTGATACACCCGTTGTTCACATTCCACCGTTATGAGCGACAGCAGTTGCGATGCTCGCAATGACGCATTCTCCTCGAGCAAAATTCCGCGGCGCATTGCAGTGCTCAGCACTTCAGATAGAGCATCAACGCATTGCTGTGGCCCAGATTCATGAAAAATCTGGCCGACCTTGGAGCGCCCCGACTCGCCCACTACCATCCTATAGACCGCAAGGGCGGTAGTATCATTGGTAACTACCGTCAGGACGCCCTCGGCAAAGCGTAAAAGCAAGCATCGCAGACTTTGCACATCCTGACTGTCAGCATTCAACATCGACACCGCGCTAGACAAATGAGACATGGCATAGCACTCAACTACAGCGGCAAACAGTTCATCCTTGGAGGTGAAATAGCTGTATAGCGTCGTCTTGGAACCACCAGCTCTTCGTGCGACCTCGTTCATCGCGGCTCCCTCATAGCCCATTTCCAGAAATACGCTGGCAGCAGCATCGATGATCGCGTTGCGGCGTGATTCTGTTCTAGCCCTCATTCCTTATGACCTAAAAAAAGCATTGACAACTCCAAAAAGCCGAGAATATTATAATTCATAAGTGTACCGTACGGTACGGTACGATTTATCTGAAGATGAAGCGGCACACATCACTTTAATAGTCCTTTTCCATCTGTTTACGAAGAGCCAATACAATTATGGAAGAAATAATATTTTGCCTGCAAGGAGTCGTATTTTTTTTCCTAGCCCTCACAAACTGGCCTTCTGGATACCCTGGAAGTCCATTCCAAATCGATTACTTTGAAGAAAATGGCGATCAATAATAAATGTTGTAGTATCGAGTGCAGAGTGCATCGAGCACGGCTCCCCCTAGAGCATGGTGTACACCATCGACTTCTGGATGCCGCTGCGCATTAGTGATCTTGTGCCTGAAGGGCGGTAATCTGCTCTATTCCTTAACCTGAAGAAACAGATACGCCTCTGATTCGACGGCCTGCGTGCCCTGCATGGCCTGGATAACGCCGCGATAAAATCATCCGGTTTGGCTGCTATAGAGGTCGCGCAAGGCAAAATGGTAGAACGCGGTAATTCTGGCGAGTGCTTGATCGAGCGATCCTGGCGCCAAGTCATCGTATGATGATTTAATGGGGGTTCCGCACTGATCGATTACATCAATAATGATGCCCAGACCCTAGGACGCCAATAATGATTCGTTTAGCAGCCTTAATTCCTCTTGCCTTTTCATTGACGTCAAACGTTTCGCAGGGCGCGGAGCCTTTTTGGTGGGGGGCTGCCTCAGCTGCTTATCAGGTGGAGGGAGCTACGCGAGTGGATAATCGTGGCCCCTCCATCTGGGATGTTTACCTCGATGATCATAGCCTCGCTGGGCCGGGCGTCTCTGGTGCCACGGCAATCAATTTCTATGATCGCAGCCAGTACCTTGAAGATATCGCCATGATGAAGAAGCTCGGGTTAACGAGCTATCGCTTCTCGATTTCCTGGACTCGACTGATTCCTGACGGCTTGGGGCCAGTAAACCCGACAGCTGTCGCACACTATCGTCAATTCATTACCGATCTCAAGGCAGCGGGAATCAAACCGATGCTCACCCTCTACCACTGGGATATGCCTGCGAGCCTGTCGCGTGAAGGGGGATGGGCTAATCGCAAATCCGTGGATTGGTTCAAGAAATACGCAGACGTGGTATTTGCGAATTTCCACGACCAGGTTGACCTGTTCGTCCTGGTCAACGAGCCATCCGTTGAGCGCGCCACTCAAGAAATGGCTGAAGAACGGCTGGCCGGTAAGCCAGGGACGCTAGCGATCATTCCTGATGCGGCTCACCTAGAAAAAGCACTTAAGGTCTTCAACCACATCCTGCTTGCATCCGCTGCCGCCAAAGAAAGCTTTGCGGCGAGCGGGTATCAAGGTCGACTGGGTCTAGCGGTGCCGCTATTCCCCATGCTGACAGGTGATGGAGCGTCTGTTGAGGATAAGCGCGATGCTAAGCTCGCTGATGGGGTGTTGAATCGCTGGTTCCTTGATGCAATGTACAAAGGCCATTATCCAAAGGACGTTCTTGATCTTGCCAGCAGTAGAGGCCTCGCTATCGATGTGCAGCCGGGAGATGCGGAGCGGATCGGTGCGGCGAAATTTGACTATTTAGGCGTTAATTTCTACTCGCCGCTGTACGTTCGGCATACGGCAGGTGTCAGTGAATACAATCCCCAAATGTGGATTCCGGCCGGAGTTCGAGCAGCTTTCAATGGGGCAGTAAGACCAGACCAGTTTCGCCTTCTGCTCGATCGGATCCGCTCCGATTACGGTAACCCAACCGTATTCATCACTGAAAACGGTGCCGGCTTCCCCGACGAGGACACGCTGGTTAATGGCTCAGTGCATGATGTCAACCGATGCCGATATCTGGTTACCCACATTGACGCTATGAAGCAGGCGATTGAGGCAGGGTCAGATGTACAGGGCTACCACGTCTGGTCTAGCCACGATAACCTCGAATGGCTCAGCGGCTACGGCAGCCGGTTCGGGATGATTTACGTCGATTTCGACACACAGAAAAGAACTCCGAAAGATAGTGCGCTGCTCTATTCAAGGATTATCAAAGGGGAACAGGTTTCTGAAGCCGATTGCTCAAAGCCTTGATGGAGGGGCTTGTCGCTCGACATTCAACAGCATCTAAAATGGGGAATCGCCCCCCTGACATCATTGATTTTAGGAGAAGCACCATGCCGACTTTCCGACTGGGTAAGATCCCCGGTATCGAACACATCGTTTCGGATAACGAATCCGTCCAGAGTGAACCGTGTCCGGGAGAGATCACGGTACGGGTGTTGGCCACTTCGTTGAATCAGCATGATTACAATGTCGTGATGGGTCGATTGCCTAGTGAACCTGGCCGCGTCCTGCTTTCTGACGCATGCTGCATAGTGGAATCAGTAGGGGACGGTGTAACTCAATTCCAGGCAGGAGACCGCGTCATCAGTTGCTTCTTCCCATCTTGGAACTCAGGTCGACAAAAAGTACCTGGATTTTCTACCGTTCCAGGTGACGGCGTAGATGGTTTCGCTTGCTCTTTTGTGACCAAACCGGCCTCACATTTTGTTCATGCGCCCAGCAACCTTGATGCCTTCGGATGCGCAACGCTGACGACCGCGGCTCTTACGGCCTGGCGTGCGCTAGTGGTCGAGAATCAGGTCAAACCGGGGGACTCCGTGTTAACGCTGGGAACCGGCGGCGTATCGATATTCGCTGTGCAGTTCAGCAGGATGCTGGGCGCAACGGTTATCGGTACATCGTCAGCTGATTCTAAGCTTGAAAAGCTTCGTGCGCTGGGTGTCGGCGAGTGCGTGAACTATTCGCAGGATGAGAACTGGGGGCAGCGCGTCAGGGCTTTAAGTGGAGGGGTGGGAGTTGATCATGTCGTTGAGGTCGGCGGGCAGGGAACGTTGGCCCAGTCCATCGAAGCATCTCGTGTGGGCGGCTCTATCGCATTGATAGGCGTGCTTACAGGGATTGGTGGCTATGTTCCGTTGGCGGCGATGATGGGCAAGCAGATTCGCTTGCAGGGCATCACCGTAGCTTCCCGGCAAGATCTTGAAAACATGGTCAAGGCGATTGAGGCAAATCAACTGCAGCCAGTGATCGACACCGTATTTCCGCTTTCGGATTTACAAGGCGCTTTCAGACATATGGCGAGCGGCCAACATTTTGGGAAGATCGTGATAGACCATACGAAATAGACAATGGGTACTCGTTGAAAGTGGGCACCATCGGGTGCCTACTTTTTAGCCCTTAAGTCTCTTAACCCAAGTGGGCACGTTGCTGCTGGTGGCCGGCCAGTAGGAGTACTGCACTGACCAACCCCAGAGCCGCTGCACTGGAAAAAATGACCTCGGGATTACCAGGGATGAGATCCATACCGGCGGAAATAAACTGACCGAAGAAGATGGCCATCGACAGATAGGCAAGGTTTCGGCCGCGTAGCTGGCTGTGGCTTTGCTCAATCGTCATGTGGTTGACCAAGGGTACTGACAGTCCGAAACCCGCGCCGAGCGCGATCGCGCCCCCTAGATAAATCGACAATCCATCGCCTATAGCGAAGACGACATGGGCTACCGCGTAGCAAGCAAACGCTATGGCAATGGTGCGGTGTTCCCCAATCCTATTGACGAATCGGGGCATCATGGCGGCGGCGCCGACAGCGATCAACGATATAAATGACAGAAAATACCCGGTCTGGGCTTCATTGAGTCCGAGCTCACGCAGAGCGATTGGCAGCACGATAATGCCGGTAAAGAAGCACAGCATTGACATAACCGCAGCTGTGAACACTATCTTCAATGATTGGGGCACTGCCGCATCACGGCCGCCCTCATCGCCTCTCTCTTGCGGGCTGTGCTGTAGGCGCGGGACGAAGCAAAACAACATCGCGGCGAAAATCCAAGCGACCAGGTAGAGCACAAATGGCCAAGCCCATCCGATCGTTGCAAGCAAGCCGCCGATGAACAGGAATACAACCCCTCCCAATTCGATCGACATGCCCTGTCGGGCAATCATGGTTAGGCGTGCGGATCCGGTGTAGAGCGCGGAAATCAATCCTGTACCACTCGACATGATAACTGCGGTAGCAGCACCGAGACAGAGGCGGTCGGTGTATACAGCCCATGGGCCGTGTATTGCGGCCCCAGCCATCCCCAGCGCTCCATAGGCAATCAGCCCTGCCATCAAGGAGTTATACAGCCCAAATCGATCCACAAGCCTTCCTGCTATAGGCCCAAACAGTACTACGCCTAGCGCCGGGAGGGTCACGAGAAGGCCGACCCCGTGATCGATCCCGAGCTCTTCAGCAATTCTAGGAAGGCCAGGGACGATTACGCATCCCACCATAATTGTGAGGCATGCAATCGCAAGGAGTGTGAAGGCAGCTAAGGCTGACGGGGTGGAAGTGTGAGAAGTCATGCTTTACTCGTTCCGTATGGTGGATTATAAAACCACTGAGCGGAACATGCTCATCGCTCAAGCTTGAGCTGTCAAGCTTTAACCGCCGGATAACCTTATCGATAACGCGCTGCGGGCCGACCGTGGCATAGGGAGGTCATGGATGAAGGATGAGGTATGCTTTCGAGATGATTGCTTGGTAGGGAATTTATAGATGAGTCAAGAGAAAGAAGGGTCTGGGAAGCAAGTGATCGCCCGTGCCGCAGCGATCCTGACGGCTCTTGAAAAGTTTCCGTTCGGCGCGAGCCTCGGAGAGTTGAGCCAGGCCTGCGATCTACCTAAGACTACAGTTCATCGGATGGTCAGCTCGCTGGAAGCACAGCAACTGGTGAGCACTGATGGAAGCGGAGTGAGACTTGGGCCTGCCTTGGTGCGCTTGGCGGCGTCAGCGCACAAAGACGTAATCGGCATTGCTCGTCCTTACATCGAAGCGCTTGGGCGTAGCACCCGAGAAACGGTCGATTTATGCATCTACCGGGGTACCCATTCTGTTTTGGTTGACCAGTACGCGTCAGATCAGGAACTGCGGGTTGTTTCTGCAATAGGTACTGCGTTTCCGATTCACTGCACGGCCCACGGCAAAGCGTTGCTGGCCCAGCTAAGCGACGATGTCTTTGCGATGTTGTCGACAGGGTTTTCGTTAGAAAAACGCACTGAACAGACTCTTGTGAACATTGATGCACTGAGGGCTGACTTGGTAGTCGGTGCGAAGTCCGGATGCTTTATCGACAGGGAGGAGCATGCGCGTGGGGTGTGCGGCATAGGCCTGACACTGCGCACCGGATTCGTCGATCAGTATGCGTTGGCCTTGGCAGTACCGGCGCTCAGATTCAAAGACCATTTTGAAGAACTGAAAAATGCGCTTATTCAATGCAAATCTCAAATCGAAGCGGTGATAGGTGCTTAGCTCAGTCCTGCTCGTCCAACGCGACCAAGAGCCCTAACGCTTGCTTTAAAGGTTTGGCGCAACGCCTGTACCGCCCCTTACCAAGGGCGATACGGACATTGAGGCAGTCCCGATACGAAGTTTTTTTAGAAATTAAGCCATGTATCAACCAGCAAGGCGGCTTAAGGATCGAGGCGGCCAAGTTTGCACGTGCGCACTCCTCCACTGTCTGACTGCCCGTCATTACGGATTTCTGGGCGAACGAGATCGTTATAGGTTCCTGGCTATGCTCATCCCGTCCTACGCTGATTGCACTAGGGTGCCTTGGCGCTATGGAACAGGTTTGCACTCTCCTTTTTTCACGCCTTGAGCCGTACGGCGCCTCGTCAGGTGACCTTTGACAGGGTGTGAGAAAGCGTCCAGTATAAATCATCAATCGATGATTTATGGATGCATGAGTTGAAGGACAATATATTTTCTGACGCGCTGATAATGCCTCGCCGCACAGTTTTGGCAGGTGCAGTCAGCATCGCCTTCATGTCTGCTCTCGGCAATGTTGCTAGAGCCACCACCATTGGAGATGACGTCATGAAAAAAACGTTTCCCACCCGAATTTATGGCAACAAGAGTCTGCCAGTTCCTTACCGTAAAGCTATGCCTCCAGAGGCTCCCCGCGCCCGGTATATGGGGTTTTCCCCCGGCCAAGTCGTTCTGCCTGAGGGCTCAGTCCGACGTGCCGGTGCCAAGCCATTGCCGGTGGATATCGTTCTAGAGCGCGACGTCGCGGTGAAGATGCGCGACGGCGTGACGATGTATGTGGATGTGTTCCGTCCCGCAAAGAGTGGGAAGTACCCTGCGCTGATCTCGTGGAGCCCTTATGGAAAGCAGCTAGGAGGCCAATGGTTGGACGACATTCACGGCCGTGCTGGAGTGCCGCTGGAGTGGGTGTCGGAGCTACAGAAATTTGAAGGTGCCGATCCGGCTTTCTGGGTTGAGCAGGGATATGTAGTGTTGAACCCAGACCCCCGGGGTGCCTACAATTCTGAGGGTAATATCTCCTACTGGGGGCGTCAGCTTGCAGAGGACGGATATGACTTCATCGAATGGTGTGCCGAGCAGCCGTGGTGTTCGGGGAAGGTCGGCATGGCTGGCAATTCCTGGTTGGCCGTTTCGCAATGGTTCATCGCGGCGGAGAAACCTCCACATCTGGCCGCAATCGCTCCCTGGGAAGGTTTCAGTGATCATTTCCGTGAAACTGGAAACCGTGGTGGTATCCCAGCCCCCGCGTTTCCTGAAGCAATCATCCAGACCTTCGCTGGTAAGAACTACATTGAAGATCAACCCAGGATGATCATTGAGCAGCAGTTGATGAGCCCTTACTGGGAGGACAAGAAGGCACGGCTCGAACGAATTCAGGTGCCCACTTATGTTGTAGCCAGCTATACAAACGCTGCTCACACACATGGAAGCTTCGAAGGGTTCCGCAAGCTGGGTTCGAAAGATAAATGGCTGCGAGTCAACAACACCAATGAGTGGCTCGACTTCTATACGCCAAAGTATGAGCAGGAATTGCTGAAGTTCTTCGATCATTACCTCAAGGGTGAGGCCAATGGATGGCAGGACACCCCTAGAGTCCGCATTTGCGTCCTGGATCCGAGCGGCACCGATGTGGTTGACAGGGTGGAAGATGCCTGGCCTCCCACGCGCGTTGAAGCCAAAAGCCTCTACTTAAATGATTCAAATGGCTTGATTGAGGAAAAGCCTCCACATGAGGGTAAAACGACCTATCAGGTTGCGCCCAAAGGCAGCGTCCATTTCACCTATCGGTTCGATCAGGATGTAGAGCTTATCGGCTACATGAAGCTTCGTCTGTGGGTCGAGGCTGAGGGCGCAAACGACATGGAGCTGTCAGTCACGGTCGAGAAGCGCGATTCGGAAGGTAATCCATACAATCGCGAGCTCGGTGAAGGCATGGTGGGCCCAGTGGCGGCAACCGGCCTACTGCGCGTATCCCAACGAGAGCTTGATAGCGCTAACTCGACTCATTTCGAACCGTACCTGAAGCATGAGCGTGAGCAATTGCTGAAGCCTGGGGAGGTCGTCCCTGTCGAAATTGGGATCTGGCCAATGGCGATGCGGTACAAGCGGGGGGAGGAGCTATACCTGACCATCAGCGCTCACCAGCCAATGGACACCCGGTTCGATATGGGCTTCGGGGCGGTGCCCATTGAGGTAGCACAGGACAGTTTCACCTACGATCCTAAGCAGAAGGTCGCGGTGCGTTCCTATGGTGGAAAAGCTGACACCTCGCCGAAAGCTATTGGGGAACAGCGGGTTCCGACGCCCGTCTCATGCAATCAGGGTCGCCATGTCATCCACATGGGCGGCCAGTATGATAGCCACCTGTTGATCCCTTTGGTTACCATTTGATCGAGCCGTGGCCAGTTGAGCCTCAATTGGCCACGGCTTCAAAGACGTATCGCACTAGCTTCCTCCCATATTAGGAAATTCGTTGAACGAGACATTGCCAGTCAAACCGGCACGCGGTCGGCGCCGCAGCGGCGAGCCAAGCGGTAGAGAGGCACTGCTACGATCAGCGCTTCAGTCCTTTTCCAAGTACGGCTATGAAGGCGTTTCGCTAAGAGCCCTGGCGTCTGACGCAGGAGTTGACATGGCCCTCGTTGGCCGGATTTTTGGCTCCAAAGCGAATTTATGGAACGCGGTTGTCGAGCACCTTGCTGAAAGACAACTGCACCATCTGGAACAACTAAGGCTTTTGGCCGTTCAGGTGGATAGCCATCCTAGGGATGCAATCATCGGATTTATTCGTTTGTTTGCTGACATTTCATATGAAATGCCCGAGTTCCCAGCATTTCTCATTCAAGAAGCCAGCAACCCTGGAGACCGATTAACTAAGCTGAGCGTCGAGCTTGTCGGGCCCTTCAGCGTCTCTTCAAAACCGATCATTGCCAAGGCTCAAGCGGCAGGCGTGATTGTCGCCCCGAATGAACGCCTCTTCTTCGGGATGCTGACTTCCGCTGTGTCATTGCCAATGGTGGCACCCAGCGTGTTCTGTGGCAAAAAAAAACTGACTTTGAAGCTGAAAAAAGAAATCGCCGAGCAAGCCATCGCAATGTTTGTACAGGCGTTGCCTGCGTAGCCACTGCCTACGAAGCGCCGTTTTCGAGGATCTGGTGGCGGAGAGGGTAAATTATCGCCCTTGGGGGGGGGAACAGTGCGCAAATCCTCAGGCGCATCTATTTGACTTCTAGCCCAGCTCTCGAATTTTGCTCGGCTTTAAGAATGTGTTAGTGACGCTGATTGATATGCTGGAACTTGGAACCAGCAAACCTATGGCCTGCTGGCACTTGATTCATGGGAGTTTCAGGTTTTGAAGCGGGCTACCATCTGATTCAAGTTAACTGCCAACTGCGACAGTTCGTTACTGGCGATCAAGGTCTGCTGCGTGCCCTCGCTGCTCTGGAGTGAAAGATTGCGGATGCTTATCAATGCGCGATCCACTTCGCGAGCCACGTGGGCCTGCTCTTCAGAAGCTGTGGCGTAAGCGTCCGGCCAAGTCATCTACCCAGCCCCGCAAAGCCAAGACATGGTGTGCACTTAAATTTAAGTGGGCACCAGTTCTAGCCTTTTAAGCGGGTATTTCATGCAGCCAACACGCCGTTCCTACTCCAAGTCCTTCAAAGCCCAAGTCATTCAAGAGTGTGCCCAGCCCGGTGCTTCGATTGCCAGCGTCGCACTCAGCCATAACCTCAATGCAAATCTCGTCCACAAATGGATTCGGCTGCAAGCGCAGAAAAGCACAGCGCTGCAACCTGCCTTTATTCCGTTGCCCGTGTCGCTGGCTGGGGCGAAATCCCACCTGTCATCATCGAACATCTGCGTTGAAATACAGCACCCGCGAGGCACCGTCAAAGTGAACTGGCCCACTGAAAATGCTGCTGCCTGCGCGACCTTTCTTCGAGACCTTTTGCGATGATTCGCATCGACGCCATCTGGCTCGCCACCGAGCCGATGGACATGCGCGCCGGTACCGAGACGGCATTGGCCAAGGTGATCGCGGTGTTCGGTGCGGCGCAGCCGCACTGTGCTTATCTGTTCGCCAACCGCCGCGCCAATCGCATGAAAGTGCTGGTACATGACGGCTTCGGGATATGGTTGGCGGCGCGCCGGTTAAACCAAGGCAAGTTCCACTGGCCTTGCATTCGCCATGGTTCTGAAATGGAACTGGATCCCGAGCAACTTCAGGCATTGGTGCTGGGTCTGCCATGGCAGCGCGCAGGTTCTAGAGGCTCGATCACACTGCTTTAACGGCTGCCATTAGCCTATCGGTTTATCGCCGCGAAGCGCCTGCTCTGGCAAAATCCGGCGCATGACTTCTTCTCCCAATCTCGACCAAATGTCCCCCGACCAACTGCGTGCTTTGGCAGCGCAGTTGCTGTCGCAAGTCGACACGATGGGCAAGAAAATCACCCGTGATCAAACAGTCATCGAGAAACTGACCTTCGAGATCGCCCAGCTCAAGCGTTTGAAGTTTGCCAAACGCAGCGAGCACATGAATCCCGAGCAAGCCAGTTTGCTCGATGACCTGATCGATACCGATATCGCAGCGATTGAAGCAGAGCTTCAGGCCTTGCAAACAATGCCAGCGGCGACCGAGAAAAAGCAGAAGCCCAAGCGCACTGCATTACCGGCTGAGTTTCCACGCACGCTGATCCATCACGAACCTGACAACACTCACTGTTCATGTGGCTGTGCCCTCAAGCGCATCGGCGAGGACGTCAGCGAGAAGCTGGACTACACGCCAGGCGTATTTACCGTTGAACGCCATGTACGTGGCAAATGGGTTTGCGACGACGGCGAAACGCTGATCCAGGCTCCGGTTCCGGCACAGATTATTGATAAGGGCATCCCAACCGCCGGCCTGCTGGCCCACGTCATGATCGCCAAGTTTGCTGACCATCTGCCGCTTTATCGTCAGGAATCGATCTTTGGTCGAGCGGGCTTGGCGATTCCACGCTCAACCCTGGCTCAATGGGTGGGTGTGACTGGTGTTCAGTTGCAGCCGCTGGTCGATGCGCTGCGCGACGTGGTGTTCGGGCAGCAGGTTATTCATGCTGATGAAACTCCAGTACAGATGCTCATGCCAGGAACGAAGAAGACTCACCGTTCCTACGTGTGGGCCTACGCCACCAGCCAGTTTTCGGACGTGGCAGCGGTGGTTTATGACTTCAGCCCCAGCCGCGCCGGAGAGCATGCTCGCAACTTCCTGCAAGACTGGAGGGGCAAGCTGGTCTGCGATGATTTTGGCGGTTACAAAGCCAGCTTCGAACTTGGCGTGACCGAGATTGGCTGCATGGCCCATGCACGGCGCAAATTCTTCGAACTGCACGCTACGAATAAAAGCACGCTTGCAGAGCAAGCCCTGCGTTATATCCAGTTGCTGTACGAAATCGAAAGTGAAGTCCGCGACCTGGAACCGGATTTACGGCGTCGAATACGGCAAGAAAAGGCCGTCCCTATAATGAACATGCTGCACGCCTGGATGAGCGCCCAGCGCGATCTTGTGCCCGAAGGCTCAGCCATCAGCAAAGCACTCGATTACAGCTTGAAACGCTGGGCAGCGCTGTCGCGCTACCTCGATGACGGGGCTGTACCCATAGACAAAAACTGGGCGGAAAACCAGATACGACCATGGGCTCTTGGGCGTAAGAACTGGCTCTTTGCAGGATCGTTACGCAGCGGCAAACGAGCGGCAGCGATCATGAGTTTGATCCAGTCTGCGCGCCTGAATGGCCATGATCCGTATGCATATCTGAAGGATGTTCTTACGCGGCTGCCGACGCAGCGGGCGAGTGAAATCGATCAGTTGCTGCCGCATAAGTGGCGACCGATTTAATCACGCAAGGCGTGATGCCCGGACGCTTACTTTTTTTCCACATCGGCAACATTTTGGAAGCGATTTTTCCTACTCTGCTTGTGCCGTGACCTTATCTGACAATCAGTGGGCTATATCGCGGTTTAAATCATCAATCCCCAGCGATCTGCCAATGTCGTAGTCATGAGCGATTCTCAACGTCAGCGGTTTGCGGGGTTTTGGCGTCTCGAAAGTGGATATGACAGTCAATGCTTCGTGGTAAATGGCTGCATCGAACCATTCCTTACGCCCGCCAGCTCCATATGGTACTGCTGGTGGCTCTTTTCTCGCCCAATCAAACAGGCGCTTCAGGTAGCTTTCGGCCGCTAGAGCGCTCGCCTTGTCGTGAAAGGAAAAGCTAATGCTGCGGTCAAGGTCGAACTCGCATTCGAAGGCTAGGGCACGCTGTATCCAGTCACCTGAATAGCCGATTTTGATGCTCGAACTGGCTAAATGAAGAAGCATATACACCCGATAAAGCGGAACGTTTACTGGCGCATAGACTTGCGTTGGAACCTTTACACCGTATCGTTTGAGCAGGGTTGAAACGTAGATCCGCTCACCCGGATATTTTTCGGTGTACCTAGAAGCGCTCCTGGTAACCTTCTCAGCCCCAATTTTTCCAGCCAAGTAGAGCAGGCGGCGAGCGTCCATTTCGTTCCCAATATGGACCCCGTAATGGTCTGCGGGTAAGCCGGCTACAAACGGACACGACTCATTCATGACGGCTTTCATTCTGCGTTTCCTTTAACTGTCTTCCTACGTATCAGCTCAGTACTCTTCACACCGTGCGGAAGTATTCGATCAGTTCTTGTGCGCTAGGGCAGGCGGGATGCGCAGAGGCATTTTCAATAGTAAAGCCCCAGTACTTAGTAACCTTTGTGGCAAATGCCACCTTGCTGCCAGGGCCGCGCTTACCGCGTTCCGCTGCGACCTGTTTGAGCCGCTCCCAAGGTTTATCTGGAGTAGCTTCAGGGTTAGACTCATGAAAGTCGTCCGTACCCAACCAAGCATTCATCGCCACGCTATCGGCCAGATACCAGGCCTCCAGTGCCTTCACGGCGATGAAGGCAAGTGGATACGCTGATGCGCCACCCGCTCACGCACCGTCGCTACCTGAGCCTCGTCCTCCAGATCAGTCAGCACGAAGATCCGCTCTGCACCGGCAGTATCCAGCCGGGCGATGAAGGCATTGATGTTCTGCGGTAACAGGTTGCCACCGCCCTTAGCATCGACCACTGGAGTGATCAGCTCGTAACCACAGGCGCGTAGCAGCTCCCTGAACATTGGCGATTCGACCACGATCCTTTCGCTGGCCCCTTCTACAATAAAGCCTGCCTTCACCATGGCAGCCCCCCGTCAAACAGATTGCTTAGCCAGGCGGTATCCAGCGGGATTTGCTTCTTGTCCACACAGGCACTGGTCGCTGTCTGCACCTGGGTTTTGCCGTCCGCCTTGCTGACGAAATACAACTCCGGCGTTTCCAGACTTCTGACGATCGACTCGCTGTGGGTGGTCAGAAAAATCGGATGATCGACCGAGGCGCTTTCCCTCATCAGTTGCACCAGCTCACCAATCGCCTTTGGGTGAATACCGCGCTCGGGCTCTTCGATGATTGTGATACCACTCTTGTGGGCGCGGCTGAGCACAGCAGTGAGAATGCACAGCACAAAGATGGTGCCGTCTGACACCAGCTTGGCCGGGAACGAGTTTTCGTGCTGGTTTCTTTAAAGGTAATTACCGTAGAACCATCAAGGCGCTGCTGCTCGGTGGAGACGTTCTCCATGCCAGGCACGATCAGCTCCAGCCACTCCAGCACTTGTTCGCGAAAGTCCGCATCTCTCTGCAGTACCGATAGCATGGACGCAACATTCTTACCGTGGGCGTCCAGCTCACTAGTATCGGTGGTCGAGCTGGATGGTTCCTTGGCCGCCAGCGGATCGAAACGGAACACTTTAATGTTAGCCAAAAAAACATACAGCGGGCTTTGCCCCAGCAGCATCAGTGCGGTCATATCCTTAGGGTAATCCGGCAGACTCTGCAAACCGTCCGCCTCGGTGAGTTGCAACTTGGTATCGTTGCCTCGACGGTCGATCACTAGGCGGCCATCGACCTTTAGCGTCTCAGCAATCTGCGGTGCCTTGTTCAAGGAATGGATACTGATGGTGTAGTCGTACAGACTCCCGGCCAGCTCCAGAACCATCGAGAAGCTGATCGTCGTGCGCTGCTCCTTGCGATACTTGAAGCAATGGATCTGTGAAAAACCGCCAAACTGCGTACGGGCCTGTAGCGCGCCGAATTTGACCACCGCACCGAGAAAAGCCAGTGCATCGACGATGTTGCTCTTCCCAGAGCCGTTGGCCCCAGCGAACACCAGCAGTGGCGATACGTCCTGCAGCACCAAATTGGCCACGCTCTTGTAGCCCTTGATATGCAATTTGCGGATATTCATTAGGTTTCCTATGGTGCATCTGGATCAATGGCGACCCACGCTTTCGCGCCGTTGTAGTCATCGCCGCCTATTACAATCATCCCTCCACCTTTGCGGCTCGCTCGTCCCAAGTTTCAAGAACGAAAGCGGCAATGGTGTGTGCTGCATGCACTGCTAACCGAGCGTGTCTAGGTTTTAATCTGTAAGGTCGCTTCACCGGACCATGTGCTGAGCTTCCATGCGTGCGCAGCGCACCGATCCCATTCACTGTGGCCATGATTCCACTAATAATCTCCTGAAGATCGCGCTCCTCTATGATCGATGCATCTAGTCCAAGATCTGCTTTAACGACCTTCCACACTGCTTGAAGGTCCTGCTTGGCTGGCATTGAGAGGTGTGAGTGTTCCTCAATATAAATTTTGAAAATCGTTTCTAATATGTTGCACGCCGCTGATACTGCTTCTCTTGGGCTTGCCACGACATTTTTCAGAGCCCGATCGAATTCAAAATCAATCACTTCTAGGTTCCGAGCCTTAACTAGCTCTGCCAGAGATTTTGTAGCAATACCTTGTCCATGGCTAAGAATTCCGCCAGAGCTATATGAGAAACCAGCTCTGGCCAGCGCGTCCTTGATTTTTTTCACCCTCAACTTATGCGCCTCAACGGCAGCTTCGGGTTGCCAAAAGGAGGCACTGGGTTCCGGGGCATCCAGATATTTTTCGACAATTCGCCCAATAATCGAAAGCGCGCGGTCGCCACTCTCCTTGTTTACTCGTCTCAACCAGTCAAGCGCCTTTACCGGCTTGCTTCCCTCGGGAGGATCGCCAGGTGCTTCTGCGTACATAAATAAGCTATCTAAGCTTGCGTGAGTTTCGGCCTCTGCTACCGCGTCAGCGACCGCAGCGAGTACGAAGGCGGGTACCGGAAACTTATTCATAATCAGAGAACTCGGCCATACAGTGGGTGATCGATTTCTTGCCGCTCCACCTCCAGCGCAGGTACTCGGCTTTGAAATCCTCCGGGGTCAATCTTTGAACCAACATCAAATAATTCTCCGCACTATGTCGCCCAGACGGGCTGGATCACCTGCGCATAGCTTCTTGACCGCTTCCAAACTCTCGATGCCCAATATCTCGCTGATGTGCCGTAAGTCGATGCCGCGGCGTTTCAACTTGACCGCAAGTGTGCGGCGTCCAGACTGTGCGCTGGCCCCCTCGATCCCGGCCATGCTGAACAGGCGTGTATAGAGTCGGCTGAGCTGGTTCGCGCTGTAGTACGTTTTACCGTCACGCTTCTGAGCGCTGATCTTCAACCCCTCGCCAGTGCGACCGGACACGAACAACGGCGAGTCAGGATCAAGTCCACGAAAGGCCATCACTCTGGTTGAAACGCCGTGACCACGCGCGAGGCGTTCGGCAAGGTGCGCGTCTATGGCATTAGTCAACTTCTTGCTGGTCCAGCACAACGGCCTGGAGCGATGGTTGTAGGCGATTTCTGCACGCACCAGGGAGTCGATCAGCACAGTGCCGGATTCTGTCAGGTAGTCGCTCACGCGAAGGCGGCAGATCTCTGTCACGGTCATGCCGGTGCCAAAGCATGTAAGCAGTAGCGCCGCATCACGACCGCCATTCTCCGGGCTGCTCACTTTGGCGACCCGTACAGCGTGTTCTAACTGCTCATCTTCGATAACGATCGCCTTGGGCATACTTCACTCTAAATGCTTATTTGCCATCAATCCTGACATAGTACGTCAACAAATAGGCCGGGGATAGCCCGGCCTGCTCGATGTATCTGGTGTACACGGAAATTTGGGATCCCCGTCCTTCTGCAGCTGCTTTCTCGTGAGTCAGTTGTGGCCTTCCACAGAAGGCCCCCAGACTTCACGCAAAGTCCGGAGGCCTATTTAACGGATATGCCGCTACGCGCAGTGAAGACGCAGCAAGATGCCGAAGGGCTGAGCGCGGCTTGAGTCGATAGCCGTCGGCAGTGGATGACCGCTTTCGACCCAAAGCAGACTGATTATTCGTGCCGGAGACATGCAATCGAGACAACTTTCGCTGGTGGGAGCCGCCGTGTATTATCTGGGCGGGCTGATGCTGCCCGCCGCTCGCTCCTGAAAGGAAAGGTGAAAGCATTTCTTCTCCTCCCAAATCCTGTCGCAACTCTTGAGAATCGAGGTTTGGCAATGCGAGCACCAGAATGCCTCGGTTACAGGAGGAACGATGTTTTCAATCGAACAAGCCAAGCAGATGGCCAAGAGGCTGCGTGCCTCGCTTGAGGCGCGCAATCAAGAGGCGTCTCACTCAACGGCGCTTGAACTGGTAGCACATCAATTGGGCTTCAATGACTGGAACACCGCGTCTGCGATGCTTCCCTATGAGCTGGCCCAACCCGTTATAAGCTTCGACAAAGCCATCCCGATATTGCGGATGTTTGACGAAGCCAAGGCGCGCCAGTTTTACCTTGATTTTCTAGGGTTCAGCGTCGAATTTGAGCACCGATTTGAAGCAGATCTGCCGCTATACCTGGGAATCAGTCGAAACGGCCTGCAACTCCATCTTTCCGAACATCATGGCGATGCGAGCCCGGGATCGACCGTATTTGTTCCGATGCAAAATATCGAACTGCTGCGCGACGAATTGCAGGGCAAACGCTACGGATACGGACGACCAGATATAGTTCAGCAAGACTGGGGGCAAGTGCTGGAAGTCTACGACCCATTCGGCAATCGAATTCGGTTCTGCCAAAGCTGATCATAGTTTGCGGGCTGGGGAAACCCAGTCCGCTTTGGGTCGGTTGAGACCTGTCACAACCGGCTGCAATGGGTCGAAAGCGGCCGGTCGTGGCTGACCGCTTTCGACCCATTGCAGCCGTTATCAGGGCAATGGAAATCTGAAGAGTCACGCGTGTCAAGACCTAGGCCACTGCCAAGCCTCTGGGGTCAGCCCGTCGGATGCACATGGGCAGGGGCAAGACCCACCAGATCGATGTGTGCAGCGTTCGCGTCGGCCACGATCAGGTTCTCGGCGGTGAAAGTCTTCTCGACGTTCTTGTCGATACTGATCTCGAACCGGTGGCTATGTCGTTTAACACGCTGGTTGGGCAGTTCAAGCTTTAGAACCGAGGAAAAAATTCAGCCAAACAGTTGTAGGTGCCAGCCTTCTTTCCCAGCCTTGCCTGAATAGAGCAGTGGACGGCACGCAACAAAGCGTACGGACGTTCCACTTCGCTATCTCAGCTGTGGGGAGTGAGCTTGTGACAAAGCTCCCGCAGCTGATCAAGGCCGTACGGCTTTTGTAGCCAATACACGTGATCACCGTCCAAGCTATCAGCAGCGGCATGGAACCCGGATGCCACAACCACAGGCATCAGTGGTAGCAGCGCGTGTACGTTGAGGGCTAGCTGAATCCCATCGATCGTCCCTGGCATTCTGAGGTTGGTAATCAGCAAATCGGCGTTAAAGCCGTAGCTCTGAATGTGATTCCAGGCTGAATCAGCTTCGCAAAACGCCTGGACCTCATGCCCGTCCATTTCCAAGACATCGGTCATGATCGTCTGGCTCTTGCAATCATCGACGACATCGCTGCAATCCTCATCATCGGGCAGAGCAAGAACTCCCACGGCGAACGCGATATCGGTTGCGGTCGGGACCGCCCAACCGTGTGCAGACGCCGTACCCATGTTGTAAGCAAGGTAGATTCCTGCTGGGACTAGCACACCACCCAGTGCCGCACCTAACGGGAGCGTTGCCAGCTTTGCGTTCGACAGAGCGCCGTCTTGGATCTCTTGACGAATCTCCATTCCGACCACGAGAAAGAAGATGGTCATTAAGCCGTCATTGACCAAGAAGTGCAGCGACTGACCCACGCTAAAGGATCCGATGGTGATGGCGACTGGGGTGTGCCAGAAGGTTTCATAGGAAAGGCTGGGCGAGCTGTTGGCCCAGAGCAGTGCAGCGATAGCGGCGAGTACAAGAACGACGCCACTGAGGGCTTCGATATGACTGAATCGCTCGACCGCAGCCAATGCTCGGCTGGTGAGGATTTGCGGCCGGGGGATAACAGTCGATGCGGGCGTATTTGGCGCAGGCACGGGTATTCCTCACCGGCGGCCCGACCGATATTGGAATTTAACTTGCGGATCAGCACATCGCTTTACGCACCCAGGTGAATTGTACGCACGGGCTAAGGGCTATCGCAAAGTTTAGAGGATTCCTGCTTCCTGATTCCTGCAGGAACTTGAGACAATGCAGGTCGGCCATCCGGCTGCATGCTTCTCAACGCACAGGTACACCATGGCGCTTAATTCTGATCGCCGGATTACACAAGGTCCTTGGAACGCTCGTTACAGCCAGGATCTGATTGAACACCTTCCCGTCGGGCTCTATATCTGCGATCGAAATGCCGTCGTTGTTGCTTACAACCTCAAAGCAGCAGAGATCTGGGGAGAGACCCCAGTCAAGGGTGATCCCGAGGTGAAGTTCTGCGGCGCTCACAGACTTTATGCAGGTGACGGCACCTACCTGCCCCATGACCAGACGCCAATGGTGCAGGTTCTGGCCACAGGTGAGCCCGCACTGAATGTCGATGTGATCGTTGAGCGGCGTGACGGTAGCCGTCGCAACGTTATTGCAAACGTCACGCCTCTTTTTGACGAAGGTGGAGACCAGATCGGCTTCGTTAATTGCGTGCAGGACGTCACCTTCCTTAGGCAGCGTGAGGAAGAGAGGGTCCAGATGATCAGCGATCGGTTTCAGGCTCAGAAGATGGAAATCGTAGGCCAGCTCACCACGGGCATCGCGCATGACTTCAACAACATGCTGACGGCCGTAACGGGCTCGGCAAGTCTCGCTGAGCATTACCTTAAAAACGATAAGCCCGACCATGCAAAGAAGCATCTGGCCAATGCACTGCGCGCGTCCCAGACCGCGAGTGCGATGACAGCCCGGCTTATGGCTTTTTCCAGACGGCACAAGCTGGGTTCAGAAGTGATCAATGTGAATCCGTTAATCACTTCGCTAATTGAGCTTGGTCGTGGAAGCTTGGGATCAAAGGTCTTATATGAGACTGAGTTGGCGTCCAACCTTTGGCTGACGAAGGTCGATCCACACCAACTGGAAAGCGCCGTATTCAATCTGATGGTCAACGCCCGGGATGCGATGCCAGCAGGGGGCACCATTTCGATTCGCACCTCCAATGTAGATGTCAGTGAACAGATGGCTGCCAAGGGCTCCCTACTGGTAACCGGTCAATCGTGTGTGCGAATTCAGGTGTCTGACACGGGCACCGGAATGCCTGTGGCGCTTATCGAGCGGATCTTCGAACCCTTCTTTACAACCAAAGAAGAGGGAAAAGGCACAGGTCTCGGCCTGACGATGGTCTACGGGTATGTCATCCAGGCGGGAGGATGCCTTACGGTTGAGAGCCAGGAAGGCCACGGCACAACTTTTTCGCTGTTCATGCCGAGAGACGTTCTTCCAGAGGTCGACGCGGTCATCTGAGACAGAGCAGGTTTGCCCGCAATCAATCAGGCTAGCTGGCTAGGCTGGCCTTACTTGCCGGTGTAAGAAATACGTTATCACCAATTATTGCCGTTTATCGGTTTCGAAGGCGGTTGCTGCATTTGATGCTGATTCCGTGACTGAAGCCATGGCCAATGATCACGAACGAGCCGAGTACGAGAACGCTATGCAGGAACTGACGAAAGCCCATCGGAATGATCAGCGTCGGCTCACGTCGGTCGAATTTCAGACGCTGGCCAAGGTTCCGGCCGCGGTCGAGTGGTTTGCCAACCTGGACAACCCTCGAACACGACGTGCCTACCAAAATGACCTGGAGGACTTCTGTGGTTTTGTCGGATTGGCTTCGGCCGATGAATTTCGCGTCGTGACCCGATCACATGTTTTGGCCTGGCGCGCCCAGCTCGAGCATCGCGGTTTGGCCGGAGCCACGATCCGGCGCAAATTGGCGGCGCTGGCCAGCCTCTTTGATCACCTCCTGGAAAGCAATGCGATCGCCGGCGGCAATCCCGTGCACGGGTAAAACGACCGAAGATTGAAAGCAACGAAGGCAAGACACCGGCACTGGGTGATCACCAGGCCAAAGCGCTGCTCGAGGCGCCGGATGAAACGACCCTTAAAGGGCTGCGCGATCGGGCGCTATTGGCGGTTCTTCTTTATCACGGGCTGCGCCGCGAAGAAGCGGCGCTGCTGCAGGTGAGCGACATCCAAGACCGCCGCGGGATTCAGCATTTGAAGGTGCATGGCAAGGGCGGCAAGGTGCGATACCTGCCGTTGCATCCGGTCGCGGCCGGCCGCATTCACCAGTACCTAGAAAGCTCAGGGCATCATCTGGTGGACAGGAAGGTGCCGCTGTTCATACCGTTGCGGGGCAAGCTAACAGGTGCCGGCATCACGGCCAACGGCATCTATACGGTGGTCGCAGCCCACGCGAAAAAGGCCGGCATTGAGGTCGACGGCTTGGGGGTCCATGGACTCAGAGCAACTGCAGCCACCAATGCCCTGGAGCACGAAGCCGACATCGCCAAGGTCCAGGCTTGGCTCGGACATGCCAATATCAGCACGACCAAGATCTATGATCGGCGAGAGAACCGGCCGGAGGATTCACCGACCTACAAGGTTAAATACTAACGGCAACTAGGGAACCGGCAATGTCGAGACGGCGATTCGTACGCCAATAGGGATAAATTTATAAATCGCATTGATCTAATTGCGGTTTTTAGAATGATCGGTAAGTATCACAGTTCATCACTGCAAGAAGAAGAATCAACATCTCGAAAGGCGAATTTTTGGGCAATATACCTAGCGGAGTTTTCAATGTATGGAAACACCGTGCTTTCGTTGATACTAAGCTGATCAAGCTCTCGTAAAATATCCTTTTTATTCGTCACTGCGATACGCTTGACAGAAATATCAGGTGTGCCGTCCTCATCTAAAAAAGCCTCATCCCCGAAAAGTAAAAATGCACCTGACTGAAAAGCGATCCTGCTATTGGTGTGCTTACCTTTCACACAAATAACAGACCGGAGGTGGCGGGGCTCCAATCGCCCTTCAAAGAAGGGCTTCTCCTCCTTTATGAAATGCAGTAATTGCTTTATTGGCTTCTGCCTGTTGAACTTCCTAATATCATTACTGCTGAAATCTATAGCGTCTCTTGACTCCATTGAAACTCGCGTTAGGTTAGCGATACAGCTAGCCGTGTCGGAGTCAAAATATTTTATCTGGCCTTGTTCCATGGTCAACACGATTACCTCGCCTTCCACATCGGGATTGCTTTTGCAAGCAAAATACAATCCAATAAGTGGATTAGACGTGATATCTAACAATCTAGAGGGCAGTGAATAGTGCTGCATCCGTACAAGACGGTCGAGTGTGTAAACATCGCCGCTAAAGTCCACAGAATTAGAGACAAGGAGTTCGCGATACATCCGATCCTCGACATCCCGGTAGATAAAATTGCCACGCTCATCTTTTCGGAAAATCGATGGCTCAAGTCGGTATTTTTTGCTGTTTGAATGACCTCGATAAAAGACTGATCGACCGCCATGATTGAGATGGAGTACGTGCTCAATGAAAGCACCTACGCTGTCAGCGCGAAATTCTGGCCTGGAAACAGGCGGTAGGTCAGCTTTCGTGATTTTTGAGTACTCTGAATTCCCTGGAATAAGATTTGCGTATCGTAACACCTCGAAGAGATCTTGATCTTTTATCGCCCAGTGTGTGCGATTGATCTCCCAGTCTCTAATATCTAGAGCGTCCTGAAGCGGTTCAATGAGCGCGAAGCCTATAGGCGGTATACTTTCATCAATCAAGGGTTGGACATACATCGTTCTTCCATTGTCACGCAATTTGACTGTGAGCCGTCCCACACGTACTGACTCTCGAACGCCTTCGTAAGCAAATAGGCACGGCAGTTCCATTAGAGCTTTTAGCTGCGGTTCCTTGAGTTCTTGGAAGCTCGCAGCGATGTCATCACTCGTGTATTCAAGGAACCGGCTTCTGTCGTATAAATAGCCAGGTGATTCCCAAGCGCCTTTTCGAGCCGTTACTAGAAGGTTAAACATATGCTAGAAATTCCCATGAGGACGCCGGTGGAGCCATCTGTAAGATCGCATTCAGGCTCGTTTGGCAGTGCTGATACGCCCAATTCTGTGCTCCCATGCCAAGGAACGCGCGGTGCGTTTGATCGCAACTGATTCATGGACGGCTGGCTAACTGTTCAAGCCCCGTGAGTTGGACAACCGGTAACGTGTCCCATCCAAATCGCGGCAGAACTTTGTCCTCTACCATTTGCCTGATTAACTCTTTGAATTGAGTGCTGTCTATATTTCCTAGAAGTGGCTTGATCCGCTGGTAGTAACGGTCGGAAGAAGCTCTAACAAATATTTCAAAAGTTTCTGCAAAGTGTCCCACATAGACAGCAGTATCAGGCCACCACCTAGCCGAAGGACTATCAAACCCTTTTACCAAATTTATGTGGTTGCGAATATAGAGCAAAAAGTCAGCCTGCATTAGATCGCGAAAAGAGATTCCAGAGACTCCGGATCGTTCGTTTAGAATCGTTGCAGTCAGGCTGGTTTTGCCCATTTGCTGGGCCTTATTCTTATACTCCAAGGAATTAATAGCCCAGCAGAGCACGCTGAAGTCGCAAAGACTGTTCTGGAACCGCGAATTACCGTCCTTTACGAAAAAATTATTGGACAGGATCTGGTCTAGATCTATGAATTTTTCCTGCATAATAAAAGCCGCAACCAGATGCAGGTAAAGCTCTCTAGCTAGAAACTTAAAGTTATCGGCATCCCAATCGTGGTAGGTACTCTGAGTGGGAGGAAACATGTATGGAATTAGATTTTCGAAAAAACGGTGAACATTCTTAGCGGCTGTCTCATTTGGGGCGTACTTCGCGAGAGCTGAGAAGAGTTGCGCCGCTTCATTCCTGTATGGAAGCAACATAGCAAGACTGTCAGAGGTTAGATCCGCCTTGTTCTCAATATCACCCCCTGCATATGTAACCCTGAATTCCGATAGCCCTTCAATAAACCGACTAAAAAACTCTTCTACAGCGCCGTCAGCATAGTTCTTACCGTCACGCAGCGCGCTTATTGCTCGGTTAAATGCAACAGTAGTACCCAATGAAGGTGTATTAGGGGCGGTGATATAAGATGGCGGCTTTCCTAAGTTAGGTCTTCTATGAGCAGGCTGCCCGAAAACGAACCTAACAAGCTTTTCGAAGCTTTCACTTTTCTGGGCAGCATTACTAAAATCTAGATAAAAGCTAGACGTAAGATAGGTAGGTAAAAATGCCTTGCCAAACTCATCTCTCTGAGTAACTACTGCAACAAATCTCTCTTGGCGTGCGTTGGAATAAACAATCGGTGAAATAATTTGAGTTTCGGTAGATACCCCGCTAGATCCCAATTCATTGGCTTTGCGAGAATATACCTCATCGCAGACCACTAAAACTTTATCTATAGTAGGGTCGTTAACCATCTGCTGCATGAAAGCGAAGGCATTGTGTCCCGGCTTTAAATCCCATTTATCCAGTACTACCTTGATCCCAGCCTGAATCAGCTCTGTAGCAAGTTCTTCTACCCATTGCTCGTGTTCTTCCGAGGACCAACTGTAAGAAATAAAGACCTTGGGGGTTATCGTGGAATTCACGGCGACATCCTTTTCTTTTTTAGGGATTACAACTGGGAACGGTAAGTTGCTACAGATAGACGCCTCAAAAGCTTCGTCTAAACGATGCATTTCCTCAAGCTTTTTTCGATGTGTTTCTGCTATTGCTCTGGCCCCGCTGTTGGCCCAGCCTCCTGACCAGTCCAATTGTTGGTTGGAGTAGGGACGGCTCACATAGGTCGAGTGGCGAGATTTGGCCCAGGTACCCTCGCAGTCCAGTGGTTTGCAAACATGACAACCCTCGGACACAACGAGTCTGCGAAAATGACCTAGAGACTTTTGGGGTTTTGCGGGTTTTGCATCAGCCGATGAATTTCATGTGTTGACCTGATCGCAAGTCCTCGCCTGGCACGCCCAGCTCGAGCATCGCGGCTTGCCAACCGCCAAGAACCCGCAGCCTGCTGCGATCTCCCCTGCTGTTTTATGGCTGTCCAGAGAAGCACTAGCCGAAAGGGCCTCAGAATTTAACGTAAAGTCCGTTCTCCGCGGCTAGTAACTGGCAAAGGCCTTGAGGTCGAGCGGCTGCTTTGGGTCGATAGCGGACGGTCAGTGCAGCGTCAAACCTCTCAAAAAGAAAACTCGATGGTCACAGCCGTTAAGAACACCGTCACCGCTGTCTTCCCGGCCAGCGAAATGAAACGCGGGAAATAAGCCAATCCCATGCTAATAGTGCAGCTCAACACCGCGAATGTGCAGAACCACATGACCCATGATCGGCCATCTGGCGCACTCGCTATACAAAAGAGTAACGATCCCGCAATGCCAGTGAACCCCAACCAACGCAACGCCCGCTGGCTGGGCCATATCGGTCGGTTGTTAAAGACGTCACGGTAGTGTCTGTTTAGCGACAGGCACAAGGCCGTCAGGGCCGCGTATAGCAAAGCGCTCCATGTCAGCAGGCTCATGAATGCCTCTCGCTTCGGGGGGGCCTTGAACCCGGCGCACGAGTTTGCGGTATGCACTGCTGCGCTGGTTGGTAGAGCCGCCAGGCCACAACCGCAAAACTCATTCCCAGCAGTCCGCAGACCAGGTTCAGCCCGTTTATTGGATTGGGACCTGTGAGGATATCGAGCACAGGTAAACCACCACACGTCAACGCACACAGCATTGCCTGCTCTCGCCAGGCATGTTGGGTCAACCGCATTTGAGCGTGCAGTAGCGTTAGCAGCCAGGTGCAGAAAAAGGCCTGTATTTCACGAATATCCCGAGCGGGCATATCGCCGGGCAGTAGCCGGTTGGCCCAGAGAAACGCAGCCATCGCCGTGGGCAGTCCGAGCATTGCCGCGATGTTCAGGCCTTCAATATGCCGATAGACCCCACGCCTTGAATTGCCTCTGCGTTTGACCACCCACAGCTGCAGCCCTGTGGCAATCATCGCGCAGCCGCCCAGCCCACTGAGAAATAACAACACACGCAACAGCGGATCGGCGAAATGCGCCAAGTGCAGCCCGTACATCACACCGTAGAAAGCCTTGACGGGCCCCGTTGACGGATTCGTGCCGACCCACTCACCACCCACGCCGTCCAGCACCAGCCGTTGCGGCTGCGATGAGACGTGATCCAGGGTGTCCCTGAACAGCTCGACGCGGGCATTGACGGCTCCCGGCGCAGTGATCGACACACGAGCAATATGCTCTTGACCCCAATGCTGCCGGGCTTGCTGAATGAGGGTTTCGGGCGAGGCCAAAACGGCCCTCCCGAGCGCCGGCACCTGCGGCGCACTGAAGTCGCGAATGTCACGAAAGAACGCTGCGCGATCGGGGCCATAGACCAGATCGACGCCCCACGGGATGTACATGAACATCAAGGTGATCAGCCCGGTGTAGGTGATCACTGCATGGAACGGCAGCGCTAACACACTCAAAGTATTGTGCGCATCGAGCCAAGAGCGCTGGCCCTTGCCTGGCCTGAAGGTGAAGAAGTCCTTGAAGATGCGCCGATGGATAATCACGCCACTGACGATGGCGATGAGCATGGCCATGCTGGCAACGCCAACGATCCAGCGGCCGATCTGCGACGGCAGGCTGAGCTGAAAATGAAACCCGTAAAAGAAGTCTCCGCCAAAGGTTTTGCGCGGGGTTAGCGTCTGCGCGGAGGCTGGATCAAGCCACTCGCTGTTGTAACGCCGCTCCCCTGCACCTTGCCACATGACCTGAGTCACAGGCAGACGCGTCGTGGGCAGATCAATCAGCCAGGAAGCGGCATCCGGCGCACACTGCTCCAACCAGTCCATCGCTTGTTTGAGTGAAGCGGCCTCGCTGATCGGCGCCGAGGGCCGAATTTCCGGGTGCATCCAGGCGGTGATTTCACTGCGGTAATAGCTGGCAGTGCCGGTCATGAAAATAGCCAGCAACAGCCAGCCGACAACCAGCCCCGACCAGGTGTGCAGCCAAGCCATGCTTTGACGCAATCCTTCTTTCATCACGCATCACCGGGCAGGGAGACGGCGGACAACCACCCATAGACGCCCCCGAGCAGCAACATCGCGGCAAGCAGCCCCAGCCAGGCGCGCCTGGCCGAGCGTGCCGCGAAAACCCATATGGCTGCAAGGCACAGAATCAGGAAGGCAGGCAACGTCGCTGCCAACACGGTCTCGGCGCGAGGCTGTAACACGACAAGGGGCAACCCGATGGCCAGGCAGGCGGTGAACAGCGCGGTGACGGCGTACCCGCCTATCACCGCTGCGAGGATTCTTGAGAATACCCCTAACCTATAGCGAACGGACAGCTGGGGCCTGCCATGCCTCACCACTGGTAGCTCACAGAGCCGATGACACTGCGCTCGTCGCCGTAGCGGCACGAGGTATTGCACGACAGGTACGACTCATTGGTCAGGTTCTGGGCCTTGGCAGTCAACTGCCAATGGTCGTCGATGTCATAGCTGACCCGTGCATCAAAGCGGGTGTAGGCCGGGATCTTGCGATCAGTGACGGTCGGTGTGGTGCGGGTGGTACCGGTGTACAATGCGCCCACGCCGATCTTGACCTGCGGCAGACCGAACGCAGCCAGACGATAGTCCGTCCAGAGCGAGGCGTTGTGGTAAGGCACCCCTTCAAGGCGTTTGCCAATGTTGGTGACGACGTTATCTTCCAAGACATGCGCGTCGGTATAGCTGTAGCTGGCCGTCATGCTCACGGTGTCAGTCAGGTCGGTCTTGGCTTCGAGTTCCAGCCCCTTGGAGCGGCTTTTGCCATACTGCTCGTACTGCGCGGTCAGGGCGTTGTAGGTGATCGCGTTGGTCTGTGTCAGCTCGTAGACCGCCGCGCTGAGCACCGTGTTGCTGCCCGGTGGCTGGTAGCGAATGCCGACCTCGTATTGCTCGCCTTCGATCGGGTCGAACGTCCCCGCGACGCCAGGGTTGGCAACATCGGCCGGCTGGAACGACTGGCTATAGCTGACATAGGGCGCTACGCCGTTATCGAACAGGTACAACAGCGCGATACGGCCGGTAGGTTTCTGGTCACTGCGTGGCGTACGGTCGCCATTGACGAAGGAATAATTACGGCTTTCTGCCCAGTCCTGGCGACCACCCAACAGAAACACCCAATGATCGTCAAAGGTGATCTGGTCTTGAAGGTAGAGACCCACCTGACGGCTGTGGATATCCCACCCGGATTCGGGTGCGGTGTTCGCCCCTACCCCGGTGTAGGCAAAGGTCGAGAGGTTCAGGCGGGGAGCAAGTTGCGCCACTGTGGCGCTGATGTGGCGATGGGTGTCGTAGGTCTTGTGGTAGTAGTCCACACCCGCCAGTAGTGTGTGGCGCCAGCGGCCCGCGTCGATCTTCCATTCAACGTTGTTGTCGCTGGTCCAGCCGGTGGAGGTTTCTTCACGTTCGCTGTAACGGCGGTTCAACGTGTTACCGGAAATGCTGAACGGCAACAGGTAGTTCCAGGAAACCCTGGATTGGTAGTAGCGCAGGGCGTGACGTACTTTGAGCGTGTCGCTAAAGCTGTGTTCGAACACGTAGCCCAATGTATCGATGCGGCTGTTGAAATGATCGTAACCGGGCTCGCCCACAAAATCGTCGCGCCCGATCTTGCGTCCAGGGTTTGGACTGTAGGTGGTCATGGCGTAAGTTAGCGGCGGCGTCAGCCCGGTGAGTGCTTCGGTGTGGCTGGCGAGCACAGTGAGAGAGGTATCGTCGTTCGGCTTCCAGGTGAAAGAGGGTGCGATGTAGCGCTTGTCGTCGCGAATGTGGTCTACCTGCGTGTCAGCGTCGCGCCACAGGCCGTCGAGCCGATAGGAGAATTCACCCTGTTCATCCAGCGGGCCGGCCAGGTCGAAGGTGTACTGCTTGCGATCATGGCTACCGTATTCGACGCCGACCCGATGCAACGGGGTATCGGTGGGCCGCTTGCTTACGGCGTTGATCATGCCTCCCGGCGACAGCTGCCCGTACAGCACAGACGAAGCGCCCTTGAGCACTTCGGCGCGCTCCAAACCAAACGGCTCGATGCCGCCATCGTAGACGCTGGACTGCAATTTCATGCCGTCGAGCAGAATACCGCCAGTCCCGGAGCCAACGTTGAAACCGCGCAAGGTGTAATCGTCCGCCACCCGGCTGAAACCATTGGGCTGGCTTACAAACCCTGGCGTGTAGCCCAAGGCATCTGCCAAGGTGTCACTCTTGCGGTCGTCCATTTCGGCGCGGGTAACTACGGAAATCGATTGCGGCGTCTCAATCAGTGGCGTGTCGGTCTTGGTCGCACTGGCGGCACGTTTGGCCACATAGCCATAGACCGGACCGTAAGCCGATTCCTGATCGGACACTGCATCGATGTTCGACACACCTAACATCAGCGCACCGGTTTCCGGCTGCACGCTCAGCGCGCCGCTGCCACTAATCAAAAGCGACAGTCCGCTGCCCTGCAGTGCCTGCTCGACGGCCTGCTCTGCTGTCAGTTGGCCGGAAACTCCATGGGCCTGTCGCCCTCTGACGTCATCCGGCAGGAACACCACCTGACGACCACTGCGCTGACCGATCGCGATCAGCGTCGCCTCCAGAGGACCTGCGAGCAAGGCGTACATCTGGCGTCCCGCCGCGCTGACCGGCTCTGCAGCAAAAATGATGTTTACAGGCGTAACGACAATGCTGACAGCAATGGCCAAAGGGCAAAGGAACTGAGGACGCATGGGTGAATGACTCTCCGGTGTCAGGACAGAACAGCTGCAAACGGCGCAGCACTGTCTTGCTTGTGCGATGAGCCAGCGAAATATTAAGAGCCTATTGAAAAATTTTTTCTTGCGGACCTCAGCTCAGGGACACACGGGTCCAGACCCCCAGGAAATGCTCGACCCGCAGCGGCAACACATCAGCCATTGCAGCCAGCGCCTGTTCACTTTGATCGAGGCTGAACACGCCGGAGATTTTCAGTCGCGCAGCTTTGGGGCTGAGGGTCAACACGCCTCGGTGATAAGGTCGCAACGCCTCGATGACCGTTGCCAGCGTCTGGTCGTGAGACTCCAGCATGCCCTGCGACCACGCTGAAGCACTGTTCGCGGACCTGCCGATCGGCTCGATACCTCTGCCGGTCAGCCGTACACCCTGCCCCTCTGCCAACGTCGCACCCGAGCCGTTGATGTGCGTTACCCGCAGGCTTTTCTTCAACGCCCAGATACGAGACTCCCCCGGCAAGAGCATCATCATGCAGCGTCCTTCGGCCATGCTCGCAGTACCCAGGCGAGAACACAGCCGCAGGGCATCCCGCTCGCTGGCCCGAACGTCGGCAATCACACCGCCATCAAGCAATTCAACATCGCGCTTATGTGCCCCGAAACGCAGGTTCACTGCACTTTGCGCGTTGAGCAGCAGAGACGAACCGTCTGGCAGAGCGATGCGTTCACGCTGGGCGGTGCCGGTACTCAAATCTGAGCGCAGTCCCGCCAGCCCCCTCCCCGGGCCGGTCAGACAATAACTGCCAGCTGCCAACCCGCATAGCCCCAACGCCCCTCGCAGAAAGGCACGACGACGAACCAGTCGGTCCTTGGCCAACATTCGGCCCGACACACCGTCAACGCCGGCAAATGTGGTCTGCAACCGAAGCTGCAACTGTTGCCAGGCCTCTTGATGGTGTCGGTCGGCCGCAAGCCACTGCTCGAAAGACAGTTGCTGATGCGCATCGAAAAACCCGGAACGCTGATAGGCCATCCAAGCAATGGCTTCATCCACAGCAGCAGGCAGTACAGCAGTCATAGCCGCGCCTCGAAACAGGCACGCAGCCCCTGGATCACGTACTGATGAACACGCGGCACGGATACCCCCAGCTCGCGGCCGATTTCAAGGTAGGTCATGCCATCGAGCTGGCTGTACAGAAATGCCGCCCGGGCCCGGGACGACAGTCCCTCAAGCATACGATCAATCTCGACCAAGGCTTCGACCGCGAGCGCTTGCTGCTCTGCTGACGGGGCAAACTGCTCAGGCTCGCCAGCCAAAGTCTCCAGATAGGCACGCTCCAGATCGCGGCGGCGCCAACTGGCGTACATCAAGCGCTTGGCAATGGTCGTTAAAAGTGCTCGTGGCTCGCGAATCGAATGTGGATCATCCAGTGCTACCACGTGGGCAAAGGTTTCGGACGCCATGTCCGCGGCATCGCTCGGGCAACCCAATCGCGCCCGCAACCGGTCGAACAACCACCCATGGTGATCGCCGAACAGCTGATGGAGCAGGCTTTGGCGGGCGGTCAACTTGGCGCAAGCGACACTGGAATTGACTGCCATCGAAAAGATCACTAATGGAAATGGTTCTCAATTCTGTCAAACCCACTCTGCTCTCGCAATAAAAGTCACTGGCAGGACAGAAAAAGACCGCCCAGATTGGCGGCGATACCGAGATTTGCTATCGCTTGACGACAATTTCGGACACCACAACAGGAGTTGGTCGGTCCACGCCGTGGACTCTGCCATGAACGCCCGCTAGAAAGAGTACCAAGTGCTAGAGCGGCGAAAGCTTTATCACCAGCAGAACCACCAGTTGGGTGTTTATATCCTCCATGTTGACGCTCTACTTGTAAAATCATGCCAAAAGGCAGCTTGACATAAACGATGGGCACCGCTGGTTAAACCGGTCTGCATCTTGCGTGATTAATTTCCCTGAGCAACGCCTGAGTTGCCGCCGCCTTCGCCACGTTTGAGCACTCGGCGATGGGTGGACGGCACCACATAGACCAGCAAAAATGTCAATCGTGCTGTGCATAAGCCTTATACATCGGTTTGATCACGCGCTCTTGCGTCTTTTTCTGTGTTCGTAGAGGGCCTGCATGCTGTCAATAAAGCGCGATCGCTTATTATGTCATTGCGTTTAGTTGCCGGGCGGATCGTGTCGCCTGTTAAGAGAGGAGAGGCATACCCTAGTGCCGAAATACCCCTTGCGTGTCGATCACCTTGATGGCTAGAGTTGGGCGCCGAAAACCGCAGGTAACGCAATGGAACTGCTCGATATTTACCTCCCGCATTACCATTTTCGTGAGCGTCACGCCCTCGATATTTGCGCTACCGCTGCCCAAGTAATGCGGGCTGTCGAAAGCTACGATAGTACCGAAGATCGACTCGTTCGGGCGATGACCGCGTTGCGCGAGATGCCGCAGCGGTTAATTTGGAAGCTAGGTAATGCTCCCGCTCGCAATCGTCCGCCATTCAGTCTTGAAAACTTTACCAACCTTGGAACCATTCCTGATAAAGCTCTCGCATTAGGTCTGGCAGGGCGCTTCTGGAAGCTAGACTACGGCCAAGAAACCGTCCCGGATGCTGAAACTTTTAAGCATTTCGAACAGCCTGGCGCGGCGCGTCTAGTGCTCGGATTCAGCGCCACTGAACTTGGTGACGGTGTCACCCGTCTTGTGACGGAAACACGCGTGCAGTGCCTTGATGCCGCCGCCCTGCGCCAATTTCGCCTGTATTGGTACCTGATACGCCCCTTCAGCGGGCTGATTCGTAGACGTGCGCTTAAAGCCATCAAACGGGAAGTATGCGGGATTCATCGCTAAAATTCACCGCAACTTCGGAGGTATAGGGAACCGGCACTTCGAAGAATTTATAGCTGCCTTCATTCACTTATAAGATATCGCCGGCCGGCACGGTGCGCGGCTAACTCTTTTTCCTTAGTCGCGATGCTTGAGGCCCACTGAAAGCCTACAGTTGCGGGACTCAATACTTCCCAGCCTGAAAGGCCAGCAAGCCCGGTCCTTCAGGCTGGGACTTTGCCGGACGATCGTCAGCTTGACCTTGTGCGGAGACTCAGCCCGAGGAGGGTTAGAGGGGCTGTGATGAGAAGTGACGATGTTGTAGGCGCCCGTCGGGATAAAATTCTGATCATTGAAGCTGGTTTGCCGAGACCTGGGATTGGGACCCGTGCCCAACGGTGTTGGATTCGAGCGTATGACGCTGGTCATGGACATCCTGGAAGACCTCGGATACATGGCTATCGAGGCAGGTGACAGCGCAGCAGGGCTGAATGTACTCCAGTCAAATGCGCGTATCGATCTGCTGATCAGTGACGTTGGGCTACCG
>NZ_JBDFPL010000012.1:0-3570 GCF_039672565.1 Pseudomonas sp. Ps21-P2
CCAAAGCCATCCGCGAGTGGGCCGACGACGGCAGTTTTGATACGCGATTGGCGTGGGATGAAAACATCCGCCTGACCTACGTCACTGATGCCCTCGGTCACGAAACCCGGCACTACTACGACAGCCTCGGTTACACCTATCGCATTTGCCAGGCGGACGGGCGTTCGGAGTGGTTCTTTCGCGACGCCGCCAAAAACATAATTCGCCACGTTCATACCGACGGCAGTACCGACCGCTATCGCTACGACAAACTCAGCAACCTGACCGAGCACACCCGCGCTGATCACAGCGTGATGAATTACGCCTACGACGAAAAAAGCCATCTGATAAAAATCAGCGATGGCGAGGGTGGGCTGTGGAAACGGGACTATGACCTTCGCGGCAATCTCGTTGAGGCGATTGATCCGCTGGAGAACGTCACTGAGTACGCCTACAACTCGTTTGGTCTTCCTACGGCGATCAAGGACGCCAACGGCAATACCAAGTCGTTGGCCTACAACGACGCGGGTCAGCTCGTTAAGTACACCGACTGCTCGGGCAAGGTCAGCACTTGGGAATACGACGAACGCGGCCAGATGGTTGGCTTCACCGACCCGGCCGGGCATAGCACGACGTACGAATACAAAGCCGGCCAGTTGGTGTTGATCAAGCATCCGGACAAACCCGAAGAACGTTTTAGCCGCGACGCCGAAGGTCGTTTACTCGCCCATTCCGATGGCCTGGAGCGCTGCACCACCTGGCGCTACAGCGCTGCGGGATTTATCGCCGAACGTGTCGATGCCGCCGAACAAACCTTGCGTTACCGCTGGGACAAACTTGGCCGGCTGGTGGCGCTGGAAAACGAAAACGAACGCAGTGCGCATTTTCACTACGATCCTGTGGGCAGGCTGCTGGAAGAGCGAGGTTTCGATGGGCGTTCTAGCCGCTATCAATATGATCCCGAAACAGGAAGGCTTGCTCAGACGGTGAATGGCCAGCGCACGATTGCGCTGACCTTCGACCCCATGGGCCGCCTGACCGAACGCCGTGCAACCCTCGGCGAAAAGTCCCAGAACGAAACCTTTGCCTACGACGGCAACGGAAACCTGGTCATGGCGACCAACGCCGCGAGCCGCCTGCAGTGGTTTCATGATCGCGCTGGAAACTTGCTGCGCGAGCACCAGCATTACTCGAATCTGGATAAACCCCTGGTTGCCGTCTGGCAGCATGAGTACGACGCGCTCAATAACCGCGTCGCGACTATCCGCCCGGACGGCCATCGCGTCAGCTGGCTCACCTATGGCAGCGGCCATCTGCTCGGCCTCAAGCTCGACGAGCACGAACTGCTCAGTTACGAACGCGATGACCTCCATCGCGAAGTCGCCCGCCATCAGGGCAACCAACTGTTGCAAACCCAGACTTGGGACCCAGCGGGACGCTTGCAGGAACAATTGTTAGGGCGCAGCGACGATAAATCCGTCCTGATCAAACGTGCTTACCGATACGACGCAGCTGGCCAACTCACCGACATCAATGACAGCCGTCGAGGCCCGCTCTCATACCGCTACGACCCGGTCAGTCGCCTGCTCAGCGCAACCAGCCGCTTGGGCGTGGAAACCTTCGCCTTCGACCCTGCGAGCAACCTGCTCGATGACAGCGCCGCACCCGCGCGCCGCCCACTAGACCCCGAGCCGGCTCAAAACAAACTCGTCGACAACCTGCTGCGCGACTACGCCGGCAACCACTACGAATACGACGAACGCGGCAACCAGACCGAGCGCTGGACCAACGGCCTGCGCAGCGAACTGCACTGGGACCTCTTTGATCGCCTTGTGCATTTTCGAGATCCGCGTCTGACTGTGGACTTCGGCTACGACCCCCTCGGACGCCGCCTCTACAAATTCTCGAAAGCGCAATACAGGCCACGTCCCGAAGCCGGCACAGGCTGGAACGAAAACGAACACGCCAGCAAAGAGCGCGAACTCGGCTGCGGCTTCACCCTGTACGGCTGGGACGGCGACAACATCGCCTGGGAAAGCAGCCCTCCGCCCCACGCCGGAGCCCTCGGCCGCACCGTCCACTACATCCATGAGCCCGGCACCTTCGTTCCCGTGGCGCAGGCCATCCGCCACGAAACCATCCGCCTCGTCAGCCAGCCAACTTACACCGGCCGCTACAACTTCAAAGAAGACCCGCTCTGGAACTACAAACCCACAGCGATGCCTATCGACGTCCTCGCCTGGTACCAATGCGACCACCTCGGCACGCCCCAGGAAATCACCGATCAAAACGGCAACACCGCCTGGAGCGCGCAATACAAAGCGTGGGGCGAAGCAAGCGAACAGCGCTCCGAATTCGCCCAACAAGTCGGCCTGACCAATCCCATCCGCTTCCAAGGCCAATACCACGACCACGAAACCGGCCTGCACTACAACCGCCATCGGTACTATGATCCGAGGGTCGGACGGTTTATTAGCAAGGATCCGATTGGCTACAGTGGTGGGCTAAACCTCTACCACTACGTGCCAAATCCGACGTCTTGGATCGACCCGCTGGGACTTGCCCGGTTAAAGGGGATAACGCCAAACAATGAAGGCGCGCGTACAGCTATTGAGGCAAAGAACCTGCCAGAAACTCAGTTCGGTTATAGCGTAGGCGCCTTGGGTAACGGCGCTGCGCACCCAGTGGTAAGACAGCTATACGACGACGTTCCGCCAGATGATCGATCCAAATTTCACGGGGGGTGCGGTGAAGCAGATGCACTTAGTCAGATTGCGAATCAGCACGATGTCCGGTGTGCGAATGATTTACGAGCCCTTGTGCAAGGAGGAACCTCAACGACACTTCGAAACGACGGAAAGCCGCTTGTTTTTTGCGAGTCGTGTGTTCCCGTAATGAAAAATCTCGGTGTACAGGATGGAGCTTTGAAATGACCGATGATCAAGTACTAAAAGCAATAAGGGGCATTAACGAGCGTTTGGACGAGCAAAAAATATCCTATGACGAAATTAGGCGCTGCTATGCAAGTTTTCTGATTAAGCTGATTAGCGCTCAAATGGTCCACGCCCTCCCATCCGACGGGCTAGAGACCATAGCTCGGAATTTACAGCACTTCGCAGATACCGAGTTAATTGATCATAATGATGGGCGTGCCCAGGAAATGGTCCATAAACTCTGGACGATCGAGAAAGATTATAGGGAGTTATGCGTGACAACATCAGGCCTCGCTCGCTTTGCTATTCACTGTGCAGCAAGTGAAGCAGAGTGGCTCGAGATGGACCTAGGGGCGCCAACACCTATCTGGACGTACTTCATTACCTTGAAAAAAGTTGCCCCTGATATAGGTGAAGAGTTTGTTGCGTTCTTTGATAACTTATTGCTTACTCAAGATGACAGAAGGCGATAGGGTAAAGGGGACGCCCCCCTTAAATCCTATTTCTTTTTTCAGCATGCTGATTACGGTGAGGGGGAACAGGCTCGATTTAATTTGAAGTGCCATTTGCCTATGTGGGTTAAACGGTAAAGACCTCTTACGTGCGGGGTTGGCGTATTTGAAGGGGGGGGGGGGGGGGGGTGGCCCCCAATGGCCTC
>NZ_JBDFPL010000012.1:3580-49456 GCF_039672565.1 Pseudomonas sp. Ps21-P2
CCCCCCCCCCCCCCCCCCCCCCCTATGGCCTCTCAACTGCACCGACGTCTTAGCAAACTTTGAAGCTAAAATATCAACCGCGAACATTTTAAAAAATACAGAAGTGATAAAGGGGACGGACCCCTTAAGTTACGAGTCTCCTTCCCCTGAAGGAAGCTGACCCTGCAACGTGTAAAATTTAAACATAAGGTAAAACATGATTACGTCCGCTGAAGAATTTGTGACCCTCCGTGCCAGCCGTATCAAGGCCGAATACGACAGGTCTGCGATGGAGGAAGCGCCTCTCGCAGTATGGCGGGAAGTCGTTAAGGCATATCCCGATTACGTGCAGTGGGTAATACATAACAAAACAGTTCCGCTTGAGATTCTTGAAGAGCTGTGCGCGTCGCACCCTGATAGCAGGTATTTCATAGCAAGGAAACGGAAACTTTCGCTGGAGATGTTTGTATACCTTTCGCAAGACTCTGACCCCATGGTGAGGAGTGGAATAGCCCTCAACCAAAAGACTCCTTTGGAGATAGTTGAAAGGCTGTGTTGTGATGAGGACGAAGATGTGGCCGACACTGCAAAGAGACACTACAAAGCCAGGAGAAATGCAGTCATGGACAAATAATCA
The DNA here is from genome assembly GCF_039672565.1 of Pseudomonas sp. Ps21-P2. Classification (NCBI taxonomy): domain Bacteria; kingdom Pseudomonadati; phylum Pseudomonadota; class Gammaproteobacteria; order Pseudomonadales; family Pseudomonadaceae; genus Pseudomonas; species Pseudomonas sp. Ps21-P2. The sequence continues at coordinate 4,197 of NZ_JBDFPL010000012.1, forward strand.
GGCACCTGTAACAAGCGGCCTTGGCAGGCTGGCCCATATAAACCGGTTAAAAAGCGCGGCTTTTTAATTCTGATGATTCAATTTCTTGCACCAGGCTAAGGGGACAAATCCCTTTATTACTAAAAACCTCATAGACACGTACTCTACTGGAGTGATTTGCACAGCGAACGACAATCGGCATTGAGAAAAACCGGTATGGTAATGGGCAAAGGAAAGATAAAAAAATGAGCACCAACACTCCTCAGTACAACAAACAGAAACTTGAGGCCATGTTGCGATCGGAAGATATGACGGTAGCGACGGATGCGCTTCTATATCTTTGCTTTAATATCGATGATCCGGAATGGATTCAGGTTAAGTGTATAGACGTAATAGAGAAGCATCGCAATGACGACGTCAGGGGGCTGGCCATGACATGCATAGGCCACGTTGCCCGTATGCATAAAGTAATTGATAAATCTCTGGTGATTCCCGTGCTGTTTGAAAAGCTTAAGCACAGCACCCTGTCTGGCCGAGCCCAAGATGCTCTTGACGATATCGACGTCTTTATCAACCGGCCAACATATCTAGGATTAAAAGGGGACGACTCCCTTAACTAAGCGATGCCAGGAATCCAAGCTATGAAAAATCTCTCAGCGTTTACCGCACATGGCACGGCAACCGGCAGCCATAAAAGCATCCAGCTTGATGAAATATCGATCATCGCGGATTCCGAAACCATGAGAGCGTTAGGAAACTTCCTGATCAATGCAGCGGACGAAATGGCGCAATACGGTGTGGAACACCTCCATCTTCAAGACTTCGCCGAAAATTTCTCTCATGAAACCCATGTGGATTTTATCGCTTTGAACCGAGAGCTTATTGACCTTACGAACGAATAGGCCCACTCACTCCAAACGCAAAAAGCCCCGAATCATCGGGGCTTTTCCATCACGCCAGTCAGTTGATCACCAGAATCAAGGATCAACCTGCGCCATCAACTCCGCCACTGGCTCCGCCCGCTTCGCATACCGCTGGGCCACCACCGCACACACCATCAGTTGAATCTGGTGAAACAGCATCAGCGGCAAGATCAACAACCCAATCGTGCTCCCCGCAAACAGCACTTGCGCCATCGGCACGCCGGTCGCCAGACTTTTCTTCGAGCCGCAGAACAGGATGGTGATGCGGTCTTCCTGATTGAAGCCGAACAGCTTGGACAGCAAGGTCGCAGCCACGAGCACCAGCGTCAGCAGCAGGCAGCACACCAACACCAGCCCGGCCAAGTCCCAGATTGGCGTCTTCTGCCAGATGCCTTCGTTGACCGCCTCGCTGAACGCGCCGTAGACCACCAGCAGGATCGAGCCCTGATCGACGAATTTCAGCCAGTTCTTGTTGCGTCCGACCCAGGCGCCGATCCAGCGCCGCATGATCTGGCCGGCAATGAACGGCAGCAGCAACTGCACGCTGATCTTGACGATCGCATCGAGGGTCGAGCCGCCTTCGCCGTGGACGTTCAGCAACAGCGTGACCAGCAGCGGGGTCAGGAATATCCCGAACAGGCTGGAGGCCGCCGCGCTGCAGATCGCCGCCGGGATATTGCCGCGCGCCAGTGAGGTGAAGGCGATCGCCGACTGCACCGTCGCGGGCAGCGCGCACAGGTACAGAATGCCCATGTACAGGTCTTTGCCGATCAGGGGCGACAGCACGGGTTTGAGTGCCAGGCCGAGCAAGGGAAACAGGACGAATGTCAGCCCGAACACCAGCAAATGCAGGCGCCAGTGCCCCGCGCCGGCGATGATTGATTCGCGGGACAGTTTGGCGCCGTGAAGAAAGAACAACAGCGCGATGGCGATGTTGGTCAGCCAGCCAAAACCGACGGCCACCTGCCCGGTGGCCGGCAGGAAGCTGGCGATGATCACCACAGTGATCAGCATGAGGGTGAAGTTGTCAGGGAGAAAACGGGGGCGGGTCATCTGCGTCATCCGAAGGTGCCAGGAACATGCCCGTCACTTTAGCGCGCAATGTACCTGCCGACTAACGCCAATATGTCGATCAATAGCGGCTAACGGACACTCCGGACGGTCTGGACCTACCGATGACCCATTCCCGGCTAAAGCCGGTCCCACTAGAAGCAGCGGGAGCCGCTTGCGAGACATTGCGTCGACAAGCGGACCAACCACACCCTGGGTAATGTCAGGCCAGACCGCCCTGAATCACGCGCATCACGGTCACTCGACGCTGACCGGGATTGTCTGCAATGAGCCGGGACAACGCGGCCTGCCACTTCACGATGTCTTTCTCTTTCGAGAGCATCATCAGTTGTTCCCAACCCATCGGTCCACGGGGGCCAGCCTGCGCAGCGGCTTTCTCGGGACTGTCTTCGCGTTTCAAAAGGTATGCTGCAATTTCCGAGAGAGTACTCATCGCCGGCTCCTGGCATGCGCGTCGTAGGGCATGCCGATTCAAAACTAAAGGTAATTTCAGGAGTGCCTTCGCGCCAATTTTCTGTGATCGAGGCCGCCTGTAACAGGGCTGTAGCAAAGTTCAGACCAACAGAAGCATGGCCATCCATTACTCGTTTGCCCCATCAAAGCGGTCTGGGAAAGACCGGTTAATCACCCTCAATTTCCCCGTCGCTGACAACCCTGTCGCGCAGGGCTGCTGACCACCCCAAAACTCAGAAGGTGTAACGCCAGCGTGTCACCTGAGTACAAATTTTTGTCGAATTTGTTACAGATTTGAGAAATCTTGATACATTTTCGATGAAATCGCTGGACCATCGTCCCAACCCTGTGCCAGTTTTTCCTCGCTTCATGCACCAAGCGAGTGATTGGATGACCTCGCACCTGAGGTCATTCGGTCGTTTTTTTTCACGCAGACAAGGATATGTCTGAATGTCGAAACTTAAACTCAATGCCCTCAGCGTCACGCCACAGGGCCCAAGCGCTGCATACAACCAGATCAACACGTTCAGCCACCAGTACGACCGAGGCGGTAGCCCGATCAATGGAAAACCGTCGTACACGGTGGACCAGGCAGCCGACTACATCTTGCGCGACCATGCCGCATGGGCAGACTCAAACAGGAGCGGCACCATCGAGTTGACCTACACCTTCCTGACCAGCCGACCCGCCGATTTCGATCGCACCCTGGGCACGTTCAGCGCCTTTTCGGCACTGCAACAATCCCAGGCCAAGCTTTCGATGCAGTCGTGGGCCGATGTAGCGAAAGTCACCTTCACCCAAGCCAACTCCGGCGGTGACGGGCACATGACGTTCGGCAACTACAGCGGTGACAACGGCGGCGCGGCGTTTGCCTATCTCCCGGATAGCGGATCGTATGCAGGTCAGTCCTGGTACATGATCAACAGCAGCTACCAGGTCAACGCCAACCCTGGCACCAACAATTACGGGCGCCAGACCCTCACCCACGAAATCGGCCATACACTGGGCCTGTCGCACCCCGGCGATTACAACGCCGGCAACGGCAACCCGACCTATGCCGATGCCACCTACGCCCAGGACACTCGCGGCTACAGCGTGATGAGCTACTGGAGCGAAACCAACACCGGCCAGAACGCCAAAGGGGCCTACGCTTCGGCACCCCTGCTCGACGATATTACCGCCGTACAAAAGCTGTACGGTGCCAATCTCGCGACACGCGCCGCAGACACCACCTACGGGTTCAACTCCACGGCAGATCGTGACTACTACTCGGCGACGTCTTCGTCGTCCAAGTTGGTGTTCGCGGTATGGGATGGCGGTGGCAAGGACACCCTGGACTTCTCCGGCTACACCAACAACCAGAAAATCAACCTCAACGAGGCTTCGTTTTCGGATGTCGGCGGCCTGGTGGGCAACGTGTCCATTGCCAAAGGTGTGGTCATCGAGAACGCCATTGGCGGCTCGGGCAATGACCTGATCATTGGCAATGGCGCAGCCAACGAACTCCGTGGCGGTGCCGGCAACGACATCATCTTCGGTGGCGGCGGTGCCGATAAACTGTGGGGTGGTACGGGCGCGGATACGTTTGTATTCGCGGCCAGCAGCGACTCACGGCCGTCGACCCCGGACCAGATCATGGACTTTGTCAGCGGTCAGGACAAAATCGATCTGTCGGCCATGCCGGAGTTTGCGACAAGCCACATTCCGCTGACGTTCGTCAGTGCGTTCAGCGGCACGGCAGGTCAGGCCGTGTTGTCCCAGATCAGCACCGGCAGCGCCTTGTCGATTGACTTCACGGGTGACCGTGCGGCCGATTTCCTGGTTAACACCGTAGGCCAGGCCGCCACGACAGACATCGTGGTTTAAGCCTGAGGGGGCGGCGTGCAAACGCCGTCCCTGCCTGATCCGGAGCAGATCAATGAACTGGAAGACCGCGGCGTGTCTGTTCACGACGCTTTTCACCTTAAGCGGAGCCCCCCTCATGGCCAGCAGCCTACGTCTCGCGAGCCCCGCCGAACTGGCCGGTCCCTGGCAGTTTTACCCCAAGGACGATGCGCAGAAACCCTGCACATTGATTCTGCAAGAACAGGACGGACAGCTTGCCGGGGATCTGGCCTGCGCCGGCCATTGGCTGGGCGGCACACCGGCCACCTGGTACCCGACGCCTGATGGCATCGCGCTGGTCGACAACCACGATGAACTCCTGGTGCACATGGGTCGCCAGCGAGAAGGGTTCTACATGGCCCGACTGCCCGACGGCCGCACCCTTTTTCTGCAACGCGACGCCGCAAGCACCACCCCACGCTCCTGACTCTTTTTCAAGGATGAACCCCCATGACCCAAGGCCGGCCAAGCCCCCTGCCGCGCGCGCCCATGTGGGCCACGCTCAAGGCCTACAAAGGCATCCTGCTCAGCATCGGCGCCTTCACCGCGCTGATCAACGTGTTAATGCTGGTGCCCTCGGTCTACATGTTGCAGGTTTACGACCGGGTGCTGTCATCGCAAAACGAAACCACGCTGGCGATGCTGACCGTGATGGTCGTCGCCTTTTTCATGTTCATCGGGCTGATGGAAGCCATACGCAGCTTTGTGGTGATCCGTATCGGCAGCGATATGGAGCGACGCCTGAACCTGCAGGTGTACCAGGCGGCTTTCGAACGCAACCTCAGCCTGGGCGAAGGCAATGCTGCACAGGCCCTGGGCGATTTGACCCTGGTCCGGCAGTTCGCCACCGGCCCGGCGTTGTTCGCCTTCTTCGATGCGCCGTGGTTCCCCATCTACCTGGCGGTAATCTTTCTCTTCAACCCCTGGCTGGGCGTGTTTGCCACTGTGGGTGCGGTGATCTTGATCGCCCTCGCCTGGCTGAATGAAACCCTGACCCGCAAGCCACTGGCCCAGGCCGGGCACTTTTCTGTTGCATCGAGCCAGTTGTCCGGCAGCCACCTGAATAATGCCGAAGCGATCCAGGCCATGGGCATGCTGGTACCGTTGCGCCAGCGATGGTTCGCCGTGCACAGCCGTTTTCTGGAGCGGCAAAACCGGGCGAGCGACATCGGCGCGCTGATCGGTTCGTTCAGCAAATGCCTGCGTTTGTGCCTTCAATCACTGGTGCTGGGGCTGGGTGCCCTGCTGGTCATCGAAGGCCAGATGAGCGGCGGCATGATGATCGCCGGCTCCATCCTGATGGGTCGTGCGCTGGCCCCGATCGATCAACTCATCGCGGTCTGGAAACAGTGGAGTTCCGCGCGGCTGGCATGGCAGCGCCTCGACGCCCTGCTGATCGCCCACCCCGAACGTCCGACGCCCATGCCCCTGCCCGCTCCCACCGGGCATATCAGTGTCGAGCAACTCAGTGCCGCACCACCGGGGCGGACCACCGTGACGCTGCAGCAACTGAGTTTCACCGTGAATGCCGGAGAAACCCTCGGTGTGCTGGGGGCGTCCGGCTCTGGCAAGTCAACCTTGGCCCGGGTCTTGATCGGAGTCTGGCAACCCCTGGCCGGGGTGGTTCGTCTGGACGGTGCTGAGTTGCACCGCTGGGACCGGACCGCGCTGGGCGCCCATGTCGGTTATCTGCCCCAGGATATCGAACTGTTCAGTGGCAGCATTGCCGACAACATCGCACGCTTTACCAGCGCCGATCCGCACCAGGTGGTGACCGCAGCCCGACTGGCAGGCGTGCACGAAATGATCCTGCGTCTGCCCCAAGGCTATGACACGCAGTTAGGCGATGGCGGCTCCGGGCTGTCCGGCGGTCAGAAGCAGCGCGTGGCGCTGGCCCGTGCGCTGTACGGCGAGCCGAAGCTGGTGGTGCTCGACGAACCCAACTCCAACCTCGACAGCAACGGCGAAGCCGCATTGGCCGCTGCCATCGCGCAGCTCAAGGCTCGCGGTTGCACGGTGATTCTGATTACCCATGGCTCTGCCGTACTGAATCAGGCTGACCGTCTGCTGGTGCTCAACGACGGACGGCTGCAATTGTTCGGCCCGGCGCGTGATGTTTTGAAAGCGCTCTCCGGTACCCAGCCTGCGCCTGAACGGTCGCAAGGGGTGCAAGGGGTGCAAGGGGTGCAAGGGGTAAGTACCAGTCGCCAGCTTGGCGCGCAGCAAGGAGGCCAGCGCCATGAATGAACACATCATCAAACCCGAACGCAGTGCACAGTTTTTCGTCAGCGCAGGCTGGTGGCTGGCCCTGCTCGGTGCCGGCAGCTTTTTCCTCTGGGCTGCACTTGCCCCGCTCGACCAAGGCATCGCCGTGCCTGGCACAGTGGTGGTCTCCGGCAAGCGCAAAGCGGTGCAGTCGGTGGACAGCGGCGTGGTCAGTCGCATCATGGTGCGCGAGGGCCAATTAGTGCATCAGGGCCAACCACTGTTCCAGCTTGACCACACCCAGGTGCAGGCCGACGTGCAATCGTTGCGTGCCCAGTACGAACTGGCCCAGGCCAGCATCGCCAGGCTCCAGGCAGAACGAGACGGCAGTGTGCAGGTACGCTTTCCCGAGGCCCTGTTACAGCAAGCGTCTCCACAGCTGCTCGGCGTGCTGGAAGGCCAGCGGCAGTTGTTCAGCAGCCGTCATCAGGCGTTTCAGCGATCCCAGGCAGGCATCCATGCAAGCATCGAAGGTGGCATTGCCCAACTCGCCGGCATGCGCCAGGCGCGCAATGACCTTCAAGCCCAGGCCGAGTCCTTGCGCCAGCAACTGGAAAACCTCCGGCCGCTGGCCGAACGAGGCTACATCGCCCGCAACCGCTTGATGGACTACGACCGGCAACTGTCTCAGGTGCAACGTGATCTGGCACAGAACACCGGTGACACAGGCCGGGTCGCTCAGCAAATCGAGCAATCACGGCTGAGCCTGCAGCAAGGTGTCGAGGAGTATCAAAAGGAAGTGCGCGGGCAACTGGCCGATGCCGAGCTGAAAAGCATCACGCTTAGCCAGCAACTGGCCTCGGCACAATTCAGTCTGACCCACAGTGAAATCAACGCTCCGGCCGATGGCATTGCCGTGAACCTCTCGGTGCACACCGAAGGCGCGGTGGTGCATGGCGGTGAATCGCTGCTGGAAATCGTGCCCCAGGGCGAGGGCCTCGAGATCGAAGGCCACCTGCCGGTGAACATGGTCGACAAGGTGGCCGAACAGCTGCCAGTGGATGTGCTCTTCACCGCGTTCAATCAGAGCCGTACGCCGCGCGTGAATGCCACGGTCAGCCTGATTTCCGCCGATCAGTTGCTCGACGAGCGCAGTGGTCAGCCGTACTACATCGTGCGCAGCACTGTCACCGACCAGGCGCTGGCCACACTCAAGGGCCTTGTGATCAAACCCGGCATGCCGGCGCAGATGTTCGTGCGCACAGGCGAGCGCTCTCTTCTCAATTACCTGTTCAAGCCTTTGATGGATCGCGCAGGAATGGCACTGACCGAGGAATAGGATGTTTCGGTACATGAAAATCTGGCTGGCAGCACTGCTGTGGATCAGCGCCAACATGCAGGCCCAGGCAATGGGCTTGTTTGACGTTTATGAGCAGGCCTTGCGTAACGACCCGGTGTTCCTCGGCGCCATGAAGGAGCGTGACGCGGGGCTGGAGAATCGTAATATCGGCCGTGCCGGGCTCTTGCCCCACGTGGCCTGGAACTACAACAAGGGACGCAACGACTCGAGGGCCACCTACAAAAGCGACGATCGCCCCAACTCCCGCGAGGACCGTCACTACAACAGTTTCGGTTCGACGCTGAGCGTGCAGCAGCCGATCATCGACTACGAGGCCTACGCCAACTACCGCAAGGGTGTGGCACAGGCCTTGTTTGCCGACCAGGCCTTTCGAGGCAAAAGTCAGGAGTTGCTGGTGCGGGTGTTGTCCGCTTACAGCCAGGCGCTGTTCAGTCGCGATCAGATCGAGATTGCCGAGGCAAAGAAGAAGGCGTTCGAGCGGCAGTTCGAGCAAAACCGACAGATGTTCGATCAGGGCGAAGGCACCCGCACCGACATCCTGGAAGCCGAATCCCGTTACGAATTGGCCGGAGCCGAGGAAATCGAAGCGCAGAATGAGCAGGACGCAGCGTTGCGCGAGCTCGGGGCCTTGATCGGCGTGCCTGAGGTGCGCATCGACGAACTGGCGCCTCTGCGTACGCCGTTCAACTTCCTTGCGCTGACGCCCGCCACGTACGAAGCGTGGAATGCCATCGCCTTGAGTGAGAACGCCGACCTCGCCTCCCAGCGCCAGCTGCTGGAAGTCGCGCATCAGGAGGTGAAACGCAACGTCGCCGGGCATCTGCCCAAGCTCAACGCTTACGCCACGGTGCGCAGCATGGAATCCGACAGCGGCAATACCTACAACCAGCGTTACGACACCAATACCATTGGCCTGGAAATCAGCCTGCCGCTGTACGCAGGTGGTGGCGTGAGCGCCTCCAGCCGCCAGGCCAGTCGTAGCCTGGAGCAAGCGGAGTATGACCTTGAGGGCAAAACCCGTGAGACGTTGATCCAGTTGCGCCGACAGTTCAACGCTTGTGCCACGGGCGTACGGAAAATCCGTGCTTACGACAAGGCGTTGGCTTCAGCGGAGGCATTGGTGGTGTCCACGCAATACAGCATCAAGGGTGGCGAGCGGGTCAACCTGGACGAACTGAATGCGCAACAACAGCTTTACAGCACCCGTCAGGACCTGGCCAAGACTCGATATGAGTACTTGATGGCCTGGATCAAGCTGCATTACTACGCCGGCACCCTGACCGGTGAGCAGTTGGCGCGGGTCGATGAGGCATTTGGCGCGGGTCGGCCGTCACGCTAAACATCAGTGGCCATATGGGTAACGTCCGGTTCACCTCCGTGGCCACCGAATGCGCAGTTGTAACTGCATATTCGGAACGCCCAAATAACGTGAACTATGTTCCTGACCAATTGATCCCAAACGATGCGCACCCTGCGCGGCCCTGATGGGTCAGTTCATCTGCACAGCATAAGCGTCAGTAAAATAGGGAGCCGTCGTGAACACTACCGCCCATCTTGTCTACCGAAACCCGCCAGGCCCGCTACACGCGATATTGCTGGCCGGCACCGTCCCGCTGTTTCTCGGCGCATTGCTGAGCGACATCACCTACTACCAGACCTATCAGATCCAATGGAGCAACTTCGCGTCCTGGCTTATCGCCGGGGGGCTGGTGTTCTGCGGACTCGCCGTACTGTTCGCGCTGGTCAATCTGATCCGGGCCGATCGCAAAGCCGGGCGCCCCGTGGTCTACCTCGTCTTGTTGGTGGTGACCTGGGCACTGGGGCTCGTCAACGCCTTTGAACACGCCAAGGATGCCTTCGCCAGCATGCCGTCGGGCCTCGTTCTCTCCGCACTGACCACGCTGCTGATTGCCGTGACGGCGTGGCTGGGACTCACCAGCATCCGTTCGGGAGAAGGACAATGAGCCACTCGATCAAACTGACCGCGATCAGCGTCGCGTTGTTGTTAAGTGGCTGCGGTGACGCCGGGGATGCCACCCAGGCATTGGGGCCCGATCCAAAATTGCCGGCTGCCCAGCGCGGTCTTTTACCCAGCATGAAGATTGCCGAACCGGCGTTGTGGGGCGACCAGAAGCCCACCGTACCTGAGGGCTATAGCGTGACGGCCATCGCCGCCGACTTGCAGATTCCCCGCCAGACGCTTGTGCTGCCCAACGGCGATATCCTCGTGGCTGAAGGCCGTGGCGGAAACGCCGCGAAACTCAAACCCAAGGACGTGATCGCGGGGTACATCAAGGCCCAAGGCAACACCAAGGTCAAAGGCGGCAATCGCCTGACCTTGCTGCGGGATGCAGACGGTGACGGCGTCTTCGAGACGAAGACGGTGTTCGCGGAAAACCTCAACGCGCCCTACGGGCTGGCGTTTGCCAACGGCAAATTGTACGTGGCCAACCAGGACGAATTGGTCCGTTTCGATTATCAAGAGGGCCAGACCAAGGCCAGCGGCCCACCGATCAAAGTCACTGACTTGCCCGCTGAAATCAACCACCACTGGACCAAGTCACTGGCTGTTAGTGACGACGGGCGCACCTTGTATGTCGGCATCGGTTCGAACAGCAACGTGACCGAGCGCGGTATGGAGGTCGAACTCGACCGGGCCAGGGTCTGGCAGGTAGATGCCGAGACCGGTGCTCACAGAGCTTACGCCACCGGCATCCGCAACCCGACGGCCTTAACCATCCAGCCGCAAACCGGGAAGTTATGGGCGGTGGTCAATGAGCGCGATGAACTCGGTCCGGATCTGGTTCCGGACTACCTGACCTCGGTTCGCGAGGGTGGATTTTACGGGTGGCCTTACAGCTATTGGGGTCAAAACGTCGACACCCGAGCCCAACCGCAGAACCCGAAAATGGTCGCTGCCGCCATCAAACCCGACTACAGCCTCGGTTCCCACGCCGCTGCCCTTGGTGTGGATTTTTCCATCCCGGCGATGGGCGAGAAGTACGCCGAAGGGGTGTTCATTGGAGAACACGGCAGTTGGAACCGGGAAAATCCGGTGGGGTACAAAGTCGTTTTCGTACCGTTCAGCAATGGCCGTCCGAACGGCGCGCCGATTGACTTTGCGACCGGCTTTCGCGGTGGCGACGGAAAAACCCGCGGGCGGCCAGTCGGCGTGACGGTGGACCCGCGCGGTGCACTCATCATCGCCGACGACCTGGCGAATACGGTATGGCGGGTCACTCGTAATCGATGAAGCATGAATTCCAGGCAGGGCAATCCTGCCTGGAATGCACAAAGGCGGTTACTGCTCCACTGGCGTGGATTGATTCATGGGACGTGATAGGGCGAATATCCGTGGTATCCCCATTGATCTGGCATCTGGCCAACGGAGCGCAGGCGTTTGAACTCACCCACCGTTTCCCTTGAATCACCCGACCAGTCGGAAGTGATCGCCCTCATCGAAGCGCTTGATGCTTATCAGGTGCCTCTCTACCCGGCTGAGAGTCATCATGGCATCGATATAAAAGCGCTTTCTTCGAAAAATACAGGCTTCGCCGTTGCCCGCTCCAGCGATGGAGAGGCCGTGGCGTGCGGGGCGCTGGTGGTGCACGCGACTCACGGCGAGCTGAAGCGGATGTTCACCCAACCTGCCTTCCGCGGGCAGGGCCTTGCCGGCAGGATTCTGGGTGTTCTGGAAGATGAGGCTCGGAGACGAGGCTGCGGGCGAGTCATGCTTGAGACCGGGTATCTGCAACACGAAGCCATCTCGTTTTACGAGCGCAACGGGTATCAGCGTCGAGGGCCATTCGGTGATTACCAGGATGATCCCAACAGCGTGTTCATGGAAAAGGCTCTGATCTCTTAACGCCCATGTGGGTCGGAGGCACTTCACGCTGAGGAAGGAGCGCGACATGTGCGCGCCCCGCCCCCCGTGGATTCACACCGAACATCAGGCCGGCAATTGCCCCTGACCGCTTTCGATGATTTTTGCGAAGTTCATGACGTTCTCGACGTACTTCGGATCGCCCACGCCGCCGGCATCCGCGAGGTTGCCCTTGTTGACCTTGTCCGGGCCCGAGTTGTAGGCGCGCAGCGCCGAATCCCAGTCACCGAAGGTCGCTTTCTGATCACGCATGTACAACGCGCCGGCCATGATGTTGTCGTGGGCGTTGTTGACGTCGGCGTTGCCGAGCTCGTTGGGGTTGTCTCGCTTGAGGGCCGCAAACGTGTCGGCGTTGACCTGCATCACGCCCGCATCGGTCTTGCCGTTGACGTTGGTGGTGTCTTGGCCCAACTGGCCACGGGACTCTGCCCAGATCTGTCCGGCCAGAATGCTCGGCGGTACGCCGGTGGCCTTGGACGCATCCATGATGTCGTTGCGATAGGGCTCGAGCTGTTGTGGCAGATGCAAATCGCCCGAGCCGCTGAGAGACGTATCGTTCGACACCGCACCAGCATTGGCCGCAGGCGCTGCAGCCGCCTGAGCAGCGCCAGCACCTTCGGCACCACCGCCGGCACCTTCCGCCACGCCAGCACCATCGCCACCGCCTGCACCCTCGGTCGCGCCGCCACCACCTCCCCCGCCGCCGGTCACTGCATTATTCTGCGCAGCGGGATTGCCGGTCTGATTGGGGTTGTTCTGCATCAACATTTGCATCAACTGGATGATCAACGCCATGAGTTGCTGGGCGATGCCGTTCTGGTCTGCGCCACTTGTGAGGGGATTAGCGGCGTTGGTCGTCGGGTCCTGATTTTGAGGGGAACCGAAGTTGACCTGGGACTGCCCGGCATGGGCAAACAGGATCGAACTGGCGTCGAGGGCCTGACCGGCGCCGCCGCCACCGCCCAGGGAATTGCTCTGGCCGGGCTTGCCGCTCAGGGAGGAGAAATCCGGGTGGGCGGCGGGATCGCTCAACGGCCGAAACTGGGAAATACCGATACTCATGATCACTTACCTCTTTCGGGTCAGGAAACATCAATGGGCTTTGGGGATGCCGAACTGATCGAGGACCGGGTCGACGTTGTGATCGAAGGCCTTCTGGGCCTTGTGTTTCTTGACGGCTTCGATGATGGCGGAGATGCCGAAACCCAGGCTCATGGCGGCGTCGGCGATCCAGCCGATCACCGGAATGGACGCACCAATGGCAGCGCCGGCGGCCAAACCTGCTGCCTCTCCCACGACCATGCCGGCAACGCGACCGCTAACTTTCGCCGCCACCTCGCCCAGCCCCGCGCGCCCGGCGGATTTCGCCACGGCGTCATAACCGTGCTTAGCCGCAGAGAGGCCGGATTTGGTGCTGTCGTAAATGGTCTTGGCGGCATCGGTCTTGTCGCCGCGGGCGAGCATGTCTGACACCGAGGCAAAGCCTGCCACCGAGCGCAGCGCCGAAGGACCCATATTCGAGGCGACCTGTGCGGCCATCGACGGCGCGTGGTCTTTATCGCCCTTGGCGTTTTCCAGCACCTTGCGACCGCTCTTGGTGTCTTCCAGATGGTGGAAGGTCGAATCCACATAGCGCGATTGCTGGCTCTGCACGAAGGTGTCGGGCAGCACGCTGTCGTAGGCGGCCTTCTGCGCGTCGGCGGTTTGCAATGCCTCTTCACCGTCGGCTTTCTTCTGATCGAGCAACTGCCGGACGGCGCCGCCTTCGCTGAAGTTACGCACGTACGAGTCCTGAATCTTGCCCTGCAGATCAGGCCGCTGACCGAGTACCTGTTGCGCGGTCGGCACGTTCGCGTTGTCACCGAGCAGGTCTTTCTGCATCTGCAACTGCGCCGACAATCCGCCCACAGCGCTGCTGTAATCGGCGTTCGGCTTGTCCTTTTTGGTGCCCTTGTCAGCCGTGTTCAGGTCCGCTTGCAGGGCCTCGCCGCTGTTGACCTTCTGCATCTGCTCGTTGACGGCCTTCTGCAACGACGGCGTGCTGGCAACCAGCGCCCGCGACTGCTGCGGTATCTGTTTGTCGAGGAAGGCTTGCACCTCAGGATCGGCTTGCAGCTGGCCGATCTTCTCGTTCAACGCCTCTTCGGTCTTGCCGGTCTTGCGCAGGTCCTGGCCGGCGACGACGCTCTGCTGGGTCTGTTGCAGCTTGATCATGACCGCGGCTTTCTGTTCGCCGCTGTAGGCGGACGGGTTGTCGAACACGTCCTTGCCCAACTTGGAAATATCGACATTGGCCACTGAGTTAAGGGTGGCGGCATCGCTGAGCACACTGGCAAATTCGCCGCCGTTAGTGGGGGCCTGCTTGCTGATCCAGTCGCTGATGTTCTTGGCGCTGAACAGCTTGTCCGGGCTGTGGGCCGCCAGCGAACGACCGCTCAGGCCGCCCTGATCGATCTGCGTGAGAAAGCCGGGTTGCGACCAGGTTTTCGCCGCCTGCTTCAGAGGTCCGGCCAGGCCCGGGTTGTCGTTCTGAATGGCCTTGAGGCCGTCGGCGCTGGTCAGGCCATCGACCTTGGTTTTGCCGTCGGCGCCCAGGGCATGCTTGGGATCGGCGGCCTTGGTCAGGGGTTCGTTGGCGCGCATCAACGCGGCGCTGCGGACCATTTCCAGGGATTGAGGGTCGGCGTCCGGATGGTCTTTCTGGTAGTTGGCAATGTCCTTGTCCGCGCTGTCGGCAGCTTTTTGCATGTTCTTGGCGAAGGCCTTGAGATCGCCGTCGGTGATCTTGCCGTCCGCTTTGCCGCCGTGCTTGCCGGTATCGACTGCCGTTTTCAGCGACGGGTTGGCGTTGATGAAGTCCATGGCCTTGGCCGCATCCGGGCCTTTTTCAGCGGCCATGCGCGCGGCGGCGATGGGTCGATTCAGCTCTTTGGCCGCCTGTTCGCGCTGGTCCGGCGGGAGGTTGGCAACCATTGGCGCCCAACGTTCAAGCTCCTTGGGCGACGAGTATTTCGAATCATCGAGAAACGCGGCTTCGCTGGCTTTGGGTGCTTCGGATTGAGCAGCTTCGGCGGGTTTTGCAGCCTCGACCGGCGCTGCGGGGGCAGCGGCCGTGACTGGAGCGGCAGGTTGCGGACTGGCTGCGGGAACGGCACCGGAAGCGGGTGCGTTTTGCGCGGCGGCGTCGGGGGATGACGTGGCGGATTCGGGAGACGACGGCGCCTGTCCTTTGAACAGCTGCGTGAGTTGGGTCAGCAATGACAGCAGCTGCTGTTCGATGCTCTGAGCCTTGCCCGCAGCGCCTGTGCTGCCAAGGCTATTGCCGACAAAGGCACCGTTCGCCGGCGATGGCTGGGTCGACGCGCCGAAGCGAATAGTCGGATCGACGCCCCCCTTCAGTAACAGCGCCGGCTTGGCGTCAGTCAGCGGCAATCCCTGGGCGGTATCGGCGCCAGCAGATTGGGAAGCAGCGGCGTTGGGAGGGGTGCTTAAGATACGCATGAGTCGTCATCCGGGCGTGAAGGATGGCAACTGTGTGGCTGCTGCGCCGCGTCGGTTCCGATAAATGTTTCAGCTTGTTACTCGGACACCGAGCGGGCTGCTGCTTTTTAGTGGGACCGGCTTCAGCCGGGAAGAGGCCTGTGTGAACACCATCCATCCTGCGGCGTGACGCCTGACGCCTTCCCGGCTGAAGTCGGTCCTACACAGTTCGCGTCCAGCCAGCCCCACTGGATGCTCAGGCAAACGGGTCCATCTGCCGCTTGAGTTGCTCCCGGGCCCGGGAAAGGCGTGAGCGCACGGTGCCGATCGGCACGCCGAGGGACGACGCGGTTTCCTGATAATTGCCGTCCATTTCCAGCGACACTTCGATCACCCGCTGCATGTTCGACGGCAGCGTGCCGATGGCCCTGACCACCTGCATCAACTGACGATGGCCGTCGACTTGATGGCCGATGTCGCCATGGCTGTCGGGTTCGGAGTGGGTGTGGTCTTCCCAGCTTTCCTGATACGGCTGGCGGTACATCTTGCGAAAGTGATTGCGGATCAGGTTCAGCGCAATGCCGCACAGCCAAGTCTGGGGTTTACTTGCGTGTTGAAACTTGTGCTCGCTGCGCAGCGCTTCCAGAAAGGTGCTTTGCAGAATGTCGTCGACATCTTCCGGGTTCATGACCCGCTTCTGAATGAAGCCGCGAATCATCTTGATCTGATCACTGGTCAGGTGGCGTATCCCCTGGGCGGGGCGGCGCGCCGGGGAGTCCATATCGAGAATCGCAAGGTTGGAAAACATCAGGGCTCTTCCTTGTTTTGAGTGTAATAGCCCTATAGCGATATGCGTGCCATCCATGGAAATCATGTAAACCTCTGATTTTTATATACAAATAAAAATCATAAGAACAACGCTGTGCAAATCTTTGCGCGAACACACTGTTTCTCCGACGAGATTTGGCACAGATCGGTCTGCCCCACGTCCGCGCACAAATAGATGGAACCGCATTGCGGCTGCGCTCCACTCAGGACCCATGACCAGGCCCCGAACCGAGCTATCCAGAGCCGACTTATGAAGATCGCCGCCCCCATTGCCCCACAGGCATTGCAAACACCCGCGATCGCGCCGGCAAAAATGCAGGCGCCTGCGCCCGCGCCGCTGCATGTCAATCCGCCGAACGTCAACGGCACCTCGCCGCAACAGGTCGCGCGGTTCGCCTCGGCGTTGGTTCAGCAGAGCCGCAGCCTCAGTCAGCGGGAGCTGCTGGCCAGCGGCAACGCGCTGCAATCCCGGGCGGTGAAACTGGGCGAGCTGTATCAGCTGTTGATGGGCAGCCAGGACAAAGGCCTCGACGACGCCGCGCGCAACTTGCGCAAGCAGTTGCAAAACCAGAATGCGTCGAGCCTGGCGCAGATTCTGAGCTACACCGACGGCGACCCGGCCAAGGCCCATGTGATGCTGCAGGCGGCGAGAAAGCAGGCCCAGGCCGACGGTGAAATGGGCGAGCACGTGGTGCTGAGCCAGCAGCTCAAGCAACTGCGTCGCCAATACGGCAAGCGCACCCGGGCCGGCATCAACAGCGCCAAGGCGTTTTCCCGACCGACCTCGGAAAAGCGCCGGGGCGCCCTGCGCAATCTGTACAGCGTGGCGGTGGCCGGGCAGCAGAACATCACCGGGCTGATCGACGCGCTGATCAACGAACAGGAAGAGCCCGGCGAATTCGAGCTGAACCTGCGGGACATGCGCAGCGCCCTCGCCGACGATCTTTCATCCCTCACCCCGTCCACCTCGCCGGCGCAACTGCGCACCTTGATGCACGGCCTGAACACCGCGCGGCACGTCACCACCCTGCTGCGCAGTTGCGAGCATCTGCTGGGCCGCATGCGCAACAAGAATCCCGGGCTGCAAGTGGATGCGGCGGCCTTTCTCAAACACCTGCTGGCGCTGTCGGGCAAGGGCATGAGCCTGGGCGAAACCCTGCAGCTGACGCAACACATCGGAGGCAAGCAGCTCAAGCATCAACTGGCGTTTCTCAACGGGCTGCGGCCCATGCTGCAACAGCTGCCGATTCTGCTCTGGCGCGACCTGAAAAGCCGCCAGAACGCCTTGGGCAACCTGCTCATTCTCATGGCCGAACTGACTCGGCAGGAACAGAACCAGCTCCAGGGGGGCCTCGCCTGATGGATCGTGTCATTAACCTGCTCAATGCGATCGCGCTTGCCGCCATGCGCCGCTCGGAAATCGTCGGTGCGTTCGTGGTCATCGCCATCGTGTTCATGATGATCACCCCGCTGCCCACCGGCCTGGTGGACGTGCTGATCGCCATCAACATCTGCATTTCCTGCCTGTTGATCATGCTGGCGATGCACCTGCCGCGCCCCTTGGCGTTCTCGACCTTTCCGGCGGTGCTATTGCTGACGACGATGTTTCGTCTGGCGCTGTCGATTTCCACCACCCGCCTGATCCTGCTCAATCAGGACGCCGGGCACATCGTCGAAGCGTTCGGGCAGTTTGTGGTCGGCGGCAACCTGGCGGTAGGCCTGGTGATCTTCCTGATCCTCACCGTGGTCAACTTTCTGGTGATCACCAAGGGTTCGGAACGGGTGGCGGAAGTCGGCGCTCGGTTCACCCTCGACGCGATGCCGGGCAAGCAGATGTCCATCGACAGCGACCTGCGCGCCAACCTGATCAGCGTCCACGAAGCGCGCAAGCGGCGCGCCGAACTGGGCAAGGAAAGCCAGCTGTTCGGCGCCATGGACGGGGCCATGAAGTTCGTCAACGGCGACGCCATCGCCAGCCTGATCATCGTCGCCATCAACATGATCGGCGGCATCGCCATCGGCGTGGTGCAGCACAACATGACCGCCGGCGACGCCTTGCAGGTCTATACCGTGCTGACCATCGGCGACGGCCTGATCGCGCAGATTCCGGCCCTGCTGATTTCGGTCACCTGCGGCATGATCATCACCCGCGTGCCGAGTGGCGAGAACGGCGTTGAAGCCAACATCGGCCGGGAGATCGCCGAGCAGATCACCAGCCAGCCCAAGGCGTGGATCATCGCGGCGGTGGCGATGCTCGGCTTCGCGGCGTTGCCGGGCATGCCGACGGCAGTGTTCGTGGTCATCTCGATCATCTGCGGCGTCGGCGGCCTGCTCCAGCTGCACCGCGCCAAGCCCAAGGCCGAGCAGGCCCAGGCGGTGGCCGTCGCGCCGGAAATGAACGGCCGCGAGGACTTGCGTACCTTCTCCCCGAGCCGTCAGTTCGTGATGCAGTTTCACCCCAGCCAGAACCCTGCGCAGATCGAAGCGCTGGTCAGCGAAATCCGTCAGCGACGCAATCGGCTGGTGGTGCAATACGGCCTGACCCTGCCCTCGTTCATCATCGAAACCAGCGAGCTGTTGCCGCCGGACGAGTTTCGCTTTTCGGTCTACGAAGTGCCCCTGCTCCGGGCCACGCTCAGCCAGACCCACGTGGCGGTCGATGCGCGTTCAGTGGAAGGCCTGCCGGAGTCGGCCTCGCTGGAGTCAGCGGTGTACGGCAGCCTCGAGCGTGAGGAAGGTCAGTGGCTGTGGCTGCCGACCGACGCGCCGCAACTGCAGGAAGCCCACATCGAACGCATCGACGCGACCACGCTGATCATCGAGCGCATGGAACGCGTGCTGCAGTCGTGCGGACCGCAGTTCATCGGCCTGCAGGAGACCAAAGCGATTCTCGGCTGGCTGGAATCGGAGCAGCCGGAGCTTGCCCAGGAAATGCAGCGCGTGCTGCCGCTGGCGCGCTTCTCGGCGGTGCTGCAACGCCTGGCCTCGGAGTGCGTGCCGCTGCGGGCGATCCGGGTTATTGCCGAAACCCTCATCGAACACGGCCAGCACGAGCGCGAAGTCACGGTGCTCGCCGACTACGTGCGTATCGCCCTGAAATCGCAGATCTACCACCAGTACTGCGGCCCCGAAGGCTTGCTGGTCTGGGTACTGACACCGGAAAGCGAAGGCATTCTGCGGGACGGCCTGCGCCAGACCCAGACCGAAACCTTCTTCGCGCTGGACAACGAAACCAGCCAGTTGCTGGTGCAGCAGCTGCACATCGCCTTCCCGCTGCGCACCGCCCAGCGCGCGGTGTTGCTGGTCGCCCAGGATTTGCGCAGCCCGCTGCGGACCTTGCTGCAGGAGGAGTTCTATCACGTGCCGGTGCTGTCGTTTGCCGAAATCAGCAATGCGGCGCAGGTGAAAGTGCTAGGGCGCTTCGACCTGGAAGACGACTTCGAGAGCGATCACGAAGACGACCCGCACGCGCTGGATAACGAGTACGCCGCTTGAGTGCCTGGAGAGCGTCACATGTTTGAATTACGCGTATTGACCGGCCTGCACCAGGGCGCCGCGCTGCCGCTGGTGGGTGAGCAATGGGGCATTGGCGCTGACGCCGATCAGGATCTGGCGCTGCATGATCCCGGCGTCGAACAGATGCACTGTCGCCTGCAACGCCAGGGAGAAGGCTGGCGGCTCAACGCTGCCGACGGTTCTATCGCCGATGAAGAGGGACACCTTCATGCCAGCACCCTGCTCACCCCCAATACCGCCTTTGTGCTGGGTTCGGTCTGGCTGTGCGTGTCCCCGGCGCAAGACCCCTGGCCTTCGCTGCCGGCGGTGATTCCTCAAGCGAAGTCCGAGCAGACGTCACAGGCCGAAGCGCCGGCCAGCGCGCCGCTGGAAAAGGTCGAGTCGCGCTCGCGCTTTTTCAACCGCACCACCGGCGTGGTCATCGGCGTGTTGCTGGGCATCGCCGGCAGTGCCTGGAGCCTGAGCCGCAGCGCTGCGCCTTCGTCAGACGCGATGGCAATCAGTACGCCGGCGCAGCAGCTCGCTAAACAAGAGCCCGTCAGGCCCTCGACCACGAAGGGCAAAACAACCGATCAGCCAGCGAGCAAGCGCATACGGCTGACCAGCGTCGACGACGTCAAACGCCAGCTCAACACCATGCTCAGCGAGCGTCTGCTCAGCGATGTCAGCGTGGAGCAGACCCCGGAAGGCCTGGCGTTGAGCGGCAACCTCAAGCCGGAATCGCAGTTGGTCTATCAGCGCATGCTCCAGCGTTTCAAGGACCGCTATGACACGCCGGTCGCGTTGATCGACAACGTCGCCGCCGGCACCAGTGGCCTGCCGTTCACCATCGTGCAGATCATGTCCGGGCCCCACGCCCATCTGGTCACAGCGGACGGTCGGCGGCTGTACGTCGGCGACGAGCTGGCCGGGCTGCGCCTGACCCGCATCGATGACAACCGCATCCAGTTCGACGGCGACCGCCATTACGAGGTGAGCTGGTGAACGCGGCGCTGGATCAATGGAAATCCGCCCACCATCAGCGCCTGAAGGGATTTTCTGCGGTGAAGGTCAGCGGCCGGGTCAGTGCCGTCAGCGGCATCCTGCTGGAGTGCCTGATCCCCGCAGCCAAGGTCGGTGACCTGTGTGAAGTGAGCAAATCCGATGGCAGCACCATGCTCGCGGAAATCGTCGGTTTTACCCGGGATTGCACGCTGCTCAGTGCCCTCGGCACCCCGGACGGCATTCAGGTCGGCGCGCACATTCGGCCGCTGGGCATGGCCCACCGCATCGGCGTCGACGACCGTTTACTGGGCAGCGTGCTCGACGGTTTCGGCCGGCCGCTGCTGGGGGATTCCGAAGGCGCGTTCGCCGGCCCAGGTGACCGACGCGTCACCCTGCCGGTAATCGCCGACGCCCTGCCGCCGACCCAGCGACCGAGGATCAGCAGAGCGCTGCCCACGGGCGTGCGCGCCATCGACAGCGCGATTCTGCTCGGCGAAGGCCAGCGCGTCGGCTTGTTCGCCGGGGCCGGTTGCGGCAAGACCACCTTGATGGCGGAACTTGCGCGCAACATGGACTGCGACGTGATCGTCTTCGGCCTGATCGGCGAGCGGGGCCGTGAGCTGCGCGAGTTTCTCGACCACGAACTGGACGCCACCTTGCGCGCACGTTCGGTGCTGGTCTGCGCCACATCGGACCGATCAAGCATGGAACGGGCCCGCGCGGCGTTCACCGCCACCGCCATCGCCGAAGCCTTTCGTGAGCGCGGCCTGAAAGTGTTGTTGCTGCTCGATTCCCTGACCCGTTTCGCCCGGGCCCAGCGCGAGATCGGCATTGCCGCCGGCGAACCCCTCGGGCGCGGCGGCCTGCCGCCTTCGGTCTACACCCTGCTGCCGCGCCTGGTTGAACGGGCCGGGATGAGCGAGAAAGGCTCGATCACCGCGCTGTACACCGTGCTGATCGAACAGGATTCGATGAACGACCCGGTCGCCGACGAGGTGCGTTCGCTGCTCGACGGCCACATCGTGTTGTCGCGCAAACTGGCCGAGCGCGGGCATTACCCGGCCATCGACGTGCAGGCCAGCATCAGCCGGATCATCAGCAACGTCACCGGCCGCGAGCACCAGCAGGCGAACAACCGGTTGCGCCGTTTGATGGCGGCCTACAAGCAGGTGGAAATGCTCTTGCGCCTGGGCGAATACCAGCCCGGCAGCGACCCGGTGACCGACTGCGCGGTACGCCTGAACGAGCCAATCAATGCGTTTCTGCGCCAGGACCTGCGCGAGCCGGTGCCGATTGAGGAAACTCTCGCCGCACTGATGCAACTCACCTCGCAGCTGCCGGAGTGATGGCGTGGAAGAAGAGCTTGAAGTCGATCCGCAAACCCTCGCCATGGAGCAGGTCATCAGCGTGCTCACGCCGCTGCGTCAGCATCGCCAGGCCAGCGCCGAACGGGCGCAACGGCAGGCGCAAAAAACCCTGGAGCACTTGCACGAACACCTGCAGCAGACTCGCGATTCGTACGCGCAGGAACGCCATAACCAGCGCGAACGCCGGCAGGTGCTGAGCAGCGCCCACGTCAACAAGTCGATGTCGCTGGACGACCTCGAACGCTGGCACGAGAAGGAAAACCGCATGCTCGACCGGCTGGCCTATATCCGCCAGGACATGGCGCGGCAGCAGTTGGGTATCGAGGAACAACAGCAGCGTCTGGCCGAGGCCAAAAACGCAGCGAAAGCGTCCCAACGGGCCGTGGAAAAACTCGCCTGCCTGGCCGAGGCCCTCAACGAAGAAGGTGAATCGTCATGAACAGCCCGGTGCAACACCCGCCTCGCCCGCAACCGCAGCCCCGTGCCGAAACGTCGCGCGCGCCCTCGCCATCCCCTGCCGCGCCGGGCGACACGCGCCAGCCGTCGTCCCCTGTGCGTCGCGCCGATGCCGAACGCCTGCGCCGGCTGTGCGATGAATCCGCCTCGCCTGCCTCGTTGAGTGCTGACGGGATGTTTTTTTCCCAACTGTTGGTGCCGCCGGTGACGGAGCAGCAGAGCGAATCGGGTTTCGCCGGCAGCAGCTTCAGCACGTTGTTTCCCACCGAAGGCGTGCCAACGCAGCTCATCGACGAGCTCGCCCAACGCCTGCCCCAGCAACCGGACGGCCCGTTGAGCCTGACCTTGCTGATGCCCAATCTGGGCAAGGTGCAGGTCAACGCCAACAAGCGCGACAACCAGTGGAGCATCGAACTGGGCTTCGCCCGGCGTGGTGTGCTGAAACGCTTGCAGCCCCATCAACGCAACTGCGAAAGCGCGCTGGAGCAGGCGCTGGGTTGTGACGTTGATCTGTCGTTTGAGGAGGCGCAGGGATGACGCCGGACATGAACTCGACCATGAATTCGGACACCAACTCGGGCATGAACGTGGGCACGAGCGACCTGAACACCGTGGGACCGGCTTTAGCCGGGAACCCGCCATTCAGTCTGCTGAAGATGCGTGAAGTCAGCGGCGATTTTGCCGAGGCCTCGCGTCTGCTGGGCGCCGGCGTGAGCTGCGGCTACACCGCCCAGGGTCAGCACGGCGAGCTGAGCCTGCGATCGATGCCCAACGATGCAAACCGGGATGGCTCGCCCCTCGTAGGGCCGGCTTCAGCCGGGAGCGCGTCGTCGCTGACGTGGTTTGACAGCGCCCTCGGCCCCTTCGCCCTGAGCGATGCCGAGGCGGTGCTGAGCCTGCTCGGCGAACTGCCGGTCACCCTCGGCGGCGAACATCAGCCGTGGTACTGGCAACTGGTGAATCAGCGCATGAGTACCGAACTGGCGGAACTGCTTTGCCCTCTGCGGCCACTCAGCGATATCACTGCGCTGTCCGCCGAAGGCGAAAGCCCGAATACCGCGCCGATGACCTGCCGATTGCAACTGCGGTTGGGTTCGCAGGTGTTGCACGCACAGCTCTGCGCCGACGCGCGGGTCTTGCTGCAACTGCTCGGCAGCCACCACTGGCAGCCGCACCGGCAGATCGTCGCGTCAGACTGGCCCATCCGTCAGCCTCTGGTGCTGGGCGAGCTGTCGTTGAGTCTCGATCAGTTGGCGTCGCTGCAACCGGGGGACGTGCTGCTGCCGTCGTTGTGTCATTTCGATGAAGAAGGCGGCGGCCGCCTGCAACTGGCGGGTCGGCAATGGGCAGTGCAGACGGACAGCCGCGCCCAGCAGCTGTATGTACGGTTCAGCCACGAGGAAGACTTGGGACATGGTCAATGAAGAATTATACGAAGACGAGATCGAGGACCTTGCCGACGATGAGTCGACCGATCACGCACTGAACAATGGCGCCGGCTACAGCCCTGAAACTGTCGACCGTGGGACCGGCTTTAGCCGGGAAGCTTTTCACGACGCCGAGCATCAAACCGCCGAAAACGAGTGGCAGGATGAAACCGCCTCCGATGGCTACGCGGACGAACCTTACGAGCCTCAATCAACAGAAACCCAGACATCCCTCGATTCCCTTGACCAACTGCCGCTGGCCCTGACCCTGCGCTGCGGCAGCCTCGAACTGACCCTCGGCGACCTGCGCCGCATCGCGGCCGGCACCGTATTACCCGTCAACGGCGTCACACCCGGCTTCGCCACCCTGTGCCACGGCGAGCGCGTCGTCGCGGAGGGCGAGCTGGTCAGCGTCGAGGGCCGCCTCGGTCTGCAGATCACCCGCATGGCGTCTCAAGCATGATCATGGACGGGATGAACCCGGTGATGCTGGCGCTGTTCCTCGGCGCCCTGTCGTTGATTCCGTTTCTGCTGATCGTCTGCACGGCCTTTCTCAAGATCTCCATGACCCTGCTGATCACCCGCAATGCCATCGGCGTGCAGCAAGTGCCACCGAACATGGCGCTGTACGGCATCGCCCTGGCCGCGACCATGTTCGTCATGGCGCCGGTCGCCCACGAAATCCAGCAGCGGGTTCACGATCATCCGCTGGAGATGGGCAGCACCGAAAAACTGCAGGCCAGCGCCAACACGGTCATCGAGCCGTTGCAACGGTTCATGAGCCGCAACACCGACCCGGAAGTCGTTGCCCACCTGCTCGACAACACCCAGCGCATGTGGCCCAAGGACATGGCCGATCAGGCCAGCAAAAGCGACCTGCTGCTGGCCGTGCCCGCCTTCGTTTTGTCCGAGTTGCAGGCCGGTTTTCAGATCGGCTTTCTGATCTACATCCCGTTCATCGTCATCGACCTCATCGTCTCCAACCTGCTGCTGGCGCTGGGCATGCAGATGGTCTCGCCGATGACCATTTCGCTGCCCCTCAAACTGCTGCTGTTCGTGCTGGTGCAAGGCTGGACGCGCCTGCTCGACAGCCTTTTCTACTCGTACATGTGAGGCGGTGATGGAAGCGCTGGCGTTGTTCAAACAGGGCATGTTTCTGGTGGTGATTCTCACGGCGCCGCCGTTGGGGGTGGCCGTGCTGGTCGGCGTCATCACCTCGCTGCTGCAGGCGCTGATGCAGATCCAGGACCAGACCCTGCCCTTCGGCATCAAGCTCGCCGCCGTCGGCCTGACCCTGGCCATGACCGGGCGCTGGATCGGTGTCGAACTGATCCAGTTCATCAACATGGCCTTCGACCTGATCGCCCGCTCCGGCGGCGCGCACTAGATGCCCTTCGACGCTCAGGGCCTGTTCGAACTGATGCTGGGCATGGGCCTGGCGGCCGCGCGCATCCTGCCGTGCATGATTCTGGTGCCGGCGTTCTGCTTTAAATACCTCAAGGGCCCGCTGCGTTACGCGGTGGTGCTGGTGGTGTCGATGATCCCGGCGCCGAGCATCAGCCGCGCCCTGTCGGGCATGAACGACGACTGGTTTTCCATCGGCGCGCTGCTGCTCAAAGAGGCCGTGCTCGGCACCCTCCTCGGCCTGTTGCTGTACGCGCCGTTCTGGATGTTCGCTTCGGTGGGCGCATTGCTCGACAGCCAGCGCGGCGCCTTGAGCGGCGGTCAACTGAACCCGGCGCTGGGGCCTGACGCGACGCCGCTGGGCGAGCTGTTTCAGGAGACGTTGATCATGCTGGTGATTCTGTCCGGCGGGTTGTCGCTGATCACCCAGGTGATCTGGGACAGCTATCAGGTCTGGCCGCCCACCGCTTGGCTGCCCGGCATGACCGTCGGCGGGCTCGACCTTTTTCTCGAACAACTCAACCAGACCCTCCAGCACATGATGCTCTACGCCGCGCCGTTCATTGGCTTGCTGCTGTTGATCGAGGCCGCGCTGGCGATCATCGGCCTGTACGCGCAGCAACTGAACGTGTCGATCCTGGCCATGCCGGCCAAGAGCATGGCGGGCATCGCCTTCCTGCTCATCTACCTGCCGACGCTGCTGGAACTGGGCAACGGCCAGATCACGCAACTCGCCGATCTGAAGCACCTGCTCGGCCAACTGGTGCATGTGCCGTGAGCGAAAAAACTGAAAAGGCCACGCCCAAACAACTGCGCGACGCCCGCGAAAAAGGCCAGGTCGGCCAGAGCCAGGACCTGAGCAAACTGCTGGTGCTGCTGGTCGTCAGCGAAGTGACCTTCGGCCTGGCGGACGAAAGCGTCGCGCGCTTGCTGCACTTGATGACGTTGTCATTCCAGGGTGTTGGCCAGCCCTTCATGCACACGCTGGAGCAGGTCGCCAGCGAAGGCGCGAGCGTGTTGGTCGGATTCATTCTGAGCAGCGTCGGCATCGCGATGTTGATGCGGCTGGTGGGCAGCTGGATACAGATCGGGTTTCTGTTCGCGCCCAAAGCGCTGAAGCTGGACTTCAACAAACTCAACCCGTTTGCCCACGCCAAGCAGATGTTCTCGGCGCAAAGCCTGACGACCTTGCTACTCAGTATTTTGAAAGCCACGGCCATCGCGGCGACGCTGTATGTGGTGGTGGAGCCGTCCCTGGGCACGCTGATTTTGCTGTCGAGCACCGACCTTACGACCTACTGGCACGCGCTGTTGCAGGTGTTCCGGCACATTTTGCGGGCGACGCTGGGGCTGCTTTTGGTGATCGGCGCGGTGGACTTTGCGCTGCAGAAGTACTTCCACGCCAAGAAGCTGCGGATGAGCCATGAGGACATCAAGAAGGAGTACAAGCAGTCGGAGGGTGACCCCCATGTGAAGGGGCATCGTCGGCAGCTGGCCCATGAGTTGTTGAACCAGGCGCCGACCGCGCCGGCCAAGCCGGTGGAAGATGCGGACATGCTGGTGGTGAATCCGACCCACTACGCGGTGGCGCTCTATTACCGGCCCGGCACGACGCCGCTGCCGCAGATTCACTGCAAGGGTGAGGATGATGAGGCGCTGGCGTTGATCGAGCGGGCAAAAAAGGCGGGGATTCCGGTGGTGCAGAGTATCTGGTTGGCGCGGACGCTTTATAAGGTCAAGGCGGGCAAGTACATCCCGAGGACGACGCTGTTGGCGGTGGCGAATATTTATCAGATCGTGCGGCAGCTTGAGGAAGTGACGGACGAAGTCATTCGGATTGAAGATGTTTGACCTGCGTCTGGCAAGATCACGATCTAAAGCAAGATCAAGGGCGTCTGCCTAAGGGCAGACTGTTTCGCCTTCGGCGAGTTACTTGATAAAGCCCCAAGTAACCAAGGGCTTGTGCTCCTGGTTGGGCCCCTCCTGCGTCGGGGTTCCTTCACTCCGGTCTCGCTCCGTGGGCCCGCGCCGAACGGACATCCATGTCCTGACGGCGCTCTCGCCGCATCCATGCGGCTCGACCCGCTGCGCGAGACCTGCGTTCAGCCTGCACCCAAGTCGCGATTTGTGTCGCTTGGACTTCCTGCGTAGAAGATCAAAAGCAAAAGCTTCCCGGCTGAAGCCGGTCCCACAGGGTGTTCGCGTTGCTTTTTAGTGGGACCGGCTTTAGCCGGGAAGAGGCCGGTATGGGCGCTGGCAGTTTTGCAGACCGGACTACCTCCCTGTGGGAGTGAGCTTGCTCACGAAGGCGTTTGTACATCCGCTGAGTAGTGATTGTTTGCACTGCAGCATTCGCGAGCAAGCTCGCTCCCACAGGATGGGTGTCCGACCGCAGATTACTGATCGTTCCCACGCTCCGCGTGGTAACGCCACCCCGGACGCTCCGCGTCCCGCAGACGACGCGCATTCAGGCCTTGGGAGGTGACGCGGAGCGTCACGGGATGCATTCCCACGCGGAGCGTGGGGACGATCGAACGTCAGCGTTTGGACGGACCTCTTCCCGGCTAAAGCCGGTCCCACTAAAAGCACCGCTTGCAGTCAGTTAAACCGGCGCCGCCCCCCGTAGGACCGGCTTCAGCCGGGAAGAGGCCGGTGGGTGCGCCATAAGTTTTGCGGTGCCTCTGATCGTTCCCACACGCCGCGTATTTGTGGGAGCGAGCTTGCTCGCGAAGCCATTGGTACATCCGCCGAATAGTTGCTGTCTGCAATACAGCATTCGCGAGCAAGCTCGACTCCCACAGGGATGGTGTCCGATCCCGGATTTCCAACGCGGATTCAGGCCTGGGGGTGACGCGGAGCGTCACGGGATGCATTCCCACGCGGAGCGTGGGGACGATCGAACGTCAGCGTTTGGACAGGCCTCTTCCCGGCTAAAGCCGGTCCCACTAAAAGCACCGCGTGCAGTCAGTTAAACCGGCGCCGCCCCCCGTAGGACCGGCTTCAGCCGGGAAGAGGCCAGCATGGGCGCTGGCAGTTTTGCAGACACAACTACCTCCTGGTGGGAGCGAGCTTGCTCGCGAAGCCATTGGTACATCCGCCGAATAATGGGTGTTTGAAATGCAGCATTCGCGAGCAAGCTCGACTCCCACGGGGATGGTGTCCGATCCCGGATTTCCAACGCGGATTCAGGCCTGGGGGTGACGCGGAGCGTCACGGGATGCATACCCACGCGGAGCGTGGGGACGATCGGACGTCAGCGTTTGGACGGGCCTCTTCCCGGCTAAAGCCGGTCCCACTAAGCGTAAGCGTGCTTTTGATCTTACTGCGCAAAAGGCTCAGCCACCGCCAATCGCGACTTGGGTGCAGGCCGAACGCAGACGACGCGGAGTGGGCCGAGCGGCATGGATGCCGCGAGAGCGCCGTCAGGACATGGATGTCCGTTCGGCGCGGGCCCACGGAGCGTCGTCGGAGTGAGGGAATTCCGACGTAGGAGGAACCAAACCAGGAGCAGGCACCCTTGGTTACTTGGGGTGCTTTTCCAAGTAACTCGCCGAAGGCGAAACAGTCTGCCCCCAGGCAGACGCCCTTGATCTTGATCTTGAATTACTGAAAAGCATCACTGAGATGCCCCAACCCCGCCAGCTCAAGCTCCTGCCGACGAATACTGTCCAGGCTCACCGCCGCCCCCTGCGCATCGGGCACCGCGTGCCAGACCACAAAATCCCGCTGCACATCCAGAAACAGAAAGAAATCGTTAAACAACTCCGCCTGCGAAAACCGCCGCTCTAAGGCATCGCGCAACTGCTCCGGGCGCAGGGCTCGGCCCTCGATATGCAGCGCGATGCCCCAATCCCGATGCTCACGTCGACTGACAAACGCCACACCCGTCGCCACCGGCCAGATCGCCGCACGCTCGGCGGCGACGTGGGCGTAAAACGCTGATTTTTCCGATACCCGAATCATGCTCAGTCCTTCAATGGCACCACAGTAAAATCCTGCTCATGGTCACGCTCATCGATTCCCTGACGCATGTCCGGCGGCCACCAGATCACCAGCTCCCGGTCATTGGAATCAGGCCGCTTGCACGAATAACCCGAGCAGCCATGGGTGGCGCACCCCGCCAACGTGGCGGTCACCAGAAACAGCAAAAGCAAGCCGCGCAGGTTCATCGTGTAGCCCCCTTGAGCAGCGAAGGTCGGTTCTGTTTGGCCTTGCTCGACACCTGCGGCTGACGCAGGGCGATGTAGATTTCACTCTCCGCCCCCGGCTGCAGCCACGCATGGGGCCAGGCGCTGACCCCCATCACCCAGCGACCGCCACAGCGGCTTTCGTCGATGCGTACCGGTTTGCTGGTGGTGTTGCGCGCCACGACCACCGCGATGCCCCAGTCCTTGCGGGTAAACCACTGGGAACGTTGGCGATCCATGGTCAGGCCGATGCCCGGATCACACAGGCTGTCGGCTTCAAACGGCAGGGTCTCGCCGCTGTTGAAGCCCACCGGGGTCACGCCGTCGAGCAACTGGGTGAAGGCGTTCTGCACGTCGCTGCGGGTCGGTTGTTCGCCACCGTCGCGGCGTTCCTTGATGCGTTTCATCTGGTCATCGACGTCGTGGGGGTTGCCGTTCTGCACGTAACGCGCCGGGTTGATCTGATCGCCTATCAGCCTAGGCGTGAGGATGAACAGGCGCTCACGCTGGTTCAGCTCGCGGCTGCGGGACTGGAACAGCAATTTGCCGATCACCGGAATATCGCCCAGCAGCGGGATTTTGTTGACCTTGTCGGTGGTTTCCAGCCCGTGGAATCCGCCGATGACCAGCGAGCCATGCTCAGCGATCACCGCCTGGGTGCTGACGTTGCCCTTGCGCACCGCCGGCTGGTCTTCGTTGATTTGCGAGGTGTCGATCTGGCCGTCTTCGATGTCGACGATCAATTGCACCTGGGATTTGCCGTTCTGGTCCAGGGAGCGCGGAATCACCTGCAAGCTGGTGCCCGCCGTAATGGGGACAATGTCCGCGACGCGCTCGGACGTGGCGGTGAGGTATTCGGTGCGGCTGAAGTCGATCACCGCCGGCTGGTTTTCCAGGGTCAGGATCGACGGATTGCCGATCACCGACGCCGCACCGTTGCCTTCGAGGGCATGCAGGTCGGCCGAAAACTTGCCGGCGTCCTGAATGAACAGCGTGGTGCTGGTGCCCTGCTCGAACAGGTTGGCGCCGCCGCTCACGCTGCCGCCCTTGAAATTCCAGCGGCTGGACAGCTGCGCCAGCTCGTTGCGGTCGATGTCGAGAATCACCGCGTCGATCTCGATCAGGTTGCGCGGCGTATCCAGTTCCTTGACCAGCTTCTCGTACATCCCTCGGCGCTTGGGCAGGTCGTAGATCAGCACCGAGTTGTTGCGCACGTCGGCGCTGACGCGGATTTTCGAGCGGCCCGCCGCTTCGCTGGACGACCCGCCGCGTTTGCCCTTGGAGCCCAGCACCCGATCCAGCCCCTGTTCGATGGCCCCGGTGTCAAAGCCCTGGCTTTGCATGCCGCCGTAGTTCAGGCCTGAGGAAGTGGCGCCGCCACCTGCAGATCCCCCCGCGCCGCCCTGCCCTTGCAGCAGGTTGACGCCGTTGATGGACTCGCCACGGGAGCGGCTTTCCAGCAGCTCCTGGAGAATGCTGGCGACGCCGGCGACGGTGAGCTGTTGATCGCGATAGCGAATGGTGCGGTCGGCGGCGTTGGCGTACTTCAGCGGCAGGACCACGATGTCCTGCTTCTCGGCCTTTTCCGGCGCCTCGACCTTCTTGCTGTAATTGCGCACGAAGTCGACGTACTTGGCCGGACCGCGCACCAGCACCACGCCTTCGTCGGGCAATGCGCCCCAGCCGAAGCGCTTGTCCAGCAGACCGACATCAGACAACGCCTGTTGCAGGTCATCGACCGCTTCCGGCGACACTTCGATACGCGCCGAGGTCTGCTCGCTGGTCGGGCTGATGTACAGGGTTTCGTTGTAGACGAACCACTGGAAGTGATGCTCCTGACCCAGCCGGTCGAGGAATTCCTGGGGGTTCTGCGCACGAATGCGCCCGTCCAGCGTGCCCTGGATCGCCGGCATGTCCAGGCCGATGCCGAACTCCTTGGCGAAGTCCGCCAGCGCAGTCGCCAGTTCGGTCTGCCGCGCGTCGTAGGCGTAGGCGGTGTGTTTCCAGGCGTCAGGCACCGCGGCCAGCGCCGGCGCGCCGATGCCGATCATCAGCAAAGGCAACCACATTAAGGCCTTGCGCATTTCACACTCCCGGTTGCCAGGTTCTGAGGGTCGAGCGGGACGGCGAGGCGGTCGCGCTGCGAATCGAGGTTTGCATGAGGCTGAGCATCGCGGCGCGCTGATTGGCCAGGCGCTCCAGACGTTCAAGCAGGTGCGTGGGACTACAGGGATCGGCAATCCAGCTCACCAACACCACGCAGCGGGTGTCGGGGTCGATGGCCAGTCCGCCCTCACAGGCACAGGCCACGCCGGCACCGCCCTGGGCGAGTACCGCGTCGAGGCGTTGCGGGTCGCTGCCGTCGTAGGGATCGAGCACATCGAGGCTCAGGCGAATGCCGTTGCCCGACACCGCCAGCCGCGCGTTGGCGTCATCGATCCAGCAGTCCAGCGGCGCGAGCGGACGGCGCTCGCACCACTGGGCGAGGATCGCGCTGAATTCACTGAATTCCATCGATGATCGCTTTGGTGATGCCGTGTTTGGCGCGCAGCCCTTCGTTGAGAATCATGTTGGCGACGTTGGTCTGCTGCGAGGCATCGCTGAACGCCTGGAAATCTTCCATGGTGCCGCTTTCAGAGGCGGTTTCGGCGGCGTCCTGCATGTCGTCCTGGGCGCGGGAATAGGAGTGATCGAGGTGGTTTTGCAGGGATTTGAAACTGATCATGCCGGTGGCTCCAACTGAGGGATTCACCCCCTGAGTGGAACCTGCGGCCGCTCCGGTTCCATGAACCGTCACAACCGGGTCAAGAAAAACTCATGAATGCGCCGTCGACCCCGCGAGCCCACGGCGCAGGCTGTCCCAGTCGATGTCGAACGCACCATTGGCGTCGCTCAGGCGCAAGGTCTGCGGCGCCAGCGTCGGGTCACCTTTTAGCTGCCAGTGATCGGCAAAGCGACTGGCCGACAGCCACTCACCGAGGCTGTCGAGCATGTCGGGATTGGCGCTGAGCACGGCCCTGGTTTCGACGGTCTGGCCGGCGGCAAGATTCCTCATCAACGCGCGACTGCGTTCAGCGAGTGTCGTCTGGTCGAGCAACTCGGCGAGGGCCTCATTGAGCAAGGCTTCAACAGCCTCCATGGATTCCTGCGCCAGCGCCGATCGCTGCTGCTCCAGCTTCTGCAGAAAACCGTTAGCGCTGTCCCAGAACTGCGCCAGCGCCTGATCCTTTTCCTGCTGCGCCTGGGCGTGTGCATCGGCAAGAATCTGCTCGGCTTCAGCGCGGGCGTTGTCCAGCACTTCAGCGGCGAGCACGGTACCGGCCAGGTCTTCGCGACGCAGAATGTCGGTGACCAGCACAGCGGAGGAAGACAACACAAGACGACGCTTGGCGAGCATGTTCAGCTCCTGAAGGACAATGAGGTAACCGCACTCATCAAGGCGTCGTCACCCGCCATAACACCGAGTGCCACAGGGTGTGCAGCTTGTTCTCGGGCAGCTCGGCGCAGGGCGGCGGCAGGGCATCCGGCGCCCAGGACAGCCGCAGCCGCGACCAGCAAGGCTCACCCGCCCACGCCGCCAGCAACACCCGCGCATCCGTCACCGAGGCGTCCAGCCATAAACCGGGCCGCAACGCTTTGGCCACCGCGCGGCACCAGGGCTCATGCACGTGCCCGGCGTCATCGGCGCCAGCGCGGTCGGCCTGGCCGAAACAGATTCGGCCCGCCAGGGACAGCGCCCGGTGCTGCTGCGCTTCATCCAGTCGCAGCCACTGCATCAGCGAATCAACGGGCGGTGGTGGTTGGCTCGGGACCACGCCGACGCTGTGCAGAAACACGTCGTGGCGAGTGCCGAGCAGTTCGGTACAGTCCTCGCGGGTGATGCCGCAATGGTCGGCGAACACGTCGATCCAGTCGGCGTGGGCCCATTCCCAGGGCGCGCACCACCAGCGAATCCAGTGCTCCTCGACGCTGAGCATTACGCCCGCACCGGCATGCTCGTCCGGGCACTGCGTCGCAGGCCGATGCGTTGCAGCAGCGCATTGCGCCAGTCGCCGCGCAGGATCAACACGATCAAGGCAATCAGCAACAATGCGGCAAACGGCGCGAGCCACAGCATGCGATTCCAGAAGTCGAGGTTGGCGCTGTCGATCAGAAAGGGCCCGAAGTTCACCAGCCGTTCGGTGTCCTGAAATTCCGCCGCCGGCACGAACACGATGGCGAATTTCTTCGAATCCAGCGGCTCGCCGGACATGCCGGGGATGCTGCTGGCGACCATTTGCTGAATACGCCCGCGCACGCTGTCGGGGTCGAGGGCCGAGGTATGTTTGATGAACACTGCCGCCGACGCAGGCTGCACCGGCTCGCCCGGCGCGATGCGTTCAGGCAGCACGACATGGACGCGGGCGACGATGACGCCGTCGATCTGCGACAGCGTCGCTTCCAGCTCCTGGGACAAGGCGTAGATGTACCGCGCGCGCTCTTCCAGCGGCGTGGAAATCACCCCTTCCTTCTTGAAGATTTCGCCCAGGCTGGTGCGCGATCGCCGTGGCAGGCCGGCGGCATCGAGGATCCGCACCGCGCGATTGATCTCGGCCGTCGGCACGCTGATGACCACGCCGGTCTTCTCGCTGCGCTTGCGCGCGTCGATGTGCTGGTCGGCGAGGCTGGCGATCACGTCGTTGGAATCCTGCTCGGACAGCCCGGTGAACAGGTCCGTGTCGTCGCTGCACCCGCTGAGCAGCAGCATCAGGCAGATCAGTCCCGCAGTCAGGTATTTCACGGTATGCCTCTACTGCAGGTTGGTCAGTTTATCGAGGGCCTGGGCGCTCTTGCTGACGACTTTGGTGGTCAGCGCCATCTGCAGTGAGTACTGCGACAGCGACCGGCTCATCTGGGAAATTTCCAGCGGGTCGTCGGTTGTGGACGCCCGTTTCATCTTGCGCGCGGCTTGCTGCGACAGCTTGTCGGTGGCGCCAAGACGGTCCGACAGGGCGCTGGCAATCTGCTCGGACAGATGACTCTGCTGCATCGACAGTTCGGGGCGCATGGCGGCGTTGAACAGATCGACGTCCGCCTGCGAAGGCCCGCTGACCAGTCCCTGATCCAGGCGTGGCTCAAGATCGGTGGACGGCGATTTGAGTTGGTTGACATTGGAAAGGGTCACGGGCGTTCTCCGGCAGACGGTGTCGATGCGTACGGTTGGCTTCAGGAAAGGCTGTTGCTGTTGTTGCCGCCACCCACCAGGGCCGAGACAAGGGCAGTGGCGGCCTGGGCCAGCATGTTTTGCTGATCCTGCTGGGCGAATGGGTTTTGCCCGCCTGCGCCGTTGACGCCGGCACCATTCTGTTCAGCTTCGAGACCTTTCTTGATCAGGCCGCTGAGCAGTTGCCCCAGGTCCTGGGTCACGCTATTGGTGCCACCAGCCGACTGAGATGCATCGTTCATCGGCGTACCGAGGCCGCCGCCGACGCTGGCGTTGACGCCCTTCTGCAGCAGGTCACCCAGCAGTTGGCCGAGGTCTTGATTGACGCTGTTCGGGGTCTGCGCAGCGCCGCCCGATGGATCGGTGGGCGAAACGCTGCCGAGTGGCGACCCGCCGCCGGCATCACTGAGGCCGTTCTGTTCCTGACCGAGCTGGCTGCCCAGCGAGTCCAGTGCAGAACGAAAGGCAGCCGTTTCTTTGCCGTCGAGGAAATTGTCGCCCTCAGCCGTGAGTTCGTTCTTCCAGGAGCCCGAATCCGGCGCCGGAAACTTCTGCGGATCCTGGGCGGTGCGCTGGTCCATGAATTCGGCGATTTTTTCCAGCAGCGGCATGTCGCCCTTGGAGAAGGTCGTGCCTTGATCCGTTTTGGTCAGCAGGTCATTCAGCGAGGCCTTGGCCAGACCGTTGAGGGTCTGCGACATCAGGTCCGGCGCGCCGGCACCTGCCTGGCCTGCATCGGCGGCAGCACCAAAGTTTTCCCCCAGCTTGTCCTTTATCAGGTCACCCAGAGCAGCCTTGATCATGTCCGGATTGCGGCCGATCAGCGACGCCAACGGATTGTTCTTCTCCATTTGCTTGCCGACCATCTGGCCCAGCGGCGATTCCTTGTCCAGGTGCCCGCCTTTGGTCAGCGCCTGAGCGAGCTGATCGATCACGTCCTTGAGCGACTGCGGGGTCTTGTCGCCGCCCAGCGTCGGCTGGGACACCACGGTGCCAATGTGCAGGTTTTGCAGCGGATTGGTATTGGCATTGAGACTTAGCATGAAACCTCCATCCTCAGGTGGATGCCCCCTTTTTCAGGGGGCGCTCGGACCGATCAGTAGCTGATGCCTTTGGCGTTCTGCGCCTCGGCACTGATCGCCTTGTTGGCGCTGTCTTCCTTGCCGGAACGGATAGCGCTGAGGACATCGTTGGTCTGCTTGCGGATGTCGGCTTCGGTCTGCATGGCAATCAGGCGCGCCTGGCTGGCATCGGCCTTTTCGGTGGCGGCGTTTTGTGCGGCTTCGGCCTTGGAAGGAGCGGCAGATTCGGTGATCTGGTTTTCCTGCTTGACGTTGGTCACAGCGCTGGCTGCCTGCTGAGTCATTTGCCCGCCCGCGTTGATCGCGCTGTTGGCGAGGCCACCGACCATTGAGATTGGATTCATGTCGAACACTCCTGAGTCATCACCAGCGAAAGTGCTTGGTGCCAATGGGTGGCACCGACCTCGGGATCGGTTCCGCATGGGGCTCAATAAAATTCGGGATGTTCACGGAAGCTGCGGATATGGACGTGTGGACGAGCAGGTGTCGCCAGAAGCAACGAGGTGAACGGGAGGTCAGACGTCCAGTTCTTTCATGCGGTGGTAGAGCGTGCGACGGGGGATGTCGAGCTCCTGGCTCACCGCTTCGACGCTGTTGTTGTGGCGCTTGAGCGCCGCCTGAATCAGTGCTTTTTCGATCACCCGCAATTGCGATTTGAGGCCCGATGACTCGCCCTCCTCGCCGGACTCGCCGCCCAGCAGCGGAAAGCCCATGACGTGACGCTTGGCCGCTGATTTCAGTTCGCGGATGTTGCCCGGCCAGTCATGGTTGAGCAGGACGTGACGCAGCACGCCGGTGGTCTCGGGCACCGGAATACCCGACTCCTGCGCCGCCGCCTCCGCGAAACGGGCGAACAGCGGCAGGATGCGCGCTCTTTGCTCGCGCAGGGGCGCCAGGGTAACGGTCAGGACGTTCAGGCGGAAATACAGATCCCGGCGAAAACGTCCCTGCTCGACCATTTCGTCGAGGGAGCGCTGAGCCGAGGCAATGACGCAGACATCCAAAGCGATGGGTGTCGTCGAGCCGAGCCGCTCGACCGAGCGCGTTTCCAGCACCCGCAGGAGTTTGGCTTGCAGGCTCAGGGGCATGCTGTCGATCTCGTCCAGGTACAAGGTGCCGCCCTGGGCCGCTTCGATATAGCCGACCCGCGCCTTGTCCGCACCGGTGTAGGCGCCACTGACCACGCCGAACAATTCGCTCTCGGCCAGGGATTCCGGAATGGCGGCGCAGTTCATCGCGACCAGCCGGCCCTTGCGTCCGGACAGCGTGTGGATCCGGCTGGCGACGGTGTCCTTGCCGGTGCCGGTTTCCCCTGACAGCAGCAGGTCGATCCCCAACTGACCGAGACTTCGGGCCACCACGCGCAGGTTCGGCACCTGATGGTCGTCCTCCAGTTGCTCATCGAATAACTCGTACACACTCATCCACGACCTCTGGTATTTCAGGGTTACGCGACATTGGCTGCGCGAGATTGGCTGCGAGGCGTCCATTGCGAAACAGCGCGCCTGGTGCGGCAGGTATATGTGGGACTCTGGGCAGGACTCGCTTTCGTGGGACCGGCGTTAGCCGGGAAGGCGTCAGGCGCTACACCACACGATTGATACTGAACACACTGGCCTCTTCCCGCCTGAAACCGGTCCTACAAAATCGCCGCTTCTTCCGCATCATTCATGCCCAGCTCTTTCATCCGGTGATACAACGTGCGCCGGGGAATTTCGAGCTCCTGCACCACGGCTTCCAGGCTGTGCTTGTGGCGCTTGAGCGCGTCTTCGATGAGCATTCTTTCGATGACACGCAGCTGGGTCTTCAGGCCGGTTTCCAGATCGCGATCCGGAGGCGCATCGCCGCCCAGCAGCGGGAAGCCCAGCACGAAACGCTTGGCGGCAGACTTCAGTTCGCGAATGTTGCCGGGCCATGAATGGCTGAGCAGCAGTTGTACCAGGCGGTTGTCCAGCTCGGGGACCGGGCAGCCGAAATCGGCGGCGACTTCCTGGGTGAACTGGTCGAACAACGGCAGGATCTGTTCGCGACGCTTGCGCAAGGCTGGCATTTGAATGGTCAGCACATTGAGCCGAAAAAACAGGTCGCGACGAAAAAGCCCTTGTTCCACGAGTTCATCCAGAGGGCGCTGCGCCGACGCGATGACCCGAAGGTCCACCGGAATGAAGTCGGTCGAGCCCAATCGCTCGATGCCCCTGGTTTCCAGAATCCGCAGCAGCTTGGCCTGCAGGCTCAGCGGCATGCTGTCGATCTCGTCCAGGTACAGCGTGCCGCCGCAGGCCGCTTCGATGTACCCCTCCCGGGACCGGCTGACACCGGTATAGGCGCCATTCACAACACCGAACAGCTGACTTTCCGCCAGGGATTCCGGAATGGCGGCGCAGTTCATACCGATGAAAGAACCTGTCCGACCGGACAAGTCATGAATACGTTTGGCCAGCGTGTCCTTGCCTGTTCCAGTCTCCCCGCAGAGCAGCAAATCCATACTCAGGTTGGCGGTATTCAATGCTATCTGCTGGATATCCAGCGCCACATTTTCAGGCTGACACGAACAGTCGCTTACATCGATTTCTTCTTTCATCGATACCTCTCGTAGTGGGAGCAAGCGATTTATTAATACCACGCATTTCAAAGGCAGCAATAATTAAATTTAGTTCCCCAACGTCGTGAGACATACTTCACACCGCCAACGTGATAGCACTTTGACTTTATTGACGGAGTTAACTAATTATCTGCAAAACATTCAAACGGCTATTTAAAATCTTCCGGTGCCCCCGACTGGACAATGAGTCATTGGGGGCGTCCAAGGGCACGGCCGGCCTGGCGCCTGCATCACAATAGCTTAACAATCATCGGGTTATGCTCTGCCATGGTGCATTTCATCCCGCCCTGCACGATCGATCCTCCCTCTGCGTAACCGTTAACCATCGAACGCTCTTATTAATGCCGCGTACGACTCGCTAACATTCATCAAGCCTGCCTCACCGACGACTATTAACTACCCGCCCGCGCCTGACATTAATCAGAACTAAATGCCTTGTTGCACTTATGAACTGTCGGCCCCGAGAACTTATATAACTCTCTGCGAACTTCATAAGTTGTTTAACAACTTGCGTATTGCTTGCTAGTTCTCAGGACCATTAGTTTAACTACGTTCGGAAATCCGACTGCTCCAACTCGGTTTTCCGAACGCGCTTTACTGTACTCCCGCGTATAGGTCTAAACCCCTTGAATTTAGAGGGTCGGGCATGGCGGTCATTTTATTTTCGACTATTAAATGCAAAGCAAAGGTTTGCGCATCAGTGCTGATTCGATAATGGGATCCAACTATTCATTGCCGTTGAGTACGACTTGTCCGGCACCGCTCACCGGACCTGAGCACTCATCACCCTATGGCAGTGGATGTTTCTAATTGTGTCTTCGGAGGCGACTGGCCATGATGTATCGGCGTTTTTACAACGCGTCTGAAAAGTTCGGTGAAATTTTTGTTAATTGGTTCTATGAATAAGTCTGACCCGGCTCATCCGGGCCGATCGGGATGTGAAAAGCACACGGCCGGATTGTGTCCGTGCCGACACACGACGAGCCCATTGCTGCCAAAAGTGGGCCCGAAGCGGACAAATTGGTGACTGGAGTGTCGCTTCAGGGACGCACAATCCCCGCTGACGCCGTGGCAGTGGTCACCGCCAGTGCCTCGTTACCGGGCATGACGTCGTCGGTCATTTTGCCGAGGGTGGCAGAAAGCTGCTCGAACTGGTCGCGAGGCACGAGCACGCGGGAGGGCCCGTCGGCGGTTTTTTTGCGAAGAAACGCCGGATTGAGGTTCAACAGCACCGAGCGATCGATGCCGGCACTGGCGGCGAGGCGCTCCAGATCCACCGGCCGCGCCAGCTCCAGCACCGTGAAATACGGCGCGTTGGCCACCGGGCTGAGCTTCACGCCATAGGTCTCGGGTTCGCGCACCAGCATCGACAACGCCAGCAGTCGCGGCACGTAATCCAGGGTTTCCTTTGGCAGGCTCAGGTGCCAGTAATCGGTAGGCAGGCCTCGGCGCTGATTCGCGTCGATGGCCCGGCTCACCGTGCCCTCCCCTGCGTTATAGGCCGCCATCGCCAACAGCCAGTCGCCGCCGAACTGGGTGTGCAGGCGCGTCAGGTAATCCATCGCCGCTTTGCTGGACGTCACGACGTCCCGCCGTCCGTCATACCAGGCGGTCTGGCGCAGGTTGAAATCGCGCCCGGTGGCCGCCATGAACTGCCACAGGCCGGCCGCGTCACGGATCGAATTGGCTTTGGGGTTGTAGGCACTCTCGATGATCGGCAACAAAGCCAGCTCGGCCGGCATCGCCCGCTGGTCGAGGGTTTCGACGATGAAATGCAAATACGGGCTGGCCCGCTGACTGGCATTGCGGATGAAGCCTGCGTTGCCCAGCAGCCAGTCGCGCTGCCGCACGATGCGTTCGTTGACGCCGTTGTCGTCGGCCAGGCGGAAATCCTGTCCCATCCGTTGCCAGATATCACTGCCGTCGTAGGGTTGCGTCGACCGCGAATAAGCCACCGGCTCTTCGCTGCGATGGAGCCCTGCCACCAGGCG
The DNA here is from genome assembly GCF_039672565.1 of Pseudomonas sp. Ps21-P2. Classification (NCBI taxonomy): domain Bacteria; kingdom Pseudomonadati; phylum Pseudomonadota; class Gammaproteobacteria; order Pseudomonadales; family Pseudomonadaceae; genus Pseudomonas; species Pseudomonas sp. Ps21-P2. The sequence goes on from NZ_JBDFPL010000012.1 coordinate 44,482, forward strand.
CGGCGTGCGTTCGGTGCTCGCCTCGGGCGGGCCGTAAGACTGGCAACCGGCACACAACATCGCAACAGTCAGTGAAGCGAGGCGCATCGGTCGAACGACACGCAAAGCGCCCGAATACGGGCGGAAGGCAGGCGGCATTGGAGGTCATCCTGAGAGGTTTATGCTGTGTGGCACGGGCGCTTGAATGGTTCCAATACGCCCGTGCTGTCACCTCCCTCCTCCGCGCCTCCCTTATATAGAAAGCCTCTGAATCACGAATGCATCACCTTGTCGTGATCGCGAACGCTGTATTTCACCACGCCCCAGATCAGCAACTCGTCGCCTTCCATGACATAGCGCGGCGGGTATTTGGTGTTTTCGGATTTGAGGATGACTTCGTTGCCACGCATGTGCAGGCGCTTGCAGACTGGCTCGGTATTCAAGGCGGCGATGACAATGTCGCCGTGCTCGGCATACAGGCTGCGGTCGACGATCACCAGATCGCCGCAATAGATGCCCGCGCCCTGCATGCTGTCGCCCTCTATTTTCACGAGATAGACATGGGGCGCGCGGATGTCGAACAGCTCGTCCAGCGAGATGTGCCGCTCGATGTGATCGGCCGCCGGCGAAGGGAAACCTGCGGGCACTTGAAAGGCATAAAGGGGAAACCGCTCGCCCGCCGCCGATAACCGGCCAAGGATGGTGACACTCATGGGACTGACCTTGTGTTTGTTAACTGTACGTATATACAGTTAACGTTCTCAGCCGCGTGCGGTCAATCTGGTAAGCAGGAAAATTCGACGGGTGACACATGTGCGGACGCTACTCGATCTACGAGCCAATGGACCATTACCTCAAGACGCTCGCGCCAGAGCAGTTGGTGATCAACGGCTACGATCTCTGGCCCATCGCGCGCTACAACGTGGCGCCGACGACCCGCGTCGAGATCATCCGCCCGGTGTCCGACGGCCTGAGCGTCGACAAGGTGCGCTGGGGCTGGTCGCCCTACTGGGCGAAAGGCAAACGGCCCGACCCGATCAATGCGCGGGTCGAAACGGTGATGACCGGGAAGTTCTTCAAGGATCTGTGGCCGAACGGTCGCGCCCTGGCCCCGGCGAACGGCTGGTTTGAATGGGTCAAAGACCCCAACGATGCGAAGCGCAAGCAGCCGTACTTCATCCATCTGAAAGACCAGGGACCGATGTACTTCGCCGCATTGGGCCAAGTCAGGCCCGGCCTTGAGCCAGACGAACGCGACGGCTTCGTCATCATCACCGCCGCCAGCGATGCCGGCATGCTCGACATCCACGACCGCCGCCCGCTGGTGCTGACGCCCGAGCTCGCCCGGGAATGGGTCGACCCGCAGACGCCGGCGTCACGGCTTGCGCAAATCGCCCAGGAAGGCTGCCGGCCGGTCAGCAATTTCCACTGGCATGCCGTGGGCAAGGAGGTCGGTAACGTGCGCAACGAAGGCGCGAAGCTGATCGAGCCCTTGGCCGGGCTCGATTTGCTGACGGAGGATCAGGACAAGGACGTCTGATCGCAGTGCGTTGCGATCAAACGATGTGCCGGGTGCGGCGAGTGATCAGAGCGTCCACTTCACCGAGAACATCAGGTTGCGCGGATCGCCGTAGACGCCGGTGCCCGAGTTTGTCGGGATGCCCTGCCAGTAGCGGGTATCGAACAGGTTATTGACGTTGACCCGGCCGTCCCAGTGCTCGTTCAGCTTGTAACCGGCCATCAGGCCGACGATGCCGTAAGCGTCCTGATCCGCCTGGCCGTCGCCGACGCGATTGAAGGTCTTGCTCTGGGCCAGCACGTCCGCGCCCACCCGCCATTTGTGCAGCTCGCCCGGCAAGGTGTAGCTGGTCGCGGCTTTGAACAGGTGCTTCGGCTGCTCGGGGGCGAACAGTTTGCCTTCGTTGCTTTTGGTGCCGTCTTCGACAAACTGGCTCAGCACGTAGGTGTAGGACGCCGAGAACTGCCAGTCCGGCGTCAGCGCGCCGCTCAGCTCGGTGTCGATCCCGCGGCTGCGCACCTTGCCCGCTGCGCCGTAGCAGCTGGAAGCCGGGAAGCTTGGGCAATTGGTGGAATTCTGGTCCTGCAGCAGATAGGCGCGGTTTTCCTGCTCCATCTCAAACAGCGCCACCGATGCATTCAGCGCGCCGTCGAAGTATTCGCCCTTCAGGCCGATCTCGTAGTTCTTGCCGGTCATGGGCTTCAACACCGAGCGCGAGGAATCCATTTCGGTCTGCGGCTTGAAGATTTCGGTGTAGCTGGCGTAGGCCGAGTACGTGTCGTTCAGGTCATAAATGACGCCAGCATACGGCGTGACTTCGCGCACCACCTTGTAATCGCCACTGCCGACGCGGTTGTCGAAGTCATACCAACTGACGCGGCTGCCAAGGATGACGTGCAGCGGGTCGATGGGGTTCAGGCGCGCCACGGCGTACACGCCTTCTTCGGTGGCGGCGTTGCGGGTTTCGTACAGGCTGGTGTCGACGTCAGGTTTGATCACTGAGTGGGTCGGGTTATAGAGGTCGATCGGCGTGCCGTCGGTCCAGCCGCCCCACTGGTGAAACTTCTCTTGCCGATGGCTCACGCCCACGACCAGTTCATGCTCGCGACCGAACATCTGAAACGGACCGCTGAGGGACGCGTCAAGGTTGGTCTGGTCGTCGTCGTCGCGGTACTTGCCGTGGTACTGCTGAAAGCCCAGACCGTCGTAGTTGCCGACGTAGCTGGAAAACGTGTCCGCCTCGGCCCAGATCTTCTGCCCCGCCAGCTTGGCCGACCAGCCGTTGTCGAAGCGGTGCGTGACGTCGGTGAAGAACATGATGTTGTCTTTGTTCCAGTACGACCAGTCGTTGCTGAGGAACGTCGAGCGCTTGAGGTGCAGGTCTTCGCCGTTCGGACCGCTGGGCAGACCGCCCCAGTCCGAGGTGTTGTCATCACGCTGTTTGGATGCGCCGACGGTCCAGGTCGTCGAGTCATTCAGGTCGGCTTCGAGGATGCCGTAAAAGGTCTGGCGCTGATTCTTGCGGATGTCGGAGAAGCTTTTGTCGTCTTCGTACGCTGCGACCACACGGCCGCGAACGGTGCCGGAATCGTTGAGCTTGTTCGACGCATCGACTTCGGTGCGATACCGGTCCCAACTGCCGGCGCTGGTGGTCACGCTCACCTGCGGCACGGCGGTCGGACGCTTGCGCACCAGGTTCAACGTCGCCGCCGGGCTGCCCGCGCCGGTCATCAGCCCCGTTGCCCCGCGGACCACTTCGACGCGGTCGTACATGGCCAGGTCCGCGCCGGAAATCACATCCTGGGTGTAGGCGCTGATGCTGCTCGGCAGCCCGTCGTACATGATGTTGTCGATCTTGAAGCCGCGCGCCAGAAACTCCTGACGGTCCGACGCCGTTCGGTGCAACGTCACGCCGGGCGCGTATTTGACTACGTCGTTCAGGTCGTTCATGCCCTGATCGTCCATGCGCTGGCGGGTGATCACACTCACCGACTGCGGCGTCTCGCGAATAGACAGCGGCAGCTTGGTCGCCGTGTTCATGGAACCCGTTGTGTACGAGCCCGAATTCTCCGTGGTCGCTTGCCCCGCGATGCCGTAATCGGCGTTGATGCTCAGGCCTTCCAAAGCCACTGCACCCGGCGCCGAGTTGCCGCTGGCAGTGCCCGGTTGAGCGGGCGATGTGACCGATGGCTGATCGGCTACATCCTGCTGCGCCGGCGCTGCGAGGGAATGGCTGGAGAAACCAAGGGCGACGAGTGCCGACAAGGCTGGCAGGGCGGGACGTAGCATCGGGTGCTTCCTGGAGAGGACGAAGGCGTGCTGATCTGCGGCACGGCACCCTGACGAGGGACGCTCCGCATGGCGAAAAGCTATGAGGACGCGGATCGTAACAACTTTTTTATAAATTGGTAATGCAAAGCGTTATCAGCTGTTAAGGTTTCTGATTCATCTTGCCACGCATGGTATTTTAAAAGGACTAAAAGGCAGCCAGATGCTCTGTGATTACGGTCGCGCGAGGTTCGAGACAGGCCGGGAGGGATGCCTACAAAATCTTTTCTAAAGATTTCAGCCGTGCTGCCGACACGCACCTACAAGCCTTTCTACTATAGGGAAATGAGATGGCGATGGTATTTTGTCGTGGCTGTGCAAAGGAGCTGCATGAAACGGCAGTTACTTGCCCACAATGTGGCGCGGGTCAAATCACCTCAGCAACGCTCCCACTCCCCCCTGCAAACGCTGGCTCCCCCTGGATGGCAATCCTTTCGCTCGTGCTCAGTATCGTGTGCACGCTTGCACTCTTTGACGACAGTGAATGGGACACAGATACGATTCAGGGCCTGGGCCTGTTCTCTGTCATCGCCCTGATTCTGGGGATCATCACTATCAACACCAAAAGACCGGGCTATGGCATGGCCATCGCCGGGACTGTGTTATCCGGTGTCTCGCTGCTTATTTTCGTTGGACTGTGTGTTAATTAATCAAAGGAAGATTCAAATGGCATTTTGTCGTGGTTGTGCAAAGGAAATCAGTGATGGTGCTGTCACGTGCCCGCAGTGCGGCGCGCCGCAGCTGGCGTACGCAGGCGGCGGAAATAGCGCTGCCGTTGTCGCCCAGCCAGGTTTTTTTCACTGGTATGTGGACGTTCTGAAGAAATACGCGGTGTTCAGCGGGAGGGCGCGGCGCAAGGAGTACTGGATGTTTTTCCTGATCAACGTCCTGATCTCTATCGCGATTGCCGTTGTCGACGCCATCATCGGCACCAACTCCATGCTCTCGAATGTGTATAGCCTTGCGTTATTGATACCCGGCCTCGCCGCTGGCGTGCGCCGACTGCACGACACTGATCGCAGCGGCTGGTGGCTCATTGTGCCTTTCGCCAACATCGTGTTCCTGGCTACAGAAGGTCAGAAAGGCGATAACCGCTTCGGGCCGGCTCCCTTGTAAGCTGATCGGAAGTGCGCCGTCCTCGACGGCGCA
>NZ_JBDFPL010000012.1:49466-117315 GCF_039672565.1 Pseudomonas sp. Ps21-P2
TTCCCTACCGACGCTCTTCCGATCTCGCACTTGCCTGAATCGGGTTTGAATCGCGAAACCCTGATCCCCGCGCATCAAGCGGTCGCTTGTCGCCCACGGCTGAACAGCTTGGGCCCAAGCAGATTTACCGTCAGACCCAACATCACAAGCACACCCCCCGCGCATTGCAGCACGCTGAGTCGCTCGCCCAGCACCAACGCTGAGGAACTGAGGCCGACCACCGGCACCAGCAGAGAAAATGGCGCGACCTTGCCCGCTGGATAGCGCGACAGCAGCTTGCTCCAGCTGATGTAGCCGAACAGCGTGGCGACGAAGGCCAGGTAAGCGAGCGACAGCACTGAACTCCATCCCAGATTAAGCAACGAATGCTCAATGAGCGCTGGCCCCTCCAGCCACAGCGACATGGCGAGAAACGGCAGCGGCGGAACGATCGCACCCCAGACCACCAGGGCGACGAGATCGACGTTCCCAAACCGGCGCGTGATGATGTTGCCCAGCGCCCACATCGAGGCCGCGCACAACACCAGCAACACCGCCAGAAGCGGGGTCGCAGCCCCCGTGCCCATGCCGATAAGGGTCAGTCCGCCAGCAGCAATGAGTAAGCCCGCCACGCTATACACGCGTAATTTCTCACCGATGAATATCGCCGCAAACAGCAGCGTGAAGAATGCCTGCGCCTGCAGCAGCAAGGAGGCCAGCCCCGGTGGCATGCCACGGGCCATGCTCTCGAACAGAAAGGCGAACTGACCGAAGGAAATGGTCGCTCCATACGCGAGCAGCCAGAACCAGGGCAACTGCGGACGGCGAATGAAAAACACCGCGGGAATCGCGACCAGCGTGAACCGCAGCGCGCCCAGCAACATCGGCGGCAGGCCATCCAGGCCGTATTTGATCACGATGAAATTCAAACCCCACGCAATGATGACCAGCAATGCCAGGCAAAGGTCTTTAAACGGCATAGTGTTCCTTAATAGTTGGCAGGTACTTCGGGGCGATCCCGAGAAGCAATAATCGCCTCACGCTCGCCGCGTTTGCAAACCCATTGGCAGTGTTAAATGAAGAATTAGTTAATTGATTATTTAGCACTGAGCAAACACGCGACCATGATAGCTATAGGCCTGCCTTTCCGCTGGACGTACCTTAAGTAATTGAAAATCCGGCAGACACGCTGATAGCTGGAACGGACCTCAGCATTCCTTTGGAGCTCCGGAGAGACCCACATGCAACTACAAAACTTTAAGATTTCGACCAGAGCGCTGCTCTGCTTTGGTCTGATTACGCTCATTCTGCTAGGCCTTGGCCTGTTCGCCTACGTTCAAATTGATGAAATGCGTACCACTGAACAAAAGCTGGAAACCGACGTGGTGCCCAGCATTCAGGTAATTGACGATATCCAGATCGCCCTGCTGCATACCCGGCTGGAAAGCATACGATCGCTGGCGGTGGCGGGCTCAGACGCACAACGCAAGGTCACCGATAGTATTTTTCAGGACATTGCCATGCTCGAAGACAAGACGGGTTACTACCGAGCACACCTGGTTACTGACGAAGAGGATAACAAGCAGTTTCAGACCGCGAACGGCCTGATGGAGAAATACATAGCTGGCGTCAAAAACATTATTTCGCTGAATAAAACCGACCATCAAAGCGCGCTGGACTATGCCAACAACGAACAGGCGCAGACCGCGACGCAGTATCAGGCAGAGCTCACAAAGCTGCGTGACCTTAATTCACAGAACGCAGTTAACGCCGGGCATCGCGCTGCAGAGGTTTACAGCCACAGCATCATGGTTCTTATCTCGGTTGTTCTGGTTGCATCGGTGCTCACCATAGGCCTGGCGTATGCCCTGACCCGAAGCATCGTAAAGCCGGTTGCCAGCTCATTGACCTTCGCGGAGCAAATCGCGACGGGCGACCTCTCCGGTGTCCTCCCCGTGACGGGGCGAGATGAGGTATCCAGTTTGATGATTGCGCTCAATGTCATGGCCGGCAATTTAAAGACCACGATCACCGAGATATCGGGAGCAGCCGACCAACTGAGCACCGCCTCCGTCGAAATGACATCGATCACCGAAAGCGCAGACCGGACACTTCAAAGACAGAACAGCGAGATCGAACAGGCGGCCACTGCGGTCACCGAAATGAGTGCGGCAGTGGAGGAAGTGGCGAGAAATGCGAACTCAACGTCCGAGGCCGCGAAGTCATCCAGCACATCCGCCGAAGAGGGCAACCGCAGGGTCGTCAACACGGTGACGGCCATGACGAGCCTCGCCGACCTCGTGGACAACTCAGTGGTTCAGGTCAAGGCCCTGGCCAGTCAGGCGGACGATATTACAAAAGTGCTGAGCGTCATCAGGGCCATTGCCGAGCAGACAAACCTGCTCGCGTTGAACGCAGCGATTGAGGCGGCGCGCGCCGGGGAACAGGGACGAGGATTCGCTGTGGTGGCAGACGAGGTTCGGGCACTGGCGCACCGGACCCAACTGTCCACGCAGGAAATCGAGCAGATGATCACCAAGGTCCAGTCAGGGTCTGCCGCTGCCGTGGAGTCCATGGACAAAAGCAGGCAGGAGGTTTACAGCACGCTGACCTCTGCGAAAGACGCCGGCTCGTCCCTGCGCCTGATCACCGATGCGGTCCTGGAAATCAATGAACGAAATATGCAGATTGCGACGGCGTCGGAGGAGCAAGCCCATGTTGCCCGCGATGTGGACAGAAACCTGGTGAGCATTCGGGATCTGGCAATGCAGAGCACCGAGGGCGCGAGACAGACACTGGAAGCAAGCAACGAGCTGTCGAAGCTGGCGGTCCGGCTCAACGACATGGTCGGCAAGTTCCGGCTTTAGCCCACCGCGGCCCTGACGCCCGGACTTCAGAGCCCATTTCCAACCAGACCCCGAAAACTGAAAAGCCCCGCAGATGCGGGGCTTTTTACTGTGTTTGGCGGACCTGGAGATTTGAACCCCGGAAACGGTCTCAACCCTCGCCGGCTTTCAACACCACTGGTTTCTACCGCTCACAGATGCCGCTCCGGTAGATGTCTTGCGCCCATGTCAGACGCTCAGGATGGCCTATGCTTCGTTGGCCTGGAATAGCCAGGCTATCTCATAAGGGCGTAGAAAATGGCTGACAATTTAGGTAATCGCGGACCACAGGACAGAGCCAGAGTGAATACCTCTGAAGCCTGGGAGCTGCAGTACTGGACTAACGAGTTCGGGGTGACCGAAGAACAACTCAAAGCCGCAGTAAAGGCAGTCGGTCCAATGGTGGTAGACGTACGTAAAAAGCTGGGCAAATAAATCAGACATTCCCTGCGGAGTGCCGAGAAGCGCAGCCCAATTTGACAAAGGTCTGCGCTATTCTCTGTTTAAACAGAAAAACCTCTGATTTACAGAAGTTCTCTGATTTGCTCGCTCAGGGTCAAGAAATCCAAGTTAGCCTTGGCAGTGTTAAACGGTTACGGCTGGAGATCGCCTTCGCTACATCTGAAACTTGCTGACTTCCACTTGCAGGCTGGTGGCAAGATTTTTCAACCCGCCGCTCGTCTTCAGCAGGTCCTGAATGGACATATTATTTTGTTCAGCCATCTGCGCAGTGCGCTCCACATTCCGAGCTACATCCTGACTAGCCGCCGTCTGCTCCCGCAAAGCCAGGGAAATCTGGTCTACAACTTCGAGTACCTTGTTCGAGCTGTCGCGTATCTCGCCTATTGCCGTGCCGGCACTACCCGCCATTTCCACGCCGTCATTCACTTCCTGGACCCCGCTGCGCATGCTTTCTACGGTTTCGCGGACGCCAGATTGAATCTTTCCGATCATGGTTGCGATTTCCTTGGTCGATTTGCCTGTGTTCTGCGCTAACAAGCGCACCTCGTCGGCCACTACTGCAAATCCACGCCCCTGTTCACCCGCCCGCGCCGCCTCAATGGCGGCGTTAAGGGCGAGTAAATTGGTCTGATCAGCGATACCTTGGATCACACTGATAATTGAGGAAATCTGCTCGGAATGCTGGCCCAAGCCTGCGACCTGTGTAGAGGAAAGCTGCACTGTTTTTGCGATGCCCATCATGCTGGACAGGGTGCTTTCTATAACTTGTGCACCATCCTTCGATTGCTGGCCTGAGCGGGTAGCCAACGTGTGAGCTTCATCCGCATTTTCGGAGACATGGTGAATGCTGACGGTCAATTCTTCGACAGTTGCAGCCATCATTGACGCGGACGTTGATTGCTCTTGAATAGCGCCGGAAAGTTGCTCGGATACCCCGAAATTTGTTGCACAGCGATAACTAGCTGACTGGCAGCGAGGCTGATTTGCTGGATCATCTCTCTTAGCCGAGTCTGCATACGCAAGAAGGCTTTGGGCAGCTCATCATGGCTACTGGTGTCAATAACGGTATCCAGCTTACCGTTGGCGATTGCAGTGGCTGCGTCGATAGCGAGTTGCAGGCGTGCGGAGGTACTACGGCCCAACGTGGTAGCCAAGATGACGGATAGAACCGTTGCTGCGATGCCTCCCCAGATCAGAATCAACAATGCATCATGCTTGGCGTCCGCCATTGCCTGGTTTCGGATATCCAGCAATTTGTTCTCATCAGCGGTGATGTCTCCCAATACAGCCCGCATGCTGTCCATTTTGGCCTTGTCAGCCCCTGAGGTAATACGCTGGTCTAAAGGGTCATCGGGGGCACTGCGCTGAGTCAAATCTCTGCGCATAGCGATGATCGGGTGCACGTCTTCGTCAATCCACCGTTTCTGAATTTCGCCAAGCTGGGCAAGTCTTTGTTGCTGTTGCGGGTTATCGGCGGTCAAACTTTTGAGCAGGTTGAGCACCTCGGCGAACTGCTTTTCGCCCATCATCGTGGGTTCTAGAAATGAGTCTTTTGACGAAATGACGAATCCGCGCATGCCAGTTTCAATATTAATCAACTGTTCCAGTGCGACCTGTGTTCCGCTAAGCACTTGATAGCTATGCACATTGCTCCTGGTTGCGGTTTCAACCTCTTCAAACCCCTTGTACGCGCTTCCTACCAACATCCCGATTAGCAATACGATAACGAAGAAACTGAAATACAGCTTTTGAGATATGCTTAGCTTACTTAGCATTATCTAAATCCCGGCAAAGCCCTTCCCTGGCTGATAATTGAGCTTAAGGTGGCGCGTGAGTGCGCGTTTGAAAGTCAGGCTCGCCCAGGGTCGAACTGTGCTCAGACCTTAATCAAAGTGTCGACAATTAGGCTTTTTACTTGAGGAACTTTTTTCGAGCGTGGTTGTATCGCAGGTGCTGCGAAAGCCCGGCGGGCTCGTGCCGTAGATCACGGAACGTCTTTGAAAAATACGTGGTCCCCGAGTTTCAGAGTCCGCTTAGCCCTGGCAGCCCACTCCGGAGCCTTCGACAGAGTGGTCGCGTAGTAATGAGTTGCCCCACCGGTGGGGTCTGGCACCTTCCCGTCGATCACTTGGTCAGCAGCGATTTGGCACTGCGCCAACTCGCGGAACGGGATCTGTCGCGCGCCGCTCAGGAACGGATAGTTCGGGTCGCCCCTGTTCCAGCAACTGAACTGATAGGGTTTCTGGCATACCCCGGCATAGCCCTCGCCCCACCATGATTTTTCTTGTCCATCATTCACGCGGTTGCGGATCGTCCAGGCCACGGCAACCATTCCGGCAAGCCCTTCCCCACGAGCTTCGCCGTACAGCGTGCGAGCGAGCACATCGCGATCTTTATCAGTCACGGTCATGACTATCCTCCAGGCAAAAAATCCGCTCATGGGTGCGTCCAGACTCGACGCACCTCCAATAAACGGGCTTACTTATTCTTGCTTCGAACGATCTGCGCATCGACTTGGTCGGCGCATGTGTCGAGCAGCTTGATGGCCTGATCCTTCAGCTCCCATACGTCGCCGTTGTCACGCAGATCGGTATCCTCCGCATTGACCCGCTCGCACGGAATCAGCTCAGGGGCTTGCAGCCTTATGACTGTGGTCTTTGTTACCACTGGCGGCTTTGCCGCGCAGGCCGTCAGGCAAAGGCTGAGCAGCCCAATCACGAACAGGTTTACTGGTGCGCTTGAGGTCATCGAACTCCTTCCTCGCCTTCTTGGCTTTGTCTTCACTGGCCCTGATGCGCTTGTTCAGGTCGGCGGTGTAGTCGGCGTTACGCTGTGCTTCAGCGCGCAGCGTCGTGATCGTGGCCTGGCTTTCCTTATTGGCGTCGACGGCTTCCTGTTTGGCTTTGGCCTCGACACTGATGGCCCCTTGCAACGTGACCACGCGGATCTGCTGGATGGCAATCACCAGGCCCATCACGATGACAATGACTATGGCGACCGCGACGGCTCGCAAGGTGGAGCCAGCTTTGGCTACTGCGGCAATTGGTTCGAGGCTCATAACGAATCCGCCTTGCGTCCGAGGAACCGGATGATCAGCTCGCGGATCGCCGTCACGCCGATGAACCCGATGGTGCCGCCGGCGGCAACGGACAGGCTCGACGGCCAGGCCATCCATTCGATGACGCTGCTGGCTGACAGGCTCAATGCACCACAGATCAGCGCCTCAAGCACAACGCGCCATTTGTTGGCTTCTTTGCCTTCATAGACCACGCGCAATAGAGAAATGGTTGCGGCCATGATCGCTCCTTGCCAGAGCGGCGTCGTGATGATCAGCCAGACGTGGGCCCAGAAGTCAGGTGTTTTTTCCGACATCTTCGTCGACCTCCGACAGTCCGCCCTCTCGGGCTCGGGGAATGGGGCAGCCCCGCAGCACGCCTGGCTTAGAGCGATAGGCGTGGCAGGGCTAAATACGAAAAAGCCTCGGTGAATGCCGAGGCTCTGAATAAGTGCATGTCGTTCAGGCTGCTCCGTCGGAGCAGCGCATATGCTGTTATATAGCGTTCCGGATCGGGTGTTCACACACGCGGTCACTGGAAGAATGGGAAGGAGAGCCTCCCGGAATGGGAGGCTCAGGCTCTGCTAGCCAGACCTACGCTTGTGCATAACCCCACTGAGTGATGCGCTCAGCGAAGTATGGCTTCACCATCGTAACCGTTGCCGCTTGGTTACTCGCTTCAAGGCTCATCTTCTCGCCGTCAGTGCCCGGACCCGCGACCCATAGGGTGACGGGGATTTTCTCAGCCTTGGCTTTGTCGAGAAGATTCTTCAGCGCGGTACGGCCAGCGTCCGTTGGTGGAATGCCAGTCTCGCCGATGAATGCTGCCATCTTGTTGGCTTTGGCGTAAGTCAGAAACGGACCCACGATTTGGTCGCGTAGCGCCGTTGGCGAAATTTGGGTGTTGTCGCCGTTGTAGGCACCGCTCGATCCGCCATCGACGTCAGCATAGGCGTGCGCTTCCCACACGATAGAATTCGCCGGATCCACAATCTTCGACTGTAGATTCGCCGAGACACCCGCCCAGTCCTTGGCACTCGCGAATTGCAGGCCGCAGATGAAGACTGGCTTTTTGGAGCTATTGCGCAGGGCCTTCAGCACGGTATTCATCGTGTTGATGTAAAGGGTTTCCAAGTCGCCCGACGTAATGTAGTCCTTTGCGCCGGCGTTGGGGTTTGGATAGGGCTCGTTGCCCAAACCCCAACCAAGAACCATAGGGTCGTCGCACGCAACAACCAACTTCTGGTGGAAGTTCGCCAAGTGGACCGCACTCCAGGAACCACCACCGGCGGAGTTACCCTCCTGGATCAGAACCTGCTCCGTAATTTTCCAGCCGTCTTGATTGCCCGCCTCTTTACTTGGGTAAAGCTGACCGGTCAGTTGGCCATTCGCATCGGTCTGGTAGCGATGCAGGCGCATGTAGTGATGCGGATCGGGGATGATCCTGGCTTCACCGTTAGAGTCATCGCTGATCGCCTTCAGCATTTCCTTCCACTTGTCCACGAACTCCTGCTTCAAGTTCGCGCCTTGACCTGGCAGACCGTCAATTGTCGACAGCTCAATGGCGCGCTGCAGTTCGAACGGAAAACGGATAAGGCGCACACCGAGGTTCTTCACCCAGTGAGTGATGGTGTCCCGAGTGGGCCATTGATAATGAGTGCCGGCCGAACCTGGAAGGATTTGACCAGCATTGGCGACCGAGCCCAGGTTGATTCCTACCAGAGGAATGTTTTTGAGCTGGGCGATTACTGAGCTGCTATTGGACATTTTGATTACCTTGAGTCGAATGATTTTTAGCGGAGAATTCCGCATTCATGTCGCTCATAGGCGATAGCTCGGGGCACGTGGCCCTCACATGATTCAACGTCCCGCACCGGGCACACTTGATCTGGAGCTCCGTCATCTCACCGATACGGGCAAGAAGTCTTTTGCACTTTCCACATCTGCAATCTTTCAACATTCTGCGAAGCCTTTTGGATTCTGCCAGGCTCCGCCCCGCTCGCGCGGAGAGTAAGGGCCTCGGCTGGTTTGCAGGTACAACCTGCGATCTGGCGATCCCTGTGGGTGTTAGTGCACCCGCCTGACTGCCCTCTCTTTCTTCGTTGATTTCCCGTCTGGCCCTGTTGCCAAGGCCAGCCAGCGAAATCGGTGATTCCGTCCTGCTAAAGAGCTTTGATCCAGTCGGTCCCTTGTCGGGGCTGGGAGACCATTTCGCTGGTCCCTGGCTATCTGGCGGCTTCACCAGTCATGTACCGCAGCGGTAAGTCGCTGCGATGGACGTAAATTAGCAAACGCTAAATCTAGCGTCAATAGCTAAAGCTAAATTATTTCCGCGCTTGGAATGGGTGCTGGTCGCTCGAAGCAGATCGATATTTCTGACAGGGGTTTTGCAAACAGCTGACTGCCGTTATGCTTGCGAAAGCTGTACGCATATACAGTAATCAAGGAGAAACTGATGTCCCTGCCAGAGAAGAACAAGCCTCAAGAGCGCGAGCCCATGTCCGGCCTTGAGCGCCTGAACCTAAGGGTCGCGAGCATGATCAACCACCCCATCGCTCAGGATCAGATGTGGGTGACGATCCATAAGCTGGAGACTGACGGCGAAAAGGAGTGGGACGAGGTGATGAGGGCGATCGCGGAGGTGGATGGGATAGAGATGGTTTTCAACGATGAAGACCGTTCGGTCACGCTGAAGTGGGAGGCGCCGTCAGATGACGATCCCCGCGTTCAGATGCGGGACGAATTCGAAGTATTGGAGGAAGCCGCGCCTTTCTAAGGGCACAAAAAAGCCCGCTTGATTGGCGGGCGTATGTACCTTCAAGAAACCCCATGTGCCGGCCATTAGTCGGCCACATCGGCCAGCGCAACTAGGCTTTCCTTGCGTTCCAGATCAATAAAACCTTCGCATGGATCGTCACATCGTCGACCCTTGCCGTCTGGTTCTCATAATGCTGATTGTCTGAAATAAGCCTGTAATTCTCTTCGTCCAGTCGCATCACGCGCTTGATGTACAGCTCTTGATGCCAGGTCAGTACGTAGATGCCCTCACCGATGAAGTCCTGCACGCCTTTGTCGACGATCACCAAGTCTTTATCGTTGATGGTTCCTTCCATGCTCTGACCCCAGCCACTGATCATGGCCAGAGCTGTCTTCGAGGTGTAGGTCACACCTTTCTCGCGAAGAATCTCCTCTCTGACAACCAAGTTGCGCACTACCTCATTGTAATCAGGCGGCACCTGTCCGTGACCCATCGCTGCACGTATGTCGTACTGGCGAATGACAATCTCTTCCTGGGTAGGACGAAGCGCGGCGTAATTGGCCGGAAGCACGTCTGTGCTCTGGTCATCCGGGTCGGCAGCCGCCGCCACAATCCGGTCCCGCGCCTCATTTGAAAAGCCTTTCACCTTGGCGAGGGACTGCTTGAGCTGTTCCAGTGCCGAAAGCCCGGCCTTCACTGCTGTCGCGGAAGTCTCGGACGCAGCAGGGCTGACCAGGCTTCCCGAAGGAAGGCCAATCTTCTCTTCCAAATTCGCAGCAGCTTTCTCGCCGAGATTTCTGTGCCCGTTAAGAATCTGGGACAGATACGACGCATCAAGGCCGTGCCGATTGGCGAAATCTTTCTGGGAGGCCCCGGCCATCAGGGCTTTCAGGGCGTCAGCTCTAAGCTTGTTAATGTCCATGTCCAATCATCGCTTCGGGTTAGCATACAGTAAATGACGGGCTGCTATCAGCCACATGATTAGCATCTGCTAACTTTGGGCAGCGCGGGCTGGATGATCCGATAGATTACGATCAAAAGCAGCCGAGCAAAAACCAGACCCCGAAAACGAAAAAGCCCTGCATGAGCAGGGCTTTTTACTGTGTTTGGCGGGGAACTAGGGATTCGAACCCTAGAAACGCTATTAACGTTCGCCGGTTTTCAAGACCGGTGCATTCAACCACTCTGCCAATTCCCCGAAGCATCTGGCGTCGGAAGTTTTTCACCCCTCCGTCGCTTTGCGGGCGCCATAATACCGTAATGAAACAAGCTGTCAAACTCTCCGGCTAGCGCGCTGCCTCGCCTCTGTTATGATCTTTGCAACTTGAGGTTTCAAACCCTTCGTTTTCACCATCAGGAGTAGCGCCATGCGCGAACAGGATTACGCAGTCAACAACCGCGTGCAGGTCGAGCAGCTAGAGGTTAGCCGCGTCCTGCGCAACACTTACGGCCTTCTGGCCCTCACCCTCGCCTTCAGTGGCGTCATGGCGTTCGTTGCACAACAGATGAACGTGCGTTACCCGAACGTCTTCGTCGTGCTGATCGGCTTCTACGGTCTGTTCTTCCTCACCAACAAATTGCGCGATTCGGCATGGGGTCTGGTCTCGGCGTTCGCGCTGACGGGCTTCATGGGTTTCATCCTCGGCCCGATCCTCAACCGTTACATCGGCATGCAGGGCGGCGCTGAAGTCGTTGCTTCCGCGTTCGCGATGACAGCACTGGTCTTCGGTGGTCTGTCGGCCTATGTGCTGATCACCCGCAAGGATATGAGTTTCCTCGGCGGCTTCATCACCGCAGGCTTCTTCGTGTTGCTCGGGGCCGTGGTGGCTAGCATGTTCTTCCAGATCAGCGGCCTGCAACTGGCGATCAGCGCCGGCTTCGTGCTGTTCTCGTCGGTCTGCATTCTGTTCCAGACCAGCGCGATCATCCACGGCGGTGAGCGCAACTACATCATGGCGACCATCAGCCTGTATGTATCGATCTACAACCTGTTCATCAGCCTGTTGCAGATCTTCGGCATCATGGGCAGCAAAGACTGATCAGTTTGCCCGCTTCAACAAAAAGCCCGCTTCGGCGGGCTTTTTGCTGTCCGGCGTTCATGAATTCTTTATCATTGCGCCCATGTTCCCTGCCAGCGCCCCACCGAGCCGCCCATGAAGTTCGCCATCGCCCTGCATTCGCCCGCCCACGCGCCCTCCTCGCGGCGTGCGCTGCTGTTCGCCAAAGCCGCATTGGCCCAGGGCCATGAAATCGTCCGCCTGTTCTTTTATCAGGACGGCGTACACAGCGCGTCCGGCAATGTCGTGTCGCCTCAGGACGAGTCGGACACTGCCGCGCAATGGCGTGATTTCGTCACCACCCACCAGCTTGATGGCGTGGTCTGCATCGCAGCGGCCCTGCGCCGGGGCGTATTGAATGCCGAAGAAGCGGAACGCTATTCGCGACCTGCGGCGAACCTTGCTGCACCGTGGGAATTGTCGGGGCTGGGTCAGTTGCACGACGCGGTCCAGGCGGCCGACCGTTTGATTTGTTTCGGAGGGCCGTGACGTGGCGAAGTCATTACTGATCATCAGCCGTCAAGGGCCATGGTCTGGTCCGGATGCCCGCGAGGCACTGGACATTGCCCTGGCCGGCGGCGCGTTCGATCTGCCGGTCGCCCTGCTGTTCATGGACGACGGCGTGTTTCAGCTGGCGACGGCGCAGAACCCCAGTCAGGTGCAGCAGAAAGACCTGACCGCCAACCTGCAAGCGTTGTCGATGTTCGGTGTGGAAGACCTGTTCGCCTGCGGCACCAGCCTGAATCAGCGTGGGATGCAGCCAACCGGCTTGAGCGTCGAACCCCTTCAGGTACTGGATGACCCGCAAATCGCTGGGCTCATTGACCGTTACGACCAGGTGATCACAATCTGATGGCTACCCTGCACGTACTCTCTCACTCCCCTTTTACCGACTCGCGCCTGAGCAGTTGCCTGCGCGTGCTCGGCAGTCAAGACGCGATCCTTTTGTGCGGCGACGCAACCTATGCGTTGCGCGCAGACACCGCTACCGCCCAGACACTGAGCGCGAAAACGGGCAGCCTGAAACTGTTCGTGCTCGATGAAGACGCCACCGCTCGAAACATCGCGCTGCCTGACTGGGCCCAAGGCGTCGACTATGCCGGCTTCGTCGCGCTCTCGGTGCAATACGACAAGGTCAATACGTGGCTATGAAACAGCTCATCGTCGACGGGCACAGCATCGCGCTGGACAAAGATGGCTATCTTGAGGACCTCCACGACTGGTCCAATGAAGTCGCCGAAGCCCTGGCCCTTGAAGAAGACATCGCCCTTACTCCCGATCACTGGGAAATTCTCGAACTGCTGCGTGCGTTCTACGCGGAGTTTCAGCTGTCCCCGGCCACGCGGCCGCTGGTCAAGTACACCGCGCTGAAACTGGGCGCCGACAAGGGCAACAGCTTGCACTTGAATCGTCTGTTCAACGGCACTCCCGCCAAACTTGCCGCCAAGCTGGCGGGCCTGCCCAAGCCGACCAATTGCCTATGACCGACTTCACTCCCCTCGTCATCGAAACCCCTGCCGAGCATCCGTTCGCGCCCTTCGTGCGCATTCTCGGCAAGGGCAAGCGTGGTGCGCGCAACATGACCCGCGCCGAAGCGCGGGAAGCCATGGGCATGGTGCTCGATGAAAAAGTCGAAGACACCCAACTCGGCGCGTTCCTGATGTTGCTTCGACACAAGGAAGAAAGCCCGGATGAGCTCGCGGGTTTCACCGAAGCGGTGCGCGAGCGGCTGCATGCGCCGGAACTGAAGGTCGATATCGACTGGCCCACGTATGCCGGCAAAAAGCGTCATCTGCCGTGGTATCTGCTGGCCGCCAAGTGCCTGGCACAGAACGGCGTGCGCGTATTGATGCACGGCGGCGGCGCCCACACCGCCGGCCGCCTGTACAGCGAGCAGTTGCTGGAGCTGTTGGGCATTCCGCTGTGCCGCAACTGGCAGGCGGTGGGTGAAGCGCTGGAGCAGCAGAACATTGCGTTCTTCCCCCTCGGCGACTGGGCGCCGCAGCTGCAGCGCATGATCGATCTGCGCAACACGCTAGGGCTGCGCTCGC
Source organism: Pseudomonas sp. Ps21-P2 (assembly GCF_039672565.1). Classification (NCBI taxonomy): domain Bacteria; kingdom Pseudomonadati; phylum Pseudomonadota; class Gammaproteobacteria; order Pseudomonadales; family Pseudomonadaceae; genus Pseudomonas; species Pseudomonas sp. Ps21-P2. Next base: position 62,714 of record NZ_JBDFPL010000012.1, read on the forward strand.
CGATCCATTCCCTGGCGCGCATCCTCAATCCGCTGGGTGCCCGCTGCGGGCTGCAGAGTATTTTCCATCCGGGTTATCAGGGCGTACACCGCGACGCCAGCAGCCTACTCGGCGACCACGCCATCGTGATCAAGGGCGACGGCGGTGAAGTCGAGATCAATCCCGACACCATCAGCCACTTGTATGGCACGACTGACGGTCAGCCGTGGGACGAGGAATGGCCGGCGTTGTCGGACCGTCGCCACGTGAAGCCGGCCACCCTCGATCCGCAGCATCTGCTCGCGATCTGGAAAGGCGACATCGAGGACAGTTACCCGCAACTGGCGCTGATCGCCACCATGGCGCTGGCACTGCGGGGCCTCGGGATGCCGCGAACTGAAGCCTTCGCGCAGGCCGAGCAGTATTGGGCGAACCGAAACAGATCGATTTAGCCGATAGCTACCCCCCAGTCTTTGCGTTATTCGTTCGAACGATTGCCTTTAGACTGATCTCCAACGTACTTCGGTACAGCTCACTTTGGAGTCAGACATGGGCCTTCTCGTTGAAGGACGCTGGCAAGACCAGTGGTACGAAAGCAGCAAAGACGGCGCTTTTCAGCGCGAGCAAGCCAAGCGCCGGAACTGGGTTACCAGCGATGGTCGGCCCGGCCCGTCCGGTGAAGGCGGCTTCAAGGCGGAAGCCGGTCGCTACCATTTGTACGTTTCCCTGGCTTGCCCGTGGGCCCATCGCACGTTGATCGTGCGCAAGCTCAAGGGCCTGGAAAGTCTGATCGACGTCTCCGTGGTCAGTTGGCTGATGCGCGAGAACGGCTGGACGTTCGACAAGCAGAAAGGGTCTAAAGGCGACGCGCTGGATGGCCATACGTTCATGTACCAGCGCTACCTCGCCGACACCACCGATTACACCGGTCGGGTGACCGTGCCGGTGCTGTGGGACAAACAACTGAATCGCATCGTCAGCAATGAATCATCGGAAATCATCCGGATGTTCAATTCGGCGTTCGACGACCTGACCGGCAATCACCTGGATCTGTATCCGGAGCCGCTGCGCGACGAGATCGACCGGCTGAACGACCGTATCTACCCGGCCGTGAACAACGGTGTCTACCGCGCCGGTTTCGCCACGTCACAAGGTGCGTACGAAGAGGCCTTCGACGAAGTGTTCGCCGAGCTTGATGCGCTGGAAAGCCTGCTCAGCGAGAAACGCTACCTGGCGGGTGAATACCTGACCGAAGCGGACGTGCGCCTGTTCACCACGCTGATTCGCTTTGACGCGGTGTATCACGGGCACTTCAAGTGCAACCTGCGGCGCATTGCCGACTACCCGAACCTGAGCAACTGGGTGCGCGAGATGTACCAGCTGCCGGGCGTGGCCGAGACAGTGGATTTCGTGCACATCAAGCATCACTACTACGCAAGCCACGCCACCATCAACCCGACCGGCATCGTGCCAAAAGGCCCGCAGCAGGACTTTAGCGGCGAGCATGATCGCGGGCGTTTGAGCGGAAAAGGGATCTTGCACAACGACTGATGGGTTTCAGTTAAAGACCTGAAACCCGTCACTCGGTGCATGATCATTGTGGGAGCGAGCTTGCTCGCGAATAGGCCAGTGCATCCGCAAAATTTTCAGCGGCTGGAAGGCAGTCTTCGTGAGCAAGCTCACTCCCACAAGAATTGTGTAGCTCTCGCGAAGCCAGGCAGGCGCATGTCGTGATCAGACGCTAGCCTGCGCCCCTTCGAACCACGCCAGTTTTTCCCGCAACTTCACCACTTCGCCCACAATCACCAGGGTCGGCGCATGAACCTCATGCTCCGCCACCAGTTGCGGCAGATTGGCCAGCGTGCCGGTGAAGACGCGCTGGTTGACTGTGGTGCCCTGCTGAATCAGCGCCGCAGGGGTTTCGGCCGATCGGCCGTGCTTGATCAGCTGTTCGCAAATGACCGGCAGCCCGATCAGGCCCATGTAGAGCACCAAGGTCTGGGATGGTGAGACCAGGTCTTTCCATGGCAGATCGGTAGAGCCGTTCTTCAGATGACCGGTCACGAAACGCACGGACTGCGCGTGATCGCGGTGGGTCAGCGGAATGCCGGCATAGGCCGCGCAACCACTGGCCGCCGTGATGCCAGGTACGACCTGGAAGGGAATGCCGTGGGCCGCCAGTTCTTCGATCTCTTCACCGCCACGGCCGAAGATGAACGGATCACCGCCCTTCAGTCGCACCACGCGTTTGCCCTGCTTGGCCAGATCCACCAGTTGCTGGTTGATCTGATCCTGGGGCAAGGCGTGATCGGCGCGCTGCTTGCCTACGTAGACGCGGTCAGCGTCGCGGCGGCACAGATCCAGAATCGCCGGTGCTACCAGGCGGTCGTACAGCACCACATCCGCCTGCTGCATCAAACGCAGCGCGCGGAAGGTCAGCAGATCAGGATCGCCCGGCCCGGCGCCCACGAGGTACACCTCGCCGGTCGTGGCCGGCGCATCGCCGTCAATCTTTGCCTGCAACAGCCGCTCTGCCTCGGCGCCCTGCCCGGCCAGTTGCCGGTCAGCAATGGGTCCCTGAAATACATCCTCCCAGAACGCCCGACGCTGCTGAACGTTGGGAAACAGCCCTTTCACCTGATGGCGAAAGCGCGCGGCCAGACCGGCCAGATGCCCGTAAGTCGGTGGAATCCAGGTTTCGAGCTTGGCGCGGATCAGCCGTGCCAGCACCGGCGCATCGCCACCGCTGGACACCGCAATCACCAGCGGCGACCGATCGACGATGGCCGGGAAGATCACGCTGCACAGCGCAGGCGCATCCACCACGTTAACCGGCACACCGCGCTGGCGGGCATCGGCTGACACTTGCGCATTGAGTGGCTCATCGTCGGTGGCGGCAATGATGAGCACGCAACCATTGAGGTCCGACTCGGTGTAGCCGCGCAGAATCTCTTCGCCGCCGCTGCGCTCGATCAGCTCGCGCACCTCCGCTCCGATCTCGGGGGCAACCACGCGCAGCACCGCCCCGGAATCAGCCAGCAGGCGAGACTTGCGCAAGGCAATCTCGCCGCCGCCCACCACCAGCACCCGAGCGCCCCGAAGGTTATGGAACAGCGGCAGAAATTCCATTTAGCCGATCACCTCGATGCCGCCCATCCAGGGCTTGAGGACGTCCGGCACGCGGATCGAGCCGTCGGCCTGCTGGTAGTTTTCCAGCACCGCCACCAGCGTACGACCCACCGCGAGACCCGAACCGTTCAGCGTGTGAACCAGTTCCGGCTTGCCGGTTTCCGGGTTGCGCCAGCGCGCCTGCATGCGACGCGCCTGGAAATCGCCGCAGTTGGAGCACGACGAGATTTCACGGTATTTGTCCTGACTCGGAATCCACACTTCCAGGTCGTAGGTTTTCACTGCGCTGAAACCCATGTCGCCGGTGCACAGCGCCAGTACGCGGTACGGCAATTCGAGCAGTTGCAGAACGCGTTCGGCATGACCGGTAAGGCTCTCAAGCGCTTCCATGGATTTTTCCGGCTCGACGATCTGCACCATCTCAACCTTGTCGAACTGGTGCTGACGGATCATGCCGCGGGTATCACGGCCCGACGCGCCGGCTTCGCTGCGGAAGCAAGGGGTGTGGGCGACGAATTTCAACGGCAACTGCTTGGCGTCGATGATTTCCCCGGAGACGATGTTGGTCAGCGACACTTCGGCGGTCGGGATCAGGTACAGATCGGCCTCGCCTTCGCGGGAGATCTTGAACAGGTCTTCTTCGAATTTCGGCAGCTGGCCGGTGCCCTGCAACGCAGGCGCCTGGACCAGATACGGCGTGTAGGTCTCTTCGTAACCATGCTCGTTGATGTGCAGCGTGATCATGAATTGCGCCAGCGCACGGTGCAGGCGCGCAATAGGGCCCCGCAACAACGCGAAACGGGCGCCGGACAGCTTGGCGGCGGTTTCGAAATCCAGCCAGCCGAACTTCTCGCCCAGGGCAACGTGGTCCTGAACCGCGAAATCGAACGACGCCGGCGTGCCCCATGTGCGCACTTCGACGTTCTCTTCTTCATCAGCGCCCACCGGCACCGATTCGTGGGGCAGGTTCGGCATACTCAGGGCCATGCCGTCGAGCTCGGACTGGATGGCGTCCAGCTCTTTCTTGCCGGTGCTCAGCTCTTCAGCCATGCGATCGATGTCGGCCATCAGCGGCGCGATGTCTTCGCCGCGCTGCTTGGCCTGGCCGATGGATTTGGAACGGGCGTTACGCTCGGCCTGAAGCTGTTCGGTGCGGGTCTGCACCGTCTTGCGCTGGGCTTCCAGCGCTTCGATGCGGGCCACGTCCAGTGTGTAGCCACGGGAAGCCAGGCGATCCGCTACGTCCTGAAGTTGAGTACGCAGCAGTTTGGAGTCGAGCATATCGGTCTCTCGTATATTAAATTCGGGTCAAAGACAGGCCGGCCCATGTCGCGAGCAGCCCGCCCAGTACGCTGATGAGGGCGTAGCCAATGGCCAGAGGAGCCTGGCCGCTTTCAAGCAGGCGAATCGTGTCCAGTGAAAAAGACGAAAACGTCGTCAAACCACCGAGGACTCCCACCATCAATCCGGCGCGCACTTCGATCGGGACTTCCGGGCGGATCAGAAACAGCCCGTAGAGCAAACCGATCAGCAGGCAGCCCACCAGATTCACGGCGAGCGTTGCTGTATAGAAATAGCGCGGCCAGTTCGCAGCGACCACGTTAGCCGTCGCGAAACGCAGTAATGTACCAGCCACGCCACCGGCGGACACGGCAAGAATCAACTGAATCACTATTTTCTCCGTTGGCGAGGACTGGCGCGGTCGAGCGCCGACAGGTGTTTGAGTTTTTCGCCGATCTTCAGCTCAAGGCCTCGGGGAACCGGCTGATAATACTGACGCGGTTCGAGTTCGTCGGGGAAGTAGTCTTCACCCGCCGCGTAAGCGTCCGGTTCATCATGGGCGTAGCGGTATTCTTCGCCGTAGCCGAGCTGTTTCATCAGCTTGGTCGGCGCGTTGCGCAGGTGCAGCGGCACTTCCAGCGAACCGTGCTCGGTGGCTTCGCGCATGGCCATTTTGAACCCCATGTACACGGCGTTGCTCTTCGGCGCACAGGCCAGATACACAATGGCCTGGGCCACGGCCAGTTCGCCTTCCGGACTGCCGAGGCGTTCCTGCACATCCCACGCCGACATGCACAGCGGCAAGGCGCGCGGATCGGCGTTACCGATGTCTTCGCTGGCCATGCGCACCACGCGCCGCGCCAGATACAGCGGATCGCAGCCGCCGTCGATCATCCGCGCGAACCAGTACAACGCGGCATCGGGGTTGGAGCCGCGAATGGATTTGTGCAGCGCGGAAATCTGGTCGTAGAACGCTTCGCCGCCCTTGTCGAAACGGCGACGGCTGTCACCGAGCAGGCTTTGCAGCAATTCGGGATCGATTTCGCTGCCGTCTTCGGCCAGGTCCGACGCATTCTCCAGCAGATTGAGCATCCGCCGACCGTCGCCATCCGCTGCGGCCAACAGCGTCGTGAACGCCTCGTCGCCCAAAGTCAGATGCCGATTGCCCAGCCCGCGCTCTTCGGTCAGCGCGCGGTTGACCAACTGACGCAACGCCCCTTCGTCCAGGCTCTTGAGCACATAGACCCGGGCGCGGGAGAGCAGCGCGTTATTCAGTTCGAATGACGGGTTTTCAGTGGTGGCGCCGATGAAGATCAGCGTGCCGTCTTCCACGTAGGGCAGAAACGCATCCTGCTGCGACTTGTTGAAGCGGTGCACTTCGTCGACGAACAGAATGGTCCGGCGGCCGTACTGACCCGCCTGTTGCTTGGCGATCTCTACGGCCTGCCGGATCTCTTTGACCCCCGCCAGCACCGCCGACACCGTTTCAAAATGCGCGTCGGAGACTTTCGCCAGCAACCGCGCCAGCGTGGTTTTGCCCACGCCGGGCGGTCCCCAGAAAATCATCGAATGCAGCGCGCCCTGCTCCAGCGCTTCACGCAGTGGCTTGCCGTGGGCGAGCAGGTGCTGCTGGCCGACGTACTCGTCCAGATTGGTCGCTCGCAGGCGGGCGGCCAACGGTTGCGCGATCGGTTCAGTGCTGAACAGGTCCATGAAACAGGCGAACCCCTTTTATTCCTGAATGACGTCAGCGCCTTTCGGGATCTGGAACTGGAATTTGCTCGCCGCGACAGGCTCGTTGGCCTTGACGCCGGTGAACAGGATATTGGTGCGCTGGCCGACGCTGTCGATCAGTTGCATGTCGTTGATCATGCCGTTGCGGAACGACAGGCGCAGGCTGTCGAACAGCGTGTCCTTGGACTTGGGCTTGAGCACGAAGTCGATCACGCCACCCGCTTCCTTGGCAGTGATGTCGAAGCTTTCGCTGATTTTCGACACGTCGCCGGACAGCAGCAGCGCGGGGGTCTGGGTCAGACGCTGGTCGAGGGTCTTGATGGTGACCTGCTCCAGGTCAGGGTCCCACAGGGAAACCTTCTTGCCGTCGGAGACCATCGTTTGCTCCTGCGGCGGGTCGGTGTGCCAGTAGAACAGGCCCGGGCGCTGCAACGTCATCTCGCCGGCGGTTTCCTGCAACTGGGTGCCGCCACCGTCGAGGGTGAGCTGGGAGAAACGCCCGCTCAAGGTTTTCGAGTTTTCCAGCAGTTGGGTCAGGCGCGCCACGTCCTTGCTGTCGGCGTGGGCCGAGACAGCGGAAAAAGCCAGTGCAGATACCAACAGCATGCGGATAAGACGCATGGGATTCCTCTTTGAGTGTGGTTGAAGCCGGGCGCCGCCGCGGTGGCGACGCCCGGTAACGCGTGACCGGGAAGTGTCAGTCACGCACAGGGGCTGGCGCAATCACTTCGCGCGAGCCGTTGGTGTTCATCGGCGTCACGACGCCCGCGTTTTCCATGGTTTCGATCATCCGCGCGGCGCGGTTGTAGCCAATCTTCAGCTTGCGCTGCACCGCAGAGATCGACGCACGACGGCTTTCCAGCACGAACTTCACGGCTTCGTCGTACAGCGCATCGCTTTCGCTGTCTTCGCCATCACCGCCGCCACCGCCACCGTCGAAGCCGCTGCCCGGCTCTTCGACGCCGGCCAGGATGTCATCGTTGTAGTTCGGCGTGCCGCGCAGCTTCCACGCCTCAACCACGCGGTGAACCTCCTCGTCCGACACAAACGCGCCGTGCACACGAATCGGCAGGCTGGTGCCCGGCGGCATGTAGAGCATGTCGCCGTGCCCGAGCAGTTGTTCGGCGCCGCCCTGATCGATGATGGTCCGGGAATCGATCTTGCTCGATACCTGAAACGCCATGCGCGTCGGGATGTTCGCCTTGATCAGGCCGGTGATCACGTCCACCGACGGACGCTGGGTCGCGAGGATCAAGTGGATGCCTGCCGCACGGGCCTTCTGCGCGATACGGGCGATGAGTTCTTCGACCTTCTTGCCGACGATCATCATCATGTCGGCGAACTCGTCCACCACCACAACGATGGTCGGCAGCTTGGTCAGCAGCGGGGCTTCGTCGTGAATGCTTTCGCGGTGGTACAGCGGGTCGGACAGCGGCGTGCCAGCCTCTTCCGCTTCGCGCACCTTCTGGTTGAAGCCCGACAGGTTACGCACGCCCATCTTGGCCATCAGTTTGTAGCGGCGTTCCATTTCAGCCACCGACCAGCGCAAGGCGTTGGCGGCGTCTTTCATGTCGGTCACCACCGGGCACAGCAAATGCGGGATGCCTTCGTAGATCGACAGCTCGAGCATTTTCGGGTCGATCATGATCAGCTTGGCGTCTTCCGGCCCGGACTTGAACAGGATCGACAGGATCATCGCGTTCACGCCCACCGACTTACCGGAACCGGTGGTACCGGCGACCAGCAGGTGCGGCATCTTGGCGAGGTCGGTAATGACCGGCTTGCCGCCGATGTCGTGACCCAGCGCCAGGGTGACCGGTGATTTCGCGTCGTCGTATTCCGGGGTCGAGAGGACCTCGGAGAAACGCACGATCTGGCGATCTTCGTTGGGGATTTCGATACCGACGGTGGTCTTGCCGGGAATGACCTCGACCACACGGACGCTGGTCACTGCCAGGGAGCGCGCCAGGTCTTTCGCCAGGTTCGAGATACGGCTGACTTTCACGCCGGCAGCCGGCTGGATTTCGTAACGGGTAATCACCGGGCCGGGGTGAATCGAGTCCACGGTGACTTCGACGCCGAATTCCTTGAGCTTGATCTCCAGCAGATGACCCACCGCTGCCAGGGATTCAGGCGAATAGTTGAGCTGCTTTTTCTCTGCCGGGTCGAGGATCGAGATCGGCGGCAAGGTGCCTTCTACGGCGCTGTCGACGAACAACGGCGCCTGTTTCTCTTTCTGTACGCGCTTGCTCGGCTCCGGTGCCCGTGGAGGTGCCGGCGCAATGACGGCGGGCACGTGCTTCTCGCGGGCGGCCATGTGCTCGGTCAACGCCTGTTCGCGCTCGATCAGGCGCTCCTTGGCTTTGGCTTGCTCCCGTCGATCCGGGGCAACCGGAGCAACTACTTCGTCGACACGCATGTCGACTTCACGCAGCTGAGCCACCATCTGCTTGCGCTCGTTGCGCGCGGTCCACCAGCGGTTGAGCGAGCCCGTGAACAATTCGATCAGGTCCAGGGTGATCTTGCCGGTGTTGTCCATGACCTTGAACCAGGACAGATCGGTGAACACGGTCAGACCGAACAAAAACAAGGCGATGAACAGCAATGTGCTGCCCTGAACATTCAGCGCGCGCTTGGCCAGATCGCCCAGCACTTCGCCCAGCACGCCACCGGCAGAACCCGGCAGGCCCGATGCCGAATGAAAGTGCAAGTGCGCCAGCGAAGCGCCGGCGAGTACCAGAAACACCAGACCGATCATGCGCCAGGAAAACAGCCAGCCGCTCCACTGCCACGGCTCATGGCGATGGCGGAAAACCTGATAGGCCTTGATCCCCAACAACAGCGGGAAGATGTAGGCGAAGTAGCCGAGGATCATGAACAGGATGTCGGCAGAGTACGCACCGGCGAAGCCTGCGGCGTTCTGAACCTGGGCAGAATTGCTTGAGCTGCTCGTGTGGCTCCAGCCTGGATCGCCCTGATCGTAGGTCAGTAGCGCCATGATCAGATACAGACACAGCGCGCCGAACGCGATCAGTGCACCTTCCTTGAGCCGGTAGTGCAGGTGCTGCCGCCAGAGCGGAACGGGGGTGGGTGCTATGGTGGATTTCTTCAAAACGCTTCAATTCCTGCGCGCAAGCGCGAACATCTGATGATTGACTGTGTACGACTGCCTTGACGAAATGGCAGTGCCTTTCCCGAACATCGGCCTGAATATCGGTCCGACGGTCAGCATGACCACCGGGGAAAACACGACTGCGATAACGCACGCTCGACAGGTGACTTGAAATGAGGTTAAACAACATCGGCATTGTACGGATTTGCGCGCCGCGCGCTACGTTAGTCTGGCGCGGAGCTTGCCGATCTTCAAGCTTCGACGGCCGCAGACAATTGCGGCACGCATTTTCTTTGCCGACAAAGGCTTATGACGCGTAGCTACTGGTTCCTTGAACTGTCAAAAGGCCATGCTGGAATGAAGAAATCAAGCGGTCCGACATCCCGGTTCGATCAGGCGGCTTGTGACCCCGTTTGCAGCACGGAGTTGCAATTCGCAATGACGACCCGCGCTGACTCCCCTCCCCTCTCGTAAAGTCTGGATGCCATGCTGACCTGGTTACAACGCGACACCCTTGATTTTCCTGCGCTGGAAAAAGCCATGCGCGAGCCCAACGGACTGTTGGCCGGCGGCGGCGATTTGTCTGCCGATCGCCTGATCGCCGCGTACCGCCATGGCTGTTTTCCCTGGTATCAGCAGGGCCAGCCGATTCTGTGGTGGTCGCCGGACCCGCGTACCGTGCTGTTTCCGGATGAACTGCATGTGTCGCGCAGTCTGGGCAAGTTGCTGCGCCAGGGGCGTTATCGGGTCACGTTCGATCAGGACTTCCCGGCGGTCATTCAAGCGTGCGCCGAACCTCGGGCCTACGCAGACGGCACATGGATAACCGACTCCATGCAGGCGGCCTACATCGAACTGCACGCGCGTGGGTTCGCCCATAGCGTTGAGGTCTGGGACGGCGACGCCTTGGTGGGCGGCTTGTATGGATTGGCCATGGGCCAGTTGTTCTTTGGCGAATCCATGTTCAGCCGCGCCGACAACGCTTCAAAGGTCGGCTTTGCGACGCTGGTCGAACATTTGCAAACGTGGGGATTTGTCCTGATCGATTGCCAGATGCCAACCGAGCATCTGCTAAGCCTTGGCGCTCGGTCGATTCCACGGCAGACCTTCGCCGACTGTCTGCGCGAACATCTGGATAAGAGCACTTGCGCCGACTGGCTGCCTAGGCGAGTTTGAGTCGGCTGGCATACACTCTTAACTCAAGGTTTTTCTCGAGGGTTGATCATGACCGAGCTGGCGCGGCTGAAGTTCTATGCCACTCAACCCCACTCCTGTAGCTACCTGCCCGAGGAACAAGCCACCACGCTGTTCCTCGACCCCAGCCAGCCGATGGACGTCCAGGTCTATGCCGATCTCTCGGACATGGGGTTTCGCCGCAGTGGCGATCATTTGTACCGTCCGCACTGCCAGAACTGCAGCGCCTGCGTGCCTGCGCGCATTCCGGTCGGGCTGTTCGTGCCTGATCGTCAGCAGAAACGTATTTTCAGAAGGAACGCCGACCTCGAAGTGACGAGCACCAAGCCGCATTTCAGTGAGGAGTACTTCGATCTGTATCAGCGCTACATCGAGCAGCGCCATGCGGACGGCGATATGTTCCCCCCAAGTCGCGACCAGTTTTCCACGTTCCTGGTACGGGACCTGCCGTTCTCGCGGTTTTACGAATTTCGCCTGGAAGGCCGGCTACTCGCCGTGGCCGTCACTGACCTGCTGCCCAACGGCCTTTCGGCCGTTTACACGTTCTACGAACCCTCCGAAGAGCGCCGCAGCCTGGGGCGTTACGCGATTCTCTGGCAGATCGCCGAAGCCGCACGCATGCAATTGCATGCCGTGTACCTCGGTTACTGGATAAAGAACTGCAAAAAGATGAATTACAAGACCCAATATCGCCCCATCGAGCTGCTCACCAATCAAAGATGGGTCACTCTTTACTGAAGCCCTTGGCTTAAAGCTCAATTTTCGGGCACAATGCAGCCCGCTTTTGCCTGGCTGCCGTTTGCACCGGGCCATTCATTGGATACCGAGGGCTTTACTGCATGTCGAAAGAAGACAGCTTCGAAATGGAAGGCACTGTCGTCGACACCCTGCCCAACACCATGTTCCGTGTGGAGTTGGAAAATGGGCACGTCGTAACCGCGCACATCTCCGGCAAGATGCGCAAGAACTACATCCGCATTCTTACCGGCGACAAGGTCCGCGTTGAGCTGACGCCCTACGACTTGAGCAAAGGGCGTATCACTTACCGCGCCCGCTAAACAGGTCTTAACAAAAACGCCCGGCCCATGCCGGGCGTTTTTTTGTGCGCGGAATATAGAGGCTGCATCACTCGATCCCACAGACCGCGGCACGTTGCAAAAAAGGCAGAGCACTCGGTCCGTCAGAACGCGGCACGTTGCAAAAGATGTGGGAGCGACCGGGGTGGCGCTCCACCTTGCTCGCAAAAAGGCCCGAAGGGCTTCAAAGTAACATTCTCAAGCCAACCCGAACCAAACCCCAAAAACCAGCCAGACACAAAAAAGGCGCCAATCGGCGCCTTTCAGGTTTGTTGCATCAACCGAAGCGTCAGGCCAGTTCAGCCGTGGTTTCGTAATCGAACGAGATCTCGCCGTCCTTGATGTCGATGTGTACCACACCGCCGTGCTCGGACAACTCGCCGAACAGAATCTCCTCGGCCAGCGGACGCTTGATCTTGTCCTGGATCAGACGTGCCATCGGGCGTGCACCCATCGCTGCGTCGTAACCCTCCTCGGCCAGATAACCCCTCACCGCGTCGGTCACCTCCAGCAATACGCGCTTGTCTTCCAGCTGCGCCTGAAGCTCGGTGAGGAACTTGTCCACCACGTTCTTGATAACCTCATGGCTGAGGCGACCGAATTGAATGATGGTGTCCAGACGGTTGCGGAATTCCGGCGTAAAGCTCTTCTTGATCACTTCCATCGCATCAGAGGAGTGATCCTGATGGGTGAAACCGATCGAAGCGCGCGCGGCCGTTTCAGCACCGGCGTTGGTGGTCATGATCACGATCACATTGCGGAAGTCCGCCTTGCGCCCGTTGTTGTCGGTGAGCGTCCCGTGGTCCATCACCTGCAGCAGCAGGTTAAAGACTTCAGGGTGCGCCTTCTCGATTTCATCGAGCAGCAGCACGCAATGCGGCTGCTTGGTGACGGCTTCGGTCAGGAGACCGCCCTGATCAAAACCGACATAGCCCGGCGGCGCACCGATCAGACGCGATACGGTGTGACGCTCCATGTACTCGGACATGTCGAAACGCACCAGCTCGATACCCAGCGCCTTGGCCAGCTGACGCGCTGCCTCGGTCTTGCCGACACCGGTCGGACCTGCGAACAGGAACGAACCGACAGGCTTGTCCGGGGACTTGAGGCCTGCACGGGACAACTTGATGGCGGTGGACAGCGAGTCGATGGCTGCGTCTTGACCAAACACGGTCAGCTTCAGGTCGCGCTCCAGGTTACGCAGCAACTCCTTGTCGGAGCTGTTGACGTGCTTCGGCGGAATCCGCGCGATCTTCGCCACGATGTCTTCAACCTGCGGCACTTCAATGCGCTTGACGCGCATTTCCACCGGTTGCAGCCGCTGATAGGCGCCCGCCTCGTCAATCACGTCAATGGCCTTGTCGGGCATGTGACGATCATTGATGTAGCGCGATGCCAGTTCGGCAGCGGCACGCAGGGCTTCGTCGCTGTATTCGATATTGTGATGCTGTTCGAAACGGCCCTTCAGGCCGCGCAGAATGCCGATGGTGTCTTCGACAGACGGCTCCGAGACGTCGACCTTCTGGAAACGACGGGCCAGCGCACGGTCTTTTTCGAAGATGCCGCGGAATTCCTGGAACGTGGTCGAACCAATGCAACGGATATCACCCGACGACAGCAACGGCTTGAGCAGGTTGGACGCATCCATCACGCCACCGGACGCAGCGCCGGCACCGATGATGGTGTGGATTTCGTCGATGAACAGGATCGCATGCGGACGCTTCTTCAACTCGCCGAGCAGCGCCTTGAAGCGCTTCTCGAAATCGCCACGGTATTTGGTGCCGGCCAGCAGTGCGCCCAGGTCGAGGGAGTACACGACGCTGTTGGCCAGCAGGTCCGGCACCTGATTGTCGACGATGCGTTTGGCCAAGCCTTCGGCAATGGCGGTTTTACCCACCCCGGCCTCGCCCACCAGCAGCGGGTTGTTCTTGCGGCGCCGCGCGAGAATCTGAGCGACGCGCTCGACTTCCATCTCGCGCCCTACCAGCGGATCGATGCGGCCTTGACGGGCCAGCTCATTCAGGTTGCTCGCATAGGCATCCAGAGGATTGCCTGAGGAAGAAGACTCACCGCCCTCGTCATCCTGCATATCTTGCTCACCTTCAGATTGATCGCCATGCCCCGGCACTTTGGAAATACCGTGGGCGATATAGTTGACGACATCGATACGGGCAACGCTCTGCTGCTTGAGCAGGAACACTGCCTGGCTTTCCTGCTCGCTGAAGATCGCCACCAGCACGTTTGCGCCAGTGACTTCTCGCTTGCCGGAGCTCTGCACATGGAAAACCGCACGCTGAAGAACGCGTTGGAAGCCGAGTGTAGGTTGGGTCTCGCGATCCTCGTCATGCACGGGGATCAGCGGCGTGGTGGAGTCGATGAACTCCTGGAGGTCGTGTTTGAGTTTGTCGAGGTTTGCGCCGCAGGCACGCAGTACGGTGGCGGCAGCCTCATTGTCCAATAGGGCCAGCAGGAGGTGCTCGACGGTCATGAACTCATGACGTTTAGAGCGGGCCTCCTTGAAAGCCAGATTGAGGGTGACTTCGAGCTCACGGTTTAACATAGCTTCACCTCATACCCAAGTGTCCGGCGTTAACCGTCCTTCTCGATTTCACAGAGTAGCGGATGCTGGCTTTCCCTGGCGTACTGGTTGACCTGCATAGCCTTGGTCTCGGCGATGTCGCGGGTAAACAATCCGCAAACGGCCCGTCCCTCTGTATGGACGGCCAGCATGACCTTGGTCGCCAGCTCACGATTCAGGTTGAAAAACACCTCGAGCACTTCGACAACGAAATCCATCGGGGTGTAGTCATCGTTGAACAAAACCACCTTGTACATAGGCGGCACCTGCAATATCGGCTTGGCTTCCTGTACAGCGGTGCCCGACGCATCGTCCTCATGGGGATGCGGGTCATCCTGATTGAATGTTAGTCGAATCTTGCTGATTGCATGCATGGTAAAGAAGGTTCACAGAGGACGTGATTGAAATAAGTGGTGGCGGTGATACCGGTTTTCAACTGGACCGCCGCTTGACCTTGACTATCGGCCAATCGGTGTTACAAACAATAGAACCCACATTGGGTAAAAAGGGTCCGCGCAGTCAACCAAAATTTTTTAGGTCCGGCGGATGAGAGGTGATGATACTCCCATCGGAGTCCTTTGCAGAGGGATGTGACTATGCTAAGCGGTAAGGTCAAGTGGTTTAACAACGCCAAGGGGTATGGCTTCATCGTCGAAGATGGCAAGTCCGAGGACCTGTTTGCACACTACTCGGCGATCAGTATGGATGGCTATAAAACCCTGAAGGCCGGACAGCCGGTAAATTTCGAAATCATCCAGGGACCGAAAGGTCTTCACGCCATTAAAATCAGCGCGAAGATCTCCGCTGATAACCATCAGGCCGTCCCTCATCACGAGAGGCAACCCGAGGAACAGCGGGCATAGCGCAACAATCACGCCTGAGCCGGACCGTTCAAGCGCGAGATTCGATAAGCCGGTCAATCCATCAGGGTTGGCCGGCTTTTTTTGTGCCTTCGCTGCCCCGTTGCGTGCATCTATCGTGCATCTATATAGGGAAGCGAGCCAACGCAACTGTGGCCCAGGTGCTCCTTTAGTCGAAATCCGCCTCGTTACGCGTCGGGACGGATTCACACCCGCTAACTGCGACAGGTTGCCGCAGGCCCCGTGGCGCAAGGGCTGCACGGTTTTCCCGGGGAATCCTCACGCATCCCGAGACCTGCGCAATCGTCCCGGGCACCGCAAAGCCGTCACACGAGTACCGTAGTAATGGCCGGGTGCAGTGATATACTCAGCGCCGGTGACCGTTGGGTCATTGGGGGCCGAACCACCTGAACCCAGGCTTTCAGCCCTCGACAGGCCGGACCGCTACCCGGGTCCGACCGTTTGACGCTCGACTGATGCACCCCCTATCACGCGACGAAATTCTCGACTTTCGGCTCATCGATACTTTGGGCGAAAGTGCCTACCCTGCGCATCTCGAAATTTTGTGTACGCTCAGCAAAGAAGAGAGTTATCCCGAATATGTCCAACCGCTCGAAGATCATCTACACCTTCACTGACGAAGCGCCAGCCCTCGCCACCTACTCACTGCTGCCTATCATCGAAGCGTTCACCGCCTCCGCTGACATCGCCGTTGAAACCCGCGACATCTCGCTTGCAGCCCGCATCCTCGCCAGCTTTCCCGAGCGCCTGGGTGACAAGAAGGTGTCCGACGATCTGGCAGAGCTGGGCCAACTGGCGACCACGCCGGAAGCCAACATCATCAAGCTGCCGAACATCAGCGCTTCGGTTCCACAACTGAAGGCCGCGATCAAGGAACTGCAAGCCAAGGGCTACGACATCCCGAACTATCCGGATGAAGTCGTCACCGGAGCCGACAAGGTTGCCCAGGCTGGCTACGACAAAGTGAAAGGCAGTGCCGTGAACCCGGTGCTGCGTGAAGGTAACTCTGATCGCCGGGCGCCGCTCTCCGTCAAGAACTACGCGCGCAAGCACCCGCACAAAATGGGCGCCTGGTCTGCGGACTCCAAGTCCCACGTGGCGCACATGGACAACGGCGACTTCTACGGCAGCGAAAAATCCTCGCTCATCGAAGCCGCTGGCGCCGTGAAGATCGAGCTGATCGGCAAAGATGGCAGCACCACCGTGCTGAAGGACAAGACGTCGGTACTTGCGGGCGAGATCATCGACTGCGCGGTCATGAGCAAGAAAGCCCTGCGCGCTTTCGTGGCCCGTGAAATCGAAGACGCCAAGAAGCTCGGCGTGCTGTTCTCCGTGCATTTGAAAGCCACCATGATGAAGGTCTCGGACCCGATCATGTTTGGCGAGTTCGTCGCCGAGTACTATCAGGAAGCGCTGAGCAAGCACGCTGAGGTCCTGAAAGAAATCGGCTTCAACCTGCACAACGGCATCGGCGACCTGTACGCCCGCATCAAAGACCTGCCCGCCGACCAGCAAGCGCAGATCGAAGCGGACGTCAAAGCCGTCTATGCGACCCGCCCTGCCCTGGCGATGGTCAACTCCGACAAAGGCATCACCAACCTGCACGTGCCGAGCGACGTCATCGTCGACGCCTCGATGCCGGCGATGATTCGTGATTCCGGCAAGATGTGGAACAACGACGGTGTCCTGCAGGACACCAAGGCCGTGATCCCGGATCGCTGCTACGCAACCATCTATCAAGCCGTGATCGAAGACTGCAAGCAACACGGCGCCTTCGACCCGACCACCATGGGCAGCGTGCCAAACGTTGGCCTGATGGCGCAGAAAGCCGAAGAGTACGGCTCTCACAACAAAACCTTCCAGATCGAAACCGATGGCGTGGTCCGCGTGACCGACGACAAAGGTCAGGTCCTGATGGAGCAGAACGTTGAAGCCGGCGACATCTGGCGCATGTGCCAGACCAAGGACGCGCCGATTCAGGACTGGGTCAAACTGGCCGTCAACCGTTCGCGCCTGAGCAACACCCCGGCGATTTTCTGGCTGGACCCTGAGCGCGCCCACGATGCGGCGATGATCAAGAAGGTCGAGCACTACCTGAAGGATCACGACACGGCAGGCCTGGACATCAGCATCCAGTCGCCGGTCGACGCGATGAAGGTTTCCCTGGAGCGTATCCGCGCGGGCAAGGACACCATTTCGGTGACCGGTAACGTGCTGCGCGACTACCTGACCGACCTGTTCCCGATCATGGAGCTGGGCACCAGCGCCAAGATGCTGTCCATTGTGCCGCTGATGAGTGGCGGTGGTCTGTTCGAAACCGGCGCAGGTGGTTCGGCGCCGAAGCACGTTCAACAGCTGAACGAAGAGAACTTCCTGCGCTGGGATTCCCTGGGCGAATTCCTGGCACTGGCTGCTTCCCTCGAGCACTTGGGCAACGTCTACGACAACCCGAAAGCGCTGGTACTTGCTACTGCTCTGGACAAGGCCACCGGTCAGTTCCTGGACAACAACAAGTCGCCATCGCGCAAGGTCGGCGGTATCGACAACCGTGGCAGCCACTTCTACCTGGCCACCTACTGGGCTCAGGCTCTGGCGGCACAGACCGACGATACGGCGCTGCAAGCCAAGTTCACGGTGCTGGCAAAAACCCTGGCTGACAACGAAGCGACCATCGTCGCCGAGCTGAACAGCGTGCAGGGCAAGCCACTGGACATCGGCGGCTACTACTTCCCTACCCCGGAACTGGCCAGCAACGCCATGCGCCCAAGCAAGACCCTGAATGACGCGATCAATGCGTTGAAGTAAGACGGTAAGCGCTACGCAGTACTGCAAGGATGCAAAACGAAACCCGGCCTCGCGCCGGGTTTCTTTTTTGTAGGTCACTGAGGCCGGCAAACGACCTGGCATTGCTATGGCCGGGGAGGCTTCACGTTGAGCGTATGCCTGGTGTTCGTGTAATCGCTGGGCTCACAGCGGTCAAAGGTGGGCGTGGCTGGATCCGTTTTCTTGCAGAAAATACTTAACGATTTGGCGCCTTCGCTGTTGATGGCCTCTAGCTTCACGGCGACCGAAGGGGGGTCAAGCGCCTCATTGACCAATGTGGGGAATCGAACGTCAGGTTGCTCGGTCTCAACCCCTGCGTCTGTCTGGATTGAATACAGGGTGGTTGACGGATCACCCCTGTCCCAATCGAAGATAACCCCACCACCTGGCATTAACGTGCCTTTTAGGTCTATCGGCATCGAGGGGCGGCCGTGATACATCACGAGTTCCTTAGGGGCTGAATAGTTACCCGCCGCATCATAGGCCCTAAGACCAAAGGTATGGTTTTCGCCAGTGCTGAGGCCCAG
Organism: Pseudomonas sp. Ps21-P2; assembly: GCF_039672565.1. NCBI lineage: Bacteria > Pseudomonadati > Pseudomonadota > Gammaproteobacteria > Pseudomonadales > Pseudomonadaceae > Pseudomonas > Pseudomonas sp. Ps21-P2. The sequence continues at coordinate 81,028 of NZ_JBDFPL010000012.1, forward strand.
ATCGGCGGTCTTGACGGGTCTTTCGCTGGCGGTTTGTACTACGCTTCCATCCACCGATAGTTCGTAGCCGGCCACGTCGGTGTCGTCGGTTGCGTCCTCCCACTTCAACAGTGGCGTGTCTGTTTCAGCACCATTCGCGCCATAGGCATAAAAGAACGGCGCAAGCACTGGCGCAACCCGATCAACAAGCAGCAGGGCGCGGGCAGATTGATTGCCGGCGGCATCGAACGCTTCCAGGTGAAAGGTGTAGGTCGTTGCGGGGGTCAGGCCCGATGCAGTGAACGTCGTCAGATCAGTTTCACCGATCGCCTCAGGCAGATCATCTCGGTAGATGTGGTAACCCGTTACGCCGACATCATCGGTGGAGGCGGTCCACTGGATAAGCAACGTGGTGCCTGTGTCCTCGCTGTATCGGGCCCCGGACGGCGCTGACGGTGGTTCGCGATCCACCAAAAGCATCGTGGACTGCGATGGGTTAAGGTTGGCGTCGTAAGCGCTCACACTGTAACGATAAGTCGTCAAGGGTTTAAGCGTGGTGTCGTGGTAGTCGGGGGTTTCGGTATCGAAGGTCGCGCCATCGTCCCGCACAATGCGATACCCGACCACACCCACATTATCGTCTGAGGGAAGCCATGAAAGTTTCAGCGATGTCGGTGTCACATCGCTGTATTCAATGCCACGGGGCGTAGACGGCGCTTCACGATCAACGAACACAGAAACAACAGCTGACTGGTTATCAGCGGCGTCCCTGGCCTGGACAGCGAAGGTGTAGTTCACACCGATCTCCAACCCCTCGACAGTGAATGTCGTGCCTGCCGTCTCGGCCAACAGGCTGCCATCCCTGTAAACCGCGTACCCCTTCATTTTCGTCTCGTCAGACGACGCGGCCCAGCTCAATTTCAACGAGTGGCTTTGCAGGTCACTGAAACTCAAGTCTGAAGGTGACTGAGGGGGGGTCCTGTCGATAAACAGGGATACGGGCGCCGAATAAGTGTCATTAAACTTGTGAGCACGAACGGCCAGCATGAAGTTGAGCGGTGTGACAGCTTCGTCGATCGCTATCGACGTTTCAGGCGTTACCCCTTGCACCTGTCCATCGTAGGAAATCTCATATGCCAGGCTGCTTGCGGAGCCCGCGATCTCATCCCAGCTTATTTCAAACAACCCGTCCTGGTGATTGACGACCTTCAGCCCTGTCGGCGTGGCGGGCGGTGTGGCATCGAACGCCGGAACCGCCACGGATGAGGGCGCAGAACGATTGCCATCAAAATCGACCGCTACGACGGACACCTCACTGATGCCTTGCGTGTTGAATTCATAGAAGTTGGTGTGGGTACTCCCCAACACTCGGCCATCACCCGATATCTCGAACTCGGCGATGCCGTCCTGGTTCACGGAATCGTCCCAGTAGATCACAGACGTTCCAGGGGTCACTTGCTGTATGACCGGCTTTGTTGGCAACACCTCGTCAAAGCTGCGGGCACAATACATCCTCATGCCGTTCAGGGCAGTGTCGTCACCCTCCCCCTGATAACCCTCGAGCCGCGTTATAAACCCTGCGGCGTACAGATCCGCAGGACAGATAAAATCGCTGCTCCAGACTCCCCAGTCTTCAGGCATTGCTCCGCCGATCCGGGTACCGTCCTGGCAAATACCGATGAGGTCGGTTGCGACCACCTCGTCGCTGTGATCTCTGGGCCACAGCGTCCTCATGGCAAAACCCTTGAGCGACCCGTTCGAAGGGGCGCACTTATACGTCGCGCTCCAGCCCCCCCAACTTCCCCCGGCACTCTCGATCGGGTTTGACTGAGCGTCTTCTGAACAAAACATTCTGACTGAGTTAAGCCCGGTGTTATCTCCGCTACCCTGGTTCTTTTCGATTTTCAAACTGAACCCCCAGGCAAACCGGCCGACCGGGCACTGAGCTTTAGCCCCCCAACTACCAAAAGAGCCATCGGCCTCCGCACTTGTTGGCACGACGTCCTGGCCCGTAAAGCTGTCCAGTGACACCTTCATATAAGAGACCTTGCCCGCCAGTTGCTGATCGCCCCCATATCGAACAGCCAATACCGATCCGTCAGCACTTTCCGTGCTCGCACCGAACCCATCCAGATTGGCAATGCTGAAGGGAGCGGTCATGTCCTTGCGTACAAATAATCTGACGCAACCCTGCGAACAGGTTTCGGACGCATCTTTAGTACCAAAGAGCGTGATAGTGCTGCCGGCTAAAGCCCCCGTCAGCACAAAGGACTGGGCATCATCGTTTGAACATCCATAAGCATCATCATTGCCGCCCAACTCAAATGAAATGGCCGCATCCACCGGAACAGAGCAAACGTCATTGTCGCTGTCGTCAGCCAATTTTATTTTAGGCATGATGCTGCCTGTCTCGGGCTCGATAATGATGTGTGAGACCTTGCCATCAAGACCGTTGTGAGGGTGATAGGTCACCTCTACATCTGCGTTGGTGTAAGAGCGCTCATAACTGCCCACCACGACTCGCTCGCTGAGCCCGATGTCACGCAACACGTTGATGACGGTGTAGTCGTCCGACTTGCTCGCATTAGGTTGATCGAAGACTTTTATACTGGTGCCTTTCTTGACACCCCTAAGTGCAAGGGATCGTGTTTCGTCGTTCTCGCACCCTGCAGCTTTTAAGCGAATATCCCACTCGACACTGGTGGGCAAGACGCAGACGACGTCTGAGTTCAAAGCACTGGTGGGACCTGCGTGAAGCGTTGAATCTGGATGAGCCTCGGAGACACCGTTGTTATCCTCATAGAAGTAGACGCCGCCCTCGGTCAATGCACCGGCATAGGCGACCGCATCACCCACTTGGGAGTAATCCAGAGCGAGGAAGTTGGGAATCAACCGTTTCTCATTTGCGACCGCGCACGCACGGTCAATCCGGTGTTCCATCCACGTTAAATTATTGTCGATCTGGGCGGCATGGGCGGGGGAGGAAAACAACGTGTGGAACTGATTCAGGGTAAAAAGCCTGGGCCACGATGTAAACCCGACTTCCGAGGCGTAAGGAGTTGTCAGCGGGATGTCTGACCAGCGAGTAACACACTCCCAGTTATCAGAGGTTGTAGATCCCAGATCATAGGTATTCTCCACCTTGAAATTTGAACCCTTCGCCAGGTAGATAGGCTTGGCCGGCGTTGAATACTCACCATTGAGGTTCTCAACGAAAAAGATGATCCTTTTGTGACTGTCGATTATTTGCTGCAACGTTGGCCAATGATCATCGCGAATGTAGTCTCTAACATCAAATACGTAGTCCGACAAACCAGGCACGCTGGCAAAGGCCTCTTCGATAAATCGGCGTTCGACTCGATCTTGCAGCAATATAGTAACGACAGCGGATTTATTCTCTTCCTTATCAAGAAACCGCATGACTTTTTGCAGTTCGTCCTTGAATGGTTTTCTTGTTTTGGATGCAGGAGCGCACGGACTCTCCTCGTAACCGCCCAAGGTTTCATGACACAAATAGGCCTCGGTCCAGTAGTCGGGATAGGCCCCCAGCCTGAAGGGGTGAACGTCCCACATCAATCCGCGAACACCTCGCTCCAACTGTTCGTCCAGGTCATTCAGATAACCGTTATGAGCCGTTACCCAGACATATTCATTATAGGGCTTGGAAAAATCCCGAATGTATGGCGCGCTGTTGCCTACTCCGGCGTGGTCGGGTTCAGTTTTCTGAAGACTGCGGTCTTTGGCTTGTAATATTACCTCCGGCGACGCTGCTGCACTGCCCCGCTGCTCGCCTCCCACTTCAAGCGGCCCCGCCCACCCTCTTTGCATTAATCCAATTAGAAGTATCACCCCGAAAACGATAGGTCGCCATCCAATAACGTCTACATACCGACAGGCGCACGACCGGCCTTTATCACCATCCATAGTGTTCATGTACTTCTCCATTTATAACGGGCGACGATATCCGGCACTCAATGAATGCGGACTTGCGCACTGATACAACAACCTTATCTTTCAGTTAAGCACTATTTTTCCCTGGCAAGAAAAGCAAATGCTGGATAAGACCAACGGTAGCCAAGAGGACGGGTTTGAGGCAGGTCACTGTAGCGGCTATGCTCCGAAACCTTATTTATATTCTCCGAGCTATCCATGACTTGGCACCCCCACATCACCGTCGCAACCGTCATCGAAGACGATGGCCGTTTCCTGTTCGTCGAAGAATTGAAAAACGGCAAGCTCGTGCTCAATCAGCCTGCCGGGCACCTCGAGCCTGATGAAACGTTGCGCGAAGCGGCCATCCGCGAAACGCTGGAAGAAACCGGCTGGGACGTCGAACTGACGGGCGTCGTCGGCATTTACCTGTACACAGCGCCATCGAATGGCGTGACCTACCAGCGCGTGTGCTTTTCGGCCAAAGCAACGCGGCACCACCCCGACCGTGCGCTGGACACCGGCATCGTCGGCGCGCCCTGGTTCAGCCGCGACGAACTCGCCCGTCAACCGGAGCGCTGGCGCAGCAAGCTGGTATTGCGCTGCATCGACGACTACCTGGCAGGCCCGATTCACATTCTGGACGTTGTACGCGACTGACTGGCCCTTTCCCGGCTGAAGCAGGTCCTACTCATCCCATGCGTCTGTGCAACTGAATAGCTTTTAGCCTTGGCGCCGACTCCCTGCTAGAATCGCGCCCTTTCCTGCTGCTACCCAATCGAATTCCTATGTCTGATTCAGCCTTTTCCGATACAGAAAAGAAGCGCGTCATTGTCGGCATGTCCGGCGGCGTGGATTCTTCGGTCTCCGCCCTTCTGCTCATGGAGCAGGGGTACCAGGTGGAAGGCCTGTTCATGAAGAACTGGGAAGAAGACGACGGAACGGAATACTGCACCGCCATGGACGACCTCGCGGACGCCCAGGCTGTGTGCGACAAGATCGGTATCAAACTGCACACCGTGAATTTCGCGGCCGAGTACTGGGATCACGTCTTCGAGCATTTCCTCGAAGAATACAAAGCCGGGCGCACGCCGAACCCGGACATCCTGTGCAACCGCGAGATCAAGTTCAAAGCCTTTCTCGACTACGCCTTCATGCTCGGCGCTGACCTGATTGCCACCGGGCACTACGTGCGCCGCCGCGACATCGACGGCCGCACCGAACTGCTCAAGGGCCTGGACCCGAACAAGGACCAGAGCTACTTCCTGCATGCCGTCGGCGGTGAGCAGATCGCCAAGACCCTGTTCCCGGTCGGTGAACTGGAGAAGCCCGAGGTGCGTGCCATCGCCGAGAAATACCAGCTGGCGACCGCGAAGAAGAAGGACTCGACCGGCATTTGCTTCATCGGCGAGCGTCGTTTCACCGACTTCCTCAAGCAATACCTGCCTGCGCAGCCCGGCGAAATCAAGACCACCGAGGGCGAGGTCATCGGTCGGCATGCCGGCCTGATGTACCACACCATCGGCCAGCGCCAGGGCCTGGGCATCGGCGGACTGAAGGACGCCGGCGATGAGCCGTGGTACGTGCTGGTCAAGGATCTGGAGCACAACGAGCTGATCGTCGGCCAGGGCAACGAACACCCGTGGCTGTTCTCCCGCGCCCTGCTCGCGTCGGAGATCTACTGGGTCAATCCGATCGACCTCAGCAGCCCGCGCCAGCTGACCGCCAAAGTGCGTTACCGCCAGAGCGACCAGAGCTGCACACTGGAACGTACCGAGACCGGCTATCGCGCCACCTTCGACGAACCGCAACGCGCCGTGACGCCGGGCCAGTCCGTGGTGTTTTACGACGGCGAGGTCTGCCTCGGCGGCGGCGTTATCGAAATCGCCGAGCCGTGGCACACCAGGGATGCACGTTGATGACCCCGATTCAGGAACAACTTGTCGCCCTGGCCGGAGTCTTTCAGGCCGCTGTGCTGGTCGATCGCATCGCCAAGACCGGCCAGGCCGGTGAAGCGGCTGTTGGCTGCCTGATGGGCACGCTGCTGGTCATGGACCCGAAAGACACGCTGGACGTGTTCGGTGGCGACGACCTGAATCTGCACGAGGGCTATCGCGCCCTCGCCAGCGCTCTGGAACGGGATCCGGCCACGCTGCAACGGGAACCCCTGCGTTATGCCCTGGCGATGCTGGGCCTGGAACGTCAACTGTCCAAGCGCGAGGACATGCTCGACACCATCGGCAAGCGCCTGCCGCAGATCAAATCCCAAGTCGAGCATTTCGGTATCGCGCACGAAAACGTCATTGCTGCCAGCGGCGCGCTGTATCAGGACACCCTGAGCACCTTGCGTCAACGGATTCAGGTCCACGGCGACATGCGCAATCTGCAGCAACCCAACAACGCCTCGAAAATCCGCGCGCTGTTACTTGCCGGTATTCGCTGCGCACGCCTTTGGCGACAAGTGGGCGGCCACCGCTGGCAACTGGTCATCAGCCGCCGCAAGTTATTGAAAGAACTGTATCCATTGCTTCACCGCTGAGTGGCCAACCCCATTCAGCCCGCTCCGAACCTGACATCGCGCGAGTCATAACGGTCAGCCAGCCTCGGCTGACCGGAATTTTCATGTATGATACGCGCCCCTTTTCGTCGCCTGACAGTCCGAGAACACCCCATGCAGCTTTCTTCGCTCACTGCGGTTTCCCCTGTAGATGGCCGCTACGCCGGCAAAACCCAGGCCCTGCGCCCGATTTTCAGCGAGTACGGCCTGATCCGTTTCCGCGCCCTGGTGGAAGTACGCTGGCTGCAACGCCTGGCGGCTCACCCGCAAATCCCTGAAGTGCCGGCATTCTCCGCCGAGGCCAACGCCCTCCTCGATGCCCTGGCTAACGATTTCGCTCTCGAGCATGCCGAGCGCGTGAAAGAGATCGAGCGCACCACCAACCACGACGTCAAGGCCATCGAGTACCTGCTCAAGGAGCAGGCGGCCAAGTTGCCGGAGCTGGCCAAGGTCAGCGAGTTCATCCACTTCGCCTGCACCAGCGAAGACATCAACAACCTGTCCCACGCGCTGATGCTGCGCGAAGGCCGCGACACCGTGCTGCTGCCGTTGATGCGGGAAATCGCCGAGTCGATCCGCGAGCTGGCGATCCGCTTCGCCGCCGTGCCGATGCTCTCGCGCACCCACGGTCAGCCAGCCTCGCCGACCACCCTGGGCAAGGAACTGGCCAACGTCGTTTACCGCCTGGAACGCCAGATCGCTCAAGTCGCTGCCGTGCCGCTGCTGGGCAAGATCAACGGCGCCGTCGGCAACTACAACGCGCACCTGTCGGCCTACCCGGACATCGACTGGGAAGCCAACGCCCGCGCCTTCATCGAAGACGAGCTGGGTCTGGGCTTCAACCCCTACACCACGCAGATCGAGCCGCACGATTACATCGCCGAGCTGTTCGACGCGATCGCCCGTTACAACACGATCCTGATCGACTTCGACCGCGACATCTGGGGCTACATCTCCCTGGGCTATTTCAAGCAGCGCACCATCGCCGGCGAAATCGGCTCGTCGACCATGCCGCACAAGGTCAACCCGATCGACTTCGAAAACTCCGAAGGCAACCTCGGCATCGCCAACGCGCTGTTCCAGCATTTGGCCAGCAAATTGCCGATCTCCCGCTGGCAGCGTGACCTGACCGACTCAACCGTGCTGCGCAACCTCGGTGTGGGCTTCGCTCACAGCGTGATTGCCTACGAAGCGAGCCTGAAAGGCATCGGCAAGCTGGAACTCAACGAGCAGAAGATCGCCGCCGATCTGGACGCTTGCTGGGAAGTCCTGGCCGAGCCGATCCAGACGGTCATGCGTCGCTACGACATCGAGAACCCGTACGAGAAGCTCAAGGAATTGACGCGCGGCAAGGGCATCGGCCCTGAAGCACTGTTGACCTTCATCGACGGTCTGGACATGCCTGCCGAAGCCAAGGCTGAGCTGAAAAAGCTCACGCCGGCGAACTACATCGGCAACGCCGTGGCGCAAGCCAAGCGCATCTGACCGCACTGCACACGCTCTGAACGCCCGGCTGAGCCGGGCGTTTTTATTCCCGTCGTAAAAACTCGTTTTTTCAATAGGTTACACATGAATCCTGACATCCCTCTTCAGCTCCTAGGTGGCATCACAGCGCGCGAGTTCCTGCGTTACTACTGGCAGAAGAAACCTTTGCTGATCCGTCAGGCCATTCCGGATTTCCAAAGCCCGATCGACGCCGACGAACTGGCGGGCCTGGCGCTGGAAGAAGAAGTTGAATCGCGCCTGGTCATCGAGAAAGGCGAGCGCCCGTGGGAGCTGCGCCGCGGCCCGTTCGCAGAAGACGAATTCAGCAAACTGCCGGAGCGTGAGTGGACCTTGCTGGTCCAGGCCGTGGATCAGTTCGTGCCTGAAGTCAGCGAACTGCTGGAAAACTTCCGCTTCCTGCCAAGCTGGCGCATCGATGACGTGATGATCAGCTACGCCGCACCGGGCGGCAGTGTCGGTCCGCACTTCGACAACTACGACGTGTTCCTGCTGCAGGGCCACGGCAAGCGTCACTGGCAGATCGGCCAGATGTGCGACGCAGAGAGCAAACTGCTCGAGCACGCCGACCTGCGCATCCTCGCCGACTTCCAGGGTACCGACGAGTGGACGCTGGAACCAGGCGACATGCTCTACCTGCCGCCACGTCTGGCCCACTGCGGCGTCGCGGTGGATGAGTGCCTGACGTATTCGGTGGGCTTCCGCGCGCCAAGCGCCGCTGAAGTGCTGACCCACTTCACGGACTTCCTCAGCCAGTTCATGTCTGAAGAAGAACGCTACACCGATGCCGACGCGCAACCGGTCAGCGATCCGCACCAGATTCAGCGTGATGCCCTTGATCGCCTGAAGGGCTTGCTGGCCGAGCACATGGGTGACGAGCGCCTGCTGCTGACCTGGTTCGGCCAGTTCATGACCGAGCCGCGTTATCCCGAGCTGGTGGTCGGCCCGGAACTGGCCGAGAGCGAGCTGCTCGACAGTCTGGAACAGGGCGCCGTGCTGATCCGCAACCCGAGCGCGCGACTGGCGTGGTCGGAAGTCGACGACGACCTGCTGTTGTTCGCCAGCGGTCAGAGCCGTCTGTTGCCGGGCCATCTGCGCGAACTGTTGAAAATGATCTGTGCAGCCGATGCGCTGCATATCGACAATCTGGGCCAATGGCTGGCAGATGACGATGGACGTAACCTGCTCTGTGAGCTGGTCAAACAAGGAAGTCTGGGGTTTGCTGATGAATAAGATCCACGTACGGGTAGCCGACTGGCAGAAAGACAACGCCGACATTCGGCGCATTCGCGACGCTGTATTCGTGTCCGAGCAGTCGGTGCCGCCCGAACTGGAATGGGACTCGGAAGATGCAGACGCTCTGCATTTTCTGGCGCTGGAAGGCGATTACGCCGTGGGCACCGCGCGCCTGTTGCCGGACGGTGAGTTTGGCCGGTTGTCCGTGCTCAAAGACTGGCGTGGCCTGAACGTGGGTGAAGCGTTGATCACCGCGATCCTCGCCGAAGCAGAGCGCCGCGGCCTGAAACAGCAGCGGCTCAGCGCTCAGGTTCATGCCACGGCACTCTACGAGCGCTTCGGTTTTAGCGTGGTCAGCGACGAGTTCCTCGAAGCCGGCCTGCCCCACGTGGACATGGTGCGCGACTCGCACTGATTGCCCATTGCTGCACCCGGCGCCCCGGCTTTCGCGCCTCAGCTGTCTATGCTGAAACGCGAGCACCGGGGCGTTTTGCTGCCTGCGATTCAACTTGGTGCTGCGCGGGCCGACAAACTGGCAAACTCGTCGTTCAGACGCGCCCCTCGCGGAGACCACATCGATGTCATTACGCACCCTCCTCGCTTCACTGTTGTTGGCTTGCAGCTTCACGGCTGCGGCCGCCACTGAAGTCATCCCCCTGAATTACCGCACCAGCGACGATCTGCTGCCCACCGTAAAGTCGTTTCTGGGCAACGAAGGCAGCGTCAATGCCTATGGCAACAAGCTGATCGTCAACGCCGAACCGGACAAGATCAGCGAACTGCGCGACCTGCTCGGTCAACTCGATACCGCGCCCAAGCGACTTATGATCAGCGTCGACACCAGTGACAGCACGGTCCAGAGCGACCAGGGTTACTCGGTCAATGGCACCGTGCGTTCCCAGGACGGACGCATCAGCGCCGACGGCCGCACGCGCATCCAGAATTACGGCACCGCCAGTCGCGACGGTGGCGTGCAACAGGTTCAGGCCAACGAAGGGACGCCGGCGCTGATTCAGATGGGCCAGAGCGTACCGATCACCACGGTGCAGTCCGATGGCTATGGCTACCCGCAGACCAACACGCAATACCGCAACGTGACCCAGGGCTTCTACGTCACCGCGACGGTCACCGGTGACATCGTCCACCTGAGCATCAGCACCAACAACGACCGCATGAGCCAGCAACAGGCCGACGCCATCAAGGTGCAGAGCACCGACACGCAAGTCAGTGGTCGGCTGGGTGAGTGGATCACGCTGGCCGGCGCCAGCGATCAGTCCCGCGCCGACGAGCATGGCGTCGTCCGACGCTATTCGACACAGGGCAGCAACGACATGCAGCTGCGGGTGAAGGTCGATAGCCTGGATTGAGGGGAACTGCTCGTTATCGCAATGCCAAGCCCAAGGGTGATTTAGCCACTGCACAAAATTGTGGGAGTGAGCTTGCTCACGAAGAGGCCGGTGCAGCCAATGGCTCTCTGGTGGCTGACACAAGGCTTTCGCGAGCAAGCTCGCTCCCACATGGACCGTGGCCATCCGTGCTATTCCGGTTAGATACCGCCAATTATGTAGTGCCCGATCCGGCACTACATCCTGCCTCCATACCGTGACCGCCCAGTACCCGCGCTGACTTCCCCTTCCCAGCACTCACACGCCTGAAACTGACCGACAAGTCGTATTAGACGAAGGATGTAGTGCTCTCAAAAAAGCACTACAAAGTGTTTGACGAGGCAAAATCACCGAGGCATGATGGCCTCGCTCCCGCTGATCGGAGGTCGTGCAGAACGCCTCCTGATCGCGCTCGAACTCAGCATGTTCGTGCCGATTAACGTCATTTCCGCCCAAAAGGCAGCTTCATCGCCTCATCATCCTGATGGCGAAAAAATATGACTGAGAAACCATGCTTTCCGATTCAGTGAGCAGCCATCAGTGCGCCTTGAAGAAACCCGGCGCCGGCGAAGCAAGGAGCTTCACCTCAAGACCCACAACACCAAGCAACGAGGTTTACCCCATGGCACTGACACGCGAACAACAAATTGCAGCCATCGAGAAAGACTGGGCCGAGAATCCACGCTGGAAAGGCGTAACCCGCACCTACTCCGCTGCTGACGTCGTCCGCCTGCGTGGCTCGGTTCAGCCTGAACACACGTTTGCAAAGCTGGGCGCTGACAAGCTGTGGAACCTGGTGACCCAGGGCGCCAAGCCGTCCTTCCGACCCGACAAGGATTTCGTCAACTGCATGGGCGCCCTCACCGGCGGTCAGGCCGTGCAACAAGTCAAAGCCGGCATCCAGGCGATTTACCTGTCTGGCTGGCAAGTCGCGGCGGACAACAACTCCGCCGAATCGATGTACCCCGATCAGTCGCTGTACCCGGTGGACTCGGTGCCGACCGTGGTCAAGCGCATCAATAACTCGTTCCGCCGTGCCGACCAGATCCAATGGAAAGCCGGCAAGAACCCGGGCGACGAAGGCTATATCGATTACTTCGCGCCGATCGTGGCCGACGCCGAAGCCGGTTTCGGCGGCGTGCTTAACGCCTACGAACTGATGAAGAGCATGATCGAGGCAGGCGCTGCAGGCGTCCACTTCGAAGACCAACTGGCGTCCGTGAAAAAATGCGGTCACATGGGCGGCAAGGTGCTGGTGCCCACCCAGGAAGCCGTACAGAAATTGGTGGCCGCACGCCTGGCGGCTGACGTTGCCGGCGTGCCGACCATCATTCTGGCGCGTACCGACGCCAACGCCGCAGACCTGCTGACCTCGGACTGCGACCCGTATGACCAGCCGTTCGTGACCGGCACCCGCACGCCGGAAGGCTTCTACAAAGTACGCGCCGGCCTCGACCAGGCGATTGCCCGCGGCCTGGCGTACGCGCCATATGCCGATCTGATCTGGTGTGAAACCGCCAAGCCGGATCTGGACGAGGCCCGTCGCTTCGCCGAAGCGATCAAAAAGGAATACCCGGATCAGCTGCTGTCCTACAACTGCTCGCCTTCCTTCAACTGGAAGAAGAATCTGGACGACACGACCATCGCCAAATTCCAGCGCGAGCTGTCGGCAATGGGCTACAAGCATCAGTTCATCACGCTGGCCGGCATCCACAACATGTGGCACAGCATGTTCAACCTGGCGCACGACTACGCCCGCAACGACATGACCGCCTACGTGAAACTGCAAGAACAGGAGTTTGCCGACGCCGCCAAGGGCTACACCTTCGTAGCGCACCAGCAGGAAGTGGGCACCGGCTACTTCGATGACATGACCACGGTCATTCAGGGCGGCAAGTCTTCAGTGACCGCACTGACGGGCTCGACGGAAGAAGAACAGTTCCATTAAGCCACTACGCAATAGGAATTCAGAGGCCGCCTACGGGCGGCTTTCTGATGACAGTGAGGGATTTAACCTACGTTGCCAGTCAACTATTAACGATAGACAACTCAAATCAGCGCCTAAAAGTTAATTAACCACACACTCAATAACCGTCTTCCTCTCCCGGCTAATTAAACGGGAACTTCGTCACCTTCCAGTGACACACATCAAATAGAGCCGCCAAATGATATTTATTATCATTTAAGTCAGGCCGAACTGTCGCCGCGCCGTAAGAAACAGATTTCTCCAAACCCTCTTCGATGCCCGCCCCCGCTGGGGCTAAGCATGAAAACCGTGACCTATCTCATTAATCCTGCGAATAAATTTGATGCAGAAAATTTACTTGCCCTCCTTTTGCACATAAAATCCCGGAATTGATCGCACTGCGACATATCGTCACTGCTTCTACTTCTTTTCCAAGCCCAGAGACCTTTGCTCTCTGTTAAGGACTGCCAGCATGCCCGACTCGACAGGATTGATTGCCCACAATTGGGGCTTCGCCGTGTTTCTCCTTGGTGTCGTCGGCCTCTGCGCCTTCATGCTCGGCCTTTCCAGCCTGCTGGGTTCCAAAGCCTGGGGCCGCAGTAAAAACGAACCGTTCGAATCCGGCATGCTGCCCACCGGCGGCGCCCGTCTGCGGCTCTCGGCAAAATTCTATCTGGTCGCGATGCTCTTCGTGATTTTCGACATTGAAGCCCTCTTTCTGTACGCCTGGTCTGTGTCCGTCCGCGAAAGCGGCTGGACCGGCTTCGCCGAAGCGCTCGTTTTCATAGCAATTCTGTTGGCAGGTCTTGTCTACCTATGGCGGGTAGGGGCGCTCGATTGGGCTCCCGTTGGTCGTCGTAACCGGCAGGCGAAGCTAAAACAATGAGGCTTTGGCAATGCAATATAATCTCACCAGGATCGACCCGGATGCTCCTAACGAGCAGTACCCCATCGGCGAACGCGAAGTCGTTTCCGATCCGTTAGAAGACCAAGTCCACAAAAACATCTACATGGGCAAGCTCGAAGACGTGCTGAATGGCGCGGTCAACTGGGGTCGCAAGAACTCCCTTTGGCCGTACAACTTCGGCCTGTCGTGCTGCTATGTGGAAATGACCACCGCCTTCACGGCGCCCCACGACATCGCGCGATTCGGCGCTGAAGTGATCCGGGCATCGCCGCGCCAAGCGGATTTCATGGTCATCGCCGGCACCCCGTTTCTGAAGATGGCCCCGATCATCCAGCGCCTCTATGAGCAAATGCTGGAGCCCAAGTGGGTCATCTCCATGGGCGCCTGTGCCAACTCCGGTGGCATGTACGACATCTATTCCGTGGTTCAGGGCGTGGATAAATTCCTCCCTGTGGATGTTTACGTGCCCGGCTGCCCGCCCCGTCCAGAGGCATTTCTGCAAGGCTTGATGCTGTTGCAGGAATCCATTGGCCAGGAGCGTCGTCCCCTTTCCTGGGTCGTCGGTGATCAGGGCGTTTATCGCGCCGAGATGCCGTCGCAGAAGGAACAGCGCCGCGAACAGCGTATTGCGGTGACCAACCTGCGCAGCCCCGACGAAGTCTGATCCAGTTTTTCTTTTACAAAAAGAAGCCTGAACCTGGGTTCATTCTGTACGTTGACCGATAGCGATCGAGACCTATGACTGCAGACACCGCTCTGTACATCCCGCCTCACAAGGCTGACGACCAAGAGGTCGTCGTTGAACTCCATAACCGTTTTGGCGCTGAAGCCTTCAGCGCCCAGTCCACCGTCACTGGCATGCCCGTGCTGTGGGTGCAACGTGCGCGGCTGATCGAAATCCTGACCTTCCTGCGTCAGATGCCCAAGCCGTACGTGATGCTGTACGACCTGCACGGCGTCGACGAGCGCCTGCGCACCAAGCGCCGTGGCCTGCCCGACGCTGACTTCACCGTGTTCTATCACTTGATGTCGATAGAACGTAACAGCGACGTCATGATCAAGGTCGCGCTGTCCGAAAGCGACCCGAGCATGCCGACCGTGACCAGCATCTGGCCGAACGCCAACTGGTACGAGCGTGAAGTCTGGGACATGTTCGGGATCGACTTCCCGGGCCACCCGCACCTGACCCGCATCATGATGCCGCCGACCTGGGAAGGTCATCCGCTGCGCAAGGACTTCCCGGCCCGCGCCACCGAGTTCGACCCCTACAGCCTGACGCTGGCCAAGCAGCAACTGGAAGAGGAAGCCGCGCGTTTCCGCCCGGAAGACTGGGGCATGAAGCGTTCCGGCACCAACGAGGATTACATGTTCCTCAACCTGGGCCCGAACCACCCTTCGGCCCACGGTGCGTTCCGCATCATCCTGCAGCTGGACGGCGAAGAGATCGTCGACTGCGTGCCGGACATCGGTTACCACCACCGTGGCGCCGAGAAGATGGCCGAGCGCCAGTCCTGGCACAGCTATATTCCGTACACCGACCGCATCGATTACCTCGGCGGCGTGATGAATAACCTGCCGTACGTGCTCTCGGTCGAGAAACTGGCCGGCATCACCGTGCCGGATCGGGTCAACGTCATCCGCATCATGATGTCCGAGTTCTTCCGCATCACCAGCCACCTGCTGTTCCTGGGGACCTACATCCAGGACGTGGGCGCCATGACCCCGGTGTTCTTCACGTTCACCGACCGTCAGCGCGCCTACACCGTAATCGAAGCCGTCACCGGTTTCCGTCTGCACCCGGCCTGGTTCCGCATCGGCGGTGTCGCCCACGACCTGCCGCGCGGCTGGGAAAAACTGGTCAAGGATTTCATCGACTGGATGCCCAAGCGTCTCGACGAGTACACCAAGGCAGCGCTGCAGAACAGCATCCTCAAGGGTCGTACCGTGGGCGTCGCTGCGTACAACACCAAGGAAGCGCTGGAATGGGGCGTCACCGGGCCCAGCCTGCGCGCGACCGGTCTGGACTTCGACCTGCGCAAGGCACGTCCGTATTCGGGTTACGAGAACTTCGAATTCGAAGTGCCCCTGGCCCACGACGGCGACGCCTACGATCGCTGCATGGTCCGCGTCGAAGAGATGCGCCAGAGCCTGAAAATCATCGAGCAGTGCATGCGCAACATGCCGGCCGGCCCGTACAAGGCGGATCACCCGCTCACCACGCCGCCGCCGAAAGAACGCACCCTGCAGCACATCGAAACCCTGATCACCCACTTCCTGCAGGTTTCGTGGGGCCCGGTCATGCCGGCCAACGAATCCTTCCAGATGATCGAAGCGACCAAGGGCATCAACAGTTATTACCTGACGAGCGACGGCGGCACCATGAGCTACCGTACCCGGATTCGCACCCCGAGCTACCCGCACCTGCAGCAGATCCCTTCGGTGATCAAAGGCAGCATGGTCGCGGACTTGATTGCGTACCTGGGTAGTATCGATTTCGTTATGGCCGACGTGGACCGCTAAGCATGAACAGCACGCTTATCCAGACAGACCGTTTCGCCCTGAGCGAATCCGAGCGCTCGGCCATCGAGCACGAAATGCATCACTACGAGGACCCGCGCGCGGCGTCCATCGAAGCCCTGAAGATTGTTCAGAAGGAACGCGGCTGGGTGCCGGACGGCGCCATCTACGCAATCGGCGAAGTGCTGGGCATCCCTGCCAGCGACGTTGAAGGCGTGGCGACGTTCTATAGCCAGATCTTCCGTCAGCCGGTAGGCCGCCACATCATTCGCGTCTGCAACAGCATGGTCTGTTTCATCGCCGGTCATGAAGACATCGTCAGCGAGATTCAGAGCAAGCTGGGCATCGGCCTGGGTCAGACCACCGCCGACGGCCGCTTCACGCTGTTGCCGGCCTGCTGCCTGGGCAACTGCGACAAGGCGCCGGCGGTCATGATCGACGACGACACTTTCGGCAATCTACAGCCTGCGGGCGTCGCCCCGCTGCTGGAGGGTTACGTATGACCATCACTTCCTTCGGCCCCGCCAACCTCATCACCCGCGCTCCGGAAACCCATCCGCTGACCTGGCGTCTGCGCGATGACGGCGAGCCGGTGTGGCTCGACGAATATCAGAAGAAAGACGGTTACGCCGCGGCGCGCAAAGCGTTCGCCACGCTGTCGCCTGACGAAATCGTTCAGGCCGTCAAAGACTCCGGCCTCAAGGGTCGCGGCGGCGCAGGCTTCCCCACGGGCGTGAAGTGGGGGCTGATGCCCAAAGACGAATCCATGAACATCCGTTACCTGCTGTGTAACGCCGATGAAATGGAGCCGAACACCTGGAAGGACCGCATGCTGATGGAGCAACAGCCCCATCTGCTGATCGAGGGCATGCTGATCAGTGCACGCGCGCTGAAGGCCTACCGCGGTTACATCTTCCTGCGCGGCGAGTACACCACTGCGGCCGTGCACCTGCGCCGTGCGGTAAAAGAAGCCGAAGCGGCCGGCCTGCTGGGCAAGAACATCCTCGGCAGCGGTTTTGATTTCGAGCTGATCGTGCACACCGGCGCAGGGCGTTACATCTGCGGCGAAGAAACCGCACTGATCAACTCCCTCGAAGGCCGTCGCGCCAACCCGCGTTCCAAGCCACCCTTCCCTGCCGCCGTTGGCGTATGGGGCAAGCCGACCTGCGTGAACAACGTCGAGACGCTGTGCAACGTCCCGGCCATCGTCAACAACGGCAACGACTGGTACAAGTCCCTCGCCCGCGAAGGCAGCGAAGACCACGGCACCAAACTGATGGGTTTCTCCGGCAAGGTGAAGAACCCCGGCCTGTGGGAATTGCCATTCGGCCTGCCTGCCCGCGAGCTGTTCGAAGACTACGCCGGCGGCATGCGCGACGGCTTCAAGCTCAAGTGCTGGCAGCCCGGCGGCGCCGGTACCGGCTTCCTGTTGCCGGAACACCTCGACTGCCAGTTCTACGCCGGCGGCGTGGCCAAGGTCGGCACCCGGATGGGTACCGGTCTGGCGATGGCGGTGGACGACAAGGTCAACATGGTGTCGCTGCTGCGCAACATGGAAGAGTTCTTCGCCCAGGAGTCGTGCGGGTTCTGCACGCCATGCCGCGATGGCTTGCCGTGGAGCGTGAAGATGCTGCGCGCCCTCGAGAACGGCCAGGGTCAACCGGGCGATATCGAGACGCTGCTGGGGTTGGTTAACTTCCTCGGCCCAGGCAAAACCTTCTGCGCCCACGCACCGGGCGCCGTGGAACCTCTGGGCAGCGCGATCAAGTACTTCCGGCCGGAATTCGAGGCAGGCATCGCACCGACACGTGCGGGCGACCTCAATCAGGTCATCAGTCCGACCATGGTCGGCGCATAACACAATAAACGGTCGGCGGCTCACAAGGCCGCCTTCCCTGCATCCGACGACGCCGCGAGGCTGTTTGAGTCGGATGGCACCGAGATTCCATTAGCCACGCCCGCTGACACCGGGCCAACGAAGAACTTTGAACCATGGCCACTATCCACGTAGACGGCAAAGCGCTCGAAGTCGATGGCGCAGACAACCTGTTACAGGCATGTCTGTCGCTGGGCCTCGACATCCCTTATTTCTGCTGGCATCCGGCACTTGGCAGTGTTGGCGCCTGTCGCCAGTGCGCGGTCAAGCAGTACACCGACGAGAACGACACCCGTGGTCGTATCGTCATGTCCTGCATGACGCCCGCCACTGACAACACCTGGATCTCCATCGAAGACGACGAATCCAAGGCGTTTCGCGCCAGCGTCGTCGAATGGCTGATGACCAACCACCCGCACGACTGCCCGGTCTGCGAGGAAGGCGGTCACTGTCATTTGCAGGACATGACGGTGATGACCGGCCACAACGAGCGCCGCTATCGCTTCACCAAGCGTACTCACCAGAACCAGGAACTGGGGCCGTTCATCGCACACGAGATGAACCGCTGCATCGCCTGCTATCGCTGCGTGCGCTTCTATAAGGACTACGCCGGCGGTACTGACCTCGGCGTGTTTGGCGCCCACGACAACGTGTACTTCGGTCGCGTTGAAGACGGCACCCTGGAAAGCGAATTCTCCGGCAACCTCACCGAGGTCTGCCCGACCGGTGTATTCACCGACAAGACCCACTCCGAGCGCTACAACCGGAAATGGGACATGCAGTTCTCGCCGAGCATCTGCCACGGCTGCTCAAGCGGCTGCAACATCAGCCCGGGCGAACGTTATGGCGAAATCCGCCGTATCGAAAACCGCTACAACGGTTCGGTGAACCAGTATTTCCTCTGCGACCGTGGCCGTTTCGGTTATGGCTACGTCAACCGCACGGACCGTCCGCGCCAGCCGCTGGCCGAAGGCATCAAGCTGGGCCTGGACGCTGCGCTGGATAAAGCGGCTGACCTGCTGCGCGGGCGCAACATCGTCGGCATCGGTTCGCCCCGCGCCAGCCTGGAAAGCAACTTCGCCCTGCGCGAACTGGTCGGCGCCGAGCATTTCTACTCGGGCATCGAAGCCGGGGAGCTGGAGCGTCTGCGCCTGATCGCCGAAGTGCTGAAAGACAGCCCGCTGCCGATCCCGACCCTGCGTGAAGTCGAAGAGCACGACGCCGTGTTCATCCTTGGCGAAGACGTCACCCAGACCGCTGCGCGCATGGCCCTCGGCTTGCGTCAGTCGGTGAAGAACAAAGCCGAAGACATGGCCGCTGCGATGAAAGTCCAGCCATGGCTTGACGCTGCGGTGAAGAACATCGGTCAGCACGAGTTGAACCCTCTGTTCATCGCCAGCCTCACCGACACCCGCCTCGACGACATCGCCGAAGAGTGCGTGCACGCGGCGCCTGACGACCTGGCGCGCATCGGTTTCGCGGTGGCCCACGCCATCGACCCGAGCGCTCCGGCCGTTGTTGGCCTGGACAGCGAAGCGCTGGAACTGGCCGAGCGCATTGCCACCGCGTTGCTTGACGCCAAGCGCCCACTGATCGTCTCCGGCGCCTCGCTGGGTTCGAACGCGCTGATCGAAGCCGCGGCGAACATCGCCAAAGCCTTGAAGCTGCGCGACAAGCAGGGTTCGCTGAGCCTGATCGTGCCGGAAGCCAACAGCATGGGCCTGACCCTGTTCGGTGGCGACTCGGTCGACGCTGCGCTGCAAGCCGTGATTTCCGGTCAGGCCGACGCCATCGTCGTGCTGGAAAACGACCTGTTTACCCGCGTGGACGCGGCAACGGTCGACGCTGCATTGAAGGCCGCCAAAGTGGTCATCGTTGCCGATCACCAGAAGACCGCGACCACCGACCGCGCGCACCTGGTGCTGCCGGCTGCAAGCTTTGCCGAAGGCGACGGTACGCTGGTCAGCCAGGAAGGCCGCGCCCAGCGCTTCTTCCAGGTCTTTGATCCAACTTACCTGGACGCAAGCATTCTGGTTCACGAAGGCTGGCGCTGGCTGCATGCCCTGCGCGCTACCCTGTTGAATCAGCCGGTTGACTGGACTCAGCTCGACCACGTCACTGCCGCCTGCGCCGCCAGCAATCCGCAACTGGCCGGCATCGTCGGTGCTGCGCCGTCTGCTGCGTTCCGCATCAAGGGCCTGAAACTGGCTCGCGAGCCGCTTCGTTACAGCGGCCGGACCGCCATGCGCGCCAATATCAGCGTCCACGAACCGCGTACGCCGCAGGACAAAGACACTGCGTTCGCGTTCTCGATGGAAGGTTACTCGGGCTCTGCCGAACCCCGCTCCCAGGTGCCGTTCGCCTGGTCGCCGGGCTGGAACTCGCCACAGGCGTGGAACAAGTTCCAGGACGAAGTCGGTGGTCACCTGCGTGCCGGCGATCCGGGCGTGCGCCTGATCGAAAGCAGCGGCGACAAGCTGGGCTGGTTCGCCAATGTCCCGCGTGCCTTCTCCCCTGCACAAGGAACCTGGCAGGTCGTGCCGTTCTATCACCTGTTCGGCAGCGAGGAGACTTCCTCCAAAGCCGGGCCGGTTCAAGAGCGCATTCCTCAGGCATATGTGGCGCTGGCCAAGTCCGAAGCGGACCGTCTGGGCGTCAACGACGGCGCACTGCTGAGCCTGAGTGTTGCCGGACAGACACTGCGTCTGCCGCTGCGCATCAGTGAAGAACTGGGCGCAGGCCTGGTGGCATTGCCGTCCGGTCTGGCGGGCATTCCTCCGGCGTTGTTCGGCAAAACCGTCGACGCACTGCAGGAGGCCGCTCAATGACCTGGTTCACCCCTGAAGTGATCGACTCGATCATCGCCGTCGTCAAGGCCATCGTGGTGCTGCTCGCCGTGGTGGTCTGCGGCGCGCTGCTCAGCTTCGTCGAACGTCGTCTGCTGGGCTGGTGGCAGGACCGTTACGGTCCGAACCGCGTCGGTCCGTTCGGCATGTTCCAGATCGCCGCCGACATGCTGAAGATGTTCTTTAAAGAGGACTGGAACCCGCCCTTCGTCGACCGGGTGATCTTCACCCTGGCGCCGGTGGTGGCCATGAGCGCGCTGTTGATCGCGTTCTCGGTCATCCCGGTGACCCAGACCTGGGTAGTCGCCGACCTGAACATCGGTCTGCTGTTCTTCTTCGCCATGGCCGGTCTGTCGGTCTATGCGGTGCTGTTCGCCGGTTGGTCATCGAACAACAAGTACGCCCTGCTGGGCAGCTTGCGTGCCTCGGCGCAGACCGTGTCGTACGAAGTGTTCCTCGGCCTGTCACTGATGGGCATCGTGGTGCAGGTTGGTTCGTTCAACATGGGCGACATCGTCAAGTACCAGGCCGATCACCTGTGGTTCATCATTCCGCAGTTCTTCGGCTTCTGTACCTTCTTCATCGCTGGCGTCGCCGTGACTCACCGTCACCCGTTCGACCAGCCGGAAGCGGAACAGGAACTGGCCGACGGTTACCACATTGAATACGCCGGCATGAAATGGGGCATGTTCTTCGTCGGTGAGTACATCGGCATCATCCTGATCTCGGCGCTGCTGGTGACCCTGTTCTTCGGTGGCTGGCATGGCCCGTTCGATATCCTGCCGCAACTGTCGTTCATGTGGTTTGCCCTGAAAACCGCGTTCTTCATCATGCTGTTCATCCTGTTGCGTGCTTCGATCCCTCGTCCGCGTTATGACCAGGTGATGGATTTCAGCTGGAAGTTCTGCTTGCCACTGACCCTGATCAATTTGCTGGTGACCGCTGCGGTCGTCCTGGCGGCTCAGTGAGGATTTGACCCATGTTCAAATATATTGGCGACATCGTTAAGGGTACGGGTACCCAGCTGCGCAGCCTGATCATGGTCTTCGGCCATGGCTTCCGTAAGCGTGACACCCTGCAATATCCGGAAGAGCAGGTCTATCTGCCGCCGCGCTACCGTGGCCGCATCGTCCTGACCCGCGACCCCGACGGCGAAGAGCGCTGCGTGGCGTGCAACCTGTGCGCCGTGGCGTGCCCGGTGGGTTGCATCTCGCTGCAGAAGGCCGAGACCGACGACGGTCGTTGGTATCCGGAGTTCTTCCGCATCAATTTCTCGCGTTGCATCTTCTGCGGCATGTGTGAGGAAGCTTGCCCGACCACCGCGATCCAGCTGACACCGGATTTCGAGATGGCCGAGTTCAAACGTCAGGATCTGGTGTACGAGAAGGAAGATCTGCTGATCTCCGGCCCCGGCAAGAACCCTGATTACAACTTCTACCGCGTTGCGGGGATGGCCATCGCCGGCAAGCCGAAAGGCGATGCACAGAACGAAGCCCAGCCCATCAACGTCAAGAGCTTGCTGCCTTAAGGAAGAAAGATGGAATTCGCTTTCTATTTCGCATCCGGCATCGCTGTGGTGGCCACCCTTCGGGTGATCACCAACACAAACCCGGTGCACGCCCTGCTCTACCTGATCATTTCGCTGATCGCCGTGGCCATGACGTTCTTCAGTCTCGGTGCACCGTTTGCCGGTGCCCTGGAAGTCATCGCTTACGCGGGCGCCATCATGGTGCTGTTCGTCTTCGTGGTGATGATGCTGAACCTGGGCCCGGCCTCGGTTCAACAAGAACGCGCCTGGCTCAAACCCGGCATCTGGCTCGGCCCGATTCTGCTGGGCGGCCTGCTCCTGGCGGAGTTGATTTACGTGCTGTTTGCCAACTCCACCGGCGCTTCCATCGGTCACACCACGGTGGACGCCAAAGCCGTCGGCATCAGCCTGTTTGGCCCTTACCTGCTGGTTGTCGAACTCGCCTCGATGCTGCTGCTTGCGGCAGCCGTGACGGCGTTCCATGTCGGCCGCAACGAGGCGAAGGAGTAAAGCCATGAACTCAGCAATCCCTCTGGAACATGGTCTGGCGGTCGCCGGCATCCTGTTCTGCCTCGGCCTGGCGGGCCTGTTGGTACGCCGCAACATTCTGTTCGTGTTGATGAGCCTGGAAATCATGATGAACGCAGCCGCGCTGGCCTTTGTGGTCGCGGGCAGCCGTTGGGCACAGCCTGACGGCCAGATCATGTTCATTCTGGTGATCAGCCTTGCCGCAGCCGAGGCCAGCATTGGCCTGGCGATCCTGCTGCAACTGTATCGCCGCTTCCACACGCTCGATATCGACGCTGCCAGCGAGATGCGCGGATGAACCTACTCTTTCTGACTTTCGTATTCCCCCTGATCGGTTTCCTGCTGCTGTCGTTCTCGCGCGGCAAATGGTCGGAAAACCTCTCAGCCCTGATCGGCGTGGGCTCCATTGGCCTGTCGGCCATCGTGGCCGCGTATGTGATCTTCCAGTTCAACGTCTCACCACCCGAAGGCGGTCACCTGACCATGGTGCTGTGGCGCTGGATGTCGGTAGACGGCTTCGAGCCCAACTTCGCCCTGTATGTCGATGGCCTGTCCATTACCATGCTCGGTGTGGTGGTCGGCGTTGGCTTCCTGATTCACCTGTTCGCCTCGTGGTACATGCGCGGTGAAGACGGCTATTCGCGCTTCTTCGCCTACACTAACCTGTTCATTGCCAGCATGTTGTTCCTGATCCTGGGCGACAACCTGCTGTTCATCTACTTCGGTTGGGAAGGCGTGGGCCTGTGCTCGTACCTGTTGATCGGTTTCTATTACAGCAACCGCAACAACGGCAACGCAGCACTGAAAGCCTTCATCGTGACCCGCATCGGCGACGTGTTCATGGCCATCGGCCTGTTCATCCTGTTCCAGCAGCTGGGCACGCTGAACATTCAGGAACTGCTGGTTCGTGCGCCTCAGCACTTCAAGGTTGGTGATTTCTGGATCGTCCTGGCCACGCTGATGCTGCTGGGCGGTGCTGTCGGTAAATCCGCGCAACTGCCGCTGCAAACCTGGCTGGCGGATGCGATGGCCGGTCCTACTCCGGTGTCGGCACTGATCCACGCCGCCACCATGGTGACCGCGGGCGTTTACCTGATCGCGCGGACCCACGGCCTGTTCATCCTCGCTCCGGACATCCTGCATCTGGTCGGCATTGTCGGCGGCGTGACCCTCGTACTGGCAGGTTTCGCGGCACTGGTGCAGACCGACATCAAACGTATCCTCGCCTACTCGACCATGAGCCAGATCGGCTACATGTTCCTGGCGCTGGGCGTGGGTGCATGGGACGGCGCGATTTTCCACCTGATGACCCACGCCTTCTTCAAGGCGCTGCTGTTCCTCGCGTCCGGCGCGGTGATCGTTGCCTGCCATCACGAGCAGAACATCTTCAAGATGGGCGGCCTGTGGAAGAAGCTGCCACTGGCCTACGCCAGCTTCATCGTCGGCGGCGCGGCGTTGTCGGCCTTGCCACTGGTCACTGCGGGTTTCTACTCCAAGGACGAAATCCTCTGGGAAGCGTTCGCCAGCGGTCATCAGTACCTGCTTTATGCCGGTCTGGTCGGTGCGTTCATGACCTCGCTGTACACCTTCCGCCTGATCTTCATCGCCTTCCACGGCGAAGCGAAGACCGAAGCCCACGCCGGCCACGGGATTTCCCACTGGTTGCCGCTGGGTGTGCTGATCGTGCTGTCGACGTTCATTGGCGCCTGGATTCATCCGCCACTGGCCGGCGTGCTGCCGGAAAGCGCGGGTCATGCGGGTGGCGAAGCCAAGCACAGCCTGGAAATCGCCTCGGGCGCCATCGCTCTGGCCGGTATCCTGCTGGCGGCGGTGCTGTTCCTCGGCAAGCGTCGTCTGGCCACGGCCATCGCCAACAGCGGTCCGGGTCGTTTCCTGTCTGCATGGTGGTTTGCGGCCTGGGGCTTCGACTGGGTGTATGACGTGCTGTTCGTCAAACCTTACCTGGCAATCAGCCGCCTGCTGCGTGGCGACCCGCTTGACCACACAATCGGCCTGATTCCGCGTCTGGTCAAAGCTGGCAACGGCTTGATGACCCGCACCGAAACCGGTCAGCTCCGTTGGTACGCCGCTTCGATCGCCGCAGGTGCCGTACTGGTACTCGGCGCGATTGTGCTGGTCTGATGAGTCGAACTGACATGAACCTTGCGACTTTGCGAAAGGAATTGAGCCCGTCATGATTCTGCCCTGGCTAATCCTGATCCCCTTCATCGGCGGCCTGCTGTGCTGGCAAGGTGAGCGCTTCGGCCCTACCCTGCCGCGCTGGATTGCGCTGTTGACCATGTCTCTCGAGACGATTCTGGGCCTGTGGGTCTGGAGCACCGGTACGTTTACCTACGCTCCAGTTCCGGGCGCCGATCCGACCTGGGCCCTTGAATTCAAGCTCCAGTGGATCCAGCGCTTCGGCATCAGCGTGCACCTGGCCCTCGATGGCCTGTCCCTGCTGATGATTCTGCTGACCGGCCTGCTGGGTATCCTCTCGGTACTCTGCTCGTGGAAAGAGATTCAACGTAACGTCGGCTTCTTCCACCTGAACCTGATGTGGATCCTGGGCGGTGTCGTCGGCGTGTTCCTCGCCATCGACCTGTTCATGTTCTTCTTCTTCTGGGAAATGATGCTGGTGCCGATGTACTTCCTCATCGCGCTCTGGGGTCACAGCTCGGCGGACGGCAAGAAGACGCGGATCTACGCAGCGACCAAGTTCTTCATCTTCACTCAGGCCAGCGGCCTGATCATGTTGGTGGCGATCCTGGGTCTGGTCTTGGTGCACTTCAACCAGACCGGCGTGATCACCTTCGGCTACGCGGACCTGCTGAAAACCAAGCTGTCCCACGGCACCGAATACATCCTGATGCTGGGCTTCTTCATCGCTTTCGCGGTGAAGCTGCCAATCGTGCCGCTGCACTCCTGGTTGCCTGACGCTCACGCCCAGGCGCCGACCGCAGGTTCCGTGGACCTGGCAGGCATCCTGCTGAAGACCGCTGCGTATGGTCTGCTGCGTTTTGCGCTGCCGCTGTTCCCAAATGCGTCGGCCGAGTTCGCGCCGATCGCCATGGTGCTGGGCCTGATCGGTATCTTCTACGGTGCTTTCCTCGCCTTCGCCCAGACCGACATCAAGCGCCTGATCGCGTTTTCCAGCGTTTCGCACATGGGCTTCGTGCTGATCGGCATCTACTCCGGTAGCCAGCAGGCGCTGCAAGGCGTCGTCGTTCAGATGCTCGCTCACGGTCTGTCGGCTGCCGCGCTGTTTATCCTCAGCGGTCAGTTGTACGAGCGTCTGCACACCCGCGACATGCGCGAAATGGGTGGCCTGTGGAGCAAGATCGCGTACCTGCCGGCCATCAGCCTGTTCTTCGCCGCTGCGTCGCTGGGCCTGCCAGGCACCGGTAACTTCGTCGGTGAATTCCTGATCCTGATCGGCAGCTTTGTCAGCGCCCCATGGATCACCGCCATCGCGACTTCCGGCCTGGTGTTCGGTTCTGTCTACTCGCTGATCATGATCCACCGCGCCTACTTCGGCCCGGCCAAGTCCGACGCGGTCTACAAGGGCATGGACGGTCGGGAATTGATCATGGTGCTGGGTCTGGCGGTGTTGTTGATTGTGCTGGGCGTGTACCCGCAACCGATCCTTGACACATCCTCGGCGACCATGCATGGCGTGCAGCAATGGCTCGGCACCGCCTTCACTCAACTCGCTTCGGCCCGGTAAGAGCGCTATGGACCTGACGATTCAACACTTTATTGCGCTGGCGCCGCTGCTGATTACCAGCATCACCGTTGTGGTGGTGATGCTGGGCATCGCATGGCGTCGCAGTCACTCGCAATCATTCCTGCTGACGGTAGCGGGACTCAACCTGGCTTTGCTGTCCATCTACCCGGCGCTGAAAGTCGCGCCGCTGGTGGTCACGCCTTTGCTGCAAATCGACAGCTTCGCCTGCCTCTACATGGGCATCATCCTGGTGTCCACGCTGGCCTGCGTCACCCTGGCCCACGCCTACCTGGGTGAAGGCAAGGCAGGTTACCCGGGCAACCGCGAAGAGCTTTACCTGCTGATCCTCATGGCAGCGGCCGGCGGGCTGGTGCTGGTCGCCGCGCAACACCTGGCGAGCCTGTTTATCGGTCTGGAGTTGCTGTCGGTGCCGGTCTACGGTCTGGTGGCTTACGCCTTCTTCAACAAGCGTTCGCTGGAAGGTGGCATCAAGTACATGGTGCTGTCGGCAGCCGGCTCGGCGTTCCTGCTGTTCGGTATGGCGCTGCTGTATGCCGAATCCGGCAGCCTGGGTTTCAGCGAAATCGGCAAGGCCATCGCCGCCACCGGCATGCCAAGCCCGATCGCAAGCCTGGGTCTGGGCATGATGCTGGTGGGTCTGGGCTTCAAGCTGTCGCTGGTGCCGTTCCACTTGTGGACACCGGACGTATACGAAGGCGCCCCTGCCCCGGTAGCGGCTTTCCTCGCTACGGCCAGTAAGGTCGCGGTGTTCGGCGTGCTGGTTCGTCTGTTCCAGATATCTCCGGCAGCCACCAGCGGCGTGCTGACGGACGTGATGTCGGTCATCGCCGTGGCGTCGATCCTGGTCGGTAACCTGCTGGCGCTGACGCAGAACAACCTCAAGCGTCTGCTGGGTTATTCGTCTATCGCGCACTTCGGTTACCTGATGATCGCGATGGTGGCGAGCAAGGGCATGGCGGTCGAGGCGATCAACGTCTATCTGGTCACCTACGTGCTGACCAGCCTGGGCGCGTTCGGCGTGGTCACGCTGATGTCGTCGCCTTACAGCGGCCGCGATGCCGACGCGATGTTCGAATACCGCGGCCTTTTCTGGCGTCGTCCGTACCTTACGGCCGTGCTGACCGTGATGATGCTGTCCCTGGCGGGTATCCCGCTGACGACGGGCTTCATCGGCAAGTTCTACATCATCGCAACCGGCGTCGAAGCGCACCTGTGGTGGCTGACCGGTTCCCTGGTCGTGGGCAGCGCCATTGGCGTGTTCTATTACCTGCGTGTGATGGTGACGTTGTACCTGCAAGACTCGAAGATCCAGCGCCACGACGCTCCGTTCAACTGGGCGCAGCGTGCAGGTGGCGTGATGCTGTTGGGGATTACGCTGCTGGCGTTCTTCCTGGGCGTTTATCCGCAACCGCTGCTGACCCTGGTGGGCCATGCGGGTTTGTGATGGTTGAGTGATGCACAAAAAACCCTGCCTTCGAGCAGGGTTTTTTTATGGCTTTGATTTAGTACTTCGGCACACTTCAGGATCAAGAGCATCTGCCTAACGGCAGATCGTTTCGCCTCCGGCGAGTTACTTATGGGTAGCTCCCAAGATCAAGAGCGTCTGCCTAATGGCAGACATTTCGCCTCCGGCGAGTTACTTGGAAAAGCACCCCAAGTAACCAAGGGTGCCTGCTCCTGGTTGGGTTCCTCCTCCGTCGGAATACCCTCACTCCGGTCTTGCTCCGCGGGCCCGCGCCGAACGGACATCCATGTCCTGACGGCGCTCTCGCCGCATCCATGCGGCTCGGCCCACTGCGCAAAACCTGCGTTCAGCCCGCACCAAAGTCGCGATTGGCGGTGACTTGGCTTTTTGCGTATGAAGATCAAAAGCAAATCAAATGCCGATCAACGGCTTCCCGGCTAAAGCCGGTCCTACTGGCGGAATGCGAGGCTCAGTAGGACCGGCTTTAGCCGGGAAGCTTTTGATCTTGATCTTCATGCGCAGGAAATCCAGACGACGCCAATCGCGACTTGGGTGCAGGCTGAACGTAGGTCTCGCTCCGTGGGCCGAGCCGCATGGATGCGGCGAGAGCTGCCCCCCGCCATGGATGGCGGATGGCAGCGGGCCCACGGAGCGAGACCGGAGTGAAGGAACCCTGACGAAGGAAGGGCCAAACCAGGAGCACAAGCCCTTGGTTACTTGGGGCTTTATCAAGTAACTCGCCGAAGGCGAAACGTCTGCCCTTAGGCAGACGCTCTTGATCTTAGGAACACGCGCTAGCCCGGCAATCGAACGGTTTTCTTGTCGCCGGTAAACAACGCCCACGTCGACATAAACAACGCCGCCACCATCGGCCCGATCACAAACCCGTTCAACCCGAACACCGCCATCCCGCCCAGCGTCGAAATCAGAATCAGGTAATCGGGCATCCGCGTATCCTTGCCCACCAGGATCGGACGCAACACGTTATCCACCAGCCCGATAACAAACACCCCGAACAGCCCCAACACCACGCCCTGCCAGATCATCCCGCTGAGCAGGAAGTACAGCGCAACCGGCGCCCAGACAATCCCCGCCCCCACCGCCGGCAGCAACGACAGAAACGCCATCATCACCGCCCACAGCAACGCGCTCGGGATATCCAGTGCCCAGAAAATAAACCCGCCCAACGCGCCCTGCGTGACCGCCACCACAATATTGCCCTTCACCGTCGCGCGAACCACACGGGTGAACTTCAACTGCAAGCGGCGCTTCTGCGGCTCGGCCAGCGGAATCGCGATGCGGATCTTGCGGGTGAGGTCCTGCCCATCGCGCAGGAAGAAGAACAGCAAGTACAGCATGATGAAAAAGCTGACGACGAAATCGAAGGTACCCTGCCCAAAGCTGAATGCCTGCGTGGCCAGGTAGTTGCTGCCCTGCATCGCGCTTTTGGCGATCTTGTCGCGCAACCCGTTGAAATCTCCCATGCCCAGGCGATCAAGCCAGTGCTGCACATAGGGCGGCAGCAAGACTTTGAATTCAGCCAGGTACTTGGCGATGTCGAGCTGACCACTTTCCACATTCTTGTAAAGCGTCGCCCCCTCCTGAACCATCAACGCCGCGATGACGATCACCGGCAGAATCGCGATCAGCAGACAAATCGTCAGCGTGCACAGAGAGGTCAGGTTGCGCTGCCAACCGAAGCGGGCCAGCAGACGGCGTTGCAGCGGCGCAAAGATAATCCCGAGGATCACCGCCCAGAACACCGCGCCGTAGAACGGCAGCAGGATCCAGATGAACGCGATGGTCACCAGTATCAATAACAGCAGCAGGGTTTTGTTTTGTAGCGCGGTTTCGTTCATGTTTCTTCCATGTCATTACACCGCGCCAAGCACACGGTCTGATGCTTAGTCCGTCAATCGCCACAGGAGTGCCGCGGCTGAAGTGCAAGGTCAATGGAGGAGGTGCGGACAGCGAGCCCCGAGCGAGGCCCGCCACCCCGGTCTAGATTCTGAACTGCCGGACCAACTGGCCGAGACGCTGATTCAGTTCTGTGAGGTTGCGCGACGTGGAGGCGCCGTGGCGGGTTTCATCGGCCACGCTTTCGACCGCCACGGCGATCTGGTGGACGCTGCGATTGATCTCTTCCGCCACGGCCGTCTGCTCTTCGGCGGCGCTGGCAATCTGCGCGTTCATGGCGTTGATCGTGCCGATCAGTTGACCGATCGTATCCAGCGACGCGCCGGCTTCATTGGCGCGGGCGGAGGTCCCGTCGCCCGCCTCGCTCGAGCGTCGCATCGCCTGCACCGCGCCCTGTGTGCCCTGTTGCAAGCGTTCGATCATGCCCTGGATTTCCTGAGTGCTTTGCTGCGTACGGCTGGCCAGCGCACGCACCTCATCCGCCACCACTGCGAACCCGCGGCCCGCTTCGCCGGCACGTGCAGCTTCAATGGCAGCGTTGAGCGCCAGCAGGTTGGTTTGATCGGCGATGGAACGAATCACTCCGAGCACGCCGGCGATCGACGACACGTCATTCTGCAGGCTGTCCAGTGAAGTACCGCTGTCGCGGATGTCGTTCACTAGCGCGTGAATCTGCTGGATGCTGCCGTCGACCACTCGCTTGGCGGCCTGACCTTCGGCATCGGTTTGCTGCGCCGCAACCGAAGCACCTTGAGCGCTCTTCGCGACTTCCTGCGCAGCGGCCGACATCTGATTGATCGCCGTGGCGACCTGATCGGTTTCGTGACGCTGACGCTCCATTGCCTGCTCGGAACGTTGCGCCTGGTCGGTCACTTCACCCACCAGCCCGGTCAGTTGTGCGGTCATTTCGGCGATCTGCCGGACCAGCCCATGAATCTTGTCCACAAAGCGGTTGAACGACCCGGCCAGCTCGCCGAGTTCGTCCTGGGAGGTCACCGCCAGCCGCTGAGTGAGATCACCCTCACCGGCGGCGATGTCATCGAGGTTGGCTTTCATCAGGCGCAGCGGCCGCAGAATACCGCCCGCGATCCAGAAACCCACCGCTGCGATAATCACCAATACCAGCAGAGTGATGCCAATGATGCTGACCAGCATGTTCTGCCGGCGCTCGGCGACATTCTTCTGCAGCTCCTGGACCTTGGCATCGATGTTGTCCAGATTGATCGATGACCCGAAGGCCATGTCCCATTTCGGCAGGTATTCGGTGTAACCCAGTTTGGGAACCAGCTCGCTCGAACCGGGCAGCGCGGAGGAATATTCAAGGTAATGAGTACCCGCTTTCGCCACGTCAACGAGACCGGCATTCACGAAAACGCCTTTTGGATCGCGGGCATCCTTGAAGCTCTTGCCGATGCCGTCCGGGCTATTGCCCTTAAACAGCCGCACCGCCTGAGAGTCGTAGCCGAAGAAATACCCGTCCTTGGCGTAGGTGACCTGGGAGAGCATCTTGATGACCTTCGCCCGCGCTTCCATGTCACCCGGGGCCGACGCGTCATAAAGCGGTTTGATGGTGCCCAGCGCAACGGCCACGTAACTTTGCAACGTGGCTTTGGCCTCAGCGAGCAGGTGCTGGCGGGTTTCTTCGACGTCGCGCTTGCCCTGCTCACGCAGCATGATGACGGTGCTGACGCTGATGATCAGTGCGAACACCAACACCGGAAGCACGGCAAGCGAAAGTACTTTGGCTTTGAGATTTAGCCGCATGGCAGTCATGACCCTTTGTTTTTGTGCGTTGAGCCGTTGGGGTTCCTTTACGGTTAACGGCCCGGCGCACAAAAAGTTGAGGTCACTAGGAATGAGGCGCGCTTTCGCTCCCGGGCAGTTGCGGGCTGAGTCGCTCGGGCAGATCAATGCGCACTTGCAGCCCGCCCATGGGGCTGTCCAGCAACTGAATGCGCCCGCCCCACGCCTCGACGATATCCTTGACGATGCCGAGGCCCAGACCGTGGCCGGTCACTTGCTCGTCCAGACGATTGCCACGGCCGATCACTTCATCGCGATGCTGCGAGGGGATGCCCGGACCATCGTCGTCGATCAAAAGACAGTAGCCATCAGCGCCTTTGGCAATGGTCAGCCTGACCTGGCTGTCGGCCCACTTGCAGGCGTTGTCCATCACATTGCCCAACAACTCGAGGATGTCCTCCCGATCCCATGGCAGGAACAAATCCGCAGCGATCTCACTGCTCAGCTCCAGATGCTCGCCATGAATCATCCGCAATGTGGAGAACAGCCCGGGTATCTCCGCAGCACAATCAAACCGCGCACCCGGCAACGCATCGCCTGACAAACGCGCGCGATTGAGCTCACGCTCCAGACGCTGCTGAATGTGCTGCAGCTGATCGCGCAGGGTATCGCGCACATGCGGATGACCTGCCAGCCTGTCGCCTTCGGCCAGGCTCATCAGCACGGCCAGCGGCGTTTTCAGCGCGTGGCCCATATTGCCAAGGGCATTGCGGGAGCGCTTGAGACTGTCCTCGGTGTGGGCCAGCAGATGATTGATCTGCGCGACCAGCGGTTCAAGTTCCACCGGCACTCGCTCATCAAGTTGCGAGCGCTGCCCTTGTTGCAGCTGGAAAATCTGTTCTCTGGCCCTTTCCAGCGGGCGCAATGCGCGGCGAACCGTGACGCGCTGCAACACCAGAATCAATATCAGGGCCATCAGCCCCAACCCGAGACCGATGCGCTGGACCAGTGCGAAACTGTCTCGCACCGGGGTGTAGTCCTGAGCGACGGTGATGGAGATGGTTTGCCCGAACTTGCGGTAATCGGTGTGCAGCAGCAACAGCGATTGATCGGTCTTCTCAAGCGCGAGATCAGCGTGCAGACCGGGCTTGCCCGGATGCGGCAACTCCAGATCCCACAGCGAACGCGACCGCCAATGACCCTGGTCGAAATCAATCCGGAAATAATGGCCTGAATAGGGCCGTTGATAGCCGGGCGACAGCCGATGCTCATCGAGCTGCAGGCCGTCAGGGCCGCGAACCAGTGCCACCAGCAGCAGCTCGCTTTCATTGCGCAGGCCAGACTCGAGATAACGCTGCAAGCCGACTTCAAACAACCACAGGCTGATCTGCGCCAGGACCAGCCCCACAATCAGCAGCACGCTGATCAGGCCCAGGCTCAAGCGGCGCTGTATCGACCTCACTCGCCCGTCCCGGCAAAACGATAGCCTTGCCCGCGTCGTGTCTCGACCACGGCCCGCCCAAGCTTGCGGCGCAAATGATTGACGTGGACCTCGATCACGTTCGAGTCCCGCTCGTTCTCCCCGTCATAAAGATGCTCGGCCAGATGACTTTTGGACAGAATCTGCCCGGGGTGCAGCATGAAGTAACGCAGCAGGCGAAACTCCGCCGCCGTCAGCTGGATGTCCTCTTCCCCGCGACTGACGCACTGGCGCCCTTCGTCCAGGTGCAGGCCGGCGGCTTCAAGTTTCGGCTGATTGGCCAGACCACGGACACGGCGAAGCAGCGCCTGAATGCGCAGCTGCAACTCTTCGGGATGAAAGGGTTTGGTCAGATAGTCGTCGGCGCCAGCCTTGAGTCCTTCGATACGTTCGGCCCACGAGGCCCGCGCCGTCAGAATGAGTACGGGGGTGGACAGCCCGCCGGACCGCCATTTCTGCAGGACCTCTAGTCCCGGAACGCCTGGCAGACCGAGATCAAGCACGATCAGGTCGTAAGGCTCGGTAGCTCCTTGATGAACCGCATCGCGGCCGTCAGTCAGCCAGTCGATCGCGTAACCCTGCCGGCCAAGCGTACTGATGAGCTCGTCCGCCAGGGGAACGTGGTCCTCAACCAATAACAAACGCATCAATCGTCTTCCTTGTCTTGCAACAGGCGGCTGTCACCGGCATCGAATTTCAGTTCGCGCACCACATGATCCGCAGTGAGAAGCTCGATCTCATACACCAACACGCCGTGTTTCTCCTCAAGTTCGGCTTCAAGCAGCTTGGAGCCGGGGTAACGTCCCAGTGCCTGATTAATAAACTGCTCAAGTGGCAGAATCACGCCTTTCCTGCGCAGCTCAAGCACCTCGTCCTGATTCAGATCCCGAGCCAGACACGCCAGGCTCGGGGTGACCGCACACGCGGCCACCAGACAGTAAACGAAACGCTTGGCGGGACGCTTACTGGAGATCATCAGGCGTCCTGATGGTCTTTGAGGATCTGCCCGCTGACGGCGTCGACTTCAACGTCCCACTCCACACCTTGCGCATCGCGCAGTTCGATCTGGTAAACATACTTGCCATATTCCTGTTCCAGCTCGGTGTCAGTGATGGTGGATTTCGGATGCTTCGCCAAGGCGACGGCGTTGAGCTTTTCAAAGGATTGAATAGTACCTGCATCGCGCAGTTTCAGCGCCTCATCTGGACCCAGATCCCGGGCCTGGACATAACCGGCTGTAAGGGTGAGTGCAGTCGCAGCGATAAAAGCAGTCAGGAATTTCATGGTGGATCTCCGTAGTGGTCTGGTTGTTTACGGAGCCAACGATAACCGGGCGAACTTAATTGAAGCTGAATTCATCTGGCTACGTGCCACTACCTGGCGAGCCGCCAGCGGATGTAAGCGAGATCCACGATATGATTCTCCCCTGTCAGACCCCGGAGGGGCCATGAGCAACATTCACATCAAATACCCGGCATTGACTATCAAGGCCGGCAGGCGCGCGTTGACGCGGATCAGCGAGCAAGGGCTGTCGCCGATAGACGTCGGCATCATCCCTGGCGCGGCGGGTGGTCCGAAAGCACTGGGGATTCAGGGGCTGGATCTGGCGCTGTTCGGCGAATGGCTGCCCCGGGCTCAGCGGGAGCGTTCGTTGATTGGCGCCTCCATCGGTTCCTGGCGCTTTGCAAGCGCATGCTTGCCGGACCCGGTTGCAGGGATCCAGCGACTTGGGCGACTGTACAACGAGCAGAGTTTCGCCAAAGGCGTGACCATGGCTCAAGTCACCCGCAGCTGTATGACGATGCTCGACGCGCTTTTGCAGGCGGATGATGCACACGTCCTGACGAACGCCCATTACCGGCTCAACGTGATGATCGTCAGAAGCCGTGGCTTGCTTGCCCGAGGTCATCGTGCTGGGTTGAGCCTGGGACTGGGAGCCGTGATCGCAGATAACCTGCTCGGGCGCGCGCGCCTGTCGCGGCATTTCGAGCGGCTGGTCATGCACGACCCGCGCCTCGCCCCTCCCCTTCTGCCAATGACTGACTTTCCGTCTCATTGCTTGCCACTGAATACGCTCAACCTGCGCCAGGCATTGCTGGCGTCAGGCTCCATTCCCATGGTTATGGAGGGCGTTGCAGAGATCCCCGGTGTCGGCGCAGGGATGTTCCGCGACGGCGGCCTGCTCGACTACCATCTGGATCTCCCATACAGCGGAAGCGATATCGTGCTTTATCCGCACTTTACCGACAAAATCATTCCAGGCTGGTTTGACAAGGCACTGCCATGGCGCAGAGGCGACCAGACTCGGCTTCAAGACGTCGTACTGCTTGCGCCCTCAAAGGAGTATCTGGCTACGCTGCCCTATGGCAAGCTGCCTGATCGAAGCGACTTCAAGCGGTTCGTCGGGAGGGATGCGGATCGTCAGCGGTATTGGCGGACCGCAATGGAAAGCAGCAGGCGACTGGGGGACGAGTTCCTGGAGCTCGTCGACACAGGCCGTCTCATTCAACGCCTGCAGCCCTTGGCTTAACCATCTGGTCAGGTTCCGCCTGTCACTCGCGAAACCATTACTGATAAACTCGCCGCTTGCATTTATCGCTCTGGCGATCGCCACTTCTCAAGGCTCATATCACCGTGGAAATTTTTAAAGAATTTACGTTCGAGTCAGCTCACCGGCTCCCTCACGTGCCAGACGGCCACAAGTGCGGACGCCTGCACGGTCACTCATTTCGTATAGCGATCTACCTGCAAGGCGAACCCGATCCCCATACCGGATGGATTCGCGATTTCTCCGAGATCAAGATGATATTCAAGCCTCTGTACGAGCGTCTGGACCACAACTACCTCAACGACATCCCCGGTCTGGAAAATCCGACCAGTGAAGTGTTGGTGAAGTGGATCTGGAAGGAGTTGAAGCCGCTGCTGCCAGAGCTGTCCGCCATACGGATTCACGAGACATGCACCAGCGGGTGCGTGTATCGCGGTGACTGATCAGCGTTAAAAAATGAAAACCACCCCACGGGTGGTTTTTTTTGGACCGGCGTTTAACAGCTTTTCCGCGCGCAAAAAACAAAACCCCATCTGCTTTCGCAAATGGGGTTTCGGAATTTAATCTTGACGATGACCTACTCTCACATGGGGAAACCCCACACTACCATCGGCGATGCATCGTTTCAC
>NZ_JBDFPL010000013.1:0-88915 GCF_039672565.1 Pseudomonas sp. Ps21-P2
GACGGTAATGGCAAACATTTTGCCGTGCAGTTTCTGGCCAATAGCGGCCTTATTACCGATGCCAACTTCCAGCCGCTGATCAACGGCACTTCGCACAACGATCTGCTCGAAGGCACACACGCCAGCGAATCCCTGAAGGCCGGCACTGGCCGCGATACCGTCGAAGCAAGTGCGGGCAATGACCGGCTATTCGGCGGCGCCGGCGGCGATACCCTGAGCGGCGGAGCAGGTGCCGACAATTTCGTGTATACCCGGCTCAGCGACAGCTACCGTAATGATGCCAGTGGTAGCTACAGCAGCCGCGACCTAATCACCGACTTCAGTGGCAGCGGCCATGACATGATCGACGTGTCAGCGTTGAGCTTCACCGGGCTGGGCAACGGCTACAATGGTACGCTGAAGGTGGTCCTCAACTTGGCCGGCGATACCACCGCGCTTAAATCGCTGGAGCCCGATGCCAACGGCAACCGCTTCGAAGTTCTGCTCAGCGGGAACCACGTCAGTGAGCTCAATGCCAGCACCGTGCTGTTCGCCCCGCCCAGTGACGCGACCACCGTGACCACCCCGCAGCCGATCACACCCGTGAATCTGGCCGGCGACGACAAGGCGAACATCCTGTATGGCTACTGGGGAAACGACACGCTGGCCGGCGGCGCCGGAAACGACACGCTGGAGGGTAACGCCGGCGACGATGTGCTGACCGGTGGGTTAGGCGCGGACAAGCTCACTGGCGGTACAGGCAACGACCGGTTCGTGTTCACGAGCAGCGCCGACAGCTATGCCGGTAGCAGCGACCTGATCACTGACTTCATCTGGGGCCAGGACAAGCTCGACGTCGCCGCGCTCGGCGTGACCGGTTTGGGAGACGGCCGTGACGGTACCTTGCGCATGACCTACGATGAAAACACTGATCGTACCTACCTGCGCAGCAGCGAAGCGGGGGCCGATGGGCACGCTTTCCAGGTCACGCTAGCCGGATTCGACTACACGCAGTTGATCACCAATGCCGATTTGGTGGTTGCTGATAAGGCAGAGGTGGTCCTCATTGGCCACGCCACTATTGACATTGACCACGTGGGCTAACGCTGCCTGAGCAACTGAGCTATCAGCACGCAACTTTAGCTTACGCAACCGCTACGGTGTGCGTGCTGAACGGCAGCTGTGGGGCGAAAGCGGTCACCCATGACCGACCGCTTTCGACCGTAAGCAGCCACCAGCCGGGGCTGCTGCACGATATCAAGCCAAGGATGATCGTAGGTGCATCAGTATCCTTGTGCATTTGCTACGCAGTTTGCCCCTTGCCAATATCACCACGGCGCGAATCTACGATTGCCGGTAGAACCGACGGAGGAATGACCGGATTACCGACTCTAAAAGGCTAACTACTAATAGAGGAAAACAGTGGTGCCAGCACCTGCTGATGTAAGCAGTTTCCAAAAAGTCCTGTTTATGATTCGCCCAAAGCCAGCCGCTCAGCTATACATTAGAAGAGAAACAGTGCCATCACCGGCACACCTACTGGAGGCTCAATATGGCTAGCAATGAAAAAACCAGCAAAGGCGTAGCGTCAAAAGCAGGTAAGCAATTGAAGGACGATAAATCTTCTGCTGCAGAAAAATCAGTCGCTGGTTCGGCACTGACTCAAACCCCAGACAAAAAGAAAAAGTAGACATTTGCTACTGAACGCGTCTGACCCCAGCATTTTCCCATGTCCGAGTAATCGCTGTAATCCAAGGACACTTGAGCCCTGGATTACAGCGGCCAGCAAGAGGAGCGACACCTTGGGTACCCCTCCCCGGCCTCCCACAATCCCGCAAGAGTGATTGCCAGCTTCGGCCTTGTCATCGTTGTCGGCGAACCGGGCAATCAGATCCACAAAGCTCTGGCTCCGGTAGCTGTCAGTCGCCGCCGTGTAGCGGAACACGTCAGCGTCGTTGGTGCCATTGCGGCGATAGACCGAGAGATTGG
Organism: Pseudomonas sp. Ps21-P2; assembly: GCF_039672565.1. Lineage (NCBI taxonomy): Bacteria > Pseudomonadati > Pseudomonadota > Gammaproteobacteria > Pseudomonadales > Pseudomonadaceae > Pseudomonas > Pseudomonas sp. Ps21-P2. Next base: position 1,969 of record NZ_JBDFPL010000013.1, read on the forward strand.
GGTCGCCGCCGGCGATCAACAGGTGAGCACCTGTGCCTCCGATGATCAGATCCGAGCCTATGCCGCCGTCTATATGGTCCTTGCCGGCCAAGCCGTAAATGACTTCCGACGTAGCGGTCCCTATGATCACGTCCCTGCCGGCCGTTCCTTCGACGGTGGGGGCCGTGAACACCAGGTTGGGGCTGTTCAACTGCCCCGTCAGGTAGCCTTCGAGCGCCAGTTCATCGCACCTCCTGTTTGGGCCTCATGATGAGGCTTGGAGGTGTCTATGAAACCGGAGGCGACTCATATGGTAGCTACGATCTTACCCAGCTGTAAGCCAAGGTGCTGACTGCTACGGTTTGACATCGCAGCAGCCAGAGGGCTGGTTAGAATGCTGCCTTCAGGCGAGCGCCGGCATAGGCCTGTGCTTCCTGAGCCTTTTCCACCACCGCAGCGGTGCCGAAAAACTCGTGGGTCACGCCGTCATACAGCTTGCGCTCCACGCTTACGCCCTGGTTTCGCAACGCCTGCTCCAGTTGCGCACCGTCATCACGCAGCGGGTCGATCTCGGCATTGATCAGAGTCACTGGCGGCAGACCGTGAAGGTTGGCGTGCACAAGATCCAGACGTGGATCCTTCAGATCGGCAGAGCTTTTGGTCACATTGGCCACGAACCAAAGCATCATGGGGCGATTGAGTGGCTTGGCGTCAGCGTACTTCAAGTACGACTCGGTGTTGGTCGTGGTCTGCCCCACTGGGTACACAGCAATCACACTCTTAGGCGAGGTCAGGCCCTGATCGCGTGCTGCCACAGCAGTGGCGAGCGCCAGATTGCCGCCGGCGCTTTCGCCGGCCAACGCTAGGCGTTTAGGGTCTCCGCCAATGCTAGCAGCGTTGGTAGTGAGCCAGCGGTAGGCAGCAACAGCGTCTAGATGCGCTGCCGGGAATTTATATTCAGGCGCGCGACGGTAGTCCACTGACACCACGATAGCATTGGCCTGCTTGGCCAGGCCGCGGGCGCCACCGTCATACACGGTGCGGTCCGCGATCACCCAACCGCCGCCGTGGAAATACAGCACTACCGGGAATGGTCCGTTACCAGCAGGGGTATAGACGGTTGCTGGCAAGTTCCCTGCAGCACCGGCTACCGTGATCTCATGGGTTGCCACGCCCGGGACCAGTGCTGTGGGGCTGCTGTCACGCTTCTGGTCGGCCAGTACCCGCTTTACGCCATCAGCCACAGTAGGCTGTTTACGGGCTTCCTCCGGCGTGGTTTTTTCAATAGCTTTAGGATCGAACGCCGCTTGGGCGTTAAGCACTTTCTGCATGTCGCTGTCAGTGCGGAACATGCTTTTGGTCGAGCTGACAGCTAATTCCGACAAGGTAGGTTTTTCCGGATCGCGAGCGCAACCGGCCAAGGTTGCCAAGCTGACGGCAGTTACGGTAGCAACCAATGCACAACGTATTGGGTGGGACGAACGCATGGTGAATCCTCGATGGGTGCAGCTATCTCGACGAATGTGGTGGCAGGCGCTGCACAAGCCGCTCCTACGCTTTGTCCGAGGAAAACACGTAGTGTTCAAAGCAAGCAGCAGTCATCCGGATCAGCGGCAGGAAGCTGAATCCAACACTGCGCGAGTCGGGCGATATTAGCTGTACATCTTTATTACGGGCTGCGCTGCGAAGAAGCGTCTAGGACCATTCAAGTTAATGGGTAGTTGGTTTCCGGTTTTGTAAGAGCAAGTCCAGTCAGTTGCCCGAAACTATATGAAGATGACAGTAGGGGTCCAGGGTTTGGGTGGGCGGCAACGTGTTACATGAAAATGTATTGGGTTGAGGACGTCCAAGATAATAGCCTTGAGCGTAGTCATAGCCTATATCACGCAGTAATTCGAGATCCTGGGCGGTCTCAACGCCTTCAGCCAGCACCTTGAGACCAAAAGCATGCCCTAATTTCAAAAGAGCCATCAACACCTGCTCGCGCTGGGATTTGTCTTCGATTCTCAATACCTGACGGTCAACCTTCAAAGAATGGAATGGAAGCTTCAGGAGATAAGCCAGGTTGGCATGACCTTGACCGAAGTCATCCAGAGCCAGTCGCACGCCCAAGTTGCTGAGGCCTGAAACTGTTTTCAATAGTTGATCATCTATGCGCAAAGGCACTCCTTCGGTTATTTCCAATATGAGGCGATGCCCTGCAAGACCCTGCTTGAGTAATGCACCCGCCACTTTCATTGGAAAATCAGGGTTGGCAAGCTGTATAGGTGAAAGGTTTACCGATATGCTCACAGCGTCGTGCCACCGGCTGGCGTGCTCACAGGCTTTATCCAGAACCCAGTCACCTACAGCATGAATCAATCCGCTACGCTCTGCCATTGCGATGAATAGATCAGGCGGAACATTTCCGAGCTTGGGATGCTGCCAGCGAATAAGGCTTTCGTATCCAGTGAGCTGATAAGGTTCGAGCTGATACAGCGGTTGGAAGTACAAACAGAATTGGTCTGTTGCTAAAGCCTCTCGGATATCCTCCGGGGTCAGAAGCGATTCATCGTTCTGTGAAAATATAAATCCCGTGTCCTCCAAACGGTTACGGCCACCTCTTTTAGCTCGATACAGCGCTTTGTCAGCCTGATCCAGGAGTGAGGAGCTATCGGTTAGCTCGATACTCGCACTGTGCGCTAATCCGATGCTGACAGTGATAATGGAGATACCGTCTGTACGTCCGAGGTGGGCGATGTTTAGTTCACGTATGGTCTGCAGTACATGGTGAGCGATCCTACGGGCCTCATCATGAGAGGTATCTGGCAAAACGGCAATAAACTCTTCTCCGCCGAATCGTGCTACGGTACAGGGCGATATGAAGCAACTGCCTAGAGCAGTGGCAACAACTCTCAGGCACTCATCGCCAAGGAGATGTCCATAATGATCGTTATAGCGTTTAAAATGGTCTATATCGATCAATAATACTGCACCCTCGGACTGTCGATTCAAATGGTTTGTCGTAATTGCGTCCAGTTGCGGTTGTATGTGCCTACGGTTAGCCAGTCCTGTCAGCGAGTCGGTCTCTGAAAGACGTTGCAAGTCACTGTTGGCATCGGTGAGACTAGAGGCTCTGGTTTCCTCACGGAGCCAATAAAGATAACGTCGTCTGGCTTCGGCGTTGGACCAGTAGTTACCAAGCAATGAGAAAAAAGATGAAGAGCCTATAGCGGTCATTATCAGGCCCCCGGCACTCAGGGAAATCGGGGCTGTATGCACTCCCCAAGCCGTGATGATCAAGCAAAATATGTTATAGACTAAGGCCACATTGAAAGGGCTTTTCATGCACGTATTAACATACATAAGCATCAGCGGCCAGCAGAACATAAACAGTGACTGCTCGCCCGAAGCAGGCTGTTCACCATTGACCACTACGTTGTAGGCAACTATAAATCCTGTGTATGACGGCAACATGGAGGCGTACTCTCTCCAGCGCTCAGATAATTTCTTTAGAAGCAACACCCCCATTAGAGTGCTAGGTACACATGTTCCGACCATCTGCAAAATTGCTGATACCAGTTCCTTTGGATTTATGACAGCTGTCCATAGTGAAAAACTACTGAATGTGAATCCTCCCAAGATCAAGCATAAGATCAGGTGGCGCCGGCGGGCAGCATGGATATCGCTCTGATAACGTAGTTCCAATTGATCGGAGAAGCGTACAGCGCTGGGTTTTTTCTCGAGTTCTCGGTCAATCTGGCTAGCGTCTAACATAGGGATTCCACAGCTTGCACTAGTGAAGCCTTGGTGATGGCTATAAGCCACCATTCTACCTTGCCGCGAACGTTGAGCCACCAGAATCTGCCCAGCGGTGATTTCTCGAGGTTTGCTGGTGGAAGCTAACCCTCTAGACGATTTCGTGGATCAGCTTGTCGTCTAGGTGTGGACATTCGCGAAAATGCGACGGTTACTTGAGCACCTCGGTGGAGTTGCTGTTGCTCTCGGTCTGTTGGGCCCATTAGCCTGATCCAACAAAGGGGATCCTTACGACGGCTGATCTCCATCTATCGTACAACCCTCGCGCTGCATCTCTCTACTTGCACAAACGCCTTGCTCTGGCCGCCATTGCCCAGTCTTTGTCAGGTATTGACGACCGAAACCTGGTGATCGCCAGCGCGGCCGAAAAGCAGGCTCAGGTGGCCCGCGAGGTTGACCGCAACCTGGTTAGAATTCGTGGTCTCTCGGTCCAGGCGGCAGCCGGGGCTGAACAGACGCGAGCGGCCAGCCAGCAATTGTCGGAACTGGCGTTCGGACTCAACGAACAAACCCGTCGTTTTCGCGTATAGCCTTGGCCTCTTATCCAGACTTTATTTCAAAATCCCCTTCACCGGCAGTGCCAAACAGCCATTTTTAAGAGATTCACAACATGGACAGCTTTCCCGCTGGGACTGAGCAGTTTGTCGTGATCAGTGCCAACGGGTTGAAGTGCCTGACGAACTAAAGACCTTTCGTTTTAGCACAATCGTCTAGCCTCAAAGCGATGAGGTTTTGGAAACCTCGCCTTTCACTCAGGAGTTTCACCATGCGCAAGCTCGTTTCATCTGCCATGATCGCCTTTCTACTAACCGGCTCTCTTATCCCATTTGCATCTGCCGAAGACGATGTGACCAAAGGTATTCGCCATGACAACCGAGAGCTGGACAAAGGCGTCGACCACGACGCTGGGGAAGTCGATAAAGGCGTCAAGAACGACGCCAGTGAGGTTGATAAAGGCGTGAAACATGACAATGACGAACGCCATAAGGCCGACAAGCATTTAGACAAGGAAGCCAAGAAGGATCTCTGAGCCAGGAAGTGGCCTCAAGCTCGTAAGAAGTACTGATGCGCTCACGAATGCGAAGAAGCCCTAGCCAAGTTGGAGACGGCCGTGGAGGGCTTGAGGCTTACACCTCTCAGATAGCGGCGTTAGGCACGGCCTCTCCAGAAAAAACTGCAGCCTGACGCTGGTTAGCATCGGCTTTAGCTTTGAACTGAACCTCGCATTTTTCACGTGCAGCGGCATAACACGCTACTAGATAGTCGGCTTGCCAAAGGGTTAACCGCCCGGCCACATTTAGTCCCAAAGCAAAGCCATCCGCTCGACCGTGCGTCCACTTCAGTTGCTCGAGCGAGTCTGCCATCTGGATTTTGTACAGCAGAGTATCTGCCATGCTGTGCAGCTCCGGGGCGAGCTCCAGAGCGTTGATGTGGCTGGGTGGGAGACTTGGAAAGCCCATGGGCTGTTTGATCTGGTAGGACATGTTCGACTCTCGTTGATTGCGCAGGGCAAGACTGCGGCTTAGCTCAGCTAAGATGTGGCTCGTCTGATTATCAGCATCCATAGCGCTCGAATGCTCAGAGCCATAGTGGCTATTTGATAACGCTAATAGCCAGAAAGTTTCGTCCCCAAAACGTGCAGTGAAAGATGCCCTTGGGAACAGGCGAATCCCTGCCACCGGCCCCCCGATCTCACTGCCTAAAGAGCCTAGGGAAGATTACGCTGAGCGACTGCCGTGCAAGCGAGCTGCTGAACACCGCGTGTTGCTGCGCAAGGGTATTTACCAGATGTGCGCGAAGCCCCGAATTTCCATTAGGGAGCAGGATCACGATCGCAGAATCAAGACTAGCGAGCTTGACCGGAGAACTGCTCTACAGCGGCAACAACGCTGTTGGCACCTTGCTGAATGTCCTTGATCACCTCGTCCGCCTCGCTTGCTAAATCCAATGCCGCCTTGGCCTGCTGCCTGCTTTTACCAATCATCGTCACGGCGTTGGAAGCCAAAAGCTCATTGTTCTTCACAACCTCGACGATTTCTCCAGTTGCTTTTGTGGTTCGAAGGGCCAGATTTCTGACCTCGTCGGCGACAACAGCAAAACCCCTGCCTTGTTCCCCGGCGCGTGCCGCTTCAATCGCTGCATTCAAGGCCAACAGATTGGTCTGGTCCGCGATGCTGCCGATGGTTTTGACAATGGTGCCGATTGCCTGGCTTTGGGTATTCAATGCTTCAATGCCATGGGCAGCGTCTTGCATCAAAGCCGAAAGAGTATTGAGGGTCGTGACGGTATTCTGAATAACTTCTCGGCCTTGCTGTGCGCTGGCATTGGTTTGAACCGAGGTGCCGTGGGCCATGCTGGCTGTTTCAGAGACAGCACGCTCACGGGTGACCTGGTCGGTAATAACGGTGGCTAATTTGGCAATCTTGTAGAGCTTGCCATTAGCGTCCACAATTGGATTGTAGGAAGCCTCCAGCCATACCTCTTTGCCAAGTTTATCCACTCGGCAAAACCTTCCTGTGACATACGCCCCCTGTCGCAAGGTATGCCAAAACTGCTCATATTCTCCTGATTCAGCATCGGACGGCAGACAAAAGATCCGATGATGCTGGCCCTGGATTTGGGGAAGTGTGTAGCCCATAGCGCTCAGAAAATTCTGATTGGCCGTCACCACGATTCCGTCCAGGGAAAACTCGATGACAGCTGTGGAGCGCATCACTGCTCCCACCAGCGCCTCATTCTCCCTTGAGGCTTCAATGGTCCTTGTCAGCACACTGGAATACAAAACGATCTGCTAGGCACGTCCACTTGCACCTGTAAACGGCATCACCATTGTCCTTAGCCAGACATGTCGACCATCCCGGCTGCAAAGGCGCAACGTGCCGCTGTAATGCTTGCCTTGGGCAATTGCGTCGAGAGCCCGGCGCTGATGTACATCTCCATGCAGTTCAGAGGGACTGAGTTCACGGAGGGTACGGCCGGACAGTTCTGCCCTGGTGAATCCCAACTCTTTCTCGAACAAGGCGTTCACCTGCAGGATGACACCTGCCGCGTCCAAACTAACGGACACGGTTTCGAGATCCAGAGTGGCCTTTATCTGCTCCAGAGCCACCAGCCGTTTCTCCAATTGCTGGATTTTATTTTTTAACCGGTTATTGAACATAAAGGCCGCTCGCGTTGATATTCAAGGCTATCGACAACCTGAAAAAAACCTTGAAAGGCAGTTGTTTTCAGACAGTATAAAGTTCGCAAGTACCTCCCAGCGACGGACGTGAGCTTTAGTACATGAACACTGCAAGACGAACGTCGAAAGCTCGCGAGTAGGCTTCAGCTAATACCTTGAACTGCTCCGGAGTTACAGCATGCGCTAAACGAGACCAGTGCTGACACCGAGGGCGCGGCCATGAGCTTGACTTAGACCGATAATGGAGTCCGCAGACCAGATTTGCTCCAGACACGTAAGCAGTCCCTGCTGTAGGTCTTGCTTCAGCCTCAAAGCACGAATGAGACGCTGCGGATCGGAGGCTGAGTTGAGCAGACGGTTGGCCATAGCGCTTCTCTCTATAGCAAAGAGACTGAACGGAAAATGCCTTAGCCTAACTGACTGACCCGCCGTGCATAAGTCGGTAACCGTTTTTTCTATACAGGCATCCGGACTGTCGGAACTCCATGAGTTTAACCGCAGCACTGGACTGACCGGCCGGCAAATTCCACTCGATTATTAGGAATCAACCACTGAAGATTCTGTCGGAGCAGAAACACTCTTCTGTAGAGCTACTGCGAATGGACTCCATCCTGGTTGTTGAAGACGAGCGTCTGATCCTGAATCTGGTAATCGACGTTTTGGAAATGTATGGCTACACGGCTACGCCTTTCAGCAATGCCGATGCTGCCTGGAGATTTATCGAAAACTGCGGCTATCCTCCGCGGCTACTGATTACGGATCTGCAGATGCCAGGAGAGATTGATGGCATTGAGTTGGTTAGGCGCGTCCGTCGGCTTCAGCCTTCGACGCCCGTTGTCGTCGCTTCCGGCTACCACTCCACTGCTGAATCACTGGCTGATCATCGCGTGCACTGGTTACCCAAACCGTTTGAAATCGATCAGTTGCACGCGATCTGTCAAAAACTTGCACCACAGCATTAAAGACTGTTCATATATACAGACTATTCACAGATAGCGTACTGTTTGATACAGGCCGGAGCAGCGATGGCGAGTCACCCAACACGTGTAAACGATAGCTCCACCGGAGACATCAGCGGATCAGATCACAACATCTTCTTCGCTGCCGTGGAGACCACGCGCATGCCGATGATCGTCACAGACCCCAAACGGCCTGATAACCCGATAATCTTCGCGAACAACGCATTCATCGACATGACCGGTTACAGCCGCGATGAAATCGTGGGCTCTAACTGTCGATTTCTGCAGGGGCCCGAAACCGATCCAGCTGCCGTCAAGCAGGTCCGTGAGGCCATTGCTTCCAATGTCGAAGTGGCTGTGGAGCTGGTGAACTACAAGAAAGACGGTTCAGCCTTCTGGAACGCGCTTTTTATTTCGCCGGTGCACAACGAGTCCGGTGAGCTGATCTATTTTTTTGCCTCGCAGCTGGATGTCAGCCGCCGGCGTGATGCCGAGGACGGGTTGCGCCAGGCTCAGAAAATGGAAGCGCTGGGCCAGCTCACGGGCGGTATTGCACACGACTTCAACAATCTGCTGCAGGTGATGATTGGCTATCTGGACATGATCCAGCGTACCGCCGATAAACCGCATTACGATCAGCAGCGGATTCTGCGCAGCGCAGGTAACGCACGAGACGCTGCTGAACGGGCGAAAACGCTCACTCAACAGCTGCTCGCCTTTTCGCGCAAGCAGAAGCTTCAGGGCCGTGTGGTGAACCTGAATGCCATCATCACCTCATCGCAGGAGATGGCCGAGCGCACGTTGATAAGTACCGACATCAGGCTGGCTCTGGCAAGCGATCTATGGAATTGCAGGGTGGACACGACCCAAACAGAGGTCGCGTTGCTGAATATATTCATCAATGCCCGTGATGCCATGGAATCACGACAGCAGCGACTCCTGACCATGGAGACCAAGAACGTACAAATTCAGAACCTCGCCTCAATGTCATATGACGGGTTGATGCCTGGACGTTATGTCAGCGTGGCTATTACTGACAACGGCGCTGGTATGCCGGCTTCCATCGTCAGCCGGGTGATGGACCCCTTCTTCACCACAAAAGATGAAGGAAAGGGCTCCGGATTAGGGCTTTCCATGGTGTACGGATTTATGAAGCAATCCGGAGGAACGGCCCGGATTTATTCCGAAGAGGGCATCGGCACAACCATTCGGATGTATTTCCCCGCGGATGACAGCCAGCTCTACACCCTGCCCGTCATGGAGGCGATCGTCGAGCAATCAGGCCGAGAACGGGTTTTGATTGTGGAAGACCGTCCGGACGTCGCGGAACTGGCCAGAATGGTCTTGGAAGAATATGGCTATACGTGCGGACTGGCCTACAGCGGCCAGGAAGCACTTGCCATTCTCAAAGGAGAACAATTTGATCTGCTTTTTACCGACCTGATCATGCCTGGTGGAATGAACGGCGTGATGCTGGCCCGGGAAGCCAAGCGCTTTTGCCCCACCTTAAAGGTGCTGCTGACAACTGGTTATTCCGAGAACTCGCTAGAGCGTACGGATGCCGGGGGCAACGAGTTTGATGTGATATCCAAACCCTACGTGCCCACCGACCTGGCGAAGAAGGTACGGCAGGTGCTGGAGGGTCCCAATGGGGTCAGCTGACTATTCATTCTTGTTCAGTGCAATCTTGAAAGCCCGCCGGCCTACTCCGTTGGTGCATTGAAACACCCTGCGAGATTTGAGCTGATCCTCTAAGCGTGCGACTACTGCACCTGGACAATACCGTGCCGCTCTGCGAGTGGCTTGCTAACAGTCTAGACCCTGTCTCGGCGATGTTTCGGCATCTGCGCAACCCACGAATGCACTGCAGCCCAGTGCCAGGCCTCAGCATTGCTCATGGTTTCTCCGCGATTACTACCAGTGCGAGCAGCCTGAAGCTGCTTCATTTGCACTTTGAGCTTGGCGATTTTCTCTTCCAGCCGCACCGTCTTGGCTCCAGAGGATGTGGGCTCTTGCCGATCCGCATTATCAAGTGCCGTTAGGTAACGGTTGATGCTCGATTCGATTTCTTCCATGCGCCGCTTCAGTTTGGCGCTGGTGAAATTTCGGTCGCGGCTGTTGACGGCTTTAAACTTGCTGCCATCAATGGCAACCAGATTTTCACCGAATAATCCCAACTGCTGACATAGCACTACGAACTGGCGACAGACGCCTCGGATGGCCTTGCTGTTGTCTTTTCGGAAGTTGGCGATGGTCTTGAAATCGGGCATCAAACGCCCTGTCAGCCACATCAACTCGACGTTGCGTTGGGCTTCTCGTCCAAGACGCCGGCTCGATTGAATGCGGTTGAGATAGCCGTGGATGTAGATCTTCAGCAAGATTGCGGGGTGGTAAGCAGGTCGGCCGGTATCAGCTGGAATGACGCCTTCAAAACGTAGATTGACCAGGTCGAGTTCGTCGACGAAAACGTCGACTACTCGCACCGGATTTGTGTCACTGACGTAGTCGTCAAGGCTTTCGGGAAGCAAAGTGCTTCGGCCGCGATGCTCACCTTGAATGAAACGTTTCATGGGCAATCCTGCGTTAACACTTTGGGTAATCATAGCAACGTTAGCCGGGTCTTCACGTACTCTGACGTAAGCACGATATGCTACTGAATTTGAAGTTGAAGGGCTTACCCATGGATGTAATTTCAGCGCACCGATTTTGTAAAAATCACCGAGCCCAAATTGAAGCAAGTGATCGTTGTGGCTGTTTTTACTGCTTACGTGTGTTTTCGTCCGCAGGAATCACAGAGTGGGTCGATCTGGATACCACCGCTTTGTGTCCGAAGTGTGGGATTGACGCGGTCATCGGCTCAGCATCCAGCGCGCTGGTTAACCCAGAGTTTCTTTCGAAAATGAACGAGCACTGGTTTTAGACGATCCCATCGTTCGATGGTTTTCGGTCTGTCGGGCATCTACACAGAACGTGGTTTGACCCAGCGCCTTACGATGCTGCTAATCGAATACGTTTTTACACACTCTGGGCCAAAAGCAGACCCTCGAAGGAATCTACAAAATTAGGTCGAGTCACGGCCCACGCTATAATATTTCAGATATGCTTTGCACCCTAAATCGTATATGGTCTAGCATTCTCTCACATCAAGCTACTCGTTCGGGCTCACCAATGCTTTTTAATAGGGCATTATATTGGACCGCATCGGAAGCATATATTTTATCCAATACATATTTTGCTACTTTAGCAATCTCAGGGATTTCTACTGGCTTAAAGCTTCTGTCTGGAACAGCTTCTAGGTGAGAAAACTCATTGTTAAGACGATTAACAAGAGCAATGGCCGTATCCTCCTCTCCAAAGAACTTTTTTATCCGTTCAAAAGCGTCACTTCTGTCATCATGATATGGGTACTTGAAGAAAAGAAAAGCTTCTAGAAATTTTCGCAAATTGTTGCCGAAACCAAAGAAAGGTTCGTGACTAATCTGTGCAGCAGACTGGTCTTTACATTTATAGATCTGATGAAACAGGTAGTGAAATTCAGTGATGTAATCTTTGAGGTAAGACGGCATAAGTAAGATGTTGCTTGCGGCTCCGTTGCGCTCAATCATGAAATGCTCGTGATCGTAAACACTTTTGGTCTTACCTTCACCCGCAGGTATTTTCTTTGTTGGAATGGATAGACGCTTGAGGTATTTCAGAAAATCCAAATTATGTGTTGAAATGAAAAGCTGCTGGTAGCGATAACCGTTTGAACCATCGGGCTGTTTTATTGGCTTAGCGATCAAGCTCTCAATCAGGCTGAACATAAAAAATATATGATTGCTATCAAGGCTTGATATTGGGTCATCAATGTAGATTATCAGTTGTTTATCTTTGCTTTCTGGATCGTCTAATTTAGCAATAAAGTAGCAGAAGGCAATCAAACTGCATTCGCCCTCGCTTAAGTTGTACGCGGCCTTGCCGTCTCGTGTGATCTCGAACTTGACAGTTACCTTGTCAGCACCGTCACGAGGCTCAAGCTTGAGGCCGTCGTGACCGAAGAAGTTGTTGAGCAGTGAGTTAACTCGCCCGGCCCCTTTACGCTCGTCCTTCTGTCTGGCTCTTAGGGTTTGGACTTCTTTCTCTGCGTCACGAATTTCCTTTTCTGCGTCCGTATATGCCGTGCCTGCGGTATCGGCGCTGGTTTTGAGGGTCGCTATGCGGGCAGATTCCGTTTCATAGGTAATAGCGTCCGCAAAAGCAAACACGTCAGCCAAGCGGAGCGCATCTCTGGCGGCAGTCTTGTCTTTTTCTAGGGTCTTTGTCTTCCCATTGCTTTTGGCAATCAAATTATTGATGGCATCCACATGCTTCTGAATTTCATCGGGGTCGTGCAGTGACGGCGGAAATGCAACGGCACGGAACAGATTGCTTTTTCGCGTTTCCAGCGACTTTTTGAGTGTTTCCACATCGTTCTTATAGACGCCCAATGCATCGGCAAGCGCCTTGCTGCTCGTGTAAAAGTCAGAACGTTCCTCCGTGTAAAACTGATCACTGCTCAGCGGGACAAACCCACCGACGGCGGCAATCTCGGCATTAATTGAGGTAATGGCATTGTCCAAAGCGGTTTCAAGATCACCGGACTCCTTGCTGAAGTGCTCGTCTAACGTCTGCCAAACTTCATGAGGCAAGCTCTGTCGGCAGAAGGCACAGATTTCGCGTTTGTCACGGTGAAGTGCGATACCTTGCTTGACCCACAGTTGTAATACGCTGTCGTTAATTAGTTCTTGAATGGGCCTGGTCGGCGTGATCACTTTGGACAGAATTGGCTCAACTTGGCCTTTCAGGGAATCAAACTTGAGGGTAATAACAATCGTGTCCGTTATGTCAGGCAAAGCTTCTTGCTTGAGCAGTGCAAGCTTGCCAGCCTGCTCCTGAAGCGTCGGCAGGACGAATTCAACTTTTCTAGAAGCTGCAATGTCACGTCTGATGTGGTCGATGTTGTACACGGGAACGCCGTACTGGAGGTTCTTTTTGATCTTTTCAGCAGCATGCGAACGCAGCTTGCTTTCCAGTGCAGTGATAGCAGTACTGTGTTCGGTCTTGGTCCGGTCGCGCGCTTTTCTCATTGCTTCAAGGTCAAAGCGGATGCCAGTCTTGGCCTCAACGCTACCAAGCTTCGTCTCGATGGAAGCGATAGCGTCGTCAATCTCCTTGTTCCGCTCACCGACTATGGCGAAGGTTTTGATCTCACCGCCATCCTGATTGACCAAAAAGCTGAGGTTATCAGTGACAAAATCGCGGTTGTAGACCCTCACGTCATAGTGGTGGGTTAGTAGGTCCGAGCAGTTGACTAGCCCTTTGTCTCCGGTAACGGTGAAGGACGAGTCAAGATAGTTCAAAGGAAGTCTATGCGTCTCCAATGCGCGAAAGACACGAGAAAGGGTCGTCTTGCCCGAGTAGTTGCGTCCGTAGAGGATATTGAGACGCTGGAAGGTCTTAACGTTTTTTCCGCTGTCCTTAACGGATTTCTTCCACTCTAGCCCGCAAAAGCTACCGAAGTTTGCGATGTCTATCTGGTTGATCATTGATCCATTCCCACCCTGGTGGTCTTGAGATTCTTGCCACAGATTGAATCGCCTCCAGTGTAGTGGATGCGTCGAGTGTCTGCTCTTGGCCGAAAGCAGTCATCAGGACTGCCAACACCGCGCCAGCAAATCAGCCTCTCGCTGGCGACTGTGGAGGCTGAGCGCGTAGTAGGCCGGGCAGTTGAACCTGCCTGGCTGCATGTCAGGCGCCGAAGGCGCCGTCAATGGTGTGCATTGCGCCGGTAACAAAGCCTGCTTCCGGACCGGCTAACCAGGCCACCATTCCCGCTACTTCCTCAGAGCGACCGTGTCTTTTGATCGCCATGAAGCTGTGCATCAGGTCTTTCATGGGACCGTTCGCTGGATTGGCTTCAGTATCGATGGGCCCTGGCTGCACAATATTTATCGTGATTCCACGCGGGCCGAAATCACGGGATAGCCCCCGGGCCATTCCTTGAAGGGCGGATTTACTCAACGCGTAGGACGCCATGCCGGGAATCGGCATGCGGTCACCATTCACCGAACCGATTACGATGATCCGTCCGCCGTCAGGCATCTGTCGCGCTGCCTCCACCGAGGCGTGGTAAGGCGCTTGCACATTGATGCGGAACAGCCGATCAATCGCGTCCGGGTCCTGCTCGAGCGCGTCGCCGAAGATGGCAATGCCGGAATTTACGATCAATATGTCCAACGGACCGCTGTCGCGAACACGAGCGATGACGGCATCACCGTCGGCACTGTCTGTTAAGTAAGCACTGGCGCCGGTTTCGGTAGCCAGTGATTGTGCCGCTTCCGGCGAACCTGAATAAGTAAAAGCTACTTTGGCACCATCGGCGGCGAAACGTCTGACGATAGCTGCACCAATTCCACGGCTTCCGCCAAGCACCAGCACTGACTTGTTCTTGAAATTCGACATGAACGCACCCCTTGATTAATGTAGCGCATGTTACATTTATTAATCGCCACCCTGTCAAAGGATTTTGTAATAGTGACTACAGATAAACCCGCACGTGGGCGTCCTCGCCGGTTCGACCCTGACCAGGCTATTGCTACCGCCCAGAGCCTGTTCCATGCCAGAGGCTATGACGACGTAAGCGTCGCCGACCTCACCAAAGCCTTCGGGATCAATCCGCCGAGCTTTTACGCGGCATTTGGCAGCAAAGCGCAGTTGTACAGAAGGGTGCTTGATCGGTATGCCCTGACCGGCGCCATTCCGTTATTGGAGATACTCGGAACGAGTCGACCGCTGGCTGTTTCGCTTGCGCAGGTGTTGGAGCAAGCCGCGCGCGCCTACGCTGCCGATCCTTCAGCCACCGGCTGTATGGTGCTGGAGGGGACTCGATGCAACGATGTGGAAGCGCGCGAGGCCGCTTGCACCTTCCATGTCGCTGCACAGGATGTGATCAAAAACATCATTGCCGAGCGCTACCCGCGAGAGGCTGACCAGCTAGCGGATTATGTCAGCACCACGATGGCTGGCCTTTCAGCCAGCGCGCGTCACGGACAAAGCCTGGATCGTCTCCTGACCACCGCCCAACTGGCCAGTGTTGCCCTCGCCCACGCTATTCCAGCTGAAATGTGAGGAGGACGCGGGTAGTTCTGCAACTACCGAGGAGAGACAGTTCGATGCCGACAATACTCACTGTATAGCCAATAGCCCACGGCTACTAAGCGCGTCTGCAGTCGGCCAAAATCGGTCGTTTGAAAAGCGAGAACGTCGTGCACGTATAGTGATGGGGCAACTTGTGAGCACGGCATCAAAAGGGAACATCACCGAAAGGCGCCACTGGTATGATTGGGTTAGCATCTCAGTACCTCACCAGGAGGCTCTAAAATGGCTGCTGTGCGCAAAAACATCGTCATATCAGATGCACAAGACCGCTGGATAAAGACTCAGATTGAGTCCGGTCGGTACGCGAGCTACAGCGAATGCATCCGTGCGCTCATCCACCGTGACCAGGAGCGATCTGATATTACCGAGGCGATCCGCTCTGCACTGATAGCCGGCGAGGACAGCGGCGAACCTATCCCATTCGACCCGGACGCATTCAACGAATTCATGTCGAAGACGAACTGATAGCGTGTTGATTTCAGCGAGGCATTAGCGATGCATCGGATGGCCTCATCCCGTCAGCCAAGAGCGAATCTGTCGCAATGACCGGAGCTGTGCTGACTACTCTGAAATGTCAGGCCGCGGGATGGTAGCTGGGACGTCATTACGACCACTTCGAAAGCATAAACCCTCTTTCTATTGATGCGCCGAGTATCTCGTTGATTGCCCAGCACATAGCGCTCAAGCCGATGCTTGATGGACGTACAAGCGCAAAGTCAGCTGTTGATGCAAAGTCGGGACCGACATCACTAACGCCGTGACACGTTGACATGCCGACCGCGAAGGCTAACCTAAGCACAAGTGGGGCAACCTTGGGTAATGGGCATGGCTACGAAAGAAAGTGAAAAAGTAAAGTCGGCTGCGCGTGCAAAGCTAAAAAAAATCCAGCAATCGCCTGGCTACAATAGCTTCTTCAAGGAATCTGCAGTTGAGGCGTTCGGTACCGTTGAGACGACCGCGTTTGCTGGAAAGTCTTTGAGCGGAAAAGCTCAGGCAGCCGCGGCCCGAGTGTCCCACTTATCTGAACCGTCTGAACCCCCTCAATAGGTCAGTGGCAATAACGATGTTATAGCCGCAAGCAACGGCCGCTTGGGCAATACTTGGGCAGACCGGCCGTTGACATTTCGCTCTCTCAAATATTGGAGCAAGTCGCGCGTGCTTACGTCACCGATCCGCCAGCCACTGGCTGTATGATGGTTGAAAGCACTCGATGCAACGACATAGAAGCGCCGGAGGCTGCTCTTGCGGCCTCCATATCGCTGCGCAAGAGGTGATTAGAAACACTGTCGCCGAACGCTACCAACAAGAAGCTGACCGGTTGACAGACTTCGGCAGCACCACGATGCCGGACCTTTCGGCCAGCGCACGTCACGGTCAACGCTTGGATCGACTATTAGTCACTGCACAACTTGCCGGCGCTGCGCTCGCTCAAGCGATTCCGGTCCGAGCATAACCAGGATGCTGTGTGCAGCATTCGTTACATGGGCGGCCAGCGAACCAATATCTGGCTTGCATGTTCGCGCTGGTGCCAAATTGACCCATGTGCTGGAGCAAGGTTGACCCTCCACCAGAAGCGCATAACCTCAGTACAGCTGATGGTTCAGGAAGTATCAGACTGGGTCTGGACCTCCTCGGCAACTGGGTCAATTCAACATCGGTGTCCACACATATGGGTGACGACAGGCTAGGCAAGAGCCGTTTGGTGAGATCCCACCGGGTCCTGCGACAGCTTTAATTCCCTAAAATCAACTACCGCGCATACGAGAGAATGTGATAAATCTCGGCGTTGGAAACGCGGGGAATTCTAATTCCAGCAAAACGGAATACAACGCTCAACGCGCACTCCATAGTCAATTGATAGTTTGTAGCTGCCCACTGTATTTTTCTTATTTGGTGATCATGGTCAGATTCGACGAGGTCGTTCAACAGATTGATACTTATTGGAAATAGAGCTGGCCGCCTCAAAAAATCGTGGTCATTCGGTACCTGTCGGGCTAACGCGGCGCGGGTTATCTTCTGCGGTTTACCCTCAGCGGACCGCAGTAGATCATTTGCCTCCGCCAGGTCTCGTGCTAAGACTGAGTCTCTCGCTCTCCAATCGACTAAAGGTCCTCGTATTCTGAGAATTGGATGAGCCTCCACATATTGCGATAACCAGTCTCTATCGTGACGGTAAAGCCAAGTATAGCTAGGCTTGTCATGACACTTGGGTTCAGTACCCCTCAAAAAGGCTGATCGATGCGCCTCAACAGCGATCTCGTCAACGCCGCTAATCCCATAATCGTCCCTCGACCTGTCTTTAAATGATGGATCAGGATCAAGTCCAGGGTGGAAGTGTCTGAGTTGTTCCAGATCTGCACCCAGCAGCCAGCAAAGAGCATAATATTTAAACGGCTGTACGACATTACCGCGCGGGCGCAACAGTCGTAGGACCCAGTCACAGGATTGGGCGATTTCCTGAAACTCATTCACTAGAGGGCAGCACCGGAGTCGTCCAGTGACGAATGCTTTCAGTGCGGTCTCCCTGATTCGTCCGGCCCGTGTAAACCCCAAGTCATGCAGACGGTGACTTAGAAAACTTCCTGCCAGAAGAGCTTGAACCTCCGATGGGTGCTCTAGCCCCCAGAGCTGCATCTTCGAAATGGTTATAGATGCTGCATCGCAAGCAGATTCCATTACCGGCACTCCGTGCGCCTCGGTCGGAAACATCATGCAACGCCAGTCAGCCCTGTCTGGAAACGTTATTGCGTGAAGTACCTCCTCGTGATGGGGGCAGCTGCAACTCCCAATGGCTTGGTGAATCCGATGCCAGTAAGGCACCCCGTATTTCTGAATGTCCTCCCGTGTACAGCTCTCACAGTAACGGAATGAGTCGTGCTTGAGAAATCGCGACGCTGTGATACCCAAGCTCATTTTCAAACCCGAACCGGAGTTGCCAGCCATCGTCGCCCTGACGACTCGGTTCTTCGGTTCGTCTATGAACGGCCGGTAGAGCGGGAAGAGCGTGAAGCGTTCAATCAATTCATCAACAGAGTACGCTGCGTCTAGTCTTTGCGATAACGAACCTAAACAACACGGCAATACGGAGCCACAGGTCCTAGAATACCCGCCAAACAGCTCTTGGCTAGTCTGGCGGTAGCTCTCGTGCGCAATCAGCTTGTGGTACCGAACCGCCAGACTGTAGAGCGATTCATCGGGGTAGGGCTGGGGAAAAAACAACAAGCGCTCCATTGATCTGAGCTCCCGCGATTCGAGTCACCAGCTGGCATCTTTGTTCACCCAGCCACGCCGTTCAAGCTGAGTCTGCACGTCATCGTTTTCAGAAAAAAAGGCGCTTGGAGCATAGTCATTGGCAACTGGGACCACCGGTTTGCTGACAAGCTCTGCTGCGGCCTTTTCTACAGCCTCAACTGGCTCCACTGAGGCTTGCGTAATCAACGAAAGATGCGCTCGGCTTGCGCGGCGCGCTAGATCGTAATTCATCATCTGAACGATCTGGTCCTTCGTGGGCATCATGTCTTCGAAATCAGCAATCTGCAGTGGATCACCACTGCGTAGCGCCTCAATGGGCTTGTGCAGGAGCCTCATCTGGCTGTCGTACACCTGCTGCAATACTCCCGGCGTCACCGAATCGATGTTCTCCCAAATGGCATGGCGCTGAGCAAGCATGAGCAGCTTCACCAGAAAATCAGTGTTTCCTTGTGTGAGGTCATAGATCTTGGCGTGAAGTTCTAATGTCAATGGAGCCGGAACATTAGTCCAGTTGTAGGCCCAAAGCTGTGACACAAGATGAACCCAAAACGGGTCATCCCCAGAGAACCTGTCGAACGTGATCGGCCCCATCCCTGCAGCTCGCCGAGCGTTACGCAAAACCCCGGAAAACAACGGAAGCATAGCGTTGGTACCAACGTAGACCATCGGCACACCAGCGTCGTTTGATAGCGTTACGAAAAAGTTGAGCAGCTTTTCGCGGTCCTGACCACCTCGGGAAGAGCAGAGATGCTGCATCTCATCAATGATGAGTGCGCCTATGTAGTACGTCTTACATAGCTGACTGATGTGTTGGAGCATCACACTGATGCTGCGACCTGTGGCTCTCTTGGTTGAGTATTTCTCGACGCCTAAGGCTGCATCCAGAGAAGAGAAGAATGCAGCACAAAAGCCTCGTAGCGAGCCATCATGTGGGCATTCGATCTTGAGCCATACCACCTGCGTCTCAATGAGAATCTGCTGTTTATACTTTCTGTGGCTGATCACCTGTGGATACAATTTTGCAATGGAGTTGAGTGCGGTTGTTTTACCCATTCCGCTCAATCCGATCAGGGTCACAGTTTCTGCTGTGGACATGAACCCATGACCCTTGATCTCGGCAGAGGAAAGCAACCTGTGCCTTACGGACGATGCGTCCAGCGGGTTGCGCCCCGTATACCCATACCGGATCAGTTGACTGAATAAATCCTCTAATCGCAGGTGAACCTCGAAAGGTACGACGACATCCTTCAACCTATTTAAGCCATGACCACGGAGCTTCGTGTCCAGCCCCCGCTCAGCTTCATCAGGACGTGCAGGGATGTTCCCGATTCGTCGGACGACATCTACGTCTGAAAGAATCTTCGGAAGGCACTCAATGAGTGGATTTCCATCGTATTGAGAGATCCCCGACGGAGTGTATTCGGCAGTTGCAAATCTACGGTCACTCATGATTGGCCTCGTGGTCTGCATTAACCACCAGTTTCAGGAAAGCAGCACTCCGGCCCGAACCAGTTTTCCCGGCCAACGGCTTAGGCATGTCCTCCGCAACCGGTAGGCTGTCCACAAGGCGTAGTTGATTAAGATCAGCAGTGTCGAGATCGCGCTCGTTCTGAATTTCAGCCGCCCGTTTCGAACGCTTGTCACGCTTGAATTCTGCCTTGGATTTAGGGTCCCCCTGAGCCTTGCGCTTGGCTTTGGCACGGTCAATGATTTCCTGTTGACGTTCCTGGAGAAGAGCACCGGTGTTGGCACTCTCGTACAGGGTGTCAGGGGAGACCTGCTTCAGAATACTGATCATATCCAGGACCTCCTCCATGCGAAGTCCACTATACTTAGCCTTTTGCTGAGGAACGATGGTTAACGACTCGAAACCTGCGTCAGACTTGATCCAACAATTTTCCGCAGCGTTTGGATCGTAATAAACCCTAACGTACTTGGTCTTAAAGTTATGAGACCGCTCCAACCATCCTGAACGGATGGCTGTCTCACAAGTGTACTGCACACCCTGAAAATAGATGCCGTTCCTGCTGATTCGACATTCCTGCGAAGGCAGCAGCGCAATCTTAAGCTCTGCAGGTGATACTACCTTTGAGTTCAGCAAACTGTTGGCCATAGACCATTTCCACACGGCGATTGGCGTAGGCTCTACTTCTGCGGCAATCATCTCTCGGTTCAGGAGATGAGGTATCCGAAGGCTGTTGTTGTGTGCTAGGACTCCTAAGATGACCATCTCGGTGAACTCATCAATATCGAAGATCGCGTCGAGTTGGTAGTCGCGATCACCACGCTCCATTTTTCGCGCATCAACTCCGCCAGGGACAAACTTCAAGTCAAGCCTGTCATTGATCAGCCGGAACCGACTCTCAACGATGCTTTTCCAATCCGGCCGAAACGGTGGAAGAATCTTAACTGCGGTACCGAGAGTTTTTGTCATAGTCTCCCCTGCCTCGCTGAGCAACTCGGCGCGGTCCGCAACGATTTCGACCGGCAGATGAGAGCAAGGCCAATCAGCCTCATCAATCTCAACGTTGTAACGCTTACAAAATTCTTTCTTGGGCGTGCAGGCATTGTAAATGGCATGCCTAGCGCCATTCCAACTGGGCCCTTCCAAGCCAACATGCACTCCTACGATCATCCTAGTAAAGGTATCGACCACCACGTACAGAACTGGCCTACCGATCAACCATAAACGGTTTACACGATGAACCAAATAAACATCAGCTATTGTCGAATCGATTTCGTACCGTTGACCAGCGCCGACCAAACCGTGCGCGGCCGACCCCACGATCGGACGGTGATCTTTGTTGTAGCGAACGGCTCCACCACGGGTCTTAAGTTTGTAAAGTTCATCAAAAAATAGCTTTCCGTGATGACTTAGTTGATGGACCGACGGATAGGTCCCGCGCACTAGATTCCCCTTAGAGCCATCAGGTTTGATGGACATGTAAAACTTATTGAGCATCCATTCATGAGCTTTCTTTAAAGTTCCACACCTGCCACTGGCAACGCGTCCATAAGCCAGCCGGATATGTGCCATATGCCGCGATTCGAGCATGATTGCACCGCCGTCATCCGCAACCACGCCACGATATTTCAGAGGTCGACCCGGAATAATCCCAGACGCACGGCTTTTTTCCTTACCGGGACCTCCACACACACTTGTATTCCACAAGAAGGCATTACGTGTTTGCCCCATGCTCCAGTATCGGTAGAGAAGTCGATAAATCTGTTTTCGATCAACCCCCATCAACATCGCGTGTTGAGCAACTAGTGCGCCGAAGTTTGAAGACAAAATATCGAGAGGCGCTTGGTTTTCCACCAGATCCCTCACCAATGCCCAGTTTTTTTCCCTGCTTGCTTTTTCATTCGCACCTATATCATCCTCGCTGCGAAGCAGATGCTTCGGCACCATCTCCAGATTGATGACTGCCGCTCCGTTTTCCAACTCTTCGATGAGCAAGGATCTCTCAACTTTCCGAGGCTTAGCCGGATTTGTCCGCAACTCAATTACTAGGACAAAATCATCCGTAAAGCCCAGAACTCTGACCGGATTACTGAATAGCTCTGATCCTTCACCTGGGCAAACGATGCAGTTAACTCCCAGACTAAGCATGACGCGGCACCTCGAGGGATGGTGTAGCAGGGAAAAATGATTTGCTGCCCCAAACGGGTAAAGGGCTTGTTAGACTGATCAAGCCAGCGTTGAGGTCCGCTTCCAATCTGCCGATCCAAAGGAGGTGATGAAAGAGACGTTTAACGCCCATATAGTCGACAAATATTGCGCGCGAGGCTTTTTCTAACAACGCTTTTAACGGCAGTTTATCAGTCTCAGACCCAGCGATGAATTCGAGCAGATTATTTATGTTCTTATCCGTGGGCAGCGAGGGATGGATGAACGCATAGGTTCTAAGGACACCCAAGTTTGCCATCTTGAACTGTGGAAGATTTTCATGAAGAACTAACTTCCATTCAACCTTTCTTATCGCCCAATATTTTTCCTCGATCTCAAGCTTCTCCGCGATCCGATTTTGCTCCTTGACACTAGCGTCCTCGAATTCCTTCCTATACTTCACAGAACGGGCGGCCAACCTTTCCTTTCCGGTGGAATCGATGAACGTGATAAGAAAGTCGGTGGTCATGACGAAAGGGACTTGAGTACCAGGGTAAACCGGATGGCGATAATTCAGACTCGATGCGATCGCCCGCGTGTCGGATTGCGTTAGAAGTGGGAATTGCTCCCGGATGTCGATGATGGAAGGATCTTGCTCAAGGATCATCAGATAGTCACGCTCGGCGTTCGAAAGCAAATGATGGGTGCGATGAAATTTCACCCCAGGTACAAGATGGGAAACCCCTCTCGATTTGATGTCCCATATTTTGATCCAGGGGAGATAGGATTCTCTAACCCCTTCGCCTCGCCCTAATTTAATTTTTCTATCGATTTGCAGCTGAGTCACCAGCTTCGAAGTGGCGGGCTTCACACGTGCATCTGGTAGAGATGTCATTTTACGAGTCGCTTATCAGAGGGCGACCCGCTCGGTCAGGACGACACTGGACGAATGTCGCGTTAGGAAATGAAGAGCGGGTTGAGCCTGGACTGCAGTCACAGCAGTGCCTAGAGGATTGTGAGCCTATATTTTGAAAGCGGCCTCTACTCCGACAAACGGTCGGGCAGAGGCCTGTGACAACCTTTATTACCTTGTGACAACCTTTATTGTTTTGTGACAACCTTTGTTGTTTGGAAACACCAGCGCAGTACGCTGTGGATAACTTATTCCACCGTCACGGACTTCGCCAAATTACGCGGCTGATCCACATCCGTACCCTTGAGCACTGCCACGTAATACGAAAGCAGTTGCAGCGGAATCGTGTAAAGGATCGGCGTCAATGCGTCGAGGATGTGGGGCATGGAAACCACGTGGGTCCCCTCTCCGTTGACCAGCCCGGCCTGTTCGTCAGCGAAGACGATCAGCTCGCCGCCCCGTGCACGCACTTCCTGCAGGTTGGATTTCAGTTTCTCCAGCAGCTCGTTGTTAGGTGCCACGGTGACGACAGGCATGTCGCTGTCCACCAGTGCCAACGGGCCGTGTTTCAGTTCGCCGGCCGGGTAGGCTTCGGCGTGGATGTAGGAGATCTCCTTGAGCTTCAACGCCCCTTCCATCGCCACCGGGAATTGCGCGCCACGACCCAGGAACAGGGTGTGATTCTTCTCGGCGAACAGTTCGGCGATTTTCTCCACCGTCGTGTCCATCGCCAGTGCTTCACCCAGGCGGGTCGGCAGGCGGCGCAGCTCTTCAACCAGTTCAGCTTCCACGCCAGCGCCCAGCGTGCCCTTGACCTGACCCAGTGACAGCGTCAGCAGCATCAGTGCGACCAGCTGCGTGGTGAACGCCTTGGTCGACGCGACGCCGATTTCCGGGCCGGCCTGAGTGAGCAGGGTCAGATCGGATTCACGCACCAGCGAACTGATGCCCACGTTGCAGATCGCCAGGCTGGCAAGGAAACCCAGTTCCTTGGCATTGCGCAGCGCGGCCAGGGTGTCGGCGGTCTCGCCGGACTGCGAGATCGAAACGAACAGCGTGTCCGGCTGGACCACGACCTTGCGGTAGCGGAATTCGCTGGCGACTTCGACCTGGCAGGGAATGCCGGCCAGGCCTTCGAGCCAGTAACGCGCGACCATCCCGGCGTGATAGCTGGTGCCGCAGGCGACGATTTGCACGTTGCGTACTTTGGCGAACAGCTCCGCCGCTTGCGGTCCGAATGCCTGCACCAGGACCTGCTGCTGACCGAGGCGGCCTTCCAGGGTGCGCTGCACGACTTTTGGCTGCTCGTGAATTTCCTTGAGCATGAAGTGGCGGTACTCGCCTTTGTCCGCCGCTTCTGCGCCCTCGTGATACTGAACGATCTCACGCTCGACGGGCAAGCCGGATGCGTCCCAGATCTGCACGCTGTCGCGACGGATCTCGGCGATGTCACCCTCTTCCAGGTACATGAAGCGGTCAGTGACCTGACGCAAGGCCAGTTGATCGGAGGCGAGGAAGTTTTCCCCAAGGCCCAGACCCACAACCAGCGGGCTGCCACTGCGAGCAGCAATCAGGCGATCCGGTTGTTGTGCGCTGATGACCGCAAGGCCATACGCGCCGTGCAGTTCCTTGACCGTAGCCTTCAGAGCCGCAGCCAGATCGGGCGTGTCCTGCAGTTTATGGTGCAGCAGGTGGACAATGACCTCCGTGTCCGTGTCAGACGTGAACACATAACCCAGACCCTTCAAGCGCTCGCGAAGCGGCTCATGGTTTTCAATGATGCCGTTGTGCACCACCGCCAGTTGCTCGTTGGAGAAATGTGGGTGAGCGTTGCGCTCCAACGGTGCGCCATGGGTCGCCCAACGGGTGTGGGCGATGCCGAGGCGGCCTGTGACAGGTTCGCCGGCGAGCGCCCGCTCCAGTTCGCTGACCTTGCCGACCCGACGACGACGCTCAAGCACGCCAGCATTGTTGAATAACGCCACGCCGGCGCTGTCGTAGCCGCGGTATTCCAGGCGCTTGAGGCCCTCCAGCAGGATGGCAGTAACATTCCGTTCAGCAACAGCGCCGACAATTCCACACATGGTTCTTCTCCTAGGAAACAGCAGCGCAAATCAAGGTTACGCCGCGAGCCTGAATTTGTTCGCGTGCCTCTTGAGGCAGGCGGTCATCGGTAATGAGGGTATGGACGCTGCTCCAGGGCAGCTCCAGATTGGGAATCTTGCGACCGACCTTGTCGGCCTCGACCATCACGATCACTTCCCTGGCAACTTCGGCCATCACCCGGCTGAGCCCAAGAAGCTCGTTGAATGTGGTTGTACCGCGGGTCAGATCAATGCCGTCGGCGCCGATGAACAGCTGATCAAAGTCGTAGGAACGCAGCACCTGCTCCGCCACTTGGCCCTGAAACGACTCTGAATGCGGGTCCCATGTGCCGCCGGTCATCAGCAGGACCGGTTCGTGCTCCAGTTCACCCAGCGCGTTGGCGACATGCAGGGAATTGGTCATCACAACGAGACCCGGCTGCAAACCCAGCTCCGGAATCATTGCAGCCGTGGTACTGCCGCTGTCGATGATGATCCGTGCGTGTTCCCGGATGCGGGCAACAGCAGCGCGGGCAATGGCTTGTTTGAACCTGGAAACCGGCTGGCCGGGTTCGCCAATCAATTCCTGGGGCATGCGGATGGCGCCGCCATAACGACGAAGCAGCAACCCATTGCTTTCGAGCGCAGCCAGATCCTTACGGACCGTCACCTCGGAGGTTTCGAAGCGTTTGGCCAACTCGTCCACGCTTACCTCCCCCTGCTCGTTGAGCAGAGCAAGAATGTTGTGGCGGCGTTGAGGCGTATTACGTTTCGACATGATTGGCTTAAGTTTCGTTTCGAAAGTTAACGAACGCAATGAGAGCTCATCGAAAGATATACGTCAAGGGGGGAGTTGGATTTTTGGGGAGGATGGTTAAGCGATTTTGTAGAGGGGTTGTTGTTTAGCGACTCGGGATCAGCTGCCTGCCTGGCAAGCAGCCGATGTGACCTGTGGATAACTTAGTCTTTCTTGATTTTCACGGGTCGTTTCCAGCCTTCGATGTTGCGTTGGCGCGCACGGGCAACCGCAAGTTGTTCGGCCGGCACATCCTGATTGATGGTAGAGCCAGCGGCAGTGCTAGCGCCTGACGCGATATGCACAGGGGCGACCAGCGAGTTGTTCGAGCCGATGAACACGTCTTCGCCCATCACCGTCTTATGCTTGTTCGCGCCATCGTAGTTACAGGTGATGGTGCCAGCGCCAATGTTGGTGCGCGCGCCGATCACTGCGTCACCCAAATAGGTCAGATGACCTGCCTTGGCGCCCTCGCCCAGATGAGCATTCTTCAATTCGACGAAGTTACCCACATGGGCACGGGCGTCGAGCACGCTGCCAGGGCGCAAACGAGCAAAAGGTCCTGCATCCGCGCCTTCGCCAACGATCGCCCCTTCAAGGTGGCTGTTCGCCTTGATGATTGCGCCCTTGCGCAAGGTGCTGTCCTTGATCACGCAGTTCGGCCCGATGGAGACGTCGTCTTCGATGACGACTCGCCCCTCAAGGATGACGTTCACGTCGATCATCACGTCGCGGCCAACAGTGACGTCGCCACGAACGTCAAAACGCGCCGGGTCGCGCAACGTGACACCCAGCGCCATGAGTCGGCGGGCCTCCCGCTGCTGGTAATGACGCTCGAGCTCGGCAAGCTGTTTACGGTCATTGGCGCCCTGCACTTCCATGGCGTCGTCGGGCTGAGCAGTCGCGACCACGAGGCCATCATTGACGGCCATGGCAATAACGTCAGTCAGGTAATACTCACCCTGAGCGTTTTTATTGGAGAGGCGGCCCAGCCAGTCGGCAAGGCACTTGCCCGGTACCGCGAGGATTCCGGTGTTACCTTCCTTGATAGCCTTCTGCTCTTCAGTTGCATCCTTGTGTTCGACGATGGCGCTGACGCGATGCTGCACGTCACGGACGATACGGCCATAACCGGTCGGGTCTTCCAGCTTGACCGTCAGCAGACCCAATTGCTGATCATTTACCAGCGCGAGGAGGCGGTGCAGGGTCTCTACTTGTATGAGCGGGACGTCGCCATAAAGAATGAGTACCGTCTCGGCCGTCAGCGCTGGCAACGCCTGAGCAACGGCGTGGCCAGTGCCCAATTGTTTGTCTTGGAGCACGAAATTCAGATCATCGCTCGCCAATTGCTCTCGGACCCGCTCTGCTCCATGGCCTATGACCACGTGAATGCCCTGGGGCGAAAGCTGGCGTGCGCTGTGGATAACATGGCCGAGCATCGATTTACCGGCTACAGGATGCAAGACCTTGGGCAGAGCGGAACGCATGCGAGTGCCCTGACCCGCGGCGAGAATGACGATATCGAGAGACATGAAGGGATTCCAGACGAGCAGGCCACATTAGCCGGGCTGATGTTTCAGGCGAGAAAGCCGAAAAAAGAAAAAGGGTAGCCGAGGCTACCCTTTTACTCAATCGCGCAACGGATCGCCGGGGTTAGCCGCCGAACTTCTTGCGAATTTGCTGGACGGTGCGCAGCTGAGCTGCGGCCTCCGCCAGACGTGCAGCAGCAGCTCCGTAATCGAAATCTGCGCCTTTTTCATTCAGAGCACGCTCGGCAGCCTTGACGGCTTCCTGAGCTGAGGCTTCGTCCAGATCAGCAGCGCGTTGCACGGTATCGGCAAGCACTTTGACCATGTTCGGTTGAACCTCAAGGAAACCACCGGAGATGTAAAACACCTCGGCTTCGCCACCCTGCTTGATCAGGCGGATCGGACCTGGCTTCAGATCGGTGATCAACGGTGCGTGACCTGGAGCAATACCGATATCACCCAGGTTACCGTGTGCAATCACCATCTCGACCAGACCGGAGAAAATCTCTCCTTCCGCGCTGACGATATCGCAATGGACTGTCATAGCCATTTGCATGCCTCAACCTGATTAGCGCCCGTTGCCGGGCGCCTGGATTACAGTTTCTTGGCTTTCTCGATCGCTTCTTCGATGCCGCCGACCATGTAGAACGCCTGTTCAGGCAGATGGTCGTAGTCACCGGCGAGGATGCCTTTGAAGCCAGCAATGGTGTCTTTCAGGGAAACGTATTTACCCGAGGCACCGGTGAAGACTTCAGCCACGAAGAACGGCTGCGACAGGAAGCGCTGAATCTTACGAGCGCGGGATACCAACTGCTTGTCGGTTTCCGACAGCTCGTCCATACCCAGGATCGCGATGATGTCTTTCAGCTCTTTGTAACGCTGCAGAACATACTGAACGCCGCGAGCGGTGTCGTAGTGGTCCTGACCGATCACGTTCGGGTCCAGCTGGCGCGAAGTCGAGTCCAGTGGATCGACCGCCGGGTAGATACCCAGAGAAGCGATGTCACGGGACAGAACGACGGTGGCGTCCAGGTGAGCAAACGTTGTGGCTGGCGATGGGTCGGTCAAGTCGTCCGCCGGTACGTATACCGCCTGGATCGAAGTGATCGAGCCTTCCTTGGTCGAAGTGATGCGCTCTTGCAGCACGCCCATCTCTTCAGCCAGCGTCGGCTGGTAACCTACTGCAGAAGGCATACGGCCCAGCAGTGCGGATACTTCAGTACCGGCCAGTGTGTAACGGTAAATGTTGTCGACGAACAACAGAACGTCGTTACCTTCGTCACGGAACTTCTCAGCCATGGTCAGGCCAGTCAGGGCGACGCGCAGACGGTTACCCGGCGGCTCGTTCATCTGACCGTAGACCAGTGCTACTTTGTCCAGAACGTTGGAGTCCTTCATCTCGTGGTAGAAGTCGTTACCCTCACGGGTACGCTCGCCCACACCGGCGAACACGGAATAACCGCTGTGCTCGATGGCGATGTTACGGATCAGTTCCATCATGTTTACGGTCTTGCCGACACCGGCACCACCGAACAGACCGACTTTACCGCCCTTGGCAAACGGGCAAACCAGGTCGATGACCTTGATGCCGGTTTCCAGGAGGTCGTTGCCGCCAGCCTGATCAGCGAACGAAGGTGCAGGACGGTGAATGCCCCAGCGCTCTTCGGTTTCGATCGGGCCCGCTTCGTCGATCGGGTTGCCCAGTACGTCCATGATCCGGCCCAGCGTCGCTTTACCGACTGGTACGGAGATGGCTGCGCCGCTGTCGATAACGTCCAGACCGCGCTTCAAGCCTTCGGTGGAACCCATCGCAATGGTACGAACTACGCCGTCGCCCAGCTGTTGCTGAACTTCCAGAGTAGTTTCCGCGCCTTGTACTTTCAGCGCGTTGTAGATGCTCGGTACGCTGTCGCGTGGAAATTCCACGTCGATCACGGCGCCGATGATTTGAACGATACGTCCGCTACTCATTAGCTGGATCCTCTGAATATTTGAACCGTTAAACCGCGGCAGCGCCGCCGACGATTTCCGAGATCTCTTGGGTGATCGCTGCCTGACGCGCCTTGTTGTAGATCAGCTGCAAATCGCTGATCAGGTCACCGGCGTTGTCGGTGGCGTTCTTCATCGCGATCATCCGCGCAGCCTGTTCAGCCGCGTTGTTCTCGACCACCGCCTGATAGACCTGCGACTCCACATAACGGACCATCAAGCCGTCCAGCAGCTCTTTGGCGTCGGGTTCGTACAGGTAATCCCAGTGGTGCTTGAGTTCTTGATCCTGGGTCGCGACCAACGGAATCAACTGCTCGACCGTTGGTTGCTGAGTCATGGTGTTGATGAATTTGTTGGACACCACGGACAGGCGATCAATACGGCCCTCCAGGTAGGCATCCAGCATCACCTTGACGCTGCCGATCAAATCGTTGATCGACGGCTCTTCGCCCAAGTGGCTGATCGCAGCGACAACGTTACCGCCGAAGTTGCGGAAAAACGCCGCACCTTTGCTGCCGACCACGCACAGATCGATCTCTACGCCGTTTTCACGGTTCTTCGCCATGTCCTTGACCAAAGCCTTGAACAGGTTGGTATTCAAGCCACCACACAGACCACGGTCACTGCTCACCACGACGTAACCGACGCGCTTTACTTCGCGTTCGATCATGAAGGGATGACGGTATTCCGGGTTAGCGTTGGCGAGATGACCAATCACCTGGCGGATGCGCTCCGCGTAAGGACGGCTAGCAGCCATGCGCATTTGAGCCTTGCGCATTTTACTGACCGCCACTTTTTCCATGGCGCTGGTGATCTTTTGCGTGCTTTTGATGCTCGCAATCTTGCTGCGAATCTCTTTTGCGCCTGCCATGTAACACCTATCAGGTTAGCAAGCGGGAGCCTCGCGACTCCCGCTGCGGCTTACCAGGTTTGGGTGGCCTTGAACTTCTCGATGCCGGCTTTCAGGCCAGAATCGATTTCGTCATTGAAGTCACCCTTCACGTTGATCTTCGCCATCAAATCGGCGTGATCTCGGTTGAAGTAAGCAATCAGCGCTTGTTCAAAGCTGCCAACCTTGGCGATTTCGACGTCAGTCAGGAACCCACGCTCAGCGGCATACAGCGACAGCGACATGTCAGCGATCGACATTGGCGCATATTGCTTCTGCTTCATCAGCTCGGTAACGCGCTGACCATGTTCAAGTTGCTTACGGGTCGCTTCGTCCAGGTCAGAGGCGAACTGGGCAAACGCTGCCAGTTCACGGTACTGAGCCAGAGCGGTACGGATACCACCGGAGAGCTTCTTGATGATCTTGGTCTGAGCAGCACCACCCACACGGGATACCGAAACACCGGCGTTCACTGCCGGGCGAATGCCGGAGTTGAACATGGCCGATTCCAGGAAGATCTGACCGTCAGTGATGGAAATCACGTTGGTCGGAACGAACGCGGAAACGTCGCCAGCCTGGGTTTCGATGATCGGCAATGCGGTCAGGGAGCCGGTTTTGCCGGTCACTGCGCCATTGGTGAACTTCTCTACGTACTCTTCCGAAACGCGGGATGCACGCTCCAGCAGACGGGAGTGGAGATAGAACACGTCGCCTGGGTAAGCTTCACGGCCTGGTGGACGACGCAGCAGCAGGGAAATCTGGCGATAAGCCACAGCCTGCTTGGACAGATCGTCATAGACAATCAGTGCGTCTTCACCGCGGTCGCGGAAGTATTCGCCCATGGTGCAACCGGCATACGGAGCCAGGAATTGCAGCGCAGGCGATTCCGAAGCACTGGCCGCCACGATGATCGTGTTGGCCAGAGCGCCGTTTTCTTCCAGTTTGCGAACAACGTTGGCGATGGTCGATTGCTTCTGACCGATTGCAACGTAGACGCAGAAAATACCGCTGTTTTTCTGGTTGATGATCGCGTCGATCGCCAGAGCGGTTTTACCGATCTGACGGTCACCGATGATCAGCTCGCGCTGGCCACGGCCGACAGGGATCATCGCGTCGACAGCCTTGTAGCCAGTCTGTACAGGCTGGTCTACCGACTTACGCCAGATCACGCCTGGAGCAACTTTCTCGACCGCGTCGGTCTCGGTGTTGTTCAGCGGACCTTTGCCGTCGACAGGGTTACCCAGTGCGTCGACTACGCGACCCAGGAGTTCCTTACCAACCGGAACTTCGAGGATGCGGCCGGTGCACTTGGCACTCATGCCTTCAGCCAGAGAGGTGTAAGCGCCCAGTACGACAGCACCCACGGAATCTTGCTCCAGGTTCAGTGCCATACCGTAAACGCCGCCCGGGAACTCGATCATTTCGCCGTACATAGCGTCGGCGAGACCGTGAATCCGCACGATACCGTCAGACACGCTGACGACTGTGCCTTCGTTTCGGGCTTGGGAGGCAACATCGAGGTTCTCGATGCGGCCCTTGATGATTTCACTTATTTCGGAAGGATTGAGTTGCTGCATTGCTCTGCTGCCCCTTCAAACTCAAGATTTCAATGCTTCGGCTAGTTGCGCGAGTTTGCCGCGAACTGAGCCATCGATAACCAGGTCGCCGGCGCGGATGATGACACCACCTATCAGGGCGGCATCCTCCGCAGCGTGCAGGCGCACTTCCCGGCCGAGCCGTGCACTGAGAACCTTGGCGAGTTTGTCTTGCTGTTCTTGGTTCAATGCAAAAGCACTGGTCACATCCACATCTACCGATTTTTCCTGCTCGGCCTTGTAAAGCTCGAACAGTTCGGAAATCTCCGGCAGAAGCTGGAGACGGTCGTTTTCAGCAACGACGTGAATGAAATTCTGTGCCTTGGCATCGAACTTGTCGCCGCACACTTCAATAAAAGTGGCGGCCTTGTCTGCGCTCGTCAGTCGCGGGGCCTTGAGCATGCGCTGCATCGTGTCGTCTTGCGACACTGCAGCAGCCAGGCCGAGCATGGCTGACCAATTGGCCAGTTGCTGGTGCGCCTGTGCATGCTCGAAGGCTGCCTTAGCGTAAGGTCGGGCCAACGTGGTCAGTTCTGCCATGATCGCCCTCGCTTAAATTTCAGCAGCCAGTTTGTTTACCAGCTCCGCGTGCGCGTTTTGATCGATTGTGGCACCCAGGATCTTCTCTGCGCCGTTGACTGCCAGGCTACCCAATTGGGCGCGCAGCGCGTCTTTGACGCCGTTCAGTTCCTGTTCGATCTCGGCCTGAGCCTGAGCCTTGATGCGGTCAGCTTCAACGCGAGCCTGTTCACGGGCTTCGTCGACAATCTGGGTACCGCGTTTCTTGGCTTGCTCAATGATCTCAGCTGCCTGAGCCTTAGCTTCGCGCAGTTGCTGACCCACTTTGTCTTGGGCCAGCTCCAGGTCGCGAGCTGCTCGTGTAGCAGCGTCCAGTCCATCCGCAATCTTCTTCTGACGTTCGTGCAAAGCCGCGATGACCGGAGGCCACACGAACTTCATGCAGAACAGCACAAAAATGAAGAACGCAACGGACTGGCCAATCAGGGTTGCATTAATGTTCACGCCAACACCTCGCTCGTTCGTTGTCCATCACACCAATCAACTCGAAAATTCGAGTGATCAGCCAGCGAGTTGACCAACGAAGGGGTTCGCAAAAGTGAAGAACAGAGCGATACCAACACCGATCATGGTCACGGCGTCGAGCAGACCAGCCACGATGAACATTTTAACTTGCAGCATTGGAACCATTTCCGGTTGACGCGCAGCGCCTTCCAGGAACTTACCGCCCAGCAGGCCGAAACCGATTGCAGTACCCAGTGCGCCCAGGCCGATCAGCAGTGCAACAGCGATAGCAGTTAGACCAACTACAGTTTCCATCTTTCCTCCCGACTTTTACGTCGTATTGGTTAGGTTTTCTTAGATTAAAGCGGTAAAGCAAAATCGTTTCTTACATCAAGCCCTCGCGGGCACCCCCTCACCTAAGCGAGGGGATCATCAGACTCGCCAGGCGGGTCTCAATGGTTATCTTCGTGAGCCATCGACAGGTAGACGATGGTCAGCATCATGAAGATGAACGCTTGCAGGGTGATGATCAGGATGTGGAACACAGCCCACGCCCATTGCAGGACCACGCCCAGACCGCTGAGCCACAGCAGGCCGCTGCCGAACATGACCGCGATCAGAATGAACACCAGTTCACCCGCGTACATGTTGCCGAACAGCCGCAGTGCCAGAGAGATCGGCTTGGCCACCAGCGTCACGAATTCAAGCAGGAAGTTCACCGGAATCAACAGCGCCTGAACGAAAATGTTCTTGCTGCCGAACGGGTGCAGGGTCAATTCGCCGATGAAGCCGCCGATACCCTTGATTTTGATGCTGTAGAAAATGATCAGGGCAAACACGGACAGTGCCATACCCAGCGTCGCGTTCGGATCGGTGGTCGATACGGCGCGGAAAGGAATGTGGTGATCACCGGTGATCATGATCGCCAGTTGCGGGATCCAGTCGACGGGAATCAAGTCGACGGCGTTCATGAGGAACACCCAGGCGAAGATGGTCAATGCCAGAGGAGCGATCACGGCGCTACGGCCATGGAAGCTATCCCGGACGCTGCCGTCGACGAACTCTACGAGCACTTCAACGAAGTTCTGCAACGCGCCCGGCTGACCGGAAGTCGCCTTTTTTGCGGCCATGCGGAAGATGAGGACGAAGATCAGACCCAGTGCGACCGACCAGCCGAGGGTATCGACGTGGAAAGCCCAAAAGCCCATTTCTTTTGCTTCCGCTGCGGAATGCGCGAAGCCCCAACTGCCGTCAGGCAAATGACCAAAGGTCAAGTTCTGCAAGTGGTGCTGGATATAGCCCGAAGCTGTTTGCTCTGCCATGGTTGCCTCAAACGCCCTAAGGTCTCGAAAGTCTTGTTCTCATTAGCAGGGGCGCAAACCAACTGACCAGTTGGGTCAGTATGAAAACGCCAAAAACCGCCAGTGGAGCCAGCGGCTTTACTCCTGCAAACGTCAGTGCAAAGAGCACTGCCGTAAAAATCAACTTGCCTGCCTCGCCGGCGTAGAACGACCGAACGATAGCCTGCGCTGCCCTGGCCCCGGAGTACCGGAATGCCTTATGAGCAAAATACACATTCGGCAGCCAGGCTATCAGGCCACCGCAAAGCCCCGAATACCCGGCTACAACGCCGTGCCACTGCCAAAGCGCCAGCGCTGCCCCCAAGAGGACAATCAACTGAGCCAGCAAGATCGGGAAAACAGCCAGGCGATGGAATGGCAGGCGGTTTGGCGTGCGTGTCTCCATCACATGGGCTCCTCGTGAGCCGGCCGCCAAAATCAACAACTTGGCATAAATTGTGCCGACAAAATGCGCGCAGAGTATAGGGGCGGTTCAGCCCCTATTCAACTGCCAGGTAGTGATTTCCGACTACGCGCTACGCATGATTTGTTTCAGCGAATGTGAGCGAGCACACCCTGCAGCTCATCCAGCGAGTTATAACGGATGACCAACTGACCTTTGCCCTTCTGTCCATGGCGGATTTGCACCGCGGAGCCCAGCCGCTCGGCCAGGCGCTGCTCCAGGCGAGTGATATCAGGATCGGCCTTCACAGGTTCCGCAGCCTCCTGTTTGCCGCTCAGCCACTGGCGAACCAGTGCTTCAGTCTGGCGCACGGTCAAACCGCGTGCGACAACATGTCGCGCCCCTTCAACCTGCTGATCTTCGGGCAGTCCCAACAACGCACGGGCATGGCCCATTTCCAGATCTCCATGGGAGAGCATGGTCTTGATCACTTCCGGCAATGCGATCAGTCGCAGCAAATTGGCGACGCTGACTCGCGACTTGCCCACCGCCTCGGCAACTTGCTGCTGGGTCAGCTGAAATTCCTGCTGCAGACGCTGCAGGGCAATCGCCTCCTCGATCGGATTCAGGTCTTCGCGCTGAATGTTCTCAATCAGCGCCATCGCGATGGCCGCTTCATCGGGCACATCACGCACCATGGCAGGAATCGACTCGATCCCTACCTGCTGGCTGGCGCGCCAGCGGCGTTCACCGGCGATGATCTCGAAGCGGTTGTCGGCAATCGGGCGCACCACGATCGGCTGCATAACCCCTTGCGCCTTGATCGAGTTAGCCAGTTCTTCCAGCGCCTGGGGATCCATATCACGACGCGGCTGGTATTTGCCTCGTTGAATCAGGTCCAGCGGAATGTGTTGAAGCTCGCGCTCACTCGCCTTCACCGCCTGTTCTTCCAGTGCGGTGACGGTGGGGCTGCTCAGCAGTGCGTCCAGCCCACGTCCGAGTCCACGTTTCTTGACGGCCATGGAATTTCCTTAAGTGGGCTGAGCCGCGGTGCGATTGCCGCGACGTTGGCGACGGACCATTTCGCCCGCAAGCGCCAGGTAAGCCAGCGCGCCGCGAGAAGTCTTGTCGTACGCCAATGCCGGCATACCGAAGCTAGGCGCCTCGGCCAGGCGAATATTGCGCGGAATAACGGTGTCGTACAGCTGCTCGCCGAAATGTTCTTTGAGCTGCGCCGAAACATCGTTGATCAGGCTAAGCCGCGGGTCATACATGGTCCGCAACAAACCTTCGATCTTGAGTTGAGGATTGAGCAGTTCACCGATGCGCTTGATGTTATCCACAAGGTCGCTCAGACCTTCGAGCGCAAAGTATTCGCACTGCATGGGGATAATCACGCCGTCGGCCGCGACCAGCGCGTTGAGCGTCAGCATCGACAAAGATGGAGGGCAGTCGATGAGAATGTAATCGTAGTTCTCGCGGATGGGTGCAAGTGCTGCTCGCAGACGCGATTCCTTCATCTGCATTTCCAGCAGGACCACCTCGGCAGCGGTCAGATCGCGGTTTGCCGGTAGCAGCTGATAACCGCCGTGCTCAGAAAAGTGCATGGCCTCATTCAGGTCGCACTCGCCGATCAGCAAGTCGTAAACCGAATGCTCAAGCCCGTGCTTGTCCACACCGCTGCCCATGGTGGCATTGCCTTGCGGATCGAGATCGATCAACAGCACCCGACGCTTGGTTGCCACCAGCGAAGCCGCGAGGTTGATGCAGGTTGTGGTTTTACCCACACCCCCTTTTTGGTTCGCTATCGCGAATACCTTAGCCATTCTTGCGTGTGTTCCCTGTCATGCCGTGCGGCGCAGTATCAGCAGATGCCGTTGACCTTGGCAACCGGGTACGGCCAAGGCTTGCGCGCTTTCCAGATGAAAATCTGCGGGCAATGCTACCAGTTCATCCACTGGATGCAGACCCTTCATTGCCAACCAGCGTGTTTCGCCGTCGCCCATGTGCCGAGTCCACTGGGTAAAGTCTTCCAGACTGCTGAAGGCGCGGGAGATGATGCCGTTGAACGGCAGCTCGGGCTGGAATGCTTCGGCACGGCTGTGGATAACTTTCAGGTTGGCTAGCGCTAGCTCGAGTTTGACCTGCGTCAGAAACCGGGTCTTCTTGCCGTTGCTGTCCAGCACCGTGACTTTCATCTCCGGAAACAGGATGGCCAGCGGAATGCCGGGCATCCCGCCGCCGCTGCCGACATCCAGCTGACGCTCACCCTCGATAAAACGCACCACGCTCAAGCTGTCCAGCAGATGGCGAGACACCATCTCATCCGGATCACGAACGGCAGTCAGGTTGTAGGCCTTGTTCCACTTGATCAGCAAAGCCAGATACGCCAGCAACTGACGGTGTTGACTCTCGCTCAACTCGACGCCTAGCTCTCGAGCGCCAAGGGTCAGTTCTTCTGCATGCTGCGGGGTAACCATCGAACTCAAGCGCTTTGCTCCAACTGACGGCCCGCGCCGCGTTTTTTCAAATGAATCATCAGCAGAGAAATCGCCGCTGGCGTGACGCCGGGAATCCTCGAGGCCTGGCCCAGCGTCTCCGGACGAGTTATCCCCAGCTTGCTCTGGATTTCCTTGGACAGACCGGAAATCCCGGTGTAATCGATATCCGCAGGGAGCAGGGTGTTTTCGCTGGCCCGCAGACGAGTGATCTCGTCTTGCTGACGGTCGATGTAACCGGCGTACTTGGTCTTGATTTCGACTTGTTCAGCGACCTGCGGGTCAGGCGAGCCGTTACCGGTCAGCGCAACCAGACTGGCGTAGTCCACTTCGGGACGGCTCAGCAGATTCAGCAGATTGTATTCGTGGGTCAACGGCGTACCAAAGTGAGCCGAGACTGCGTCGCCCTGCTCGGTACCCGGACGAATCCAGGTGGATTTCAGACGCTGTTCTTCCAACTCGATGCCTTCACGCTTGGCACAGAACGCCGCCCAGCGGGCATCGTCGACCAAGCCGAGCGCCCGACCTTGTTCGGTCAAACGCAAGTCCGCATTGTCTTCCCGCAAAATCAAGCGGTACTCGGCACGCGAGGTGAACATCCGGTACGGCTCCTGGGTGCCCAGGGTAATCAGGTCATCCACCAAAACGCCGATGTATGCCTCATCGCGACGCGGACACCAGCTGTCCTTGCCTTGAGCCCGAAGCGCTGCGTTGGCGCCCGCGAGTAAACCTTGAGCACCGGCCTCTTCGTAACCGGTTGTGCCGTTGATCTGTCCTGCGAAAAACAACCCACCGATAACCTTGGTTTCCAGGCTGTACTTCAGGTCGCGCGGATCGAAGTAGTCGTACTCGATGGCATAGCCAGGCCGCACGATGTGGGCGTTTTCCATTCCGCGGATAGACCGAACGATCTGCAGTTGGACGTCAAACGGCAGCGAGGTCGATATACCGTTTGGATAAAGCTCATGGGTCGTCAAACCTTCCGGTTCGATAAACACCTGATGGCTTTCCTTGTCGGCAAAACGATGGATCTTGTCTTCAATCGACGGGCAATAACGCGGCCCGACCCCTTCGATTTCCCCGGCAGCGGAGTACATCGGCGACCGATCAAGATTGGCCGCGATGATTTCGTGGGTCCGAGCGTTGGTGTGGGTAATCCAGCAGCTGACCTGGCTCGGGTGCTGAGCCTTGGAACCCATGAACGACATCACGGGAATCGGCGTATCACCCGGTTGTTCAGTCATCACCGAGAAATCCACAGATCGGCCATCGATGCGCGGAGGTGTGCCCGTTTTCAGGCGGCCCACTCTCAGCGGTAGTTCACGCAGCCTGCGTGCAAGCGCAATGGACGGCGGATCACCGGCGCGGCCGCCCGAATAGTTCTGCAGACCGATGTGGATAAGTCCGCCCAGAAAGGTACCGGTGGTGAGAACCACAGAGTCGGCCAGAAAACGCAGGCCCATCTGGGTAACGACGCCGCGCACCTGGTCCTGCTCGACGATCAGGTCGTCGCATGCCTGCTGGAATATCCACAGGTTGGGCTGGTCTTCGATGATTTCTCTGACCGCTGCCTTGTACAGCACGCGGTCCGCCTGGGCACGGGTCGCCCGGACTGCTGGGCCTTTGCGGCTGTTGAGCACACGAAACTGGATGCCGCTTTTGTCAGTGGCCGTTGCCATCGCACCGCCCAGTGCATCGATCTCTTTGACCAGATGACTTTTACCGATGCCACCAATGGCCGGGTTGCAACTCATTTGGCCGAGGGTTTCCACGTTGTGCGTAAGCAGCAGGGTGGTAGCACCCATACGTGCGGACGCCAGTGCTGCCTCGGTACCGGCATGACCGCCGCCGATGACGATCACTTGAAAACGGGAAGGGAAATCCACCACGCACCTCGTGCCTGTTATTTGGGGGGAATAGGAATGGCGGCAAGTATAGGGACTTACCCCCCCTTAAGAAACCCGTTGCGCAAAATCTAACCAGCTGTGGATGAGTGGCGGTTATAGAAATTAAAAAGAAAGAAATTTATAAGATCTTTGTTTTTATGTTTATTTCTACTGAGCCACATTTCTGTGGATAAAGCTCTGAAAGCTTTATATTGCCTGATGTACAGGGAATCAAAAGCCTGTGTCCATGTGCCAAAGAGACCCTTGGATAACCTGCCGGAGCCTGTGGATTAAATCGATGGTTGTCCACAGGGCGAATTATCCTCAGCTCAGATGCCTGCTTATCAACCGCGCTTAGCCGCGGTTATGCACAGGGCTTATCGGTGCAAACAGGTGCTGAAGAGTGGAACTTGAGGCGCAATTGCGCCCTCCCGCCATTGATTGAGAGCCTGGAAAAGTCAGAAGAATGAATCGAGATGGGGCAGATCCGGAGAGATTGACCTGCCTGGGGATAGAGCGAGGCGTTATTTGCCGATGCAGAAGCTGGAGAAAATTCGTCCCAGCAAATCGTCCGAGCTGAATGCACCGGTAATTTCGCCCAAGGACTGCTGCGCCTGGCGCAAATCTTCGGCTAGCAACTCACCGGCGCCCGCCAGGGTCAGCTGCGAGCGACCATGCTCAAGAGAGGCGCTTGCCTTGTGCAGCGCCTCGAGGTGGCGACGTCTTGCACTGAAGCTTCCTTCAGCGGTTTGCTGATACCCCATGCACGCCTTTAGATGCTCGCGCAGAAGCTCCACGCCATCACCACCAGCCTTGGCGCTGAGACTGATGGTCACGTGGCCATCGATGCTGGTCACCAGTTCCACCGGCTCATCACTCAGGTCGACCTTGTTACGAATCAAGGTGACATGGGCAGGATCAGGTCGTTGATCAAGAAACTCCGGCCACAACGCGAAGGGATCGACCGCCTCTGGCGCTGTCGCATCCACCACCAGCAAGATGCGGTCTGCCTGACCTATCGCCTGAAGTGCGCGTTGTACGCCTATCTTCTCCACCTGATCGTCGGTGTCGCGCAAACCGGCCGTGTCCACGACGTGGAGAGGCATGCCATCAATGTGGATATGTTCGCGCAGGACATCACGGGTTGTGCCGGCGATCTCAGTCACAATCGCCGCCTCTCTGCCTGCAAGTGCGTTCAGCAGACTGGATTTGCCAGCATTGGGTCTGCCCGCGATGACTACATTCATGCCATCTCTGAGCAAAGCGCCCTGGTTGGCTTCGCGCAGCACTGTGGATAACTGACTGCGAACGTTGTCCAGCATGGCCAGAACATGACCGTCCGCGAGAAAGTCGATCTCTTCCTCAGGGAAGTCGATTGCTGCCTCGACATAAATGCGCAGGCTGATCAGTTTCTCCGTGAGCTCATGCACTCGCTGGGAAAATGCCCCCTGCAGCGATTTCAACGCGTTACGTGCGGCCTGTGCAGAACTCGCTTCGATAAGGTCAGCGATGGCCTCGGCTTGGGCAAGGTCGAGCTTGTCGTTGAGAAATGCGCGCTCACTGAATTCCCCTGGCCGTGCCAGACGGCACCCCAACTGCACACAACGTTGCAGTAACATGTCCAGAACCACGGGCCCGCCATGCCCTTGAAGCTCGAGCACATCTTCTCCGGTGAATGAGTTAGGGCCGGAAAAGTAGAGACCAATGCCTTCGTCGATAACTGCGCCGTTTTCTCCCTTGAAGGCGCCGTAATGCGCGTACCGAGGTTGTGGCAGTTTGCCGAGAATCGCCTCTGCACACTTGCCGGCCTGGGGACCGGAAATGCGGACGATACCGACGCCTCCTCGTCCGGGAGCCGTTGCAATGGCCGCAATGGTTTCAAAACGTACGTTCATGGGCCGACTCCTGGACAACCGACGGATAGCAAAACGCCCCACGAGGGGGCGTTTTGAATGACTTGTTAACAGGGTAGATCAGGCTTCAGCTTTCTTGGCTTTCGCTTCGATGCTGCGGGTGATGTACCACTGTTGAGTGATGGACAAGGTGTTGTTCACCACCCAGTACAGCACCAGACCGGCCGGGAACCACAGGAAGAAGAACGTGAAGATGATTGGCATCAGCTTCATGACCTTGGCCTGCATAGGATCCGGAGGTGTCGGGTTCAAACGCTGCTGGATGAACATGGTAGCGCCCATGATGATCGGCAGGATAAAGAACGGGTCCTTGATCGACAGGTCGGTTATCCACAGCAGCCAGGGTGCCTGGCGCATTTCGACGCTTTCAAGCAGTACCCAGTACAGCGACAGAAACACCGGCATCTGTACAAGGATCGGCAAGCATCCACCCAACGGGTTGATCTTCTCTTTCTTGTACAGCTCCATCATCGACTGAGAAAGCTTCTGACGATCGTCGCCATGTTGTTCTTTCAGCGCGGCCAACCGCGGAGCGACAGCACGCATGCGTGCCATGGATTTGTAACTGGCCGCCGACAGAGGGAAGAAAAGCCCCTTGATCAGCATGGTCAGGAAGATGATCGACCAGCCCCAGTTACCCACGATGCTGTGGATATGTTGCAGCAGCCAGAAAATAGGCTGGGCAATGAACCACAGAATCCCGTAATCCACTGTCAATTCCAGACCTGGGGACAACTCCTTCAGGACTGCCTGACTCTTCGGACCGGCGTAAAGCGTTGCAGTCGTCTCGGCTTTCGCGCCAGGTGCGACCGTCAATGCCGGGCCTGTGAAACCGATGATGTAATTGCCGGCACTGTCCTTACGGGTGGTGACGGTGTTGCTGTCAGTCTTGTTCGGAATCCAGGCGGTCACGAAGTAATGCTGCAACCAGGCAACCCAGCCACCCTGAACAGTATCCTTCACCGACCCTTTGTCGATGTCCTTCATGGAAACCTTTTTGTAGGGTTCCGAAGGTGTCCACATGGCAGCACCCAGATAGGTTGCGGTACCAGTGGCAGTCGTCGAAGAAGGATCAGCGCTCGCATCGCGTTTCAGCTGTGCGAACAGGTTACCGTTCCACGGCTGAGCGCTCTGGTTGTCAATCACGTAAGAAACGGTCAGGTCATACAGGCCGCGTTTGAACGTGAAACGCTTGATGTAGTTAACGCCGCCGTCGCTGAATTTCAGGTCGACGACCAAGTCGTTCTGACCGTCAGCCAGTTGAAAACTTTTCTGCGTAGCCGAATAAACAGGACGACCGGCGGCACGGGCATCAGGACCGTTCGCGCCAGTCAGACCGCTCTGAGCCAGGAAAATCCGCTCGCCGCCGTTATCGAACAGTTGGAAAGGAATCTCGGGGTGATCCTGACGGCGTGGATAAAGTGGCAAACGAAGCTGCACCACGTCGCCGCCTACCGGATCAATCTCCAGATTGAGGACGTCTGTCTTCACCTGGATCAAATCTTTGCTGGTAGCCACCGGCATTTCCGCCGGCGCAGCCACTTCGCCGGTCGCGCTAGGAACGTCCGCATTGGCAGTCGCTGAACCTTGCGGAGCATCAGGAATAGCGGATGTGTTGGTGTTGGCAGCAACATTCTGAGTCGGCAAGGCAGCCTGACCGTAGTCCTGGTTCCATTTCAGGACACCGACATAGGTCACGATTGCCAGGGCGACGATCAGGATCGTGCGTTTAATATCCATGATTACTCGGCCATCGAAGAGGAACGGGAGGTGGGAGCAGGTGGAACCGGGTCATAACCACCGGGATTCCACGGATGACACCGACCTAAGCGACGTAAGGTCAGCCAGCCACCGCGCACCAGACCATAATTTTCAATGGCCTCGTACGCGTAGCAGGAGCAACTGGGGTAGAAACGACAGTGACTGGCCATCAGAGGACTGATGGCATAGCGGTAAAACTGGATCGGAACGAGCGCCAGTTTACGCATCAGGACTGTCTACCCCCGCAGTTTCGGTTTTAAGTTCGGGATCGGGCCGGCTGCGCGCCAGACGTTTCCAGAGCTTGCCGAAATGCTGAATCAATTCGGGGTTTTCAATGTCACCCAAGCCTTTGCGTGCGACGACGACGATATCCCATCCGACCAGTTTGTCCTGGTGAAGGCGAAACGACTCACGCATCAGGCGTTTCAAACGGTTGCGCTCGACGGAGAGCTTCACGCTCTTCTTCCCGATCACCAGCCCGAGACGGGGATGATCAAGGTCGTTGTTGCGCACAAGGAGCAGGAGATTTTTCCCCGGAACCTTGCCGGTGGGGGAGTCAAAGACTGCCTTGAAATGCCGGGGTGTCAGCAAACGCTTTTCCCGACTGAAGTCCTGACTCACCACCTGTGCCGATTAATCAAACTGCCAGACGCTTACGGCCTTTGGCGCGACGACGCGACAGAACTGCGCGACCGTTTTTGGTGGCCATACGAGCACGGAAACCGTGGGTGCGAGCGCGCTTGATAGTGCTGGGTTGGAAAGTACGTTTCATGGCGTGTTACCTGGTTCGTCCACAACGGGCCGGAATGGCCCCCGTTTTAAGAGACCGGGGATTCTAGAGAAAGCGGGCACGCAGGTCAATTTCCAACCAACGTTTCTTGCATTTACTTGCTGAGTGCATTCCATCGACAGCGAGTGATCGGACGAGGCATTCTTGAAACGTAAATATAGAAATAAAGAAGGAAGGTATTTAAAGCTTCTTTGTAAAGCTTATAAAAGCTTAGGGCGAGAATTTCTGTGGATAAGGTTCTGCAGGCCACGTAGCGCTTGATGTACAGAGCGAATAAAGTCTGTCCACAAGCGGTGCTGCGGTTGTGCGGCAGCTGGCTACAACCTGTGTATAGAATGTGTAGTTATGCACAGGTGCTTTATCCACAGGTTTCAGGCGGGGGTTATGCAACGAGCTGAGGATGGGTTATCCACAGACCTTAACTATCCACCGGCGATCGTTTTTTCCAGGGATTTTTGTCGGGTTTGATGCCTTAGCGCCCTACCTTCATGTGGATAAGTCCGCTACGGGTGGTTACAATGGCC
Source organism: Pseudomonas sp. Ps21-P2 (assembly GCF_039672565.1). Classification (NCBI taxonomy): domain Bacteria; kingdom Pseudomonadati; phylum Pseudomonadota; class Gammaproteobacteria; order Pseudomonadales; family Pseudomonadaceae; genus Pseudomonas; species Pseudomonas sp. Ps21-P2. Next base: position 45,857 of record NZ_JBDFPL010000013.1, read on the forward strand.
GCTTGTTTTTGCCGCGCCGGCTTCAGAATCTAGGGGATATTTGTGTCAGTGGAACTTTGGCAGCAATGCGTTGAGCTTTTGCGCGATGAGCTGCCTGCCCAGCAATTCAACACCTGGATCCGTCCGCTACAGGTTGAAGCCGAAGGTGATGAACTGCGCGTGTATGCGCCCAACCGATTTGTGCTGGACTGGGTCAATGAGAAGTACCTGGGTCGATTGCTCGAGCTGCTGGGCGAGCACGGCCAGGGAGTCACACCGGCGCTTTCCTTATTAATAGGCAGCAAGCGTAGCTCGGCGCCACGTGCGGCCCCGAATGCACCGCTCGCTGCAGCCGCCGCCGCATCTCAGGCCGCTCAGCTGGCAACCACCAGCGAAGCGCCGGTGGCCTCACGGGCACCGCAGTCCGTCGTGACGCCTGCTCCGATGATTCAGACCTCTTTGAATGTCGAAGACGAGCCCTCCCGGGCGAGCTTCGATCCAATGGCTGGCGCCAGTTCCCAGCAAGCCCCTGCTCGCGCCGAGCAGCGTAATGTTCAGGTTGAAGGCGCGCTGAAGCACACCAGCTATCTGAACAGGACATTCACGTTCGAAAACTTTGTCGAAGGTAAATCCAACCAACTGGCCCGGGCGGCCGCCTGGCAGGTAGCGGACAATCCCAAGCATGGCTATAACCCTCTCTTCCTGTATGGCGGCGTGGGCTTGGGTAAAACTCACTTGATGCACGCTGTGGGTAACCACCTGCTCAAGAAAAATCCGAATGCCAAGGTTGTGTATTTGCACTCCGAGCGTTTTGTCGCGGATATGGTCAAGGCGTTGCAGCTCAATGCAATCAATGAGTTCAAGCGCTTCTATCGCTCAGTCGATGCACTGCTGATCGATGACATTCAATTCTTTGCCCGCAAAGAGCGTTCCCAGGAAGAATTTTTCCACACCTTTAACGCCCTTCTCGAAGGGGGTCAGCAGGTTATTCTAACGAGTGACCGCTACCCTAAAGAGATTGAAGGCCTGGAAGAGCGCCTGAAGTCTCGTTTCGGTTGGGGCCTGACGGTCGCGGTCGAGCCGCCTGAGCTGGAAACACGGGTGGCGATTTTGATGAAGAAGGCGGATCAGGCGAAGGTCGACCTCCCTCATGACGCCGCGTTCTTCATCGCGCAGCGCATCCGATCCAATGTGCGTGAGCTCGAGGGTGCGCTGAAGCGCGTCATCGCTCACTCACACTTCATGGGCCGGGACATCACGATCGAGCTCATCCGGGAGTCGTTGAAGGACTTGCTCGCGCTCCAGGACAAGCTGGTGAGTGTGGATAACATTCAGCGGACTGTTGCTGAGTACTACAAGATCAAGATCTCCGACCTGCTGTCCAAACGCCGTTCCAGATCTGTAGCGCGACCGCGACAAGTGGCGATGGCATTGTCCAAGGAACTGACCAACCACAGCCTTCCCGAAATTGGCGATGTGTTTGGCGGCCGCGATCACACAACCGTGTTGCATGCGTGCCGGAAGATCAACGAATTGAAAGAATCCGATGCGGACATCCGCGAGGACTACAAGAACCTGCTGCGGACTTTGACAACGTGATGCCAACGCAGCTTATCGAGGCAAGGGACTAGACCATGCATTTCACCATTCAACGCGAAGCCCTGTTGAAACCCCTGCAACTGGTCGCGGGCGTTGTCGAACGCCGTCAGACCTTGCCGGTTCTGTCAAACGTGCTCCTGGTCGTAGAGGGCCAGCAGTTGTCTTTGACGGGTACTGACCTGGAAGTCGAGCTGGTCGGCCGCGTCCATCTGGAAGAACCTGCAGAGCCGGGCGAAATCACCGTTCCTGCGCGCAAGCTGATGGACATCTGCAAAAGCATTCCCAATGACGCCCTTATCGACATCAAGCTCGATGAGCAGAAGCTGATCGTTAAAGCAGGCCGTAGTCGCTTCACGCTGTCCACCCTGCCTGCCAACGACTTCCCAACCGTCGAGGAAGGCCCGGGTTCGCTTACGTTCAGCCTTGTTCAAAGCAAACTGCGCCGGTTGATCGAGCGCACCAGCTTTGCCATGGCTCAGCAGGACGTACGCTACTATCTAAACGGCATGCTGCTTGAGGTCCAGTCTGGCATTCTCCGCGCGGTCGCAACTGATGGTCACCGTCTGGCGATGTGTTCCATGGCTGCAGAGATCGAGCAGGCTGACCGTCACCAGGTGATCGTCCCGCGTAAGGGCATCCTTGAACTGGCACGACTGCTGACCGAGCAAGATGGTCTGGTCAGTATCGTGCTAGGTCAGCATCATATTCGTGCGACCACCGGTGAATTCACGTTCACATCGAAACTGGTTGACGGTAAATTCCCTGACTATGAGCGAGTCTTGCCCAAGGGCGGCGACAAGCTGGTTGTAGGCGATCGTCAGGCGCTGCGCGAGGCGTTCAGCCGGACCGCGATTCTCTCTAACGAGAAGTATCGGGGTATCCGCCTTCAGTTGGCGAACGGTCAGCTGAAGATTCAAGCGAACAACCCGGAGCAGGAAGAAGCCGAGGAAGAAATCAGCGTCGACTACAACGGCAGCTCACTCGAGATCGGATTCAACGTTAGCTATCTGCTCGACGTATTGGGTGTCATGACCACAGAGCAAGTCCGTCTGATTCTATCGGATTCGAACAGCAGCGCCTTGGTGCAGGAGTCCGGCAATGACGACTCGGCCTATGTCGTTATGCCGATGCGTCTGTAACAGCAGTTGATTAATGTCTCTTAGCCGCGTCTCGGTCACCGGGGTGCGCAATCTGCACCCGGTGACCTTCTCCCCTTCTCCCCGCATTAACATCTTGTACGGCGCTAACGGCAGTGGGAAAACCAGTGTCCTGGAAGCCATCTATCTACTCGGTTTGGCGCGCTCCTTCCGCAGCGTTCGGCTGCAACCGGTCATTCAATACGAACAACCTGCATGCACGGTCTTTGGCCAGGTTGAACTCGCTGAAGGTGGCCACAGTAGTCTTGGCGTCTCACGTGACCGTCAGGGGGATTTTCAGATTCGCATCGATGGTCAGAATGCGAAAAGTGCCGCGCAACTCGCCGAGACGTTGCCACTGCAGCTGATCAATCCCGACAGCTTCCGGCTGCTTGAAGGTGCTCCCAAGATCCGGCGTCAGTTTCTGGATTGGGGAGTGTTCCACGTGGAACCTCGTTTTATGTCGACTTGGCAGCGGCTTCAGAAGGCCCTCAGGCAGCGGAACTCGTGGCTTCGCCATGGTACACTTGACGCCGCTTCACAGGCCGCATGGGACCGTGAGCTGTGCCTTGCGAGCGATGAAATTGACGAGTTTCGGCGCGCCTATATCAAGGCGCTGAAGCCGGTGTTCGAGCAAACCCTGAGTGAGCTTGTTCAGATCGATGGGCTGACGCTTAGTTACTATCGAGGATGGGACAAGGAAAAAAACCTGAGTGACGTACTCGCATCGTCCCTCTACCGTGATCAGCAGATGGGTCACACCCAGGCAGGGCCTCAACGCGCAGATTTACGGCTGCGACTCGGCGGTCACAACGCGGCGGACATTCTTTCTCGCGGGCAACAGAAACTCGTGGTCTGCGCCCTCCGCATTGCTCAGGGACATTTAGTCAGTACGGCCCGTCGTGGCCAATGTATTTACCTCGTCGACGATCTGCCATCAGAGCTCGATGAGAATCACCGCAGTGCGCTATGTCGCCTGTTGGAAGAATTACGCTGCCAGGTATTCATCACCTGCGTAGATCATGAATTGTTGAGGGAAGGCTGGCAGACGGAAACGCCAGTTGCTTTGTTCCACGTGGAACACGGCAATATCACCCAGACCCACGACCACCGGGAGTGAAGGCATGAGCGAAAACCAAACGTACGACTCGACCAGTATTAAAGTGCTGAAAGGGCTCGATGCCGTACGCAAACGTCCTGGTATGTATATCGGCGACACAGACGACGGCAGCGGCCTGCACCATATGGTGTTCGAGGTTGTGGACAACTCGATCGACGAGGCGTTGGCCGGTCACTGTGACGATATCAGCATCATCATTCACCCGGATGAGTCGATCACTGTTCGCGACAACGGTCGTGGCATTCCGGTTGATGTGCACAAAGAAGAAGGCGTGTCCGCTGCCGAAGTCATCATGACTGTGTTGCACGCCGGCGGTAAGTTTGACGATAACTCCTACAAGGTATCTGGCGGTCTGCACGGTGTGGGCGTGTCAGTCGTCAACGCGCTGTCCGAGGTTTTGAATCTCACCGTTCGCCGTAGTGGAAAAGTCTGGGAACAGACCTACGTACACGGTGTTCCACAAGAACCGATGCAAATCGTTGGCGAAAGTGACACCACGGGAACAGAGATCCACTTCAAGCCCTCCTCTGAAACCTTCAAGAACATTCACTTCAGCTGGGACATTCTGGCCAAGCGGATTCGTGAGCTGTCTTTCCTGAACTCCGGCGTGGGTATCGTCCTTAAAGACGAGCGTAGCGGCAAGGAAGAGCTGTTCAAATATGAAGGTGGTCTGCGGGCATTCGTTGAATACCTGAACACCAACAAGACGCCGGTGAACCAGGTCTTTCACTTCAACATCCAGCGTGAAGACGGCATCGGCGTAGAGATTGCTCTGCAGTGGAATGACAGCTTCAACGAAAACCTGCTGTGCTTCACCAACAACATTCCGCAGCGCGACGGCGGTACCCACCTCGTGGGTTTCCGTTCTGCCCTGACGCGTAACCTGAACAACTACATCGAGCAGGAAGGTCTGGCGAAGAAGCACAAAGTCGCCACCACCGGCGACGATGCGCGTGAAGGCCTGACGGCGATTATCTCCGTCAAAGTCCCTGATCCAAAGTTCAGCTCGCAGACGAAAGACAAGCTGGTGTCTTCGGAAGTGAAGACCGCGGTTGAACAGGAGATGGGCAAATACTTCTCTGATTTCTTGCTCGAGAACCCGAACGAAGCGAAAGCCGTCGTCGGCAAGATGATCGACGCAGCACGTGCTCGTGAAGCTGCGCGTAAAGCCCGTGAGATGACTCGCCGCAAAGGTGCGCTGGATATTGCAGGCCTGCCCGGCAAACTGGCTGACTGCCAGGAAAAGGACCCTGCCCTTTCCGAACTCTATCTCGTGGAAGGTGACTCTGCTGGCGGCTCCGCCAAGCAGGGACGGAACCGTAAGACTCAGGCCATCCTGCCACTCAAGGGCAAGATCCTGAACGTGGAAAAGGCGCGCTTCGACAAGATGATCTCGTCCCAGGAAGTGGGCACGTTGATCACGGCACTGGGCTGCGGTATCGGCCGTGACGAATACAACATCGAGAAGCTGCGCTACCACAACATCATCATCATGACCGATGCCGACGTCGACGGTTCGCACATCCGTACCCTGTTGCTGACCTTCTTCTTCCGTCAATTGCCGGAACTGGTTGAGCGTGGCTACATCTACATTGCCCAGCCGCCGCTGTACAAGGTGAAGAAAGGCAAGCAAGAGCAGTACATCAAAGACGACGAGGCCATGGAAGAGTACATGACCCAGTCGGCCCTTGAAGATGCGAGCCTGCACCTGAACGAATCAGCCCCTGGCATTTCCGGTGCAGCACTGGAGAAACTGGTTCACGATTTCCGTATGGTCATGAAGACCTTGAAACGTCTGTCCCGCCTGTACCCGCAAGAGCTGACCGAGCACTTCGTCTACCTGCCGGCTGTACCAATGGAGCAGTTGTCGGATCATGCCGCTATGCAAGAGTGGCTGGCGAAGTTCGATGAACGTTTGCGTGTGGGTGAGAAATCCGGCCTGGTCTACAAGGCCAGCTTGCGTGAAGACCGCGAGCGTAACGTGTGGCTGCCAGAGGTCGAACTGATCTCCCATGGTCTGTCCAACTACGTGACGTTCAACCGCGATTTCTTTGGTAGCAATGACTACAAAACAGTCACTGCGCTGGGTGCGCAGATCAGCACGCTGCTGGAAGAAGGCGCTTACGTGCAACGTGGCGAGCGCAAGAAAGCGGTCACCGAGTTCAAGGAAGCGCTGGCCTGGCTAATGGCAGAGAGCACCAAGCGTCACACCATCCAGCGCTATAAGGGTCTTGGTGAGATGAACCCTGATCAGTTGTGGGAAACCACGATGGATCCGAGCGTGCGACGTATGCTTAAGGTGACGATCGAAGACGCCATCGGCGCTGATCAGATCTTCAACACCCTGATGGGTGATGCAGTAGAACCACGCCGCGACTTCATTGAAGCCAACGCACTGGCGGTGTCGAACCTGGATTTCTAAGGTTCACCCGCTATCAAAACAGCCCCAACGATGCGAATCGATTGGGGCTTTTCTTGTCTAGAGTTTCAGCTCACGGTCTTGACTGGACTAATCGGCGATCGGCCCCGCCCTCTCCTGCTCAAGCGTTTGCCCCATTCGATACCGCGCTGTTCAATGAGTGGGTAGCTGACCGCAGAGATGCCCACGATGATGATTAACAGGCCAAGCAGCAGGAAGTTATCGGCCATTGCGTTATTGAATGAAAGCGTCGGGCCTGGCGCCGCAGCAGCGTAAGTGACAAAGGTGTGGCCGACGACTTTTCCTAAAAGAAGCATGGCCAGGGTGAAAGCGAACAGTACCATCGCATGGGTCATGTAGATCGAGTAGGACAGCACGCCCAGCTTCTCGAACGGGCGAGCTTTCAGCAAGGTCGAGATCACCCCTCCCTCGAAGGAGAAAATCAACATGACCGCGCAGAACACCAGCATCAGACCGATCTGTTTGTGATCGATGTTGCTCACCAGCACACTCACTGTGAGGCAAATCCCGACTACTTCCAGGCCAGTGTGCAGCCAGCGCGAAATGCTCTTGGTGTGGATAACCTGATAGAGGTGATAGGTCATCACCCCTGCAAAGAAACAGGACAGTCCCTGCAATGCGGGCTCCACCAGAGAGCCAAGTCCCAAGGACAAACAGACCACAGCTACCAACGAAATCATCAGAAATATCAGCGTGGCAAGGCGTGGCGTACACAAGAGTATCCCCGCGAAGATCATGTAGATGTAGTACTCGACACTGATGCTCCACGCCGGAAAGTTGAATGACTGCGGATTGAATCCCGGCCACCACGATTGCAACAGAAGCAGGTTGGGGATGATTTCCCGGGGCGCGCGCTGTCCGGTGAAGCTCGGCTGATTGAACGCTATGCCAGCATGCTCTGCGGCCAGCTTCACCACCTCCAATGCGATGGCGAGCACGAGCACAAAGACGTGCAGGGGGTACAGTCGGAAGGTGCGGGTGATAAAGAACTGCCTGAACTGGTCCGTCGTTGCGAGCCGCTGTCCGTAGGTGTGGACCATGACGAATCCGCTCAGGACAAAGAAAAAGCTCACCAGGTAATGAGCATTCCTGAAGAACGCCCACTCGCCGAAGCTCTGTGGAATGTGGATGTGATAGACCGCAACGCTGAGCGCGCAGATGCCCCTAAAGCCGTCCAGCACTTGAAACCTCTTCATCCCCAACTCCCTGTTGAATCGATACTGGATGCGTTAATCGGTTCTTTCGGTACGCAGGTCGTTATGCAGTGCGCTTCCCGGTCCTTTCCCAGCGGGTTTTCAAGGTGTCCATTCCACTACCCAGAACCGTAGTCAGCCCACGGCGCCAGGCCATAGCTGGCTTCTCGATGAAATGCCAGGAGAAGACCGCTGCCACTAACGCAAGCGGGAACGCGAGCAGCATCATGCTGGCGGGGCCGATACCTTTGAGCAGGTGGGCGAGGATTTCCTGAATCGGGAAGGCATAGATATAAACGCCGTACGAGTAATCACCCAGCTGGTTGTAACGGTCGACCACGGGGTGGGTTGCAAACCCGAGGTAGAAAATCAGATACGTCCACGCCACGGTAAAGCACTCGAAGAAATACGGCGTGCGCCATGTGCAGGCGGCTAGTACGGCAAAAGGCAGAAAGCCGATAAATCGATGCGCGATGTGATGACGATATCGATAGAAGGACATGCCCAGCACAAACGGTAAACTCCACCTGAAGAAAAACTCGGCACGGTGGAAGTCATTGAGCAGAGCGCTGCTCAACATCAAGCATTTGAAGGCGACGTACAGCGCCGCGTAACACAGTAGAAAGCCGGCGAACTTACGCCCTTCGCTGAAAAAGGCTAATGCGCCAAGCGCGCCGACCAGAATGTAGAGAGCGACCTCATAGAAGAGCGTCCACAGTGACCCATTGATGCCGGGCCAAGGGGTATTCTCGAACACGCCCGGGAGCTGGAATTTCATGCTGAAGAGCGTCAAATTGTGGGTCAGATAACCGTATGTTTCACCTGACCGGAAATATTCCGACGCACTCAGTGTCGTAAACAACGGCCCGATCAGAAACGCGCTGAGCAGCAGCACGAGTGTCAGACCAGGGTAGATGCGCAGAAACCGAGCAGTGAAGAAATCCACCGTACTGCCGGCACGATCACGGCTAAGCGAGATAAAAAAGCCGGAGACGCAGAAGAATGTGATTACTGCCAGTTCCCCGAGGGAAAGGCCAATCCAGTCCGAGAGCGGCTCGACCGCATCATGGCCGAGTGCGAGAGGGTAACTGTGGGAGATCAGTACCGCAGTGGCGGCAAGCATTCTGATCAGGTTGAAGTTGTTGTTTCGTCTGGACGCCAGGTTACCCAACGTATTCATACTGCCTCCGCGCGCGATCAGGGTCATGTCGGTTCGATCCATTCACCGCTGTGACGCTCACGCTGTCGGAGACGCGCGATATCGCGAGGGTTGGAAATGGTGTTGAGCCTGAACGATACACTGGGCGTGGCGCGCGTCTAATTGGCATCCCTAATCGGGACGCGGATTACCTGCATGCCCTGTCAGCCAATAATTTGGCCCTGAAACTCGAACGATAGTTTTTGTTGGGCAGGACAGTGTCACTGCGCCTCGATTGGGCGATGACAGCGGCAAAAACTTAAAGAACCCGTCGAATGACCCGTTGCATCAGGACAGATGTAAGACCAAGGAGCCTCAGTTATATGTCGATTCGCAAATACCAGAGAGTGCTGGCCATCCCACGAGTGCTGCCCGCGACATTGTTCATGTTCGTTGCGGGTTTGCCGCTGACCATCATGGGGCTAACGCTCAGCCTGCATGTACTCAACGAAATGGGCGGTAGTTATTTTGATGCGGGCGTGGTGGGGACAGCGACCGCCCTCGGGTTTGCGGTGGGCTCTCCCCTCCTCGGCCGAATGATTGACCGTCATGGCCTGCGTCCGGTGGTGGCCGTGTGCGGGACACTGTCGACCCTCGCCTGGGTGTTGCTGCCGATGGTGAGTTACTGGCTCTACGTCTTTCTGGCTTTTGTTGCCGGTCTCTTTACCGTGCCAACGGGCTCGCTCGCCAGGCAGTTCATCGCCAGTCTGGTGCCGGAGGATCAGCGCCGGCCTGCGTATTCTCTCAACATGATGCTTATGGAACTCTCATTCGTCATCGGGCCGGCGAGCGGCATTTTGCTCATCACCACGTATTCGGCGACGGCCACGCTGGCGGGCATCGGCCTCTGGCGGGCGCTCTCCTATGTCGTGCTCTATGTGTTGAACTGGCCGACGCGCAACGTTGACGAAGTCGCTGCAAATCCTGATCGCGTGCGGCCCAAACTTCGCACCTGGATGAGCGGCCGTCTGCTGGCCGTGATGTTTGTCAGTGCGGGTGCGTTGTTCGTGCTCTACGGCACCGAGCTGGCACTGATCGCTGTGCTGCGCGCCAGTGACCAGCTTGCCTTCACTGGGTATGTCATCGCCGCCATGTCCATCGCGTCCATTGTGGGCGGATACGTTCACGGAATTGTCCACCGGTCGTGGTCGCAGATGAAACTCGCCTTGGCAATGAGTCTCCTGCTGCTGCCCGTGGTTTTCTTTGATGACGTCTGGTGGTGGCTGATGCTCGCGCTGCTGCCCACCAATCTGTTGTGCACACCGACGCTGGCCGCAGGTTCTGAAGCCGTCGCCAAGCTAGCGCCTTCCAGCGTGAGAGGTGAAGTAATGGGGCTGCACGATTCGGCGTATCGAATAGGCCAAACATTGTCCGCGCCGATTGTGGGATTCGCGATCGACAGTGTGTCCCCTGCCATGGGATTTGTCGCAGCGGCGTGTGGAGGGATTGTGCTGGTGGGTCTAGGAGCGCTCTGCAATCTGCGGATATCAGCGCCGGCCAGAGCGGCTTGATCCACAGATCGGTCTCGGCCGCACAGGCTCAAGACCGGTCTTTTCAGGTCGTCGGCAGACGATGAGAAAAAACTTATGCACGTATTGGCGTTTTAAGCGCTCGAAGAAATAAGCATTAAAATTAATGAGTTAGAAGTGAATTTCTCGAATTTCTACTTATTCGTGCACAGGTTATCCACAATTCACACCGGTGATTTCTCGGGCGCAGGCGCAGGCATTGCGGGCGATCCCAAATTACGCTGGGTTTGCTCGTTCCAGGCCGAGACGCGATCGTTCAGCGCAGCGATTGCGCGAGGGCCAGTGCCCTCTGCGTACATCGGTTTGCCAATCACGACTTCGATGGTCCCCGGCTTTTTACCCCAGCCCTCTTTAGGCCAATAGCGGCCGGCATTGTGGGAGATGGGCAGGACGGGTAGGTCCGCGTTAACAGCCAGTGCCGATCCGCTGCGCGAGAACTTTCCGATCTGGCCGTACGGCACGCGTGTGCCTTCTGGGAAGATCAGCACCCAGACGCGATCTTTGAGCAACTCATCGCCTTTCTTCGCCACGACCTTCAGCGCCGCTTTGGGGTTATTGCGATCAATGGCGATGGGACGCAGCATCGCCATCGCCCAGCCGAAGAAAGGCACGTACAACAACTCCCGCTTGAGCACTTGGCTCAACGGTTGAAAGTGGGCCGAGAGAAAAAACGTTTCCCACGTGCTCTGGTGATTGGAGACGATCACGCACGGCGTCTCGGGAATGTTTTCCTGGCCGGTAACATTGACCTTGATGTTGAGGAACACGCGAGTCAGCCACAAGGCGCAGCGGCACCAGTACACATTGATGAAGCGATAACGAAGACGGAACGGCAGGAAAGGTGCAATAAAGAAACTCAGCGAACACCACAGCAGGGCGGTAGTGCCCAGCAGCAGGTAAAAGAAGAAAATCCTGATGGCCTGCACAATCGACATAGCTGCTTTTACCGTTACGGGGCAATTGCCCGAATTGAGCGAGCCGTTGAATAGCCGTTAGCCGTTCAACGGGGCGCTGTTGTGGATTAGTTCTGCGGCAACCGCCGCCAGATCATCGAAAACCAACGTGCCTGCGGGCAATGCACCGCTTCGCGTCTTCTGACCTTTACCGGTCATGACCAGAACAGGTTGTGAGTCGACGGCCACCGCCGCCTCCAGGTCACCCTTGCTGTCGCCCACAAACCACACGCCGCGTAAATCGACGGCGTAATGGCGGGCAATGGTCTTCAGCATGCCCGGTTTTGGCTTGCGGCAATCGCAGCCGGCGTCCGGGCCGTGGGGGCAATAAACAATCAGTCCGATCTCACCACCCTCCTCCGCCACGAGTTCACGCAAGCGTGCGTGCATGGCATCAAGGGTGGCGAGATCGTAGTAACCGCGAGCAATGCCGGACTGGTTGGTGGCCACTGCCACCGTCCAGCCGGCTTTACTTAGTTGCGCAATGGCCTCGATGGAGCCGGGAATCGGAACCCACTCGTCCACCGACTTGATGTAGGCGTCGGAGTCGTGGTTGATCACCCCGTCTCGATCGAGAATCAGCAACTTCACTGGCATGCGCTCCGCTGTCAGCCCAACAAGGAGATGTCGGCGACGCCGAGGAACAGATTGCGCAAACGAGCGAGCAAGGCGTAACGGTTGGCCCGCACGCTGGCATCTTCCGCGTTGACCATCACGGCCTCGAAAAACGCATCCACAGGCTCGCGAAGTGCCGCAAGACGCGTCAGCGCTTCGTTGTACTGACGGCTGGCGGACATCGGCGCGACGGCCTGATCTGCCTGCTGAATCGCCGAGTACAGCGAGAACTCGTTGGCGTTATCGAAGTACTTCGGCTCGACGGTCTGGGCGATGTTGCCATCTGCCTTGCTCAGCAGATTGGAAACCCGCTTGTTCACGGCGGCCAATGCTGCAGCCTCAGGCAATTTGCGAAAGGCCTGAACAGCCTGAACACGTTGATCGAAGTCCAGCGCCGAAGCGGGCTGCAAAGCGCGCACCGACAGGTAGACAGAAACGTCGACGCCTTCGTCTTCATAGCGCGCGCGCAGACGATCGAAGATGAATTCGAGAACCTGCTCTGGCAGACCAGCAGGCTTGATCTTCACACCGAACTGAGCGACGGCGAACTGCACGGTTTTGACCAGGTCCAGATCCAGTTTTTTCTCGATCAGGATGCGCAGGATGCCCAGCGCGGCCCGGCGCAGCGCGTACGGGTCTTTGCTACCGGTCGGCAGCATGCCGATGCCGAAGATGCCCACGAGTGTGTCGAGCTTGTCGGCAATGGCAACAGCGGCGCCAGTCAGAGTGCCCGGCAATTCAGCACCAGCGCCACGTGGCATGTACTGTTCGTTCAACGCCAGCGCGACGTCTTCGGGTTCGCCGTCGGCCAAGGCGTAGTAGTAGCCTGCAACGCCCTGCATCTCGGGAAACTCGCCAACCATTTCGGTCGCCAGGTCGCACTTGGAGAGCAAGCCTGCACGCGCGGCGCGCTGAGCATCGCCGCCAATGCGGGGCGCGATGAACGCAGCGAGCTTGGAAACACGTTCGGCTTTGTCGAATACCGTGCCCAGTTGCGCCTGGAACACCACGTTCTGCAGACGCTGGTTGAATGTCTCCAGCTTCTGCTTCTTGTCCTGCTTAAAGAAGAACTCAGCGTCGGTCAGACGCGGGCGAACGACTTTCTCGTTACCGTGGACGATCTGGGAAGGGTCCTTGCTGTCGATGTTCGCGACAGTAATGAAGCGCGGCAGCAGCTTGCCTTCGGCATCCAGCAGGCAGAAGTACTTCTGGTTGTCCTGCATCGTGGTGATAAGGGCTTCCTGCGGTACTTCAAGGAAACGCTCCTCGAACGAGCACACCAGCGGCACGGGCCACTCGACCAGCGCAGTCACTTCATCGAGCAATGCCGGCGGCACGATGGCGGTGCCTTCGTGTTGCGTGGCGAGCTCTTCAACGCGCTTGCTGATCAGCTGACGACGCTCGTTGAAGTCCGCGAGCACGTAGGCCGCGCGCAAGTCGCTGGCGTAGTTGGCCGGCGAGGTAATGCGCACGCTGTCCGGATGATGGAAGCGATGGCCACGGGATTCACGGCCGGACGTCTGGGCAAGAAGGGTGCAATCGACGACTTGATCGCCAAACAGCATGACCAGCCACTGGGTCGGACGTACGAACTCTTCCTTGCGCGCGCCCCAGCGCATGCGCTTCGGAATCGGCAGGTCGTTGAGCGAATCTTCGACGATGGTCGGCAGCAGGCTCAACGTTGGCTTGCCAGGGATGCTCTGGCTGTAACGCAGCTTCGGGCCGCTCTGGTCGATCTCACTCAGGTCGACGCCGCACTTCTTGGCGAAGCCCAAGGCAGCCTGGGTCGGATTGCCCTCGGCATCAAACGCGGCCTGGCGTGGCGGGCCGTCCAGATTGACGCTGCGATCCGGCTGCTCGGTGGCGAGCTGAGTAATCAGCACGGCCAGACGACGTGGCGCGGCATAAACCTGCTTGGCGCTGTAGGTCAGACCCGCAGCCTGCAGGCCTTTTTCGATACCAGCCATAAACGCATCGGCCAGGGTATTCAATGCTTTGGGTGGCAGTTCTTCAGTGCCCAGTTCAACCAGAAAATCTTGAGCACTCATTGCGCAGCCTCCAGCTTGGCCAACACTTCATCGCGGATATCGGGCGCGGCCATCGGGAAGCCGAGCTTGGCCCGGGCCATCAGGTACGCCTGGGCCACGGAGCGAGCCAGGGTGCGGACGCGCAGGATGTACTGCTGACGCGCCGTCACGGAAATCGCGCGACGGGCATCCAGCAAGTTAAAGGTGTGAGAGGCCTTGAGGACCATTTCGTAGCTCGGCAATGGCAGCTCGACTTCGATCAGGCGTACGGCTTCGCTTTCATAGAAATCGAACAGCTCGAACAGCTTGTCGACGTTGGCGTGCTCGAAGTTATAGGTCGATTGCTCCACTTCGTTCTGATGGAACACATCGCCGTAGGTGACTTTGCCGAACGGGCCGTCAGTCCAGACCAGGTCGTAGACCGACTCGACGCCTTGCAGGTACATCGCCAGACGCTCGAGGCCGTAGGTGATTTCGCCGGTGACCGGGTAACACTCGATGCCGCCGACTTGTTGGAAATAGGTGAATTGCGACACTTCCATGCCGTTCAGCCAGATCTCCCAGCCCAGGCCCCAGGCGCCGAGGGTCGGAGATTCCCAGTTGTCTTCGACAAAGCGGACGTCGTGCACGAGCGGGTCGAGGCCCACGTGCTTCAGGGAGCCGAGGTACAGCTCTTGGAAATTGTCCGGGTTGGGCTTGAGGACGACCTGGAATTGATAGTAGTGCTGCAGGCGATTCGGGTTCTCGCCATAACGGCCATCGGTAGGACGACGGCTTGGTTGTACGTAGGCGGCGTTCCAGGTTTCCGGGCCGATGGCGCGCAGAAACGTAGCGGTGTGGAAAGTGCCGGCGCCCACTTCCATATCGTAGGGCTGAAGTACCACACAACCTTGCTCAGCCCAGTATTGCTGGAGGGCGAGGATCAAGTCTTGGAAGGTACGCACGGCTGGCGTAGGCTGGCTCACGAAATTCACCTGTACTGGGGGGCTGCGATTTAAAGAGCGGGAGTATACCCGATTCGGCCGCGCCTCCACCCTTGGGAGCCCTATGCCACGCTGCTTTTGGTGCAACGAAGATCCGCTTTACATGGACTACCACGACCAAGAGTGGGGTGTGCCGTTGCGCGATGCGCAGATGCTGTTCGAGTTCCTGTTGCTCGAAGGGTTCCAGGCCGGGCTGTCGTGGATCACCATCCTGAAAAAGCGTGAGCGCTACCGCGAAGTGATGTTCGGCTTCGACGTCCAGCGCATCGCCGCGATGACCGATGCGGAAATCGAAGCCCTGATGCTGGAGCCCGGCATTGTGCGCAACCGTCTCAAGCTAAACGCCGCGCGCAAGAACGCTCTGGCCTGGTTGCGGCTCGAGGATCCGGTCGCGTTTGTCTGGTCTTTTGTCGGAGGCGAGCCGAAGGTCAATCACTTCAAGGACCGCAGCGAGGTTCCGGCCATTACGCCTGAGGCCGAAGCGATGAGCAAAGCGCTGAAGAAAGCCGGCTTCACCTTCGTCGGCCCGACCATCTGTTATGCCTACATGCAGGCCACCGGCATGGTGATGGACCATACGGTTGATTGCGATCGATACGCCGAGCTGGTGGGTGATGTGGATAATCGGCTCCCATGAATGGTTACAATGGCCGCCTCATGTATTCGGGAGTGATCTGTGGATAAGTTCAAAGGCGCCTTGATGGTCGGGGCACTGCGTCTGTTTGCCCTGTTGCCGTGGCGCGCAGTGCAATGGGTCGGCACCTGCATTGGCTGGCTGATGTGGAAGTTGCCTAACCGGTCTCGCGACGTCGCGCGCATCAACCTGTCCAAGTGCTTCCCTGAACTTAGCCCTGAAGAACTCGAAGCACTGGTCGGCCGCAGTCTGATGGACATCGGCAAGACCCTGACCGAAAGCGCCTGCGCGTGGATCTGGCCGGCGCAGAAGTCGATCAATCTGGTTCGCGAAGTCGAAGGGCTTCAGGTGTTGAAAGACGCTTTGGCGTCGGGGAAGGGCGTCGTCGGTATTACCAGCCATCTCGGCAACTGGGAAGTGCTCAACCACTTCTACTGCAGCCAGTGCAAACCGATCATTTTCTACCGGCCACCCAAGCTCAAGGCCGTGGACGATCTGCTGCGCAAGCAGCGCGTACAGTTGGGGAACCGCGTCGCAGCGTCCACCAAGGAAGGCATTCTCAGCGTCATCAAGGAAGTGCGCAAAGGTGGCTCGGTCGGCATTCCGGCGGACCCGGAACCCGCTGAGTCAGCAGGCGTCTTCGTGCCCTTCTGCGGGACGATGGCGCTGACCAGCAAGTTCGTCCCGAACATGCTGGCGGGCGGCAAAGCGGTGGGCGTGTTTCTTCACGCGATGCGTCTGGAGGATGGCTCTGGTTACAAAGTCGTACTCGAAGCCGCGCCGGATGACATGTACAGCACCGATACCGCTACGTCGGCAGCTGCCATGAGCAAGGTGGTTGAGAAGTACGTGCGGGCCTATCCAAGCCAATACATGTGGACCATGAAGCGCTTCAAGAAACGCCCCGAGGGTGAGAAGCGCTGGTATTGAGCTTTTAAAAAAAGCTCAAACCCACCTGAAACAGTCGCTCGACGTCGCGGATGTACTTTTTATCCACAAGGAACATGACCACGTGATCGCCTGATTCGATCACTGTGCTGTCATGGGCGATGATCACCTGATCGGCGCGGGTGATAGCGCCAATGGTCGTGCCGGGCGGCAGGTTGATGTGCATGATGGCTTTGCCGATCACCTTGCTGGATTTGGCATCGCCATGGGCGACGATTTCGATGGCTTCCGCCGCGCCCCGACGCAATGAATGCACGCTGACGATATCGCCGCGCCGCACGTGCGCCAGCAGCGTACCAATGGTGGCGAGCTGAGGACTGACCGCGACATCTATCTCTCCCCCTTGCACCAGGTCGACATAGGCCGGGTTGTTGATGATCGTCATCACCTTCTTTGCACCGAGACGTTTGGCCAGCAACGACGACATGATGTTCGCCTCGTCGTCGTTGGTCAGCGCCAGAAACAGGTCGGCGTTATCGATGTTCTCTTCCACGAGAAGGTCGCGATCGGAAGAGCTGCCTTGCAGGATCACCGTGTTGTTGAGCGTGTCAGAGAGGTGACGGCATCGGGCGGGATTCATCTCGATGATCTTGACCTGATAGCGGTTCTCGATGGCCTCCGCCAGCCGCTCGCCGATCTGCCCGCCGCCGGCAATCACGATGCGCTTGTAGCTCACATCCAGACGACGCATCTCGCCCATAACGGCGCGAATATCCGCTTTGGCAGCGATGAAAAAGACCTCGTCGTCAGCCTCGATAACCGTATCGCCCTGAGGAATGATCGGACGGTCGCGACGGAAAATAGCCGCGACGCGAGTCTCGACATTGGGCATGTGCGTGCGCAGTTGACGCAGCTGCTGCCCCACCAGAGGGCCGCCGTAGTACGCCTTGACCGCCACCATCTGCACCTTGCCGCCGGCGAAGTCGATGACTTGCAGCGCGCTGGGGTATTCGATGAGCCGCTTGATGTAATGGGTGACCACTTGCTCAGGGCTGATCAGCACGTCCACGGGAATGGCGCCGTTGGCGAACAGGCCTGAGCGGGTCAGGTACGCCGACTCGCGAACACGGGCAATCTTGGTCGGGGTCTGGAACAGCGTGTACGCGACCTGGCAGGCCACCATGTTGGTCTCGTCGCTGCTGGTGACGGCCACCAGCATGTCGGCGTCGTCGGCGCCGGCCTGACGCAGCACGGTTGGAAATGAGCCGCGACCGTGAACGGTGCGGATATCGAGGCGATCACCCAACGCTCGCAGACGATCCTGATCGGTGTCCACGACGGTGATGTCGTTGGCTTCGCTGGCCAGGTGCTCGGCCAGCGTACCGCCGACCTGCCCTGCGCCGAGAATGATGATCTTCAATCAGTCTCTCCTTGAAATGATGATTCCGTCACACCGGGTACTTGTCTTCACGCCGCCGCAATCTTGATCAGTTTGGCGTAGTAAAACCCGTCATGCCCGCCTTCCTGGGCCAGCAACTGACGGCCGTGGGGTTGCTTTAGACCGGGAGGCGGATTGCCTTGCTGACCGGCAATGTCCAGCTCCCGGGCCCCCGACGTACGCGCCAGGAATGCATCAATGACTTCGGTGTTTTCAGTCGGCAGGGTCGAGCATGTGGCGTACAGCAAGATCCCGCCGACCTGCAGCGTCGGCCACAGCGCGTCGAGCAGTTCGCCCTGCAGCACGGCGAGGGCAGGAATGTCATCGGCCTGACGGGTCAGCTTGATGTCGGGGTGGCGGCGAATCACGCCAGTCGCCGAGCAAGGCGCGTCCAGTAGAATGCGCTGGAACGGTTTGCCGTCCCACCATAGATCCGTGGCGCGGGCGTCGGCGGCGATGAGTTCGGCACTCAGGCCCAGGCGATCCAGGTTCTCTTTGACCCGCACCATGCGCTTGGCTTCAAGGTCCACCGCAACGACGCCTGCCAGGCCCGGTTGGACTTCCAGCAGATGGCAGGTCTTGCCACCCGGTGCGCAACAGGCATCCAGCACACGTTGACCCGGGGCCAGCTCCAACAAGTCGGCGGCCAGTTGCGCTGCCTCATCCTGAACGCTGATCCAGCCCTCGGCGAAACCCGGCAGCGAGCGAACATCGCCCGGTTCGGTAAGCACGATGCCGTCCTGGCTGAACGTGCTCGGCGCCGCTGCGGTGCCTGCGTCCAGTAACAGCTGAAGGTATTGCTCGCGGGTTTTGTGCCGACGGTTGACCCGTAAAATCATCGGCGGGTGGGCGTTGTTTGCCGCACAAATCGCTTCCCAATGCTCAGGCCAGGCGGCTTTCAACGCTTTTTGCAGCCAGCGTGGATGAGCAGTGCGCACCACCGGATCGTGTTCCAGTTCTGTCAGCAGTGCCTCACCTTCCCGTTGGGCTCGACGCAGCACGGCGTTGAGCAGCGCTTTTGCCCACGGTTTTTTCAGTTTGTCGGCGCAGCCTACGGTTTCGCCGATAGCGGCGTGGGCAGGAATCCGCGAATAGAACAGCTGATACAGGCCCACCAGCAATAAAGCCTGCACGTCGTTATCAGCGGTTTTGAAGGGTTTCTGCAGCAGCTTGGCCGCCAGCGCGGAGAGCCTTGGCTCCCAACGCGCGGTGCCAAATGCCAGATCCTGGGTCAGGCCGCGGTCGCGGTCTTCAACCTTTTCCAGTTGCGTGGGCAAGGAGCTGTTCAGCGATGCCTTGCCACTCAGTACGGCAGCCAGGGCCTTGGCAGCGGCCAGACGCGGGTTCATTGAGCATCCACCGCTTGGCCGAGGACGGTGCCGACGGCGAACTTCTCGCGGCGGCTGTTGAACAGGTCAGCGAAGCCCAGCGGTTTGCCGCCGGGGAGTTGCAGACGCGTCAGACGCAGCGCGCCGTCACCGCACGCGACCAGCAGGCCGTCTTTGCTTGCGTCGATGATGCTGCCGGGCGTGCCCTCCCCGTCGGCGATCTGCGCGGCCAGAACCTTCAGCGCTTCGCCGTTGAGCGTGGTGTGGCAGATCGGCCATGGGTTGAAGGCGCGTACCAGTCGCTCCAGCTCAACGGCCGGGCGGGTCCAGTCGATACGTGCTTCATCTTTGTTCAGTTTGTGCGCATAGGTGGCGAGGCTGTCGTCCTGTACTTCGCCCACCAGCGTACCGTCTGCCAGGCCGGCAATGGCATGAATCACCGCAGGCGGGCCGAGCTCAGCGAGACGATCGTGCAGCGTACCGCCGGTGTCGTCGGCCGTGATCGGGGTCGTCACCTTGAGCAGCATCGGGCCGGTGTCCAGCCCCGCTTCCATACGCATGACCGTCACGCCGCTCTCGGCATCGCCGGCCTGCACCGCGCGCTGGATCGGCGCAGCACCGCGCCAGCGTGGGAGCAACGAGGCGTGGCTGTTGATGCAGCCCAGACGCGGAATATCCAGTACGGCCTGCGGAAGGATCAGGCCATAGGCGACCACGACCAGCAGGTCCGGTTGCAACGCGGCTAGCTCGGCCTGGGCTTCGGGTGCGCGCAAGGTGGGCGGCTGCATGACAGGAATAGTGTGCTGAAGGGCAAGCTGCTTGACCGGGCTCGGCATCAGCTTCTGACCACGACCGGCCGGGCGATCTGGCTGGGTGTACACCGCAATGACGTCGTGGGGACTGTCGAGCAGGGCTTTCAAATGCTCGGCGGCGAATTCCGGAGTGCCGGCGAACACGATGCGCAGTGGCTCAGTCATGGGCTTCTCTTGAGTATGACGGTAGAAACGCGCTTGCCCGCGATGGCGTGGTTTCAGCCGACAAATGCGGCAGAGGACAGGTCGCTATCGCGGGCAAACGGGCTCCTACGGTAGAAAGGAGGATGGCGGGATCAGGCGTTTTGCTTGTGGAGTTTTTCCAGCTTCTTCTTGATCCGGTCGCGCTTGAGATTGGACAGGTAATCAACGAACAGCTTGCCGTTCAGGTGATCGCATTCGTGCTGGATGCACACGGCGAGCAGGCCTTCGGCGATGAACTCGTAGGGCTGGCCCTCACGGTCCAGCGCCTTGACCTTGACCCGTTGCGGGCGATCCACGTTTTCGTAGAAACCTGGAACAGACAGGCAGCCTTCCTGGTACTGGTCCATCTCGTCGGTGAGCGGCTCGATCTCGGGGTTGATGAACACCCGCGGCTCGCTGCGATCTTCGGAGAGATCCATCACCACCACGCGCTTGTGTACGTTAACCTGCGTCGCGGCCAGACCGATGCCAGGCGCTTCGTACATGGTTTCAAACATGTCGTCGACCAACTGGCGAATGCCGTCGTCCACTTCAGCCACCGGCTTGGCGATGGTGCGCAGGCGCGAATCGGGAAATTCGAGGATGTTTAGAATGGCCATATACGTAAGGGATGCACTGTAGGGTAAAGTCAAAATCGGCTGCTAGGCTTGGGACGTCACAAGCTGCAGCCCTAGTAAAACCGGAAGTCTCGCAAGACTCAGCGTTTCACGCGAAGCCAACATGATAAAGGGATTCACCGCATGAGGAAATCACTACTCGCCCTGCTGCTGTTGGCCGCGACAGGCCTTGTCCAGGCGCAAGTACAGCTCAGGGATGGCCATCCACAGAGTTACACCGTCGTCGCCGGTGACACACTTTGGGACATTTCCGGAAAATTTCTTAACCAGCCGTGGAAGTGGCCCCAACTCTGGCGCGCCAATCCGCAGGTTCACGACCCTGATCTGATCTACCCCGGCGACACGCTCAACCTGATTTACGTCGATGGTCAGCCACGCATCGTCGTCAATCGCGGTGAGTCTCGCGGCACCATCAAACTCTCCCCGCGTGTGCGCAGTACGCCGATTGCCGAGGCGATTCCCACCATCCCGCTGGGCGCGATCAATGCGTTTCTGCTGAACAACCGAATCATCGACAACGCCAGCCAGTTTGAAGTCGCGCCTCATGTCGTGGCCGGCCCCGGCGAGCGGGTGCTGAGTGGTGCGGGTGATCGCATCTATGCCCGGGGCCAGTTCGAGCCGAGCCATGTGTCGTACGGCATCTATCGCAAGGGCAAGACCTACGTCGATCCGGTGAGCGGCGTGGTGCTGGGCATCAATGCCGATGACATCGGCAGCGGCCAAATCGTTGCCAGCGAAGGTGACGTGGCGACGTTGCAACTGCAGCGCTCGACCCAGGAAGTACGCCTCGGCGATCGGCTCTTCGTCAGTGAAGAACGCGGAATCAATTCCACCTTTGTCCCTAGTGAGCCCCAGCAACCGATCAGCGGCACTATCATCGATGTGCCCCGGGGCGTGACCCAGATCGGCGAGTTCGACGTGGTGACCATCGACCGTGGCCGACTGGATGGCTTGGCCGAAGGCAACGTGCTGGCCATCTACAAGACCGGCGAAACGGTGCGTGACCGGGTCAACGGTGATCAGGTCAAAATTCCCGACGAGCGCTCAGGGCTGCTGATGGTCTTCCGCACGTACGAGCGACTGAGCTACGGCATGGTGCTGCACGCAACCCGATCTCTGGCGGTTCAGGACAAAGTCCGCAATCCGTAATGCTATGTATCAGCTGCAAATCACTTTTCTCCACCGGCATGCTTCACTTATCAAATTGTTGTTAACAGACTTATCCACAGCTTGATCCACTGATTAAAGTGGGTCTCGGATCAAGGAAGATGACATGCCGTTGTTCGAAAAGGCCGGTCAGTCGCCGGCTGAGCTTGAAGCCCGTTTGCGTCTGCATCGGCTGCCGGAAGTCGGTCCAAAACGTTTTCACACCCTCATCGATGCGTTCGGCAGCGCCTCTGCCGCGTTGAGTGCGCCCGCTTCGGCATGGCGATCTCTGCGGCTGCCGGCGGCCAGTGCCGAGGCCCGTCGCAGTGCCGAAGTGCGCGACGGTGCCAGTGCTGCACTGGCCTGGTTAGAGCGTCCGGGCCAGCATTTGCTGATGTGGGACGACCCTGACTACCCTGCGCTGTTGGCAGAAATCCCGGATCCACCGCCCCTGCTCTTCATCGCCGGAAACCGTGCATTGCTTGATCGTCCGCAGTTGGGAATGGTGGGCAGTCGACGCGCTTCCAAGCCTGGACTCGACACCGCTGCGGCGTTCGCGCGGAGCCTGGCCGGTGCCGGTTTTGTCATCACCAGCGGGCTGGCGCTGGGTATCGACGGCGCCGCGCATCAAGGTGCTCTGGACGTAAAAGGCGGGACAATCGGCGTACTGGGCACCGGCATCGAAAAACTTTATCCACAGCGGCATCGTCAACTTGCAGCGCGTATGGTGGCCGAGGACGGCGCAGTGATTTCCGAGCTGCCGCTGGACGCAGGTCCCCACGCTAGCAACTTTCCCCGGCGCAATCGAATCATCAGCGGTTTGTCCCTGGGCGTGTTGGTGGTCGAGGCCAGCGTTGCCAGCGGATCATTGATCACGGCACGGCTTGCCGCCGAGCAGGGCCGTGAGGTCTATGCCATCCCCGGCTCGATCCATCATCCGGGCGCCAGGGGTTGTCACCAGCTGATCCGTGAGGGGGCCGTGCTGGTGGAAACCATCGACCATATTCTTGAAGCGCTGCAGGGTTGGAAAAATATCGCCCCGAGTCATGACGTCGTTGATAAACCGTCGCCCCCGCTTCATCCGCTGCTCGCCCTCTTGCACGCAGCGCCGCAAACCGGCGAGGCGCTGGCCCACAACAGCGGTTGGCCGTTGCCAAAGGTCCTGGCGGCGCTGACCGAGCTTGAACTCGACAGCAGCGTGGCCTGTGAAGCCGGGCGATGGTTTGCCCGGGCACGCTGAGGTTAAACTGCCCGCCTGCGTAATTTGGGAGAACGGACGATGGTCAGCAGTTGGCGAGTGCAGCAAGCCGCACGAGAAATTCGGGCCGGGGCGGTGATTGCCTATCCAACCGAAGCGGTGTGGGGGTTGGGTTGTGACCCCTGGGATGCAGAGGCGGTGTATCGCCTGCTGGCAATCAAGGCGCGGCCTGTTGATAAGGGCTTGATCCTGATCGCAGACAACATCCGTCAGTTCGATTTCCTCTTCGAGGACTTCCCTGAGCTGTGGATCGACCGCATGGCCAGTACCTGGCCGGGACCGAACACCTGGCTGGTGCCACATCAAGGCCTGTTGCCGGACTGGATCACCGGAAAGCACGACACCGTCGCCCTTCGGGTCAGCGATCACCCGACCGTACGCGAGCTGTGCGCCTTGACCGGTCCACTGGTGTCGACCTCCGCCAACCCGACCGGCCGCCCCGCAGCCCGCTCACGACTGCGCGTTGAGCAGTATTTCCACGAGCAACTGGACATGGTGCTGAGCGGCAGCCTTGGCGGGCGTCGCAACCCGAGTGTGATACGGGATCTGGTCACCGCTGAGGTGGTAAGGGCAGGTTAATGCCCTTCCACTGTTTCGCAGGTTGAGATCAAGGCACCAGAATGATCGACCCAACCGTTCTGCGCCCTGCCAGTTCGGTATGGGCCTTCGCGGCATCCTTGAGGGGAAACTTCTGGATGTCGTCGACCTTCACCTTGCCGCTGGCGACCATTTCAAACACCTCATCCGCCATCGCCTGCAAGGCTTCCGGGGTGTTCGCGTAGGAGCCCAACGTCGGCCGGGTGACGTACAGCGAGCCTTTCTGAGCGAGAACCCCCAGGTTCACGCCGGTTACTGCGCCTGACGCATTGCCGAAGCTGACCAGCAGGCCTCGCAATTCCAGGCAATTCAGCGACGTTTCCCACGTGTCTTTGCCCACGCCGTCATAGACCACCGGGACCTTCTTGCCGTCGGTCAATTCCAGTACACGCTGGACCACGTCTTCCTTGCTGTAATCAATCACTTCCCACGCGCCGAGCGCTTTGGCGTGCGCGGCCTTCTCTGCCGAGCTCACCGTGCCGATGAGCTTGACGCCCAAGGCGTTGGCCCACTGGCAGGCGATCGATCCCACGCCGCCGGCAGCGGCATGGAACAGGATGGTTTCTTCAGGGCGGATTTCGTAGGTCTGACGAAACAGGTATTGCACGGTCAGGCCCTTGAGCATGACGGCGGCGCCCTGCTCGAAGCTGATACCGTCAGGCAGTTTGGCGATGTTCGCGGCCGGCGTTACGTGAACGTCCCCGTAGGCACCCAATGGACCGGTGCCGTACACCACCCGGTCGCCGACTTTGACGTGGGTGACTTCGCTGCCGACCGCTTCAACCAGTCCGGCGCCTTCGTTGCCCAACCCCGACGGGAACGAAGGCGCCGGGTACAGGCCGCTGCGAAAGTAGGTCTCGATGAAGTTGACGCCAATCGCCTTGTTACGCACAAGCACGTCTTTCGGCCCTGGTGTCGGGGGTTCGAAGTCTACGTACTCGAGCACTTCGGGACCGCCATACGCCTTGAACTGGATACGTTTTGCCATTTGCTTTCTCCGTCATGGATCGGACTTGCAGAGGATGACTGTCGATGCGAAAGGGCTCTATCGGACTCCTTCGTTGGCGCTTCGTCAACTGCGGCAGCCGCCGTGCCGGTGATATGCTACGGGCCGAATTTCGCCGACGGGGTTTGCTGAGCGAGGCGTGCTATCAACGCCAAGCCCGGTCGAATCCCGCTCCCGACGCACGTTTCAGTTTATGCAGGTACCGCCATGTCCTTTCGCACCGATGCCGTCAAAGCCTACTTGCTCGATCTTCAGGACCGCATTTGCGCCGCGCTGGAAACCGAAGATGGCAGCGCCCGTTTCGTCGAGGACGCCTGGGAGCGGCCTGCCGGGGGTGGCGGACGGACCCGCGTGATCGAGAATGGCCATATCCTCGAAAAGGGCGGGGTCAATTTTTCCCACGTCTTCGGCGCCGGCCTCCCCCCATCGGCCAGCGCCCATCGACCGGAGCTGGCAGGACGTGGTTTCGAAGCACTCGGCGTGTCGCTGGTGATGCACCCGCACAATCCTCATGTGCCGACTGCCCACGCCAATGTGCGTTTCTTCATTGCAGAGAAAGAAGGCGAAGAACCAGTGTGGTGGTTCGGAGGCGGCTTTGACCTGACGCCCTATTACGGCGTCGAGGAAGACTGCGTTCATTGGCACCGCGTCGCCGAGCAGGCCTGCGCGCCGTTCGGCGCCGACGTCTATCCCCGTTACAAGGCGTGGTGCGATCGCTACTTCCATATCAAGCACCGCAATGAACCGCGCGGCGTGGGCGGCCTGTTTTTCGATGACCTCAACGAGTGGGATTTCGACACCAGCTTCGCCTTCATTCGCGCCATCGGTGATGCGTTCGTCGAGGCGTATGTGCCCATCGTTCAGCGCCGCAAAGACACGCCGTACACGCCGCAGCAACGGGAGTTTCAGGAGTTCCGCCGTGGGCGTTACGTTGAATTCAATCTGGTGTACGACCGTGGCACCTTGTTCGGGCTGCAATCGGGTGGCCGGACCGAATCGATCCTCATGTCGCTGCCGCCACAAGTGCGCTGGGGCTATGACTGGAAAGCCGAGCCGGGCAGCGAGGAAGCACGCCTGACGGAGTATTTTCTGCAGGATCGCGACTGGCTGGCTGAGGCGGCACAGTGATGACTGATCAGTACGTTGTCTTCGGTAACCCCATCGCCCATAGCAAGTCGCCGCTGATCCATCGCCTGTTCGCCGAGCAAACCGGTCAGGCGCTCGATTACCAGACCTCACTGGCGCCGCTGGACGGCTTCACCGCGTTCGCCAAGGCATTCTTCCAGACCGGCCGTGGCGCCAACGTCACCGTGCCGTTCAAGGAAGAAGCGTACCGGATGGCTGATCAGCTGACCGAGCGCGGCCGTCGTGCCGGGGCGGTCAATACGCTGGCGCTGCAGGCGGATGGCAGCCTGCTGGGTGACAACACGGACGGAGCCGGTCTGGTTCGGGACCTGACGGTCAATCATGGCGTAACGCTCAAGGACAAACGCATCCTTGTGCTCGGAGCTGGCGGCGCGGTGCGTGGCGCGCTGGAACCCTTGCTGGCGGAAGATCCCTACGTGCTGGTGGTCGCCAATCGCACAGTGGAAAAGGCCGAGCGATTGGCCGAGGAGTTTGCCGACATTGGCCCGGTGCTGCCCGCCGGCTATGACTGGCTGGAAGAGCCGGTGGACATCATCATCAACGCCACGTCGGCGAGCCTGTCGGGCGAAGTACCGCCCATTGCGCCCAGTCTGATTCAGCCGGGCGTGACCATTTGCTACGACATGATGTACGCCAAGGAGCCGACCGCCTTTTGCCGCTGGGCCACGGAGCACAGCGCCGGACAGGCAGTGGATGGTTTGGGGATGTTGGTCGAGCAGGCCGCCGAGGCGTTTTACCTGTGGCGCGGCGTGCGACCGGAGTCAGCGCCGGTTCTGGCGGAACTGCGACGGTTGATGGTGCAGAACGGATAACGCTCACGTTCCAGGCTGACACTTATTTTGTGGTGGATGCCTGGTCGTCCAGACGCCGCACTGTCACGCTGCAAGCGCGCTCCCACAGACTGATATTGGTCCTGTAGGAGTGAGCTTGCTCGCGATGCTTCTTGTCGGCGCTTACAACTTGGCCTTAACCGCTGGCAGCGCGTCTTTGTCGTCAACGGTTTTCACGCCGTCGAGCCATTTGTCCAGCACCGCCGGATTGGCTTTCAGCCACGCTTTCACCGCCTCGGTGTTGCTGACCTTCTTGTCCACCACGGTCTGCATGATCGAGTTTTCCATGTCCTGGGTGAACACCAGGTTGGAAAGCAGCTTGGCCACATTCGGGCAGGCGTCGGCGTAACCTTTGCGCGTCACGGTGTAAACGCTGCCGGTATCACCGAAGTATTTCTCGCCGCCTTTCAGGTAGTGCATGCCTTTGATCTGCACGTTCATCGGGTGTGGCGTCCACCCGAGGAACACCACGAATTCCTTCTTCTTCACGTTGCGCTGCACTTCGGCCAGCATCGCCTGCTCGCTAGACTCAACCAACTTCCAGTCACCCAGCTCGAACTCGTTCTTCTTGATGATTTCCTGAATCGACGCGTTGGCCGGAGCGCCCGAGCCGATGCCGTAGATCTTCTTGTGGAACTTGTCGGCAAATTTGTTCAGGTCGGCGAAGTCGTGAACGCCCGCGTCATAGACGTAATCGGGAACCGCGAGGGTGAACTCGGTGCCTTCCAGGTTCTTCGCGTATTGCGTCACGTCACCGGTGGCGATGAATTTGTCGTAGAAGCCCTGCTGCGCCGGCATCCAGTTGCCCAGAAAGACGTCGAGCTGCCCGTCCTTCAGACCGCCATAGGCGATGGGCACCGCCAGGGTGTCGATCTTGGTTTTGTAGCCCATGCCGTCGAGCAAAAAGCCTGCGGTGGCGTTGGTCGCAGCGATATCGCTCCAGCCTGGATCGGCCATCCGCACAGTGCTGCAGCTCGCGTCGGCGGCATAGGCCACGACGCTGCTCAAGCCCAAGACCCCAACCGCCAGCGTGGTGAACAGCTTATTCATGGTGTGCCCCTTTTTGATTTTCTAGGTGTTGGCAGGGTTCAAGGTTGCGGATAACGGGCCTTGCGCTCCAGATCGTCCAGATCAATATGGTTGCGCATGTACTGCTGACTGGCGTCGACCAGCGGCTGGTGATCCCAACTCTTCAGCTTGCCGATGGCCAGCGACTCGGCGACAAAACGCCGGCGCCGCTGACTGGCGAGCACCTGGTGGTGTATCGCCGGAATGTCCCACTTGGCCTGTGCTTCGGCCAGGAACGCAGCGAACAGGTCGCGATGAGCCTCGGATCGACTCAGCTCTTCCTGCTCCTCCGGATCGTTGCGCACGTCATACAGCAGACATGGGTCCCGTTCCGAATAAATGAATTTGTACGCGCCGCGACGAATCATCATCAGCGGACTGTTGGTGCCCTCGGCCATGTACTCGCCGAACACCTCGTCATGGCCGCCTTCGCCTTGCAAGTGCGGCAACAGTGAACGGCCATCAAGCGGCAAACCGGCGTCCAGTTGACCCTCAGCCAATGCCACAAAAGTCGGCAACAGGTCAGCGGTGGACACTGCGGCCTGCACACGGCCGGCCTTGAATTGCCCCGGAGCGTACACCAGCAGCGGGACCCGCGCCGACATCTCGAACCAGTGCATTTTGTACCAGAGCCCGCGCTCACCCAGCATGTCGCCATGGTCGCCGGAGAACACAATGATCGTGTCGTCAGCCAAGCCTGTTTCTTCCAGGGTTTTCAGCAGTTTGCCGACGTTGTCATCAATGTAGCTGCATGCGCCGAAATAGGCGCGGCGCGCATCGCGAATCTTTTGCTCGGGCAGCGGCTTGTCCCACAGGTCATAGACTTTCAGCAGGCGTTGAGAATGCGGGTCCAGTTCGGACTGGGCCAACCGCGCGTGGGGCACCGGGATGTCGTCGTCGCTGTACAGATTCCAGTAGGACTTGGGGATGGTGTACGGATCGTGGGGATGGGTCATCGACACCGTCAGGCAAAATGGCTGATCGCCGTCTTCGCGCACATGGTCGAACAGATACTGCTGCGCCTTGAACACCACTTCTTCGTCGAAATCGAGCTGATTGGTGCGTACGCAAGGACCGGCCTGCAGCACCGAAGACATATTGTGGTACCAGGTCGGGCGCACGTCCGGCTCGTCCCAGTTCACAGCCCAACCATAATCGGCCGGATAAATGTCGCTGGTCAGGCGCTCTTCGTAGCCGTGCAGTTGATCAGGGCCACAGAAATGCATCTTGCCGGACAGCGCCGTGCGATAGCCGAGACGACGCAGGTAGTGGGCGTAGGTCGGCACATCAGCGGGAAAATCAGCAGCGTTGTCATAGGCGCCGATCTTGCTCGGCAACTGACCGCTGACCAAGGTGAAACGCGACGGCGCGCACAGCGGACTGTTGCAGTAGGCGGCGTCGAACACCACGCCTTCAGCGGCGAGGCGACTCAAGTGGGGCATCTTGATCGGAGAAGAGGCGTACATCGGCAACATGGGCGCGGCCATCTGATCGGCCATGATGAAAAGAATGTTCTTGCGCTTCATGTTTTCGCGGCATCCCATAGTCATTATTTATGCGAAAGTGCTCCGGCCGAGGATGGTGCCCATGCCGTCCGCGGTAAAGCCCATATGCGGCAATGCTTAGGATAAGTACAGCTTATGTTTGAAGCCCTTGGTGCCATGTCACTGGATTTGCTTCGCGGCTTTGAGGCCGCCGCACGGTTGCGCAGTTTTACCGCTGCGGCTATCGAGCTCGGCACTACTCAGCCGGCCATCAGCCAGCAAATCAAGCGACTGGAAGAGCAACTGGGGACGCGGCTGTTTGATCGCATCTATCGCGGCATTGAGCTGACGGACGCCGGGCAGATTCTCTTCAATCACGTACAGACCGGGCTCGAATCGATGGACGCGGGCCTCAGCGCAATCACCGAGCAGCATCAGCACGAGGTTTTGCAGGTGGCGACCGATTTCGCCTTCGCCGCCTATTGGCTGATGCCGCGCCTGCACCGTTTCCACAAGGACAACCCCGACGTCGACGTCAGCCTGGTCACCAGCGAGCGCAGTCACAGCATGCTGCGCGCGGATATCGATGTGGCCGTGTTGTTCGGCGACGGGCGATTCAAGCAGGGAGAAAGCCATTGGTTGTTCAGCGAGGAAGTGTTCCCGGTCTGCAGCCCGCGATTGCTGAAGGGGCGCGACCTGCCCTTGCCCACCAAGGCGCTGAAAGACTTCGCTCTACTGCACCTTCGTGGCGAAGGCGGCAATAACTGGTTTGACTGGAGTGGCGTGTTTCGCGCCCTGAATATTCCCCAGGCACCCGCGCCGGGGCAGCTGAGATTCGATAACTACACGCTGCTGATTCAGGCGGCGATCGGCGGCCAGGGCGTGGCCATCGGCTGGCGACATCTGGTGGATGATTTGCTGGAGCAGGGTTTGCTATGCCGCCCGATCGAAGCGAGCGCCGTCTCCGGATACGGGTATTACATCGTCCTGCCGCAACGCAAACGGCGCGTGCAGATCGTGCAGCGGTTCGTGGACTGGTTAAGAAGTGAACAGGCGTTGAGTGGAGATCTTTTGAAGGCCAAGTCGCTGCCGTCGATTGCGGTTTAGGGCCTTCGTGACAAACATTGTCGCTGATCTGGCGGCCTATCGATGGTGCCGCAGTTGTAGCTGCGACGCACGACTTGTGGGAGCGAGCTTGCTCGCGAAGAGTCCGGTAGATCCGCTAGATATCCAGCACCGGAAATGCCGTATTCGCGAGCAAGACGAAGCGCCACCCCGGTCACTCCCACACGGGCCTGCCTTAATTCAGCACGCCATCCAGGATTTCATAAACGATCCCGCTGCCAATGGCGATCAGCACAACGTCCGGGCCCAGGCGGCGCCATTCGTAGCCATCGTATTGAGGCAGATATTGCAGCGAGCGTTGGTCCAGTCGACGGCCATAACCGCGTGGCAGCGGGTGGCCTTTGACGATGTGGACGCCGGGAGGCAGTGGCTGACCGCGACCGATGACTTCCCGGTGCTCGCTGATGGTCCGGCGCACATCGCCGAAGTCGGCAGGAGGACGCCCGCCACGCTGGTTGTTGCCACGGTTATCCGCACGCGGTTCGTTGCGATGGTCGTTGCCGTTGCCGCGATCGCCCTGCGGACCGCCTTGCGGACCATTGGGTTGGCCGTGATCCTGATGCTGGCCCGGGCCATTGTTATCTCCGCCGCGTTGATCCGGTGGTGCAGCCTGAACCAGCGCGCTGGCGCTGAGCATCAACACGCCCAACCCGGCGATCAAACGATTCGAGACTTTCATGTAGCGCACTCCTGAGCAAATACGGGCAGCAAAAAGGGGTTCAGGACGTGGTCCTGAACCCCTTCGCTGTACGGCTTAGTGTGCTGCCAGAGACCGAGATTCCTCTGTATCAGAAACTTTACCTTCGGCTACGCGGGCTTTACGCACGCCTTGGGACAACTGCGCGCACAAACCCAGCACGCCGCTGACCGCATGTTCCGGCGAAGACGCGTTGGCGATCTGATCGATCAGTGCCGAACCGACGACGACACCGTCGGCCACGCGCGCAATGGCGGCCGCTTGTTCAGCTGTGCGAATACCGAAGCCGACACTGATTGGCAGATCGGTATGGCGGCGAAGGCGTTGCACGGCGTCCTTAACGTGATCAATCGTTGCAGAGCCCGCGCCTGTCACGCCCGCCACCGACACGTAGTAAACGAAACCGGAGCTGCCGTTGAGCACGGTCGGTAAACGAACGTCATCAGTGGTCGGCGTGGTCAGGCGGATGAAGTCCAGACCTGCGTCCTGCGCTGGGTCGCACAACTCGGCGTTGTGCTCCGGCGGCAGGTCCACCACGATCAGTCCGTCGACGCCCGACGAATGAGCTTCGGAGATGAAGCGCTCGATGCCGTAGTTGTGGGTGGGATTGTAGTAACCCATCAGCACCAGCGGCGTGACGCTGTCTTCTTCACGGAATTCGCGAACCATCTGCAGCGTCTTCGCCAGGTTTTGCTTGGCGTTAAGCGCGCGAATGTTGGCCAGCTGAATTGCCGGGCCGTCCGCCATCGGGTCAGTGAACGGCATACCCAGCTCGATTACATCGGCACCTGCCTTCGGCAATCCCTTGAGGATCGCCAGCGAGGTGTCGTAGCCCGGGTCGCCTGCCGTGATGAACGTCACCAGGGCTGCGCGGTTTTGTTCTTTCAGTTCAGCAAAACGCGTTTGCAGGCGGCTCATCAGTGTTTCTCCTGCTGGGACAGATCCAGGTGGTGCATTACGGTTTGCATGTCCTTGTCGCCACGACCGGACAGGTTGACCACCATCAGGTGATCCTTCGGCAGGTTTGGAGCGCGTTTGAACACTTCAGCCAGGGCGTGGGCGGTTTCCAGCGCCGGGATGATGCCTTCGAGGCGGCAGCATTGGTGGAACGCAGCCAGTGCTTCATCGTCGGTGACCGAGGTGTATTCGACGCGACCGATGTCATGCAACCAAGCGTGCTCAGGGCCAATGCCTGGGTAGTCGAGGCCGGCTGAAATCGAGTGGGCGTCGATAATCTGACCGTCGTTGTCCTGCAACAGGAAGGTGCGGTTGCCGTGCAGTACGCCCGGAACGCCGCCGTTCAGGCTGGCGGCGTGCTTGCCGGTCTCGATGCCGTGGCCGGCCGCTTCGACACCGATGATGCGCACACTCGTGTCATCCAGAAACGGATGAAACAGTCCCATTGCGTTCGAGCCACCGCCGATGCACGCCACCAGACTGTCCGGCAGACGGCCTTCGTGCTCTTGCATCTGAACGCGGGTTTCCTTGCCGATCACGGACTGGAAGTCACGAA
This sequence comes from Pseudomonas sp. Ps21-P2, assembly GCF_039672565.1. Lineage (NCBI taxonomy): Bacteria > Pseudomonadati > Pseudomonadota > Gammaproteobacteria > Pseudomonadales > Pseudomonadaceae > Pseudomonas > Pseudomonas sp. Ps21-P2. The sequence goes on from NZ_JBDFPL010000013.1 coordinate 78,420, forward strand.
CCATTGCAGGGTAAGGGTGCGGACCTGCGACGGTGCCGATCAGGTAGAAGGTGCTGTCGACGTTGGTAACCCAGTCACGCAGTGCCTCGTTCATGGCGTCCTTCAGCGTGCCAGTACCAGCGACCACCGGAATGATCGTGGCGCCCAACAGCTTCATGCGGAACACGTTGGCTTGCTGACGCTCGATGTCAGTGGTGCCCATGTAGATGACGCACTCCAGGCCAAAGCGTGCCGCCACGGTAGCGGTGGCAACGCCGTGCATGCCGGCGCCGGTCTCGGCGATGATGCGCTTTTTGCCCATGCGCCGCGCCAGCAGGATCTGGCCGATACAGTTATTGATTTTGTGCGCGCCGGTATGGTTGAGCTCTTCGCGCTTCAGGTAAATCTTGGCGCCGCCACAATGCTCGGTCAGGCGCTCCGCGAAATACAGCGGGTTTGGACGACCCACGTAATCGCGCTGGAAGTACTCCAGATCTTTCAGGAACGAAGGATCATTCTTCGCGATTTCGTACTCGCGGTTTAGATCAAGGATCAGCGGCATCAAGGTTTCAGCGACGTAACGTCCGCCGAAAGCGCCGAACATGCCACGGTCGTCCGGGCCTTCGCGGTATGCAGTTTGGGTCTGGGTCATGCGGACCTCCGGAGATACGAATAGAGTTAGCCGTCAGGCAGTGATCACACTCTAACCAGCGCCAGCGACGATGAAAACCGATAAGATCGGGGCAACCTGTCAGGAAAACTCACACATCCCATGAGCCGAGACCTTCCGCCCCTCAACGCATTGCGTGCTTTTGAAGCCACCGCCCGGCTGAACAGTGTCAGTCAGGCGGCTGAGCAATTGCACGTGACCCATGGTGCCGTGAGTCGCCAGCTGAAAGTGCTGGAGGAACACCTGGGTGTGAGCCTGTTCAGCAAAGATGGACGTGGCCTGAAACTCACAGATGCAGGCATTCAGTTGCGGGATGCGAGTGCCGAAGCATTTGATCGTCTGCGCGGTGTCTGTGCTGAGCTTAGCCAGGGCAGCGCGAATGCGCCGTTCGTATTGGGCTGCTCTGGAAGCCTATTGGCACGCTGGTTCATTCCAAGGCTGGGGCGCCTTAACGCGGATCTCCCCGACCTGCGCCTGCACCTCTCTGCAGGAGAAGGCGACCTTGACCCGCGACGTCCCGGGCTGGATGCACTGCTGATATTCGCCGAACCGCCATGGCCTACGGACATGCAGGTCTTCGAGCTTGCCAGCGAGCGCATCGGGCCGGTGATGAGTCCACGATTCGCGCGGTTCGACGAGCTGCGACACGCCCCGGTCCATGCGCTGTTGGGCGAGCCATTGCTGCAGACCACATCGCGGCTGCAAGCCTGGCCGGCATGGGCGACGCAAAACGGCATCGAGCCCAACGCGCTGAGCTACGGACAGGATTTCGAGCATTTGTATTATTTACTGGAGGCGGCTGTTGCAGGGCTTGGCGTGGCGATCGCGCCGGAGCCGTTGGTGGCTGACGACTTGAAAGCCGGGCGCCTGGCCGCGCCATGGGGTTTCAGTGAAACCCCGGCGCAGCTGGCGTTATGGGTACCAAAGCGCGCCGCGGATGAGCGCGCTCAGCACCTGGCTCGATGGCTCAAGCAGGAACTCGAGCGATCGGGGCAGGCTTGATCAGCCGCGCTTGCACAGCAGGTAAGCTGCCAGCAGGCCGATTGCGCCAACGGCGACGCCTGCGGTAGTCCAAGGGTGCTCTTGGGCGTAGTCACGGGTCGCAACGCTGGTTTCGCGAGTTTTGACTTTGACGTCTTCGTAGACATCGCTCAACAGGCTGCGCGAATGGCTCAGCGCGCTTTCAGCGTTGGCTTTCAGGTTTTTCAGAGTCTTGCGCGACTCGTCGGAAGCGTCGGACTTCAAGCCTTCCAGCGACTTGAGCAGACTCTCGATCTCGGCTTCCATGCTTTGCAACGACGCTTTACGGGATGACGTGAATGCCATGATTTGACTCTCCTGCTGTGATGAGTGGCGTGTGTTGTTTCCGACTACAGGGTTTCGAGAAAGTGCAGTGCGTAATGCGAAGTGCCGTTTCTTCTGAACTTTTAGGCCGCATTTCGGCACAGAGATAGTGAACACAATCACTGCGGCGCTGCCACCGCGCAACACCTTTCAGGAGAACTGCCATGTCTGATCATCACACCTACAAAATGCTGGAGCTGGTCGGGTCATCGACCGTGAGCACCGACGACGCGATCCAGAACGCTATTGCCCAGGCTGCCAAGTCCGTGAAGCTCATGGAATGGTTCGAAGTGCTGGAAACCCGCGGCCACATCGAAGACGGCAAAGTCGGTCACTTCCAGGTGACCATCAAGGTTGGCTTCCGCATCGACAACAGCTGAGTCGCTGAACTTTTAGAGTGGCCGAGTGCCACAACCTTCGCTATACATACCGCGCAGTCGTGACTTTTTCCAAGGTTCATGACGCTGGTTCATGTAGTCAGGCCGCCCCGATTGGAGCGGCCTTGTTGATCCGAAAATGCGCCTGACGAGGGGATGTACCGATGAAAAAAGTTCTGTTGGCCATAGGCTTGTTGAGCATTGCGGGCACTACGATGGCCGCTGGTAAATCGTGCGGTGACGTGAAAGCCGACATCGACGCGAAGATCAAAGCCAAGGGCGTCGCCTCCTACACGCTGGAAGCTGTAGAAAAAGGCAGCTCGGCGGACGGTAAGGTTGTTGGCACCTGCGAAGGCGGCAACAAGGAAATCGTTTACAAGCGCGGCTGATCTCGGCCCGCTGATACAAAAAAACCGGCGCATATGGCGTCGGTTTTTTTGTTTATGGCAGGACAGGTTTCAGCGAAAGGCCGTGACTCAGCCCCTCGCCGCTTGCGCCAAGATCTCGTAAGAGCGTAGGCGATCGGCATGTTCGTACATGTCACAGGTGAAGATCAGCTCATCTGCGTCGGTCTGCTCAAGCAGCACATCCAGCTTCGCGCGAATCTTCTCCGGACCGCCGACGACCGCCAGCCCCAGGAAATCCATCACCGCATCACGTTCATGGGGCAGCCACAAACCATTCATGCTCTCGACGGGCGGCTTCTGCATCAGACTCTGCCCACGCATCAGGCTCAGGATGCGTTGGTACACCGACGTCACCAGGTATTCAGCTCGCTCGTCGGTCTCTGCGGCGGCCAACGGGACGCCGAGCATCACGTAGGGCTTGTCGAGGACGTCCGAAGGTTTGAAGTGACTGCGGTAGACCCGAATCGCTTCGTGCATGAAGCGTGGCGCGAAGTGCGACGCGAATGCATAGGGCAGCCCCCGCTCACCGGCCAGTTGAGCACTGAACAGGCTCGAACCCAGCAACCAGATCGGCACATTGGTATTGGTGCCGGGCACAGCGAGAACGCGCTGATGGGGCTGACGCGGCCCGAGGTAGTTGACCAGTTCGGTCACGTCATCCGGGAAATCATCGGCACTGCCTGAGCGCTCGCGACGCAGGGCGCGGGCCGTCATCTGATCGGAACCCGGCGCGCGGCCAAGACCGAGGTCGATCCGCCCCGGAAACAAGCTTTCCAGCGTGCCGAACTGCTCGGCGATTACCAGCGGCGCGTGGTTGGGCAGCATGATCCCGCCCGACCCGACCCGAATGGTCGACGTGCCGCCGGCCAGATAGGCCAGCAGAACAGAAGTTGCCGAACTGGCGATGCCGTCCATGTTGTGGTGCTCGGCCACCCAGAAACGGTTGTAGCCCCATTTCTCGACGTGTTGCGCCAGGTCCAGCGCATTACGCAGCGATTCCGCCGGGCCTTTGTCTTCGCGGACGGGCACCAGATCGAGCGTCGAAATCTTCACATCAGCTAATCGTTTCATAGGCCGTTGTTGATCCTCTTGAGGCTTGAATCGGCGCATCCGTCGGGGACATCACGCGAGCAAACCGGCATTAAGACTAAATATTTGCGTTAAGCCATAGGATAAGGGCGGATTTCAGAGTTGCAATGGGTAAGGCGAAATTTCCTACTAATTTGGTCGGATTTAACGTTGCGCCCGTCCGCAAAAAAGCACATGGGGCATAAGCGTTGAACTAAGTCCCGCCTACACTCCTCAGAACTTTGGTCCGCGTGCGGGCGAAATCGCACTTTTCATGAGGAGACACCATGAGCATCGTCAAGAAAGCATCCGCCCACTGGGAAGGTGACCTGAAGTCGGGTATCGGCAGCATCTCTACTGAAACCGGCGTCCTGCGCGAAGCGCCGTACGGCTTCAAGGCCCGCTTCGAAGGCGGCAAGGGCACCAACCCGGAAGAACTGATCGGCGCAGCCCACGCTGGCTGCTTCTCGATGGCACTGTCGATGATCCTCGGCAATGCGAATCTGAAAGCTGACAGCATCGACACCACCGCTGACGTCACCCTGGATCAAGTTGATGGCGGCTTCGCGATCACTGCCGTGCACCTGACACTGAAAGCCAAAATCCCTGGCGCAACTCAGGAGCAGTTCGAGAAACTGACCAACGATGCGAAGGAAGGCTGCCCGGTTTCGAAAGTGCTCAACGCCAAGATCACGCTCGATGCCACGCTGGTGAGCTGATTCGCGTTACTGTTGCACTCGATGGCCCGCTATTGCGGGCCATCTTCGTTATGGACGCGCCAGAACCGGCGTGCGCCCCCACGGTCACATGCTAGGCCGATGCGTATCGCACGGTGCCGAAGGAGTCGAATATGAAACGTATCGCCGCAATCCTGATTCTTGGTGCTCTGACCACCAGTGCCTTCGCTGCGCCCAAGCCGTGTGAAGAGCTTAAAGCTGAAATCGAAACGAAGATCCAGGCTCAGAGCGTCAGCTCATATACGTTGGAGATCGTGGCCAATAAAGATGTCACCGACCAGAGCATGGTCGTCGGTACTTGCGAAAACGACACGAAAAAAATCATCTACCAGAATAACGGTCGCTAGTCCGGGCGTGAGCTGAAGTAGTTCGTAGGCTGTGTGTAAGCCATCTTGTGTGGGTGGCGAGGCCGAGATAACGCGTCACGGAATACAGAAAATGTCCCCCTCCTCCGCGAGCACGTTGCGTTGCTCGTCCCGCAACTGTGCGTCGATGCTGTTGGTAATATTGCGCACGTCGAGACGGTAGCGGTGGCCGGCTTCGAAGCGGTCGTAGTTGATCGTTACGTAGCAGGTTCGCTCGTTGTAGATGTCCATCGACAAGCCCATCGCGCCGGGAGCGTAGTCGTAGTCATACCGCACTTCGAGCTTGTGTTTGCCGGGCGTCACCTGAAAGAAGCGTCCGTCGTAGGTGCGCACGCCGTCCAGCTTGTCCGCCATCAGGGTTTTGCCGGTAAAGGTATGCAGATCGACCCACGCCTGCTGGGGATCAACCGCAGGCAGCGGCCCCGCGCATCCGGCCAGAAGACTCAGGGCAACGAGGGACAGAGGCAAGCGCATGATGAACTCCGCAGCAGGACAAATGGCGATGATGGTTGCGTCAGAGGCAGGCTGTCCGGCATAACGCTGAATGTTTGGACTTCATGAATATCGACGTTAAGGCTGCTGCATGATTCGATCGAAAAAGGCCTGGTTGCAACGCGGCCTGCCGGTGCTGGCGACTTTACTCCTCGGCGGCTGCTCCAGTCTTTCCTATTACTCGCAACTGGCCGGCGGCCAAATGGCCCTGTTGCGGGCGCGCGAACCGGTTGCCGACGTCATCGCTGACCCCAATCGCGACCCTACGCTGCGCGATCATCTGCGCACATCTCAGCAGGCCCGTGCCTTTGCGACCGAGCATCTGCATCTGCCGGATAACCGCAGCTACCGCCTTTACGCCGATATCCATCGCCCGTATGTCGTCTGGAACGTATTCGCGACCGGCGAATTTTCCCTTGATCCTGTCACCCATTGCTTCCCCATCGCCGGGTGCGTGGCCTACCGCGGCTACTACACCCAGGGCGCCGCGCGGGGGGATGCGGCTGTTCAGAAGCTGGAGGGTAAAGACGTGTATGTCAGCGGCGTGGAAGCGTACTCAACGCTCGGCTGGTTCGATGATCCGATTATCAGCTCGATGATGAACTGGGGCGATGAGCGTCTGGCCACGCTGATCTTTCATGAGTTGGCGCACCAGCGGTTTTACGTGAAGGACGACAGCGAGTTCAACGAGTCCTACGCCAGTTTCGTGGAGCAGGAAGGCACACGTCAGTGGCGCGCGGCGCGGGGTTTGCCTGCGGACGGCGGGTCTTCGGAAGCGCGGCGACGCGATCAACTCACACAGTTGGCGCTCGACACCCGGGATCGGCTGAAGGCGCTGTACGCCGAGCCGCTGAGTCCGCAGGTCATGCGCGCACGCAAGGCCGCTGAGTTCGAGCGTCTGCGCAGCGAGTATCGGCAGCTGCGCGACAGTCAGTGGGGCGGCGATAAGCGCTTTGACGGCTGGGTGTATGCACCGATGAACAACGCACGCCTGCTGCCCATTGGTCTGTACGATCAGTGGGTACCGGCGTTTGAAGCGTTGTTCAGGCAGGTGAACGGCGATTGGCCCGCATTCTATTCGGCGGTGGAAAAGCTGGGCGGACTGCCCAAGGATGAACGCAAGGCGGCGCTGCAGCGGCTGGCCCAAAAAGCCTAAGCGGCATGATCGTTCCCCCGTTCTGCGTGGGAACGATCATCGCTTGCCTGATTGAGTGCTCTCAGCTTTTGAGAAACGCCCGATGCAGCGCGCTGACAGACTCAAAGTGATAGGTTGGCGCCTCGGCCTCCAGCTCTTCGCGACTGCCAAACCCGTAACCCACCGCTACCACATCCAACCCGTTGCGCTTGCCGCCAATCAAATCGTGTTTGCGGTCGCCGATCATCAGCGTCTGTTTCGGGTCGAGCTGCTCTTCATCCAGCAAATGCCGAATCAGCTCAACCTTGTCAGTGCGGGTACCGTCCAGCTCGCTGCCGTAGATCAGCTTGAAATGGCGCGCGAAATCGAAATGCCGGGCTATTTCATGGGCGAACACCCAGGGTTTTGACGTCGCGATGAACAGCGTCCGGCCCTGATCCGAGAGCATGTCCAGCAATTCGAACACGCCATCAAACACCAGATTCTCGTAAAGGCCCGTCACCTTGAAGCGCTCGCGGTAAAAGCCCACGGCCTCCCAGGCCTTCGCTTCGTCGAAGTCGTAGGCGCGCATGAATTGCTGCAACAGCGGCGGGCCAATGAAGTGCTCAAGCCGGGTGGTGTCGGGTTCGTCGATGCCCAGCTTGCTCAAGGCAAACTGGATGGACCGGGTGATGCCTTCGCGCGGATCGGTCAGGGTGCCGTCCAGGTCGAACAGGATATTCTGGTAATGCATGGGTGCTCTCAGCAGGGTTTGTCGAAGCCTTCGGCCAGGTGCTGGTCTTTCAGCTTTACGTAATTGGTCGCGCTGTAGGGGAAGAAGGCGATCTCTTTCTCGGTCAGCGGACGCATTTGTTTCACCGGACGCCCGACGTAGAGGAACCCGCTCTCAAGGCGTTTGCCGGGCGGCACCAGACTGCCCGCGCCGATGATCACCTCGTCCTCCACCACCGCACCGTCCATGATCGTGGTGCCCATGCCGATCAGGATGCGATTGCCGACGGTGCAGCCGTGCAGCATGACCTTGTGGCCGATGGTCACTTCGTCGCCGATCAACAGCGGAAAACCGTCCGGGTTGAACGGCCCGGCGTGGGTGATGTGCAGCACGCTGCCGTCCTGCACGCTGGTGCGCGCGCCGATGCGGATGCGGTGCATGTCGCCACGGATGACGGTCAGCGGCCAGACCGAACTGTCGACGCCGATTTCGACATCGCCGATCACAACCGCCGAATGGTCGACAAACGCCCGCTCGCCAAGGGCCGGGGTGTGCTGCTGGAACGTGCGAATGGCCACGATAGGCTCCTTCTCTGGCGCCGATAGCTGCGGCCGACGCCGATTGTAATTAAGATGCGTGGGTGTTTCTTTTAGCCAAGGTGCCAAACCGTGAGCGCGAACAACCCTCTGTTGCAATCCTACGACCTGCCACCTTTCTCGGCGATTCGCGCCGAGCATGTAAAACCTGCCATCGAACAGATTCTCGCCGACAACCGCGCCGCGATTGCCGACATCCTCGCCAAGCAAGGTTCTCAGCCTACATGGGCTGGCCTGGTGCTGGCGATGGACGAACTCAATGATCGCCTGGGCGCCGCCTGGAGCCCGGTCAGCCACCTGAACGCCGTGTGCAACAGCCCGGAACTGCGCGAGGCCTATGAGTCTTGCCTGCCGGCACTGAGCGCCTATTCGACCGAGATGGGTCAGAACCGCGAACTGTTCCAGGCCTTCGAAGCCTTGGCCAACAGCCCGGAAGCGGCCAATTTCGACGTCGCCCAGAAGACCATTCTTGAACAATCGCTGCGTGATTTCCGCCTGTCGGGCATCGACCTGCCGCCAGAACAGCAAAAACGCTACGCCGAGGTGCAGAGCAAGCTGTCCGAGCTGGGCAGCCAGTTCTCTAACCAACTGCTCGACGCGACCCAAGCCTGGAGCAAGCACGTCACTGACGAAGCTGCCCTCGCCGGCCTGACCGATTCGGCCAAGGCGCAAATGGCCGCCGCAGCCCAAGCGAAAGATCTCGAAGGCTACCTGATCACGCTCGAGTTCCCGAGTTACTACGCCGTCATGACCTACGCCGAAGACCGCGCGCTGCGCGAAGAAGTCTACGCCGCGTACTGCACCCGCGCGTCTGACCAGGGCCCGAACGCTGGCAAAAACGACAACGGCCCGATCATGGAGCAGATTCTCGATCTGCGTCAGGAACTGGCCAAACTGCTGGGTTTCGCCAGCTTCTCCGAGCTGAGCCTGGCCACCAAAATGGCCGAGTCCAGCGATCAGGTCCTCAGCTTCCTGCGTGATCTGGCCAAGCGCAGCAAGCCCTTTGCTGTTCAGGATCTGCAGCAGCTGAAAGCCTATGCTGCCGAACAAGGCTGCCCGGACCTGCAAAGCTGGGACAGCGGTTTCTACGGCGAGAAGCTGCGCGAACAGCGCTACAGCGTTTCCCAGGAAGCGCTGCGCGCCTACTTCCCGGTCGACAAAGTGCTGACCGGCCTGTTCGCGATCGTACAAAAACTGTACGGCATCGAAATCGCCGAGCAGAAGGGCTTCGACACCTGGCACCCGGACGTCCGCCTGTTCGAAATCAAGGAAAACGGCCAGCACGTCGGGCGCTTCTTCTTTGATCTCTACGCCCGCGCCAACAAGCGTGGCGGTGCGTGGATGGACGGCGCCCGCGATCGTCGTCGCACCGCTGAAGGCACGCTGCAAAGCCCGGTGGCCAATCTGGTCTGTAACTTCACCCCAGCGGTCAGCGGCATGCCGGCGCTGCTCACCCACGATGAAGTCACCACCCTGTTCCATGAATTCGGCCATGGCCTGCACCACCTGCTGACCCGCGTCGAACATGCGGGCGCGTCGGGCATCAACGGCGTGGCGTGGGATGCGGTCGAGCTGCCGAGCCAGTTCATGGAAAACTGGTGCTGGGAGCCGGAAGGCCTCGCGCTGATCTCCGGCCATTACGAAACCGGCGAGCCGCTGCCTCAGGACCTGCTGGAGAAAATGCTGGCGGCGAAGAATTTCCAGTCCGGCCTGATGATGGTCCGCCAGCTGGAATTCTCGCTGTTCGACTTCGAACTGCACGCCACCCACGGCGACGGCCGCACCACGCTGCAAGTGCTGGAAGGCGTGCGTGACGAGGTGTCGGTGATGCGTCCGCCTGCGTACAACCGCTTCCCGAACAGCTTTGCCCACATCTTTGCCGGCGGTTACGCGGCGGGCTACTACAGCTACAAATGGGCCGAAGTGCTGTCTGCCGATGCATTCTCGAAGTTCGAGGAAGAAGGCGTGTTCAACGAGCAGACCGGCCGGGCGTTCCGTGAAGCCATTTTGGCGCGGGGCGGGTCACAGGCGCCGATGGTGCTGTTCGTCGACTTCCGCGGACGCGAGCCTTCGATTGACGCACTCTTGCGCCATTCGGGCTTGAGTGAGGAAGCGGCAGCATGACCGAGACACCACGGGTGATTACCAAGAAGCGCTTCATCGCCGGGGCGGTTTGCCCGGCGTGCAGCGAGCCTGACAAGTTGATGATGTGGAACGAAGACGACGTGCCGCACCGTGAGTGCGTGCACTGTGGTTATTCCGACACCCTCAATGCGCAGGGGCAATCGATCCCGACAGAACTTGGCACGCGGGTGAACAAGCCTGTGGTAAAGCCGGCCGATCCCAAGGTGCAGGGCGTGCAGTTCTTCCCGAATCCGAAGCTGAAGAGGCCGGTTGATCCAAGCTGATATCGCTGCATTTCAGTGGGACCGGCTTTAGCCGGGAAGAGGCCGGTGCGAACACCCTCAATTTTGCGGCGTGGCGCGCTGTAGTGGTCAACTAATTCCGGACACCTCGATAGGTGGTTTCAAGGCCATCGTCCGTTCGTAAACGGTCGGTGGCAGATAACCCAGTTTCGAGTGCAGCCGCTCATTGTTGTAATACCCAACGATGT
>NZ_JBDFPL010000014.1:0-73333 GCF_039672565.1 Pseudomonas sp. Ps21-P2
ATCACGAAGGCGCCGTCGATTACCCGGAGAATCGTCTGCACCTGGAGGTATTCAGCGCGGGCGACGTGAAAACGTTCCTGCGCCTGAGCCGCCTTTGGGCAGACAAACTGCCCGCCAGCAGCAGGACTTGGCTGAAACTCGTCAAAGGCACTCGCGTAATCGCGCATCAGGGCACGTTCAGCAGCAAAAAGCCGCCGACGTTGAAGGCGGCAGGCACGTTCAGCGCCGCGCAGTTGTTGCTTCCCAAAAGTCTGATCGACGGCTTGCCGGCCGAACGAAAAATCGCGGTGCCTGCCAGTGGTGACAGCAAAGCGTGCAACTGGTATCGCCTGAATGGGCTGCTGCATGACGCCGACAACAACCTGCTCGACGGTTGGGTGCGTGAAGAAGTCGGCGTGACGCCGTGGCTCAGTCCTTGGTCGTGGGAGGGTTACGAGACCCTGGCAGACTACGATTCACCGCGGAGCATGCTCGCCTCTTTTATGCGTGCATCAGGCCGGTTCAACGAGGACGAGATCACACGCCATGGCGCGGCGGCTGACAAGGCCGACCAAGGCCCGATCAAAAAGCGCCTGTTCGACATCATTGACCGAAACCGCGACGGCAAACTGAGCGGCAGCGAGATACAAGCCGCACTGAGTTTCTCAGCCCATGCCCAGTCGATTTCGCAGTTGATAGTTCGCTACCAAAGCGAATGGCATCACGTCCCGGGCAAGTGGGATGCGCTGGATGACTTGCTGGGGCATGGCGGGGCGACGCCTAACCTGAACTGGTTGGCGGAGAAGGAGCGGATCAAGGCGATGAGTTGGTGGGCAGAGGTGGCCGGACGGCTTGGGTTGCCGGCGGATGGGAAGGTGCATCATCTGCATCCGATCGGGTTGATCAGTAGCTTTCAAGGAAGTGGATTCACGTTCAGCCTGGAAGCGATGCTTAAGCTTTATCCCCGGCTGGACTCAAATCGGCATAAGGACTTGACCACAATCGCCGACGAGCTTAATGCAAAAATTGAAGTTTACAAACTTGACACCCCCTTAAGACGCGCTCACTTTTTCGCTCAGATATTGGAGGAGACAGGCGAAGGATTAAGTGTCATTGAAGATCTAACTTACAGCGCCGATGCACTTATAGCACTTTTTAGCTACTTCAGGACTCGACCGAACGAAGCTAAAAAACACGGATACTATAAAAAGCACGGGAGGATAAAGGAAGATGGTTTTCCTATGTCCCAATCAGATTTTGAAGCGATCGCGAACGGTGCCTACGGAGCACGAAGTGAACTGGGCAACAGAGGCCACGCCAGCGGTGATGGCTGGAAATACCGCGGGCGCGGGCTCAAGCAATTAACAGGTATTCATAACTATAAAGTTTTCAACGACTGGCATGTCGAGAACCAGCACAACTGGCCTGAAGACAAAGTAAACTTTGTAGAAAACCCGGATCTGCTCACCCACATGAGATACGCAACGCGATCAGCGATAAACTTCTGGCTGAGCAAGAAGATATATGAAATTGCGGACAAGGGAGCAATGCCGGACGTTGTAAACCTGGTAACCGATATCGTCAACAAAGGCACCAAGAGTAGACGAAATCGCGTCAAGAATTTCGAAAGAATCTGGGCGAGCGGAATTTTAGAATGATACGTCCAGAAAATATAATAAGGCACTTTCGCGGGGCCGCCAAAAACGGCACACGGACCGGGCTCATAAAAGGGTTGCCAGCAATACTGTTGATGCTGACAAGCGCGGCCACCGAAGCAGCCTGTTTTGAGGAATATGAGGCTCTTCTCACTGAACGCTATGTAGGCTATGCGCCTACCGAGCACGAGACAGTTTGTAAGCGATGGCCGGCCACCGGATTACTGATTTTCGCAACCGCCATCAAAACAGATGTAATTGCTGACCTGGATTTAGTGATCATAGACCCCTCTACGCAAAGCATCGTGGGCACAACCCGTGAGAAAGAGACTCTCGACGCAGGCGCAATCAACAGTTATGGAATAACGATAGACACGGCAAATTACCGATTAGATAAAAATAACGTTGCGTTCGGGATCCGGACTTTGTGGGAAGGATCGTCACAGCCAAATCCATACGGTTCGACCTCGCTGAGTCTATACAGCTTAGGTGACAACGGATTGAACAATGTATTGAAAGGACTCACTGTCCAAGAGCGGTTTGGTGAATGGGACACGCACTGCGCTGGAAGCTTTCAAGAAAGGCATATGACTCTGGCAATGCAGCAGTCGCGAGAGAATTACGCTGACATCGTCGTCAGAGAGACGGTGAGAAATACAAGATCGTTTGAAGCTGAAGCCAACTGTGAGACCACTACCCTGGGGCAGAAAACCAACTCATACACGCTTGAATACAAGCAAGGATACGCAGTTCCTGAAAATTTAAAATCACTTGGCTACAAGTAAACCCTGCTCCAGATACTACCTGCATATGCCCAATTTTAGGAGAGTGCTTTATATGAGATGCAGCGTGTGGATGGCGGCACTTCCCAAGCGCTTCGCCATTATTGGTGTCGGTTGCGCAACGACAGTTGCTGTAGCGAGTTCGTCCACCAACGCACAAGCTAACTTCTCTTGGGAGGGTACGTTCAGAGTAGGCAGTTTGCTTTGCACCTCGCCAGAGAACGGATCTGACTGCTCAGACGTTTTCAGCGACAGTTTAGAAGCACGCAAAAAAGGTGAGGACTATCTGGTGACGCTTGAAAGCACCCAGGCCAATCAGCATGTCTGTGCGTTTTCATTTCTCATGAAAGAAGCTGGCCGACACCTGATTTACGAAACCGCGCACGGACGAGTACGGATGATCCGAACGGATGCAGCGCTGATCATCTCGTCGAGAAATGTCGACCCAACCGCGTTAGGCCTGGGTATTTGCGGGGCACATGCGGACATTGATGGCCTGGTATTTCCTTGGTCAAGTAAGCGTCGAGCTGAATGAGTCCGAAGCATGAAAAGAGTGAATCAAAGAAGTACATGCATCAAGTCGATTTTGAGCCTCGGATTCACAGTTACGATTCTGATGAGCGTGTCAGTTCTCGCCAGTGAGGACGTCAGTTGCGTCAAAGGCGAAACCCTCATTGCCGGTTGCCGTCTTGATGAGCAAAATCAGCGGTCAGTCTCTCTGTGCAGCAGTGCCAACAAAGAAACCATCACCTATCGATTCGGGACGCCTGAAAAGGATGAGATGACGCAAACATTCCGAGCAACCCGCCCGCTTTTTCGGTGGGTAGATAAGGCGACATACACCACCTATTTTGGATTTCGCACGGGTGATTACGGATATGTCGTAGGTGTGCCTCAACAAACCTTCGGTGCCAAAGCGTTTCTAGAGGTACTCAAGCTCAACAAAACCATCATGAGCAAAACCTGCACCGCGAACTCGTTCGGCTCGGAGCATCTGAAGAATGTTGTGATAAAGGAGCTGGATGACGGCTCGGTTCGAGCACAGCATTTTTCATTTCCGCCGTGATCCACGCATAAAGAGGAACAGTGTCCTGTGGACGCAAACCTTGGTCAAAAAAAAAACACCCCGACCACTCGGGGTGTTTACTTTCTGCGCTATGGGGTTCAGCCATAGGGTAAAACGCGGAGGACTTCAGTGCGCTGTAGCTGTGATCAACGTTGCACGCTCCCCGCTTGTTCGGTCAGCCGTTAGCGCACGCCTTCCTGACGCAGCGCGTTGGGCTGGAAGTCGCTGACAGTGGCGGTAAAGCCGAAGTCATAGGCTTTTTTCTCTTCGTTCTTCATGCCCAGCGCCAGGTAGCGGCCTGATTGCAGGTCGTACAGAGCTTCGAGGGCATACCACGGCACTTGTTTGTCGTAGTAGTTTTCGGCGTGGGCTTCAGCCACGCGCCACAGTTGACCACGGCCGTCATAGTGATCGATGACCGCGGCCTGCCAGGTGTCTTCGTCGATGAAGAAGTCACGTTTGGCGTAGATGTGACGCTGGCCTTCTTTCAGCGTGGCAGTCACGTGCCAGACGCGACGCAGTTCATAGCGCGCCAGGTCCTGATTGATGTGGCCGGCCTTGATGATGTCGGTGTATTTCAGCTTCGGATCGTCGAGCTTGTAGCTATCAGAGGCGATGTACATTTCTTGTTTGCCAATCAGCTTCCAGTCGTAGCGGTCTGGCGCGCCGTTGAACATGTCGAGGTTGTCGGAGGTTCGCAGGCCATCGGCGGCGGTGCCCGGCCCGTCATAGGACACTTGCGGCGCACGGCGTACGCGACGTTGACCCGCGTTATAAACCCACGCCGCGCGCGGCTCTTTGACCTGATCGAGGGTTTCGTGCACCAGTAGTACGGAACCTGCCAGACGCGCCGGCGCCGTCACTTCCTGTTTGAAGTAGAACAGGATGTTGCCCGGGTTCTTCGGATCGAAATCCTTCATCTTGTCGCGGAAGACGAACTCGTCGTGGAAGTACACCGGGTTGAACGAGCCGTTGGTCTGCGGCGTGGCCTGGGTAACCAGACGCGAGACGCTGCCGCCGCGATAACGGGTGATGTGGTTCCAGATGACCTCAAGGCCATCCTTCGGAATCGGGAACGGCACTGCGGTTTCGAAATTCTCCAGGCCGTTGCCGCCACCCACCAGCTTGGTGTTGGTGGCGTTTTTCTTGATGGCGGCGAATACGTCAGCGGGCACAGTCGCGCCACGATGGGACGGGTAGACCGGCATCTTGTAGGTGTCCGGGTAACGCTTGAACATCGCGTACTGGCCCGGGGCGAGTTTGTCCTTGTACTGATCCACGTTCTGCGCAGTGATGGTGAACTGCGCTTTTTCATTGGCGTACGGGTTGGCCAGGAAGCCTTTGTCGTCCACGGCGCCAGCATTGGTCGGCATCGGGCTCCAGGCCGGAATGGTGTTGGCAGCGTTGCCGGCTTTTTCCGCGCCCATCGGCGTCAGCGTGGTGCCCAGCTTGGCGGCTTCGGCGTCGGACACCGCAGCCATCACGCTGGTCGCCAACAACGACAGACCCAACACGCCAACCTGCAACAGACCCTTCGTGATTTTCATTTTCATTATTGTCCTTAGAAGTTCATGCCGAAGCTGAGCGCTACGAAGTCGCGATCGTCCACGGTGGTGTACTTGCCGTCGAAGAAGTTGGTGTAGGAAAGGTTGGCGGTGTAGGTGTTCTGGTACTCGGCGTCGAGGCCCAGACTCACGGCCTTGCGACCTTCCTCGAAGTTGCCGCCAGGACCTGGCGAGTAGCCGTCGACGTCGTGGGACCAGGCCACGCTCGGACGCAGGTTCACCCCGGCGAAGACGTTGTTGTAATCCCAGATGGCGCGAGCGCGGTAACCCCACGAATCGGTGGTGGTGAAGCCATCGTTTTCGCAGTAGCGGCTGAGGTTGTTCTGCGCGGCAGTGCCCAGGGTGCTGGCGTTGAGGGTCTGACATTGACCGCCTGGCAGCGGGCCCGGCCCATAGCTCGGGTCGCGGCCATAACGCAGTTTCGATGTACTTTCCAGCCCGCCGACGTGGGTCCAGCCCACCTCACCCACTACGGTCAGACGTTCGGCGCCCATCACCTGGTCGAAGAAGTGCGTGAAGGTGGTCTGCGCCTGGCTGATTTCCTTGCGGCGATAGCCTTTCTGGTCCTGGCCGGGTGCGCCCTGCAGCAGCGACACGTTCGAGTTCAGCGGCGACAGGCCGGAATACAGGATGTCGGTAGTGTTCAACTGCACCGGTGCGTTAGGGCGATAGCTGACTTCGCCGCTCCACGCCGTGCCGGTGGGCAAGGTGGTGGAGAAGCTCAGGCCGAACAGGTGAATGTCTTCCGGGTATTCAACGTAGTAGCTGGAGTTGGCAGCGACCACGACGGGCAACAGGGTTGGCGCGAGGGCCGCCGCGACGCCTCGAGGAACGCCGTTGGCCGCCAGACCGCCAACCAGGCCCGCTGCGCTGTAGGCGCTTGCCGGCCCGCCCTTGCCGCTGAAGATCGGCAGACGGCTGTGGTAGTTCATGTAATAGGCGCCGAACTCGGTGTCCAGCGGCTCGAAGTTGTAGTGCATGGCCAGGCCGTACTGGCCACTGTCTCGGGCATCGCGATCAGGGCCGCGGGCGACCACTGCGCCCTCGTCAGGATTACCAAAGTTCACGCCGCGCGCAGCCAGCGTGTTCTGAACGGGGCCACGCAACGCGGCAGGCAGAGCCGCATTGAGGCTGTTGCGGGTACGCAGTACGGCCAGGTTGCTGTTGCAGCCGTCCGCGATCACGTCCGGTTGCGAGAAGAAGGTGCCGCAGTTGTCGACGACGGTCTGGTCCCATTCCAGCTGGTAAAAGCCTTCAGCCGACAGGTTTTCGGTCAGGCTTTGCGACAGGTAGAACATGTTGACCGGAATCAGACCTTCCTTGATTTCCGAGCCAGGGCGACGGAACGCGGACACGTCGACCGGGTTGATGCTGTTGATGCCGCCCTGGATGAAGGTACTTTCACCCCAACTGACGACTTGCTTGCCCAGACGCACCGAGCCCGGCTCATCGGCAATGGAATAGTTGTGATAGACGAATGCGTCGAGCAGCTCGAAACCTGAGGATTTGGCGCCTTCCTTGCGGCCGGAATCGCTGATGTCCTTGAAGTCACGGCTTTCATCCTTGAGCTCGAAGTCATACCAGTACTTGCCCCGCAGGAACACACCGGTGTCGCCGTATTTCAGTTCAAGATCGTGGATGCCCTTGAAGATCTTCGAAAACGTTTCGCCGCTTTTGAAGTTCAAGTGACCGTCGTCGGAGGTTTGCGAAAGACCGTGACCGCCGTTGTTGGAGCCGATCAGGTTCTTGTTGGCGTTCTGGGTGGACCAGCTTGCCCCTATTGAGAGCGACGAGTCGAAGTTGCCTTCGATTTCTCCGATATTGAAACTGACGCCGAATGCAGGGCCGGCGAGCGTGGAAGCGAGGCTGACGGCCAGGGGCAATTTAGCCCGGCGCCAGAACTGGTTAGCTGATGTCATCGACGCTACTCCATGTGCTTTTATTTTTATGGCAGTGGGTGCTTCCAGAAACGACTCAGGCAGACGGGCCGCAGTGCCTGGGTGTCAACGCCGATCGGGCAGCCAAACAACTGCGAAACGATCAGTGCGCCTTTTCTCCGGTACCTACCTACTGCCGACTATAGCCAGCAGGGGCTGCTGCTTGATCCCTCTAAAGTGTGATTTGCAGCGCCAACACCTCTGGCACGCCGACTCCAGAATGGCAAATTACAACGCAGGGGGATCATGGCTGAAAAAAGAGAATTGGCAAGGAAGACGCCGGATTAGAGCCTTCGCGGCACATTTTCACGGGGATGAACCGATGAAATGGCCGCGAAGGAAAGCGTCAGAGCGTGGAGAGGAAAGCGCTGTTACTGCCCTGCCATTCGAGGATGTTCTGACGTATTTGCTTCTTGTCGAGCTTGCCGACGCTGGTCTTGGGAATTTCGGTAACAAGGGCGATCTGGCTCGGGATCGCCCACTTGTTAATGTGCCCCTGTTCCACAAACGGCTTGAGATGTTCCTTAAGGGTCTTGGCATCCAGGACGTGACCCTCGCGGGCGACCAGCAGCGCAAACGGTCGCTCGCCCCACTGAGGATCGGCGATGCCCACCACAGCCACTTCGCGCACACCGGGATGGCGACTGCAGAGGTCCTCCAGTTGCAGGGAAGACACCCATTCGCCGCCGGTCTTGATCACGTCTTTGATGCGGTCACGAATGTCGATCCCGCCCATGCTGTCCAGCGTCGCCACGTCACCGGTGTGCAGCCAGCCCCCAGCCCACAGTTCGGCGCCCTTCTCCGGCTCGCGGTAATAACCTTCACTCAGCCACGGTGCGCGCAGCACCAGTTCGCCTTGGGTCTCGCCGTCGGAAGGCAGGAAATTGCCCTCGCCATCGACAATCGCTGCCTCAACCAGCACACCCGGCGCGCCGGCCTTGATTCGGTAAGCAGTGCGTTCGTCTTCACTGGCGGCCATCAAGTCGTCATTCAGGTGCGCAACCGACACCAATGGCCCGGTCTCGGACATGCCGTAGGCGGCAGACAGCTGAATGCCTTTGGCCTTGGCTGCCTCGTACAGCGAACGATTGAGCGAGCTGCCGCCGATGATGATGTGCCAGCCGGTGAAATCCATGTTCTGGGCGGCTTTGGCGTTGAGGACCATTTGCATGATGGTGGGCACGCAGTGGGAAAACGTGACCTTTTCCTTCTGCCAGAGCTGCACCAGCAACTCGGGGTCGTAACGGCCGGGATACACCTGTTTCGCGCCCAGCATGGTCGCGGCATACGGCACGCCCCACGCATGAACGTGGAACATCGGCGTGATCGGCATGTAGACCTTGTCGCCGCCCAGAATGCCTTCGACGCTGCCCATGATCGTCGCGACGGCCATGGTGTGCAGCACGAGTTGGCGATGGGTGAAATAAACGCCCTTGGGGTTCCCCGTCGTGCCAGTGGTGTAGAACGTGGTCGCCACCGAGTTCTCGTCGAAATCCTCGAATTGATAGTGCGGACTCGCCGCCGCCAGCAACGCTTCGTACTCGCCCACAAGATTGGGCAGGTCGGCGGTCGCGCCATCGGTGTCGGTCAGTAACAGTGTTTTTTCGACGGTCGTCAGTTGCCCGGCGATGGCGTTGTAGAGGGGCACGAATTCGCTGTTCACCAGCACGAGCTTGTCTTCGGCATGGTTCATGGTGAACAGGATCTGCTCGTGCGAAAGCCGGACGTTGATGGTGTGGATCACCGCGCCAATCATCGGGATGGCAAACATGCACTCCAGGTAACGATGGCTGTCCCAGTCCATCACCGCCACGGTGTCACCCGCCTTGACCCCGGCCGCCGTCAGCGCACCGGCCAGCCTGCAGATGCGCTCGTTGAGCATTTGATACGAATAGCGCGAATGGTCCCGGTAAACGATTTCACGGTTTTTTTCGTAGCGCACGCCTGACAGCAGCAGTCGCTTGATCAACAGAGGGTACTGGTACGCCCCTTCGGCGGGCGGAATCACGCGGGTGTGCAGCATAGGAATCCCTTTTCACGGTGCAGGTGCGGGGGCTGAAAATATGCACTGTAGGGCCTGGGCGCGTCGATCGGATCAGCCGAAGGGATGAATTGTTGGTCTGAGGTGCCTAAAAAATACCAACTTGGCCTAGGAAATTCTGGACCGGTATAAAGAATTTTTTCGGTGCCGCCGAGATCATAAGAAAGGTGTCATTGGAATACCTAACCGCTCAAGAATGTTCCAACGTTGCTGAATAACGATGCAGCAGCGGTCAGGATTGATTTTCTTCGGATGAAGCTTTAGCTTTCACGTTCAATGCTGGCCATTATGAGGAATCGGTGTGGACAAGAAATTACTTGACGAAAGCAGCAAGTTTTTAAGTTATGTCTTAAGGCATGAACCAGAAGCCATCGGCTTGGAGCTGGATTCAGATGGATGGGCCGATATCGATGCGCTAATCCTGTGCGCCTCGAGAAATAATCGCGTTATTGACCGAGACCTGTTGGAGAAGGTGGTTAACGAAAGCGAGAAGAAAAGATTTATTATTTCAGAAAGCCGACAACTTATCCGAGCCGCGCAAGGTCATTCAACTCGCACAGTAAATCTTCAACACACGCAGACGATACCGCCCACACTCCTCTACCATGGTACGGCCACCAGATTCTTGGAATCAATCTATGAGAAAGGACTCATTCCGGGAATACGTCATCATGTGCACTTGTCGGAAAGCCCAGAAACTGCACATTCCGTAGGGCTTCGCTATGGCAAGCCAGTTGTCCTGAAAATTGAAGCCCTTCGAATGCATGAAATGGGCTTCAAGTTTTATAAGGCCGAAAACGAAGTGTGGCTAATCGATAAAGTCCCTGCGGAGTGGCTTCCTCTCAAGACTGGTCTATAACTTCGAATGACTGCGCTACGATGTGAAGTGCTGCCCCTTCAGACTGAAGATACAACCGAAAGTGCCTAAAATTGGCCGAGCTAGACATTTTATTAGCGATATCCACGATTTCTGAGCTTTTATACTCAACCAAGCAACTCAGCAACGATAAATCCCGGTCGTCAGGGCAACTAAAAAAGCTATGACCCGGGAACGGAGTCTTTACAAAATAGCTAGGCCAGAAAAATCGAAGGCTTTTCTTTACGCGTGTAGGCGCAGAAAGCTCCGGATCGTAATATATATCGAGTGTAAGATAGTTCTCAGCATAAGACATTGAAAAATCATCTTCACCATCTGAAGGTAGAAAGGTATCAAGATCTAAAAGCTTTTGGGGTTGAGATAGCTTCATTAATTATTACCTTCTTGCATTAAGTACGGAGCCGCCGTAATTCTTTCTAAGCTGCTCTTTGACAAGCTCGTCGAAAGTTGTATTCTCAAAAGCTACAACACCTGTTTTATTAGCCCCATACCACTGACTCTTGGGTATACCAGCATTTATAAGCGCTGTTGAGCTTCGGGTATTTGCTATGACATTGTGCCCATCAACAACAACGTAATCAAGAGGTACTTGCCTAGGGGTTATGGCGCCAGTCTCCAAGGCACTCGTGAGATCGGACACTGTATTTATGGGCTGCCCTGCAGCCATAGAATAAATATTTTGTCCGTCTTTGCTAAACGCCTTGGTCGGCTTAGACATTTTTTGTGCGAACACACTGTCTTCCAATACACCTAAAACGGGATTTCCTTTAGGAGGTGGTTCGTCGTCTTTTTTATCAGTTTTTGGTTTTTCTGGCTGTATCGGGGCGCTAGTTTCTTGCTCTTTTTTAGTAATTTCTGGCCTTTCTGTCTGCTTTTTAATCTCGGCTTCAAGTTCTTGTTTAGCCAACGGTATCGGCTCGCGTACTCGCAATTCAGGAAGTGCCAACAAGCCTTGTTCATTTCGAGCTAACCAACCAGCAATCTCTTTGTTAGTCATGTCTGCTTGAAGCTTTGCGCTACGCGCGGCAATGCTGTCCAGGCTGCTCACGACTCCAGCCTTAATCTGTCCTCTAGAGATATAAGTAACAATGGCTGTCAGCAACAGCATTACCAACTGCTCCTGACCTCTGGCAAGCTTCCTCGCTGCTGCGTCTATACGCTCGTCCACTATCCATGCGGACGCGCCTGTAGGGTCAAGTCCGGCAGGTCTGACGCCATCTTCAGCGTTCCATGCGGTAACGATGCCCTCATAAATGCTTGCGAGACAAGGAGGTAGCCCCTGGTAGAAATAATCGGCGATGGCTGAAAGCCCCATCCCCAGCAGAATCAAGTTGCCAACTTGCGCGCCTATGCCCCCACCCACCACAGCTCCCGGTAACGCACCCGCTCCAAACGCTAGCGATCCAGCCGCCCCACCGGCAACGGCCCCTACAGCTACGCTGCCGCCCATGATCATGGCGACCGCTTTAACCAATTGCAGCAACGTGGGCAGGATATCGGCGATGTTGATGGATGCCCATTTGCGCGTCAGATCTAGTTGGATAATGGGATAGGACTTGGCCATCGCCGACCTGACCGATTCGATGCGGCTTCCCCCTACACTGCCGTAGGCAAGAGTGGCCTCGGTGCTCACGCGTCGAGTGAAGCCATTCCAACTGCCGAGCGTGCTTTCCCAGCCCTGATCTAACGACTGGTTTAAATTACCGAACTTTTCTTCAAGATTACGCGCTACATCATCCCAACTGGGAACATCGGTTAGAAAATCCATTTACTCATCCCTGCCGTCTAAAGGCGGTAGTACCCAACCTAATTCCTTAAACAGTGGTACTTCACTAAACCCAACATCAATGCATCTCCGTCAACGCCAGCTTCAAACCCAGCGCAACAAGTACCCCACCCATCGCCCGATCAAACCAATGGCCCATCCGCGCGAATCCGAGGCTGGCTGAACAGGCGTGCCACCAGGCAGAACCATGCGCCGGTCGCGAATGCCAGGTAAACGCCGTAGCCCGCCTGAACCAGCATCGGCGTGTGCGGATTGATCACGACGGTGAACAGCGACAGGAAAAACAGCGTCGCTTTCGGGTTCAGCCCATTGGTCACGAACCCCGCCGTGAAGGCGCCACGCGCGGTGCGCTCGCCTTTGGCGATGTCCACGGGCGCATCCGATGCGTTTGCGGGTTTTGCGCGCAGTGCTTTGATGCCGATGTAAATCAGGTACGCCGCCGCAGCCCATTTCAAGGCATTGAACAGGACGATGGACTGCGAAACGATCAAGCCAATCCCCAGCAGCGAATAGCCGACGTGCAGGAAAATCGCTGTGCCCACCCCCATGGCGGTGTAGGTGCCGGCCTTACGACCGTGGGTCACGCTTTCGCGCACGACGACGGCGAAATCCGGACCGGGGCTGGCGACGGCCAGCAGGTGAATCAGCGCAACGGTTAAAAATTCGGTCCAGTACATCGAAGTTCTCCAGGCGTTATGGCGAGCGGCAGGCTCTGGTAGGCTCGTCACATTACGCTTCCCACCCACCGAGCAAAAGGTACAGCTGATGCCCACTCAACGCAGAGCAGTTTTCCTGGATCACACCTCTCTGGATCTGGGGGATCTCGACCTCGGGCCGTGGCGTGAAACCTTCAGCGAACTGGTGCTGCATGGCAGCACCACACCCGATCAGGTGGCCGAGCGTTTGAAGGACGCCGATGTGGCGATTTCCAACAAGATCATGATCGATGCCGCCACGTTCGCCGCCTGCCCGAAGCTGAAACTGGTGCTGGTGACGGCCACCGGCGTCAACAATGTCGACCTCGATGCCGCGCGTGAGCAAGGCGTGGTGGTCAGCAACTGTCAGGGCTACGGCACCCCTTCCGTGGCCCAGCACACGCTGATGTTGCTGTTGGCGATGGCCACCCGCTTGCCTGACTATCAACAAGCGATCCACCAAGGCCAGTGGCAGAAATCGAAGCAGTTTTGCTTGCTGGACTTCCCCATCGTCGAGCTGGAAGGCAAAACATTGGGGCTGCTGGGCCATGGCGAGCTGGGCGGCGGGGTCGCGAAGCTGGCCGAAGCCTTCGGCATGCGCGTGCTGTCGGGTCAGATCCCCGGTCGTCCTGCTCGCCCTGATCGCGTGCCACTGAATGAGCTACTGCCCCAGGTCGATGCCCTCACCCTGCACTGCCCGCTCAACGAGCACACTCGGGACATGATTGGCGCCCACGAGTTGAGCCTGCTGAAACCCAAAGCCTTCATCGTCAACACCGCGCGCGGCGGCTTGATCAACGAGCAGGCACTGGCCGATGCCCTGCGCAACGGCCATCTCGGCGGCGCGGCCACCGACGTGCTGACGGTCGAGCCCCCGGTTAATGGCAATCCGCTGCTGTCGGGCGATATTCCGCGCTTGATCATCACGCCCCACAGCGCATGGGGCAGCCAGGAAGCGCGGCAGCGCATCGTCGGCCAGATCAACGAAAACGCGCTGGCGTTCTATGAGGGCAAGCCGGTCCGCGTCGTCAGCTGACACGGAGCTTTTCGCAGGCTCGCCACTCGGCCGCACAGCGCGTGCGCGGCGTGGCAGGCCTGTTAAACTTCGCCCTTTTTTCGAGGAGCCGATGATGGACCCGCGCAGTGAAGTGTTACTCCGGCAGGCCGATTTGTTTCAGGGTTCCTTGCTGCTGACCGGCCTCCCTGCCGACGACTTGCTGAGCAAGCTGCCCAACGCGCGCGGCTGGAGCTGGCACGCTGGCGACTTCGACACCCTCGGTACACGATTTCCCGAGCGCGTGCACTTCGGCACCGAGGCCCCGGGCGAACCCTTTGAAGCCGCGATGGTGTTTTTGCCCAAGGCCCGCGACCTCGCTGATTACCTCATCAACGCGCTCGCGTCGCGTCTGGCCGGACGTGAGCTGTTTCTGGTGGGCGAAAAACGCGGTGGCATTGAAGCCGCTGCCCGCCAGCTGAGCCCCTTCGGGCGTACGCGCAAACTCGACAGCGCCCGGCATTGCCAGCTCTGGCAAGTCACCGTCGAAACGCCTCCGCAAGCCGTCGAGCTCGACAGCCTGGCCAAACGTTTCGACATCGAAATCGAAGGCGGCGCGTTGAAGGTGGTGAGTCTGCCGGGCGTGTTCAGCCACGGCCGTCTGGACCGGGGTTCGGCCCTGTTGCTGGAAAACATTGATCGACTTCCCGCCGGCCATTTGCTCGATTTCGGCTGCGGCGCGGGCGTTCTCGGTGCTGCGGTGAAACGCCGCTACCCCGAAACCCGCGTGACCATGCTGGATGTCGATGCGTTCGCCACCGCCAGCAGCCGTCTGACGCTAGCCGCCAATGGCCTTAAAGCCGACGTGCTGACGGGCAACGGAATCGATGCCGCACCGAAGGATCTGGATGTGATTCTGACCAATCCGCCGTTCCATACCGGCGTCCACACTGATTACGCCGCGACTGAAAATCTGCTGAAAAAAGCGCGAGAACATCTGAGAAAAGGCGGCGAACTGCGCCTGGTTGCAAACAGCTTCCTGCGCTATCAGCCGATTATCGAGTCGCATCTGGGGCCGTGCGCAATCATGGCCGAGGGTCAGGGTTTCCGGATTTACCGTGCGAAACGTGCGTGATAATTAGCGCTTGCCGAACACGAGACGTGTAGGCAGAATCCGCACCGTCCTAGGGGAGTAGTCTCCCACGAGCGCCATGCTCGTCCGGCACGCATCAACATACTTGGTCCACAGACCATGGTGCGTGCGACCCCAGATCCGCTCAGACGGATCGGTGGTTTGACAAGACCTATGACACGAACATCCTGACCCGGGGCGGGGAGGTTGTACGTGTCATAGCCGTGTTGACCCGCCCCTTAGGAAAACCCTGATGCTGGAATCCCTGTTGGTCCCCACCGCTGTCGTCGCACTGGCTGAAATCGGTGACAAGACCCAACTCCTCGCGCTCGTTCTTGCCGCTCGCTTCCGCAAACCCTGGCCCATCATTGCCGGGATTGTCGCAGCCACGCTGGCCAACCATGCCGCGGCCGGTGCCGTTGGCGCATGGTTCAGCAGCTATTTCTCCGACGCCGTCCTGCACTGGATCCTGGCCGCCAGCTTTACCGCCACGGCGCTGTGGACGCTGGTTCCGGATAAGCTGGACGACGACGAAGCCAGCACCAGTCGCAAGTTCGGCCCCTTCCTGACCACACTGATCGCTTTTTTCATCGCGGAAATCGGTGACAAGACGCAGATCGCGACCGTCATGCTGGCGGCGCAATACCCAAGCTTGTGGCTGGTGATCCTCGGCACGACGCTGGGCATGTTGCTGGCCAATGTGCCGGTGGTGCTGGCGGGTAATTTTGCTGCGGAGAAACTGCCACTGACGCTGATTCGTCGTCTGGCAGCAGGGGCGTTCTTCATTCTGGCGATCGTTGCGGTGTACAAGGCGATGCAGATCAGCGGCTGGGTATAGCCGCAGACACCAGCCCCCTGTAGGAGTGAGCTTGCTCGCGATGCTCTTCAGCCGTTTCGCAGATACGCGGCGACAGTTGATGATCGCGAGCAAGGTCAGTCCACGTGGGAGTGAGCTCGCTCACGAAGACGGCATTCCAGTCGCTGAAGATGCAGCGGATGTCCCGACCTCTTCGCGAGCAAGCTCGCTCCCACATGACCGTGTCTGCTACCGGGATCAGGCGATGATCAGCCCTTCGGCGCCTGCTGATACAACGGCATCACTTTCGGAATCGCCGCCTGCAGCGAGGCGATCCGGTTGGACGAAGCCGGGTGGGTGCTCATGAACTCCGGCTGCGACGCGCCGCCTTGGGCTTCCATCTTCTGCCACAGCGTGATCGCGGCATTCGGGTTGTAACCGGCGCGAGCAGCCAGCTCGAGGCCCAGCAAGTCCGCTTCGTTTTCATTGGCGCGGCTGTTCGGCAGCGTCAGGCTGTAATCGACCACGGTGTCGGCCAGCGCCAGACTGTCCTGCCCCAACCCCAACAATGCACCAGCGCCCTGCTTCGCCATCTGCACACCGTAGGCCTTGGACATGGCTTCACGGCCGTGTTCGCGCAAGGCGTGCGCAATTTCGTGGCCCATGACTGCCGCCAGTTCGTCATCGCTAAGCTTGAGCGTATCGATCAGGCCGCTGTACACGATGATCTTGCCGCCGGGGCCGCAGTTGGCGTTCAGCTCATCGCTTTTGATCAAGTTCACATCCCACTGCCACTGCGCCGCGTCGGGCCGCAATTTCGGTGCCTGGGCAATCAGACGCTTGGCGATGGCCTGGACGCGCTTGCCCTCGGCGCTGCTGTTGTCGAGCACGCCTTTGGACGTGGCTTCGCTGACCGTCTGCTGATAGGACTGGGCGTACATCTTGTTGACTTCGTCCGTCGACAGCATGCTGAACATGTATTGTTTGCGCTCGACACCCACCGAATCGCCGGTGGTGGTATTGACCGCCTGACACCCGGCCACCAGCAACGCTGCCGTTACGCCACAAAGAGCAAAAATCCTGCGCATTTCGTATCTCCAATGAAACAATCGCGCCATCCTAGGCAATACGCGGGCCGAGCACCAGATGCCAGCCGTCTGCCATGTGAAAAGGCGCAGGAAAACGCGGCTGTGTAACAGGAAAGAAATACGGGATCGCGATTCACACCGTGAGACAGCACTACAACGGCGTCAGGCATTCCGGCGCGTTGAGCTTCGGATCGTTCACCAGATTGGCCAAAGGCCGTTCGCGCAGTTGCATCTGCGGGGCGGCGAGCATGGCCTGCAAAGTGATCAGCGGGCAGTCCGGATCAAGCCAGGCGCGCTGCCCTTCTTCGTCGAGAATCAACGGTCGACGCTGGCTCATGGCCGACTGCGTGACCACAGCAACGCTCAGGTAGGTGTGGCCTTCAACGGGATAGGCCTCCCAGATCGCCGCGAAATACAGCGTCGATCCTTCGGCCGGCGTGAGCCAGAACGGCCGCTTGCGCACGCTGCCACGCCACTCATAAAAGCCGTTGGCCGGCAGCAGGCAACGTCGCTCACGAAACGCCTGTTTGAACATCGGCTGCTCCGCTACGGTTTCAGCGCGAGCATGGGCCGGCGTGCGCGACATGTCGGTCAGCCAGGGCGGCGTCAGCCCCCAACGTGCCCGCGCCACTTCGCGTCCGCGCTCGGCGCCCTCCTCGACCTCGCCTGGCGCTGCCCGAACCATCAAGACAGAAGCGGCAGGAGAAATATTCCACTGCGCTTGCTGGTCGCTCGGAAATCCGGGCAGGGCCGCAAAGGCAGGCGACCAACGAAACAGCGCATAACGTCCACACATGGGTTCAGCACAACTCTTTTTGAAAGCGAATGAGGCGCGCGCGAACCGGATTCAGCACAGCAACACATCGGGATAGCTGTCCGGCTCGTCACCGGACAGCGGAAAGGCGGCATTGTACTCGGTGATCAACAGACGCGCCCGCTCGGCCTGGTCATCCTCGACCGTCAGGCCCAACAACCCGAACGCCGGCAAATCCCCAACGGCGCCCAGTAAATGACGCCCGGTGATGTGGGACTCGATGCCTTCGCTGGCGAGCATGGCCTGCAGCAGCTCACCTTCCATCAGGTGTTCGGGCTCATAAATCTTGCGCATCACTCGTTCTCGCTGCGGACGTCCAGCGTCCACTCTTCTCCATCGGTTTGCAGGCTGAAGATGATCGGCCGGCAGCAGACGGGGCAATCTTCAATGTAGGTCTGATCGCCGCCGGACAGATCCAGCGCCGCCTCCACCGGTTCGCCACAATAAGGGCAGTCGTAATCCTGTATTTCCTGCATCGCAGTCTCCGGGCCCAGTTTTGCGTATAATCGCCGACTTGTTTGCGGGTCGAGCTTTATTCCTCAGCATCCGGGCATCAGCCTGAGTCGACACCTTGAGCGAAGCCGCCTTGTTGTGCGGCCGCCCCGCCGCCCAGGCATCAAGCCTGTGGTGTCGTGACTCGCTGCTGCACCGGACTCGACCTCCATTACCTTAGCCGTTTCCGACAAGAGAGCATGATGGGCGAATTCGATGCCATCCGACCGTACGACGACACCGAAGTAAAAGCCGTACTTGATCGGCTGCTGGGTGACAAGGCGTTCCTCGCGATCCTCACGCATTTCCGATTTCCGCGTCTGGCCGGCTCCCTCGGCTGGATTCTGCAACCGGCCATCGCGCGCAAGTTGCGTCGCCAGTTCGCCGGCATCGACACCGTCGCGGCCCTGCAGGACAAGGTCGAGCATTACGTCGATCACACCATCGAACGGGCCACTGACGGTGTGACCTACACCGGCGTCGAGCAGTTCAAGTCAGGGGTTGCGTACCTGTTTCTGGCTAACCACCGCGACATCGTGATGGACCCTGCTTTCGTCAATTACGCGGTCTACCACGCGGGCCTACCAACGCCACGCATCGCCATTGGCGACAACCTGCTGCAAAAGCCCTTCGTCAGCGACCTGATGCGCCTGAACAAGAGCTTCATCGTGCACCGCTCGATCACCGGGCGTCGCGAGAAGATGGCGGCTTACCAGTTGCTGTCGGCGTACATCAATCATTCCATCCGCAATGACTGCCAGTCGATCTGGATCGCCCAGGCTGAAGGCCGCGCCAAAGACGGCGACGACCGCACCGAGTCGGCCATCCTCAAGATGTTCCACATGAGCCGCAAGGACGAGCCGTTCGGCGAAGTCATCCAGTCGTTGAACCTGACGCCGGTGTCGATCAGCTACGAATACGACCCGTGCGATTACGCCAAGGCGCGGGAGCTGTACATCCGCGCCACCACAGGCAGTTACACCAAAGTGCCGGGCGAGGACGACGTCAGCATCGCGCTGGGGATCACCGGCTACAAAGGCCGCGTGCACGTGAACTTTGCCCCGCCGATCACCGAGCTGTTCGAGGACACCAAGCTGCTGGCCATCGAAATGGACCGGCAGATTCTCGGGGGCTATCGCCTGTTCCCGGTGCATTACCTGGCGTACGCGCAGTGGGCCAACGCCGAGCCGGCGCTCCAAGTGCCGAACGCGGCTCAAGTATTCCCGGCGGACGAACTGGAACGCGCTCAAGAGGAATGGCAGCGCCGACTCAATGGCTGCCCTGCCGAGCACCGGCCGTTTCTGATTCAGCAATACGCGATGCCGGTACGCAATCAGTACCGGGTGAAGGCCGGGTTGCCACTTTAGGCGCCCTACGCTTCCAAGAATAAACGGCGCCCCAGGGCGCCGTTTTTCGTTGTGCGCCTCCGTTGCCTTGGCGATATCAGCCTTCACAAATGTGTCACCGCTGACACACTCAAGCGTAAGACTGGCTCGCTAAGGTCGTCGCCTATCCAAATGAGTGAAGGCGTACGCTATGCGATCCAGCAAACCGGTTGCCCATGTAATGGTGTTTTCCCTGGTACTTTCATTGCTCGCCGTGTCGGTTCAGGCCGCGAGCCGTGCGGGAGACGACACCATCAACGGTGTCGACCTGCTTTCCGGATTCAATACCTTATGGACGACCGGCGCGACCTGGGACACGGGCACCCCCACAGCTCTGGGTCAGAGTCTGCTACGGCGCAACCTGCAAATCGTGGTCGACCGCGCCAACACTCGGACCCTCGCCCAGGAAACCGCCGCCTACTTCGATGACCGCCGTGACCAGAGCTACAGCGCCATCAGCGGCCTCGGCTCGTTGAGCGCTGCCTACAAGGCAGGCGCTGGCGCCTTCACGACCATCACGCAATTCGACGACAGCAACAAAACCGTCAAATACGACGATAAAGGCAATGGCGCCGGCAGTTCGTCCTCGGCGCTAGGCAAAGTCGTCGATCTGGTCAGCGCTGTACGCAACGACGCCTCGACAACGCCCGCCAAATCCCACTATTTGTATCCGCGGCCATGGCGTCAAAGCCTGGATGGTCAGAGCCTGGACTTCGTGGTCGCGCCCTCCCTGCGCCCGGCGGAAAGCACCACGCCCGCCAGCGACTCGGGTTTTCCCAGCGGCCATACCAATGCCGCGTACCTGTCTTCATACGCACTGGCCTATGCCATTCCCGAGCGTTTCAGCGAGTTGATGCTGCGCGCCTCGGAAATTGGCGACAACCGCATTGAAGCCGGCATGCACTCGCCGTTCGACGTGATGGGTGGACGCATCACCGCAACGTACTTCGCCATCGACAACCTCTCCAATCCGGCCAACGCCCAACTGCGCGCCGATGCGCGTGCTCAGGCACTGAGTTATTTCACGACGCAATGCGGCGGCGACGTCAACAACTGCATGGCGAGCATTGACCCGGCCACCGATCGCACGTCTCAACATGCGCAAGACAAGGCGCTGTTCACCTCGCGCATGACCTACGGCTTCGATCCGGTGGGCCCGACCAACCTGGCCGCCGTGGTGCCAACCAACGCCGAAGTGTTGCTGGAAACCCGCTTCCCTTACCTGGACGCCAGTCAGCGCCGCGAGATTCTGGCGACCACTGAAATCTCCTCAGGCTATGCGGTGATCGATCAGTCAGGGGGCTATGGCCGCCTGAACCTGTACGCCGCGGGCGATGGTTATGCGGCGTTCAATTCCAACGTCACGGTCAACATGGACGCCAGCCTCGGCGGCTATAACGCCATCGACGCCTGGCGCAACGACATCAGCGGCAGCGGCGCGCTGATCAAGAACGGCAGCGGCAATCTCATACTGACCGGCAATAACACTTACGCGGGCGGCACCGTGATCAACGGCGGCGTGCTGACCGGCCATGCCAAAGCATTCGGCAGCGGGACAATCACCGACAACGCGACGCTGGTGGTCGATCAGTCAACCAACGACACCCTCGCCAATACCCTGACGGGCAACGGCGCGCTGATCAAACGTGGCATCGGCTCGCTGAACCTGACGGGCAACAACAGCCTGTCCGGCGCAACGACGGTGCAAGGGGGTCGGCTGGCGGTCAATGGCAATCTGGGCAACTCCATCGTCAGCGTGCAGCAAGGCGCAACGCTGGGTGGCAATGGCACCGTCGGCGGCATCAATGTCGCGCAGGGCGGCGTGGTGGCGCCGGGTAATTCGGTCGGGCAACTGAACGTCAACGGTGATGTGAACCTGGCTCAGGGCTCGACTTACCAGATTGAATCGGACGCCAGCGGCAGAGCCGACCGCATCGTCGCCAGCGGCCGTGCAACCATTAACAACAGCACAATCTCGCTGGTTGAAGGCGGTAACTGGCTGGCCGCAAGCCGCTACTCGATTCTCGAGGCAGCCGGTGGCGTCAGCGGTGCGTTTGCCAACGTGCGAACCAACTTCGCTTTTCTCACCCCGACGCTGAATTACACGGCGACCGATGTCGGACTGACCCTGGACCGCAACGCACAGACCTTCGCCAGCCTGGCGACGACCCGCAATGCCCGAGCCGTCGCCCAAGGGTTGGACAGCGCGGGCGCTGGCAACGCGCTTTGGCGTGAAGTGGTGCAGGACGATACGTCGACCGCCCAGGCCACGTTCAAGGCACTGTCCAATGAGCTGCATGCGTCGACGCAGTCCGCGCTGATCGAGGACAGCCGTCTGGTGCGCAACGCCGTGAACGATCGCTTGCAGCAAGCGCAGTCAGCACCGGCACTTCGCGGCACGACGCAAACCCTCGTCGGTGACGACTCCCGTGGCGCGGTTTGGACTCAGGCCATCGGCGCGACCGGCAAAACCGACAGCACCAGTGATGTCTCGGGTCTCGACACGCACAGCAGCGGCATATTGTTCGGCGCAGACGTGCCACTCGACGACACCTGGCGCGTGGGTGCCATGGCCGGTTTCAGCAACAGCAGCTTCGACCTGCGCCATGCCTCCGGCTCGACCGACAGCGACAACTACCATCTGGGCGTCTATGCCGGCGCCAAGTGGGGTCAACTGGGCCTGCGCCTTGGCGCAATACGCACCTGGCACGATCTGACGGCCAAGCGCACGCTGGACTTGCCAGGGGCTTCCGAGCACTTCAAGGAAGATTACAACGCGGCGACCAATCAGGTATTTGGCGAACTGGGTTACGCCATCGAGCTGGGCAATGCGCAACTTGAGCCCTTCGCCAACCTCGCCCATGTGCGACTGGACACGGATTCCTTCGATGAAAACAGCAATGCGATCAGACTGGAGAACAAGTCTCAGGACAACAACATCACCTTCAGCACCCTCGGCCTGCGCGCCGCCACTCGCTTGAATGCGGGCAGCGTCGCGATCAAGCCCAACGCGACACTGGGCTGGCGTCGTGCCTACGGCGACGTGACGCCAGAGAACCGCGCGGCCTTCAGCGGCGGCGACACCTTCGATCTCTCCGGCGCACCGATTGCCCGCAACGCAGCAGTGCTTGGTGCGGGGGTCGATCTGGGCTTGAGCGACACGCTGAGCGTCGGGCTGAGTTACAACGGACAAGTGAGCAGCGATGCGTCGGATCAAACCCTGAACGCCAGGGTGACGCTGGCCTTTTAAGCGATCACAGCTTGGTGCTCACCCACGACAACAGCAGCGCGAACGCGAGGCACGCCGTGCCGAACCGATAGCTCAGGCGGATCATGCGCAAGGTGGGCACATCCATCAGGTGCATGGGTTCGTCGATTGGGGCTTGTTCGGTGAGATGGTGCAGATGGGCCATCTCCCGCTGCTCGCGAGTACGGGTGGTGTGCAGCAGCCAGATGCCGGGGCCGGCGGCGAGCAAGGCGCAGAGGTTGATGGCGAGACCGGGGGCGTGATGGATAAGCGACATGGTGCCTCGATGACGCCGGATTAATGGGCGCCGCAGACTCTGTTTGGATCTGTCGCTCACACTAGTCGCTGTCACCTTAACGTCACCTGAACCGGGCACTGTGTGGGACCTCAAATCGACCCACCGCCACGGAGAGCGTCATGCTGCACGCCCACAACCAGGACCGCCTTTACCTCATCGCCCCCAGCGACGAACAGGAAGCATTGATCGACGCACTGGCGTTCAACGTTCAGGACAGGCACTGGCTGGTGTACTGCGCGCTCGGCGGCCATGCGCACAACGATCTGCCGGAAGTGGATCTGCAGACCGGTTTCAGTTTTCTGGACTTTTATCAGGCAGCTTGACCCCCGCGCTGCGAGCCCCAGGTGACGCCGCTGAACAAACAAAAAGCCCCGGCTTCTCGCGAAACCGGGGCTTTTTTGTACGTCAGAATCAGGCGCTGAACTTACTGGCCGAGGGTGCGGCCAATCGTCTGATCCTGGAACAGGCGGGTCAGTGCGTCACTGAGCACGTCGCTGATCAGCTTGGTGTTGGTCTCTTCGTTTGGCGCCATGCCGAAGCGTTGATCCAGTGAGGCCGCGTAGCGACCGCTGTAGTTACGGCCGGCGTTCTGAACGTCAGCGCGGAACGTAGAGCTGATGTTGGCTTCGGTGACGTACAGGCCTTCTTTCGGCGATTGATACTTCAGGTCTGCCAGGGTGACGGTCAGCTGCGGACCATTACCATTCTGCACGGGCGTGAAACCCAGCAACCGCACGCCGGCTTCAGCCTGAGCCTGCAGCTGCGGCAGCAACTGCTGACCATTGACGGTGATCGAACTGGTTTCCGGGTACAGGCCACCACGAGTGCCCAGTTGCTGCGACTGACGACCGTCAACCACGCGCACGACCACTTGCTGGCCGTGGCCGACCGGCGCCAGTTGAGCGTTCAGCTTGGGTTCCGGGGTAAGGGATTGCGGGCTGTGGGCACAGCCCGCCAGGGTCAGACTGCCAGCGGCAAGCAAACCGAACAGAACGCGACGCAACATGCTCATTTCTCCATGGGCCAAGGCACAAAATGTGCCGCAGTATAGCGACCTCCCAAGGCCGCTCACTAGGGTAAAGATACGACAAAGTGCCATCCCACCGGTTCCGGGCAGACGACGTTGTCCACAGGATCAAAATCAACACAATTGCGCAATCGCAACGTCACAGCGGTGTCATGCCTGCCGGCCATACTTTTTTCAACTCTCCAGCAAGGAGTCCTGCCATGGACTTTCTTTGGTCGTTGTTCTCGTTGCGCCGCCGTCATCGTCACTATGCCCGTCTGGACCAGCACGGCATTTGCCTGGCATTCAAGCACTGCGCAGAAACGCCCTGTGGTCAGGGGTGGGTCGAAGTCCACGAAGCAAACCTGTGCTGGCTGCAGCGCCCACTCCCCTCCAGCGCCCGCGTGACTTCCCGGTCACGGGCGATTACCGCCCGGCATATGCTCAGCATCTGACCAAAAGACGAATAAAAGTCATTTTTCCTGGATCATTTCTGCCCGTTTCATCGCTATAATCTTCCCCCGATTATAAGGACGTCTCCTGATCGGGCCTCGCAGCATCGTCGATAGCCATTATCGACTCCTTCGTAACGCCCACAGAGAGCCTTCCACACAGACATGTGCAGCCCGATGTGGCCGCAGCGCAGACGCCGGATCGTCGACTAATCCGAACGTCCTTCGCCAGTTCTTGCCTCACATCGCGTATGAACCTGATCTGCAGAGCTGCCATCGCGCAGCCCTTTTTGAGGTTCGCGTCTCCAAAAGAGCGTGAAAAAAAACGGGTTTTCACAACTTCACAAGAGTGTGGCAAGCAAATGAATAGTTTCGCGTTTGTAAATGCACCGTTAGCGTCTGACCCAGCCCCCTTGCAAAGGACCGACCGCACCGCAGTCTCCGTCAAAAGAGCCTGAAGCCTGTCCGCTACGGATTTGGTTGCACAACCGGACGCCTTGACGATAGTCGAATTGCTGTACGGGCCGAAAAATGCGTTCATGCTTGCCTTATAAAAGCATCAACCAGGCTCGTTCGGTGGCGTCCGCTGAAGATGCAAAAAATTGCGAAGAATCGGACATGGCGATCCCGGCCAGGTTGAACGAGGCACTGCGCGAACACCGCGCCGCCCGAACCTGGCGACTGACCACGGGAACGCATGCCGTCAATTTGGTGCTGCAGATTTTGGAGACGCGTTAATGGCGCATAACGAAGCAGTCGACGTAGTGCTGGTCGGGGCAGGCATCATGAGTGCCACCCTCGCCGTACTGCTCAAAGAGCTGGACCCGAGCCTCAAGGTTGAAGTCGTCGAGCTAATGGATTCCGGTGCTGCAGAGAGCTCCAACCCCTGGAACAACGCAGGTACCGGCCACGCCGGGCTGTGCGAGCTGAACTACACGCCGGAAGCGGCCGACGGCTCGATCGACACCAAGAAAGCGATTCACATCAACACCCAGTTCGAAGTCTCCAAACAGTTCTGGGCCTACTTGGCTCGCAAAGGCACGTTCGGCTCCTCGCGCTCGTTCATCACGCCGGTTCCGCACCTGAGTTTCGTTCAGGGCGAAAAAGGCATGGCGTACCTGAAAAAACGCTACGAAGCACTGCGTCCGCACCACGCCTTTTCCTCGATGGAATACACCGAAGACAAAAGCAAGCTGGCAGAGTGGATGCCGCTGATGATGCCCGGCCGTCCAGCCGATGAGCCTATCGCGGCGACGCGAGTCATGCACGGCACCGACGTCAACTTCGGCAACCTGACCAACATGCTGCTCAAGCACTTGGCCAGCGCGCCCGATGCGCAGGTCAAATACTGCAAACGCGTCACCGATCTGAGCCGCCAGGGTGACGGCTGGACCGTCACCATCAAGGACGTGAACAGCGGCGAGACTCGCAACATCGACGCCAAATTCGTGTTCCTGGGCGCAGGCGGCGCGGCGTTGCCATTGCTGCAGATGTCCGGCATTGAGGAAGGCAAGGGTTTCGGCGGCTTCCCGGTGAGCGGCCAGTGGCTGCGTTGCGATAACCCTGAAGTGGTGAAGCATCATCAGGCCAAGGTGTACAGCCAGGCGGCAGTGGGTTCGCCACCGATGTCGGTGCCACACCTGGACACCCGCGTTGTCGACGGCAAGAAGTCCCTGCTGTTCGGACCTTACGCCGGCTTTACCACCAAGTTCCTCAAGCACGGTTCGCTGCTGGACCTGCCGCTGTCGATCCGCGCAGCCAACATCGCGCCAATGCTGGCAGTGGCCCGCGACAACATGGACCTGACCAAGTACCTGATCAGTGAAGTGCGGCAGTCGATGGAACAGCGGCTCGATGCACTGCGCCGTTTCTACCCGGAAGCCAAAGCCGAAGACTGGCGCCTGGAAGTGGCCGGTCAACGGGTACAGATCATCAAGAAGGACCCGAAAAAAGGCGGCGTTTTGCAGTTCGGTACCGAGCTGGTGTCGGCGAAGGACGGCTCCCTCGCCGCACTGCTGGGCGCCTCGCCGGGCGCTTCAGTGACCGTTTCGATCATGCTGGACCTGATCGAGCGTTGCTTCCCGGACAAGGCGCGCACCGAGTGGGCCACCAAGCTGAACGAGATCTTCCCGGCTCGCGAAAAGGCACTGGAAACCGATGCGCAGCTTTATCAGCGTGTCAGTGCTCAGAGCGATGCCACCCTGGATCTGGTGCAGAACAGCGAAGCAGCCACTTTCGCCTGATCGTTGGGTTGCTTCAAAAAGCTGTAAAAGAAAACCCCGCCAAACCAGGCGGGGTTTTCTGTTTTTGCACTCAATGGCAGCCGCTTTAACCGGAAGATCCGGGCTGCAGCTTCAACGCTACTTCATCACAAATCTGACGGAGTACGCCTGCATCGAGTTCGTCCCTTTGGTCACCGATGCGATGCATTCCGCCGGTACTGTTCCGAGCGACCTGCCCGTTGCCGACTTCTCCGGCGCCGGTGTGATCGAGACCCAACTGAACGTCACCGAGTGGGCTGCCGTGAACTCGCAGGTCTTGCCTTCGCCGCTCACGCGGAAGCTCGCAGAATCATTGCGAGGATTCTTCAGCGGGATGGACACAGATGCAGTGGGTGCGTCAGCCGAAAAGCCGTAACCGGTGTAATCAGCATTGGGTTTGGCCCAGCTGGACCATACCAGCGCGAGGTCGATGCCTGTCTGATTCCACATTTCCATGTTGAGCTGGATTTTATTGGGGTAAGCCGCCTGAGCGGATGCTGCCGCGACCATCATTGCGATGGCGGCGATTGTGCGCGTGAAGCAAGTCTTTACGTTGTTCATGTCGTGAATTCCTTTTCGCTTGATGATGCGAGCGTCCTGCTCGCGTTCCTGTGAGCGTTGTCACAGGGCTGAGTATGAATCAGCGTGCCGCTTTCGATAGTCGCAAACGCCGAAGGAGGCGGTAGGAAGGGTCTTTCGATTCTGTAGTGAGAGCGCGTAAGCAGGAATCTGATTACCGGAGGGAAGCATCAGGCGCCGAGGGACGGCGCCCGGGAAGCGGGTCGAATCAGCCTTTCGCCCTGTCGATCAGTTCGATGTATTCCTCGGCATTGCGTTGATCCTTGATCAGCGCCACGAAGTCATTGCCGTGTTCGTCTTTGCCGTCGAGGTCGTAACCGGCTTCCTTGAAGAACGTCAGAAACCGCGCGAAATCGTCAACGCGCAGGCCTCGATAAGCCTTGATCAGCTTGTGCAGCGACGGCGAAGTCGCGTCAACCGGCTCGAAATCCAGGAACAGCTTGATCTGGGCGTCGCCGATTTCATCGCCAATCACCTGCTTCTTATCTTTACGCATTGCTGACTCCAACTGACTTGCGGGACATTTCACGGGCGGGCAGTTTACCCCCCGCCCGGTCGCCGGCTCAACGCGCGCGTACGCTGCCGGTGTGCAGGTCGGCCCAGACGTGACCGTTGGCATAGCTGAGGAATTGGCAGTAGACCTTTTCGTTACGCAGCAAGTCCACGAGCACGCGGTATTGCGTCGCCGGGTAATAGAGCGTCAGCGTGCGCGACGGCTCGTCGTAAGTCGGTTTTTTCAGGCTTTTGCTTTCGCCGTCGAAGTGGATCAGCACGTCGGCAATGGTCGCGCCCTTGTTCATGGGCTTGCCTTTCAGGCGCAGGGTCAGTGGCGAGGTGACCGGGATCGGTTGCTGATTGGACTGACGCTGGCTGCCGATCACCACCGAATACTCAGTGATCTGCAGCAATTGCTGCTGCTCGGGTTCGCCCTCGCGCACGGACAATTCGTCCGGCGGCAGGTACTGCGCGTGCATGGGTTCGGCGAGTGCGGGGAGTGGCAGCGTCAACAGCAACATCCACGCAGCGGTGGTTCGAAACGATAACGACATGGGCGCCTCCCGAAAAAGTGGGAGGCACTCTAGCATGGGCTATGCCCGGATCAGGCAGATCCTGTGGGAGCGGCCGGGGTGGTGCTCCCACAATAAAGCGGTGCTTGCTGTTACATCCCCTTCACGGCATAGATCCCGGCCGCGTTGCGCCAGTAGCCTTTGTAGTCCATGCCGTACCCGAAGATGTAGCGGTCAATGCAAGGCAGACCGACGAAGTCTGCTTTCAGGTCAGGGCGCGCCTTGCGGTCGTGGTCCTTGTCGATCAGCACGGCGGTATGAACAGCGCTTGCACCGGCATGTTTGCAAAAGTCGATGATCGCGCCGAGGGTGTGACCTTCGTCGAGGATGTCGTCAATGATCAGCACGTCACGGTCGATGAACGAAACTTCAGGTTTGGCTTTCCAGAACAGGTCGCCACCGCTGGTTTCGTTGCGATAGCGGGTAGCGTGCAGGTAGGACGCTTCCAGCGGGAAATTCAGATGAGTGAGCAGCTTGCCAGCGAAGATCAGGCCGCCGTTCATGACGCAAAATACCACCGGGTTGCGATCGGCCAGCACGCCATTGATTTGCTCGCCGACGCGGGCGATGGAGGCTTCGACTTCGGCCTCGTTGTAAAGGCAGTCAGCCTCGCGCATGACTTGACGGATATGCTCGAGATCAGCGGACATGACGCTCTCCAAGGGGGCTGTGTAAGGAAAAGCGGGCAAAGGTACGCATCCGCCGACATCAGGGCAAGTGTTTCTGGACTAACGTTGCACTGCCGTTCCAGAAATCTCGACACGCGAACCTAACCGTCAGGACAAGTTACAGCTGAATAGATTAATCTAAGCCGTTTTTTTTGCCCGCCCGCTGGAGCCTTTCCCCTATGCCCATTCGTGAGATCCGCCATCCGCTGATCCGCCACAAGCTCGGCCTGATGCGCCGTGCCGATATCAGCACCAAGAATTTTCGTGAGCTGGCTCAGGAAGTCGGCGCGCTGCTGACGTATGAAGCGACCAAGGATCTGCCGCTGGAAACCTACGAGATTCAGGGTTGGGCCGGCACGGTTCAGGTCGAGAAGATCGCCGGCAAGAAGATCACCGTGGTGCCGATCCTGCGGGCCGGTATCGGCATGCTTGAAGGCGTGCTCAGCCTGATCCCGGGCGCCAAGGTCAGTGCCGTGGGCGTCGCGCGCAATGAAGAAACCCTCGAAGCCCACACGTACCTGGAAAAGCTCGCTCCCGAGATCGACCAGCGTCTGGCGCTGATCATCGACCCGATGCTCGCCACCGGCGCCTCGATGGTTGCCACCATCGACCTGCTGAAAAAAGCCGGCTGCCGCGACATCCGCGCGATGGTGCTGGTTGCCGCGCCGGAAGGCATCGCTACCGTCGAGAAGGCCCACCCGGACGTCAACATCTACACCGCGTCCATCGATCAGCAACTGAACGAACACGGCTACATCATTCCGGGCCTGGGCGATGCCGGCGACAAGATTTTCGGCACCAAGCAGAAGGACGCCTGATGAAGCCGGATGAGTTCAACGATCCACTCTGGCGCACCATCCTGTCGGGCGCGCAGATGCTGTTCGTGGCATTCGGCGCGCTGGTATTGATGCCGCTGATCACTGGCCTCGATCCCAACGTTGCGCTGTTCACGGCAGGCCTGGGCACCCTGTGCTTCCAGGTGGTGACAGGCCGTCAGGTGCCGGTCTTCCTCGCGTCGAGCTTTGCTTTCATTACCCCGATCATTCTCGCCAAGGGCCAGTTCGGCCTGGCCGCGACCATGGGCGGCGTCATGGCAGCAGGCTTCGTCTACACCTTCCTTGGCCTGGCCGTGAAGATCAAAGGCACCGGTTTCATCGACCGCCTGCTACCGCCGGTGGTCATTGGGCCGGTGATCATTTCCATTGGTCTGGCGATGGCACCCATTGCCGCCAACATGGCAATGGGGCGGACGGGTGACGGCGCCGCAGAGCTGATCCCGTACAACACCGCCATCATCATTTCGATGGCGGCGCTGCTGACGACGTTGATCGTTGCCGTGTTTGGCAAAGGCATCTTCCGCCTGGTGCCGATCATCTCGGGCGTGCTGGTGGGTTTTGCGCTGTCGTTCTATTTCGGCGTGGTCGATGCGGCGAAAATTGCTGCCGCGCCATGGCTGGCCTTGCCGCACTTCACGGCACCGGAATTCAACTGGCAGGCGATCCTGTTCATCGTACCGGTGGCACTCGCTCCGGCCATCGAGCACATCGGCGGCGTGATTGCGGTCGGCAGCGTGACGGGCCGTGATTACCTGAAGAAGCCCGGCCTGCACCGCACCTTGCTGGGTGACGGCATCGCGACGACCGTGGCTGGCGCTTTCGGTGGCCCGCCCAACACCACCTACGCCGAAGTGACCGGCGCAGTGATGCTGACGAAAAACTACAACCCGAAGATCATGACTTGGGCGGCGATTTTCGCCATTACCCTGGCCTTCATCGGCAAGTTCGGCGCGTTGCTGCAAAGCATTCCGGTGCCGGTCATGGGCGGGATTCTGTGTCTGCTGTTCGGCTCGATCGCGGCGGTGGGCATGAACACGCTGATCCGCCACAAGGTCGACCTGGCCGAGGCGCGCAATCTGGTGATCGTGTCCGTGACGCTGGTGTTCGGCATCGGCGGCGTGCTGATCGGCACCGGCAACGGCCCTGATGATTTCGGCATGAAAGGCATCGCGCTGTGCGCCGTGACCGCCATCGTGCTGAACCTGATCCTGCCGGGGAATGACGCGTGGAAGAACAAGCATCTGGATGATCAGCTGCCGTAGTTTGGAAGCGTTATGAAAAAGGGGGTATCACTCAAGTGATGCCCCCTTTTTGCTTGTGCATCCCCTGAGATCCTCGGCGTACACCGAAACTGTGGGAGTGAGCTTGCTCGCGAACGCGGTAGGCAGTTGCATCGATCTCGCATGTTCGAACGCTTTCGCGAGCAAGGTGAAACGCCACCCCGGTCGCTACCACATGGTTCTACGTGAAAGCTAAGCTCGCGTTATTACACGACCATCGCCGGTGCCTTTTCGCACAATGTGTTCAGCGCCTTCGCCCAGTTCGGGTCGTCGTTCAGACACGGAATCAGCACCAGCTCCTCGCCCCCGGCTTCCCTGAACACTTCAGCCCCGCGATCACCAATTTCTTCCAGCGTTTCGATGCAGTCCGCGACAAACGCCGGGCACATGACCAGCAGTCGCTTCACGCCTTGAGCAGCAAGCTCCTCCAGATGCGGTTCGGTGTAGGGTTCGATCCACTTGGCGCGGCCCA
Organism: Pseudomonas sp. Ps21-P2; assembly: GCF_039672565.1. Taxonomy (NCBI): domain Bacteria; kingdom Pseudomonadati; phylum Pseudomonadota; class Gammaproteobacteria; order Pseudomonadales; family Pseudomonadaceae; genus Pseudomonas; species Pseudomonas sp. Ps21-P2. The sequence continues at coordinate 31,251 of NZ_JBDFPL010000014.1, forward strand.
GGCGCGACTGAAACGACACTGACCACTTGCCATCGGCAATCCCCATCAGCTTGGCGAACTCTGCCGCTGAGCGCATGCACTGGGCGCGGTAGCAGACCGCCAGGACCTCAGGCGACGCCGTCTCACAGCAGTTGCCGCTCTTGAAACAGTGATTGCCGGTCGGGTCGAGCTTGGTGAGATGCCGCTCGGGCAGACCGTGAAAACTCAGCAGCAGGTGATCGTAATCCTGCTGCAGATGCGGCCGCACGCTCGCCACCAGGGCGTCGAGGTATTCCTGCTGATTGAAGAACGGCGTCAGCAGCGAGAAGTCAAAATTCAGCTTTTTCTCACGCACTACGCGCTTGGCTTCTTCAATCACCGTGGTCACGGTACTGTCCGCAAACTGCGGATACAGCGGCGCCAACGTGACCTTTTTGATGCCCTGGGCTGCCAGGCGCGTGAGCACGGTCTCGATCGACGGCTCGCCGTAACGCATCGCCAGTTCGACCGGGCCGTGTTTCCATTCCTTGACCATGGCCTGCTGAAGTCGCTTGCTCAGCACCACCAGCGGCGAACCCTCGTCCCACCAGATTGACGCGTACGCATGGGCCGACTGCTCCGGGCGCTTGATCAGAATCAGCGACACGATCAGGCGACGCACTGGCCACGGCACGTCAATAACGTAAGGGTCCATCAGGAACTGATTGAGGTAGCGGCGCACGTCAGCGACCGACGTGGACGCCGGTGAACCCAGATTAACCAGCAATAAAGCGTGATCGGTCATGCAACACCTTGATGTCAGTGGCGGCCCAAAAGGTTTTCCAGGGCCGCGCGCAGATCAGTGAATCGGAAAGTGAAACCCGCCTCTTGCAGGCGGTCTGGCCGGGCGCGTTGACCGCCCAGCAACAGGATCGATAGCTCGCCCAGCAACACTCGAAGCGCAACGGCCGGCATCGGCATGAAGGATGGTCGGTGCAGCACGGACGCGAGGGTCTTGGCGAAATCCCGGTTGCGGGCCGGTGACGGCGCGCAGGCATTATAAGGACCTCGGGCATCGTCCCGGCTCATCAGAAAATCAATCAGGGCGATTTGATCTTCTATATGAACCCACGGCATCCATTGGCGTCCGTTGCCGATCGGCCCGCCCATGCCCATCTTGAACGGCGGCAACAGCCGCTGCAGCATGCCGCCTTCGTCGGCCAACACCAGTCCGGTGCGCACCAGCACCACGCGAATGCCCAGGGTCTCGGCACGTTGTGCGGTCTCTTCCCAGGCAATGCACAGACGGCTGGCGAAGTCTTCGCTGACCGGTTGCGCATTTTCGTCGAGCTCGCGCTCACCGCCGTCGCCATACCAGCCTACCGCCGAGCCGGATATCAACACGTCGGGTTTCTGCTCGCGGCGCTCAAGCCACGTGACCAATTGCTCAGTCAGGGTGATGCGGCTGTCCCACAGCAGTATTTTGCGTTTGCGGGTCCACGGACGGTCGGCGATGGGTGCGCCGGCCAGATTGATCACCGCGTCGACGTGCTGGCTGCCTATGTCGTCGAAGTGAGCTATCCCGCGAACGTTGGCGCCGCAGAGCCGCGCAACGTCATCGGGTTTGCGACTCAAGACCGTCAGCTGATGGCCCTGCGCGAGCCAGTGTTTACACAAACGACGCCCTATCAAGCCTGTACCGCCGGTCAGCAAGATGTGCATGACTGAGTTCCTTACGTGGCGTTCATCGCAATTGCGGAGTCTATTTCTTCACAAGCCATGAGCTCGTGCGCGGAGTGATCACTCAACTTTAGGTCAGGTTAGAGCGATCCACTTCACTGCTGTTCTATAGGACAGCCCGATCGTGCAGTTGAACGATTGAAGCAAAGCGTCAGACTTGTCAGCGAGCCCTTGGAAAGGTCCGCGTCCTGCGTGTGCAGGGCGACAACTTATACCGAAAAACGGCATTGTACAGCTTTTGCCTGAGGCGTAGTCTGTGCAGACAAGGTAACGAGGCCCCTATGACTGTCCCCATTGCAATCATCGGTACCGGCATCGCCGGACTCTCCGCCGCCCAGGCGTTGCAAGCCGCCGGGCATAGCATTCATCTCTTTGACAAGAGCCGCGGCAGTGGCGGCCGGATGTCCAGCAAACGCAGCGATGCCGGCGCACTGGACATGGGCGCGCAATACTTCACCGCCCGCGACCGTCGCTTCGCCGCCGCCGTCCAGCAGTGGCAAGCCGAGGGCCACGTGGCCGAGTGGAAGCCGCTGCTCTACAACTATCATGGCGGAAAACTCAGCCTGTCGCCCGACGAGCAAGTGCGCTGGGTCGGCGCGCCGCGCATGAGTGCAATCACCCGGGCCATGCTCGGCGACATGCCGGTGACCTTTTCCTGCCGCATCACCGAAGTCTTTCGTGGCGAACAACACTGGAATCTGCTGGACGCCGACGGCCAAAGCCATGGCCCGTTCAGTCAGGTCGTGATCGCCATCCCCGCGCCCCAGGCCACCACCCTGCTGGCCGACGCGCCGAAACTGGCGAGCGTTGTCGCGGGCGTGAAGATGGAGCCGACCTGGGCGGTCGCGCTGGCTTTCGATACCCCGCTGGACACGCCCCTCGAAGGCTGCTTCGTGCAGGACAGTGCCATCGACTGGCTGGCTCGCAATCGCAGCAAACCCGGGCGCGACAGCCAGATGGACACCTGGATTCTGCACGCCACCAGCGCCTGGAGTCGCCAGCATGTGGACATGGCCAGGGAGGACGTCATCGATCACTTGCACGGCGCGTTCGCCGAGCTGATGAATTGCGCGATGCCGGCCCCGGCATTCACCCTCGCCCACCGCTGGCTGTACGCAAGGCCGGCTGGCGGACGCGAAGTCGGCGCGTTGTCCGATGCAGATCTGGGTCTGTACGTCTGCGGCGACTGGTGCCTGTCGGGCCGAGTCGAAGGCGCCTGGCTGAGTGGTCAGGAAGCCGCGCGACGTCTGCTGGAACACCTCAAATGAATCGAATCAACCCGCGCAAGCTGCTGCTGTCGAAATGGACGGCAGCGTCTCCTAAAAACCGTGAAAAGCACTTTTTGGTCACCGAGTTGTTTTGTGATGAAGAAGGGACGGTGCTGGAGATCGAACTGCAAGCCGTCATGACCAAGCGCAGCCAGACGCTGGCCTGGCAGACCCTGCAGAATGACCAGAGCTGGCAGATGGGTTGGAAGTAAACCCTTCCCAACTGCCGCCTCAACCCGTCATTACGGCTGAATTCCCGCACCTTGTCGTTTCATTCACCGATCTTGTACAAATTATTTGACTTGCACTGCTACAAACCTATGATGGGCAAATGTTGTACAGAGAAACGGATCTGTATAAGAAGTTCATCGAGGGTTTGTCATGTCTGCTGTACTCGATCATTCATCAGAGCAAGCCTCCAAACCCAAGCTGGGCGTCAGCGCCTGCCTGATGGGTGTGGAGGTCAGGTTCAATGGCGGGCACAAGGAATCGCACCTTCTGACCCGGGCCCTCAACGAATACTTCGATTTCGTGCCGGCGTGCCCCGAGGTCGCCATCGGTATGGGCATCCCTCGCGAAGCCATTCGTTTGGTGGGAGACACAGACCACCCTCGGGCGATCGGCACGGTTCATCACGCCATGGATGTTACCGAGCAACTGGCTGATTACGGCGAGCACATGGCTACTGAGATGAGCGACATCTGCGGCTATATCTTCATGCAGAAATCGCCGTCGTGTGGCCTGGAGCGGGTCAAGGTGTACCGCGATAACGGCGTGCCGTTCGAAACCGGCGGACGTGGCATTTATGCCCAGGCGTTCTGCGCGCGTCATCCTGATCTGCCGGTTGAAGAAGACGGCCGTTTGAACGACCCGGTGCTGCGGGAGAATTTCATCACCCGTGTGTTTGCCTATGCCGCGTGGCAAGAGCTGCTGAAAAGCGGCATCACCCGCCGTGCGCTCACTGAGTTTCACGCCCGCTATAAATACCAATTGATGGCCAACGATCCCGTCCAGTACAAGGCGCTGGGGAATCTGCTGGGCACCATGGGCCGGAATGACCCTGCCGAGATCGCCCCGCGCTACTTCAGTCAATTAATGAGCGCGCTGAAAAAACCGGCGACCCGGCGCACCCACACCAATGTGCTGCAGCATCTGTGCGGTTATCTGCGCCAGACCCTCAGCGCATCCGACAAGAAAGAAATCCAGGGCGTCATCAATCAGTACCACCAGGGCATCGTGCCGCTGGTTGTGCCGCTGACGCTGCTCAAACACCATTTCCGCCGACACCCCGATCCGTACATTGCGCTGCAGGTTTATCTGCAGCCACATCCGGAAAACCTCAGTCTGCGCAACGCGATTTGAACATGACAACTACCGAGCAAGAACCGCCGGAAGGCGACCCGCAGGACCCCGCGAACGCCTTTGAAAACGGCTGGCTGCCGATTCGCGAAATCGCCCGACTGACCGGTGTGAACGCAGTGACCCTGCGCGCCTGGGAACGTCGATATGGCCTCATCGTTCCGCACCGTACAGCCAAGGGCCATCGTCTTTACAGCAACGAACATGTCGACCGCGTGCTGACCATCCTCACGTGGCTGAATCGCGGCGTGTCGGTCAGTCAGGTCAAGCAGTTGATCGACGATCAGCAGGCGCCAGCGCCCAGTGTCGAGAATGACTGGGACATTCTTCGCCAGACTCTGCAGGAAGCCATCGGCGCCCTGGCCGAGCGGCGACTCGATGATTCCCTCAACCGCGCGATGTCGCTGTATCCGCCGCGCACGCTTTGCGAACAACTGTTGCTGCCGCTGCTGGCGTCACTTGAGCAGCGCTGGCAAGGCCAGTTCGGCGCGCAGCTTGAGCGGGTGTTTTTCTACTCGTGGCTGCGCAGCAAGTTCGGCGCACGGCTGTACCACAACAACCGTCAGGTCAGCGGCGCGCCCTTGCTGCTGGTCAATCAGTCCGACCTCCCGCTCGAGCCGCATCTGTGGCTGACCGCGTGGCTGCTCAGCAGCGCCGATTGCCCGGTGGAAGTGTTCGACTGGCCATTGCCGGCCGGCGAGCTGGCCCTGGCCTGCGAATACCTCAAGCCGCGCGCAGTGCTGTTGTATTCCAGCAAGTCACTGAACGTCGGCCAGTTGCCTCGCCTGCTGCACAACATCGAGTGCCCGAAGCTGATCGTCGGGCCTGCGGTGCGCATTCATTCGACGGAATTATCCGCAGCCGAGGGTGAAGTCTCGGGCCTGTCCCTCGCCGAAGACCCTTTGACCGCCCAGGCTGCCTTGCAGCGGCTGGGGCTTATCTAAGGAATAACTATGCAATTGATATGGCTGCGCAGTGATCTGCGTGTGCACGACAACACCGCGCTGAGCGCTGCCATGGAGCAGGGCCCGACTCTGGCCGTGTACATGATCAGCCCGGGCCAGTGGCAGAGCCATGACGATGCCCCATGCAAAGTCGATTTCTGGCTGCGCAACCTCCGTGAATTGAGCAAGGCACTTGCGGCGCTGAACGTGCCGCTGCTGATTGTCCATGCAGACACGTGGTCGCAGGCGCCCAAGGCGATCCTGGAGTTGTGTCAGCAACATGGGATCGAAAACGTGCACGTCAATGACGAGTACGGCATCAACGAGAGCAAACGAGACCGTGAAGTGGAGGCGGCTCTCGACGGCGCCGGCATTCTGTTTCGTCGTCACCTCGACCAGCTGTTCTTCCAGCCGGGCAGCGTGCTGACCAAAAGCGGCGGCTATTTCAAGGTCTTCACCCAGTTCCGCAAGGTCTGTTACGCACGCTTGCATTACTCGATGCCGGCCCTGGTTGCGCTGCCCAAGCCACAACAGAAGCTGTCCGTCAAAAGCGATGTCGTGCCGGATGCGGTCAAGGGTTTCGCCGCGCCGACCGAGACCCTGCGCTCGCTCTGGCCGGCCGGCGAAGATGAGGCGCGTGATCGCTTGCAACACTTCACCGACGAGCAAGTGCATTACTACGATCAAGAGCGCGACTTCCCCGCCAAGCCCGGCACCAGTCAGCTGTCTGCGTACCTGGCGGCCGGGGTGATCTCGCCCCGCCAATGCCTGCATTCAGCACTGCGCAGCAACAACGGCGAATTCGAGACCGGTAATCCGGGCTCAGTCACCTGGATCAACGAGCTGCTCTGGCGTGAATTCTACAAGCACGTGCTGGTGGGCTTCCCCCGTGTCTCCCGTCACCGCGCCTTCCGCCCGGAAACCGAAGCGCTGAAATGGCGCAATGCGCCGAAGGATCTGGAAGCCTGGCAACAGGGTCGTACCGGGCTGCCGATTGTCGATGCAGCCATGCGCCAGCTGCTTGAAAACGGCTGGATGCACAACCGCCTGCGGATGATCTCGGCGATGTTCCTGACCAAGAATCTGCTGATCGACTGGCGCGAGGGTGAACGCTATTTCATGCAGCACCTGATCGACGGCGATCTTGCGTCGAACAATGGCGGCTGGCAGTGGAGCTCATCGACCGGTACCGACGCATCGCCCTACTTCCGGATTTTCAATCCACAAAGTCAGTCGGAGCGCTTCGACCCTGAAGGTCGATTCATCAAGCAATGGGTGCCTGAACTGGCTGAGTTGAACAAGCGAGACATTCATAACCCGTCCGCGCTGGGCGGGCTGTTCGGCGTGGAAGGCTACCCCGCGCTCATCGTCGATTTGAAAGCCAGCCGCGAACGCGCCCTGCAAGCGTTCAAGTCGCTGCCCCAGCGGCAAGCCGAGACGCAGGAGAATGGGTGAGCATTCGTCACGCCGGTTAGCGGTCTACTGCGCGGTGATTTAAACTGCCGCCCATGACGACTGTGATCCCTTCGCTTCAACTCCCTGACGAACCCGCAATCACGTGTTCCACCTGCGCGGCCTGCTGCTGTCAGCTGGAAGTCATGTTGATTACCGACACCGGCGTGCCCGAGCGTTACATCGACACCGATGACTGGGGCGGCGAAGTGATGCTGCGCCTGGACGATGGCTGGTGCGCGGCACTCGATCGCGACACGATGATGTGCACGATCTACGACCGTCGACCGTTGATTTGCAGGGAGTTCGAAATGGGTGCGCCGGAGTGTATTGCCGAGCGAGAAGGAATCGCGACCGCTTATCTGTGATGGTCGCGGCAAGCAGGAAGCACGGGATTTGATGTTTGCCTGGCTCAGCTGCTTTGGCTGACACGTTCCCGGCTAAAGCCGGTCCTACAAGGTGGTTTTTCAGTAGGACTGGCTTTAGCCGGGAAGAAGCGGGTAGTGCATTGCAGGTGCGGTTAAATCCGCTCGTGCAATAACGCAATCAAACGCTTAGAACGGCATCGTGTAGTGAATCGCGTAGCTTTCGATACCGTCGTTATTGGTGGTCATGCCGCCGTTGGAGTAGTGAGTGGCGCGCAGGCCAACTTCATGTCCACCGGCAAAGCGCAGACCGAAACCCAGACGGTCTTCAAACTGGAACGCGCTGCCCAGCTTGTTGCCTTCCACTTCGGTGCGCTGGAATACAGCGGCGCCGATACCGGCTTCAATGTAAGGCTTGACGCTCTCACCCGAAAACTCATAAACGAATACCGGAGAGAACGACAGGCTGTTGTTGCTGGAGCTCTTGTCGCCTTCCCAGTAGGTGTAAGCGCCGCTCCAGTAACCGGTCAGGCGACCGACACCGGTTTGCCACCAGCTTTGATCCCAATCAAATTGCGCGCCCAGACGATAAGTCATCGTGGATTCGCCAGTGTGTCCTACGGAAAACTCGACCCCATCAGCTTGAGCAATTGCGCTTTGCCCCAACAACGCAGCCGCAATCGCAGCCAAACAAAACAGTCGCTTCATCTGAAACATCCTATTTTCGAAAGCAGTTAAAAATTTTTTATATCGACAGAAGTGCTGTAGAAGCCGGCGGCTGAACTTTAGTTCACCCACAGCCGAAGCGATTCACGTTTTTTTCACGAAACGAAGCTTCGCACATTGTCGGAGTTGATACAAAGCACGCGTAGGACGTTTCTGAAATCTTCTGGATCACCGGTCGTCCAGAACTGAGCAGTCCGAGGATGACCGCTCGCCAGCAGCTCGCGCTCGCCCAATAACCGCTGCAACTGCCGGGCTACGGCGGCGCCGGTGTCGATCAGAGTGATAGAGGCAGGGATCATTTCCCGCAGCAATGGCTTGAGAAACGGGTAATGGGTGCAGCCCAGAATGATGGTGTCGCAACCCGCCGCGAGTAACGGCGCGACGTAACCCTGAAGCAACTGGCGAATCGCCGGGCTAACCAGATCGCCCGTTTCGATCAGCTCCACCAGGCCCGGACACGGCTGCGTGATGACTTGCACATCTGCCGCAAAGCGATCGAGCAACGCGGCGAACTTGGCGCTTTGCAAAGTGCCGGTGGTCGCCAGCACGCCGACGACGCCGGTCCGCGTCGCCGCAGCTGCAGGCTTGACCGCCGGCTCCATGCCCACAAGTGGCCAGTCAGGGTAGCGGACGCGCAAGTCGGCGATGCCGGCCACTGTTGCCGTATTGCAGGCGATCACCAGGGCCTTGGCGCGCTGGCTGTGGAAAAACTCGGCAATCGTCGCGCAACGTTCGCGAATGAATTCCGGGGTTTTCTCGCCGTAGGGAATGTGGCCGCAATCGGCGACGTAGAGCAACGATTCCCGTGGCAGCAACTGCTGTATTTCCGCCAGCACCGACAACCCGCCGACGCCGGAATCAAACACCGCCACCGGCGCATCGCTGTCTCTATTCATGCTCGGCGGTAACTCGGGGCCCGGTACCGCACACACTGCAGCCAGGGTCGCGTTTGACTTTCAATTCGCGGAATCGCGTGCTCATGACATCAATCAGCAGCAGTCGCCCCACCATCGGCTCGCCAAATCCGGCCAGCAGCTTCAGGGCTTCGAGAGCCTGCAAACTGCCAACCAATCCTACCAACGGACCGATCACGCCCGCCTCGCTGCAAGTCAGTTCGGTTTCGCTGCCGTGCCCGTAAAGGCAGTGGTAACAAGGGCTCTCCGGACGACGCGGATCGAACACCGACAGTTGCGCTTCGAGGCGAATCGCAGCGCCGCTGACCAGTGGTTTGCAGGCGGCGACGCAGGCGGCATTGACGGCTTCACGCGTAGAGAAATTGTCGGAGCAGTCCAGCACGAGGTCTACCCCGGCAACGGCTGCGGCCAGGGAGTCAACATCAAGGGCGGCGCGATGGGGCACCAGTGTGATCAGCGGATTGATCGCAGTCAGCCGCGCAATGGCTGAATCAATCTTACTCAGCCCTACGCTCTGGGTGTCGTGAATGATCTGGCGTTGCAGGTTGGTGAGATCGACGCTGTCGAAATCCGCCAGATGCAGTTCGCCGACGCCGGCCGCCGCCAGGTACAACGCCACCGGCGAACCCAGCCCGCCGAGGCCGACGATCAACACGCGGCTCTGCTTGAGGCGCAGCTGACCGTCGATGTCGACCTGTTGAAGAAGGATCTGCCGGCTATAGCGCAGCAGCTCTTCGTCCGTCAGCACGGCACTCGCCCGAAGGTAATGCGCTCGTGGTCGCCCAGGTCGCGGCGGGTCTTGATCTCTTCGAATCCGTGCGCAAGCAACAACTCGCGAACCGCTGCGCCTTGATCGTAGCCATGCTCCAGCAACAGCCAGCCGCCAGCTTCAAGGTGCACGGGCGCTTGCGACACAATCAGGCGCAGGTCGTCCAGGCCATCGGCGCCGGAGACCAGCGCACTGCTTGGCTCGAAGCGCACATCGCCTTCGACCAGATGCGGGTCATTGGAGGCAATGTAGGGTGGGTTGCTCAGGATCAGGTCAAAACGCTGACCTTCGACGGCACTGAACCAGTGGCTGTGAAAGACCTTCGCGTTGTCCAGATGCAGGCGCTGACGATTGCGTTCGGCAAGCTCGACCGCCTCTTCAACGCGATCCACCGCCGTGACGCTCCACTGCGGACGATCCTTGGCCAGCGACAGAGCAATGGCGCCGGTGCCCGTGCCGAGGTCGAGCAGCGTGTGAGGAATCGCACCAGGCAGAAGCTCCAGCGCGGTTTCCACCAGCATCTCGGTTTCGGGCCGGGGGATCAGCGTATGGGGAGCGACTTCCAGGTCGATGTTCCAAAACCCTTGCAGGCCCAGGATGTACGCGACGGGTTCGCCGGTTCGACGACGCTTGAGATAGCCATCGAAAGCGTGCGCCGCTTCGGTGCTGACAATACGCTCGGGCCAGGTGTGCAAAAAGCTGCGTGGCTTGCCCAGGGCAGCGGCCAGCAACAATTCTGCATCCAGACGCGCTGTCGGAGAATCCGGCAACTCGGCGCTTCTTAACAAACTGGCGATGATGGTCATTTAATCACCCAGTGCCGCAAGTTGGTCTGCCTGATACTCGGCAAGTAACGGTTCTATCACTGCATCGACCCCGCCGGCCAGAACTTCATCAAGGGAGTAGAGCGTCAGGTTCACGCGGTGATCCGTGACGCGCCCCTGTGGGAAATTGTAAGTACGAATGCGTTCCGAGCGATCCCCGGAACCGACCAGCAATTTACGCTCACTGGCGATGGCGTTGGCCGCCGCAGCGGTCTGCTGATCGTTGAGCTTGGCCGACAGCCAGGACATGGCCCGCGCACGGTTCTTGTGCTGCGAACGCTCTTCCTGACACTCCACCACAATGCCGGACGGCAAGTGCGTAATGCGGATGGCCGAGTCGGTCTTGTTGACGTGCTGACCACCGGCGCCGGATGAGCGATAGGTGTCAACGCGCAAGTCGGACGGGTTGATCTCGATGGTCTGCTGTTCGTCAGGCTCTGGCAACACCGCCACGGTACACGCAGACGTATGAATGCGGCCCTGGGATTCGGTTTCCGGCACGCGCTGAACGCGATGCACACCCGACTCGAATTTCAGCTTGCCGTAGACGTGCTCGCCTTCGACCCGCGCAATGACTTCCTTGTAGCCGCCATGCTCGCCCACGTTCTCCGACAGGATCTCGACACGCCAGCCACGCCGCTCGGCATAACGGGAATACATGCGGAAAAGGTCGCCGGCAAAGATCGCGGCTTCGTCACCGCCCGTGCCAGCGCGGATTTCCAGAAACACGTTACGGCCATCGTTCGGGTCTTTGGGCAGCAGCATTTTTTGCAGGTCAGCTTCAAGGACCAGCAACTGATCCTTGGCTTCGCGCACTTCCTCGACTGCCATTTCGCGCATGTCGGGGTCGCTGTCCTTGAGCAGCGCCTGCGCGCCTTCGAGGTCGCTCTGCACTTTCTGCAGCTGCCGGTACACCTGAATCACTGGCTCGACTTCGGCGTACTCACGGGAATACGCGCGAAATTTGGTCTGGTCGGAGATGACTTCGCCATCGCCGAGCAGCGCGGTCAATTCCTCGAAACGGTCGCTGAGCACGTCCAGCTTATTAAGCAGTGAAGCTTTCATTGCGGGGATTTATCCGTGGAGCCCTCGTTGAGGGCAAAGAGTTCCTGGGCCATGGCCAGCGCATCGACGCGGCCTTCAGCGGAGAGCTTTTTGAGCTGCACGCTGGGGGCGTGCATCATTTTGTTCGTCAGGCCACGTGCCAGCGCCATCAATACATCTTCGGCGTTGCTGCCATTGGCCAGCATGCGCTGGGCTTTCTGCAATTCTTCGTCACGCAGGCGTTCGCTCTGCTGACGATACGCCTTGAGCACGTCGACCGCCGCCAGTTCGCGCAGCCGCGACATGAAATCGTCGACGCCCATGCTGACCAGTTCTTCGGCCGCCTGCGCCGCGCCCTGGCGGCTCTTGAGGTTTTCAGCGACGACTTCGTGCAGATCGTCGACGGTGTAGAGGTAGACGTCGTCCAGCTCGCCGACCTCAGGCTCGATGTCGCGCGGCACGGCGATGTCGACCATGAAGATCGGCTTGTGCTTGCGCAGTTTCAGCGCGCTTTCGACGGCGCCCTTGCCCAGAATCGGCAACTGACTGGCCGTGGAGCTGATGACGATGTCGCTGTTGACCAGCTCGGCCGGGATGTCGGCCAACAGCACCGCATGAGCACCGAACTGCTCGGCCAGAATATTCGCGCGCTCGAGGGTGCGGTTGGCAACAACGATACGCTTGACTCCGAGATCATGCAGGTGACGCGCGACAAGCGTGATGGTCTCCCCTGCCCCGATCAACAGCGCCTGGCTGCGCTGCAGGTCGCTGAAAATCTGCTTGGCCAGGCTGACGGCGGCAAAGGCGACGGACACCGGGTTCTCGCCGATGGCCGTGTCGGTGCGTACCTGTTTGGCAGCGCTGAAGGTGGCCTGAAAAAGACGCCCGAGCAATGGGCCGACGGTGCCGGCCTCCCGGGCAACGGCATACGCCGATTTCATCTGACCGAGGATCTGCGGCTCGCCGAGCACCAGTGAGTCCAGGCCCGACGCCACGCGCATCATGTGTCGCACCGCCGCGTCGTCTTCATGCACATAGGCACTGGCGCGCAGCTCATCGACATTCAGATGGTGATAATCCGCCAGCCAGCGCAACACGACGTCGGCGGTCAGCTGATCCTGTTCGATATAAAGTTCGCTGCGATTGCAGGTGGAGAGAATGGCCGCTTCCCGGCTGCGGGTCAGGCGGCAGAGCTGCTGTAGCGCCTCAACCAGCTGCTCAGGCGTAAATGCCACGCGCTCGCGGACATCAACTGATGCAGTCTTATGGTTGATACCCAGAGCAAGAAAGGCCATTCAAGGTCGCTGATGGTGACGTGAAGCCGGCAATTGTCCTACTTCGATAGAGTCAGGACAACCACCGCAATACATTCAGAACGTCCGCAGCACACTATTGTCCCTATACAGGTTGCTTATCACCGCCTCTGGCCTGCGACAAAATGTCCACGCACAGGCTGTAGATTAAGCATATCCAGATTTCGCGCGGGCTGTGGGTTTGCTCCCGGCCTTGTGTCATGATGCTTCCAAACCGCAGGTAAGCCGCCCCTCCTCTATATGAATAAATCCTCCGCGTTGTTCCTTGCCCTTGTCGCTCTGAGTGGCTGCCAGTCTACGGCCTCCGTTTCTACGGAGCCTTCTGCTCCCGCGAAAGAAGCGCCGCCCGCACCCGAGGCCAAACCTCAGGTGTACGGCTCGTTTACTCAGGAAACCGTCGTCAGCCTGCTGACCGCCGAGCTTGCCGGCCAGCGCAATCGCTTCGACATCGCGCTGGACAACTACGTGACCCAGGCGATCCAGACCCAGGATCCGGGGATTTCCGAGCGCGCCTTCCGCATCGCCGAATACCTGGGGGCCGATCAGGCCGCCCTCGACACCTCAATGATCTGGGCGAAAAACGACCCGAGCAATCTCGAGGCACAGCGCGCGGCAGCCATCCAGCTGGCGCGGGCCGGGCGCTACGACGATTCCATGCGTTATATGGAGAAGGTCCTTCAGGGCCAGGGCGACACGCATTTTGATTTCCTCGCGTTGTCTGCGTCAGAAACCGATTCCAATACGCGCAAAGGGCTGATCACCAGCTTCGATCGCCTTCTGATGAAGTACCCGAAAAACGGCCAATTGATCTTCGGCAAGGCGCTGTTGCTTCAGCAGGAAGGCGACAGCGCCGCCTCGCTGAAACTGCTCGAAGACAATCCGCCGGGTGAAGGTGAGGTGGCGCCGATCCTGTTGCGTGCCCGACTGCTGCAAAGCATGAACCGCGGCAAGGAAGCGATCCCGCTGCTCGAAAAAAGTATCAAAAAATACCCGGATGACAAGCGCCTGCGCCTGACCTATGCGCGCATGCTAGTGGAACAGAACCGCATGGAAGACGCCAAAGTGCAGTTCTCCAGCCTGGTTCAGCAGTACCCGGATGACGACGAGCTGCGTTATTCGCTTGCCCTCGTCTGCCTGGAAAACAAGGCATGGGATGAAGCGCAGGGTTATCTCGAAGACCTCGTTGCACGCGGCAGTCACGTCGACTCGGCCCACGTAAACCTCGGCCGCATCTACGAAGAGCGCGACGATCCGCAAACCGCGCTCGCCGAATACGCTCAAGTGGGCCCCGGCAACGACTTCCTGCCTGCGCAGCTGCGTCAGGCCGATATCCTGATGAGCAACGGCAACACTGCAGAAGCGTCGAAGCGGCTGGCCCAGGCACGTGCCGATCAACCCGATTACGCCATTCAGCTGTACCTGATCGAAGCCGAGACCCTGGCCAACAACAACCAGAGCGACCGCGGCTGGCAAGTGTTGAGTCAAGCGCTCAAGCAGTACCCGGATGATCTGAATCTGCTCTACACCCGCTCAATGCTGGCCGAGAAACGCAACGATCTGAAACAGATGGAGAGTGACCTGCGGGCCATTCTCAAGCGCGAGCCGGACAACGCCATGGCGCTGAACGCTTTGGGCTATACCCTCTCGGACCGCACCACACGCTACGCCGAGGCCAAGGAATTGATCGAGCGCGCGCACCAGCTCAATCCGGAAGACCCGGCGGTGCTCGACAGCCTCGGCTGGGTCAACTACCGCTTGGGCAATCTGGATGAAGCCGAGCGCCTGCTGCGCCAGGCGCTGGAGCGTTTCCCGGATCACGAAGTTGCTGCGCACCTGGGCGAAGTCCTTTGGGCCAAAGGCGAGCAGCGTGAAGCTCGCAAAGTATGGGGCAAGGCCCTTGAACAACAACCTGACAGCCCGGTTCTGCGCAGCACCATCAAACGCCTGACCGGCGCCGAGACCCTTTGAATTTATGCAATTGCGCCACGTACTCGTATTCAGTCTGATCGCCCTGCTCGCCGGCTGTGCCGGCATGTCCTCCCGCGAAGCCGTGCAAGGCAAGGGGGACGCCAATCAATGGCGTGTGAACAAAGAACAACTCAGCAGCCTCGATGGCTGGCAGATCAACGGCAAGGTCGGCATCCGCGCGCCAAAGGATTCCGGCAGCGGCACGCTGTTCTGGCTGCAACGCCAGGATTACTACGACATTCGCCTGTCCGGCCCGCTGGGGCGCGGTGCTGCCCGCCTGACCGGTCGACCTGGCGCGGTGTCGCTGGAAGTCGCCAATCAGGGCCGCTACGACGCGCCTGACCCGGAAACCCTGCTCAAGGATCAGCTCGGCTGGAAATTGCCGGTGTCGCATCTGGTCTGGTGGGTGCGCGGTTTGCCCGCGCCGGACAGCAAAAGCAACCTGACCCTTGACGGTGACAGTCGCCTGGCCAGTCTTGAGCAGGATGGCTGGCAGATCGAATACCTGAGCTACACCCAGCAAAACGGTTTCTGGCTGCCTGAACGCATGAAGCTGCACGGGCAGGATCTGGACGTCACGCTGGTCATCAAGGACTGGCAACCACGCAAACTGGGGCAATGAGCATGTCGCAACCACGACTGACACTGCCCGCCCCTGCCAAACTGAATCTGATGCTGCACATCACCGGACGCCGCGCCGACGGTTATCACGAACTGCAGACGCTGTTCCAGTTTCTCGATTACGGCGACGAGCTCAGCTTCGCGCTTCGTGACGACGGCGAAGTGCGACTGCAGACGGAAATTGCCGACGTCCTCCACGACAGTAACCTGATTGTCAGAGCGGCTCGCGCCCTCAAGCAACAATCGGGTTGCCCGCTTGGCGTTGATATCTGGCTGAAAAAAGTCCTGCCCATGGGCGGCGGCATCGGCGGCGGAAGTTCCGACGCGGCAACCACACTGCTGGGCCTGAATCATCTCTGGCAGCTTGGCTGGAATGAAGATCGGCTGGCGGCGCTGGGCCTGCAGCTTGGGGCTGACGTGCCGGTTTTCGTGCGCGGACATGCTGCTTTTGCCGAAGGCATCGGCGAGATCCTGACCCCCGTAACCCCCGAAGAACCTTGGTATCTGGTGCTAGTGCCGCAAGTATCTGTAAGTACAGCAGAAATTTTTTCAGATCCACTGTTGACACGTGACACTCCTCCCATTAAAGTGCGCCCCGTTCCCAAGGGAAACAGTCGGAATGACTGCTTACCGGTTGTAACGAGGCGGTATCCAGAAGTTGGTAACGCTTTGAATTTGTTAGGTAAATTTACCGAAGCAAAATTAACCGGAACTGGAAGTTGTGTGTTTGGGGCCTTCCCAAGCAAAGCTGAAGCTGATAAAGTCTCGGCCCTTCTTACAGAGACCCTTACAGGGTTTGTAGCAAAAGGCGCAAACATCTCGATGTTGCACCGGAAGTTACAGGCGCTGCTCTAAAAGGAACCGAGTGCCAGGCACTCGTGCAACAGATACAGGGGCGTCGCCAAGCGGTAAGGCAGCAGGTTTTGATCCTGCCATGCGTTGGTTCGAATCCAGCCGCCCCTGCCATTTTCCTATAGTCATCCAGGCATACCCTAAGCCTCCAGGTACTGCGCGTGTCCAAGATGATGGTCTTTACGGGGAACGCCAACCCCGATCTGGCTCGGCGTGTCGTACGTCAGCTGCATATCCCTCTCGGTGACATCTCTGTTGGAAAGTTTTCCGACGGTGAGATTACCGCTGAGATCAATGAAAACGTTCGCGGTAAAGACGTCTTCATTATCCAGCCGACCTGCGCTCCGACCAACGACAACCTGATGGAACTCGTCGTGATGGCAGATGCCTTCCGTCGCTCCTCGGCCACTCGTATCACTGCTGTAATCCCTTACTTTGGTTATGCCCGCCAGGATCGCCGTCCGCGCTCTGCCCGTGTGGCTATCAGCGCTAAAGTGGTTGCGGACATGCTCACCGTCGTCGGTATCGACCGTGTGCTGACTGTCGACCTGCACGCTGACCAGATTCAAGGCTTCTTCGATATTCCGGTAGATAACATCTACGGCTCCCCGGTTCTGGTGGATGACATCGAAGACCAACGCTTCGAAAACCTGATGATTGTCTCCCCGGATATCGGCGGCGTCGTGCGTGCACGTGCTGTTGCCAAATCCCTGGGCGTCGATCTGGGCATCATCGACAAGCGCCGCGAGAAGGCCAACCACTCCGAAGTGATGCACATCATCGGTGACGTTGAAGGCCGTACCTGTATTCTCGTCGACGACATGGTCGATACCGCGGGCACTCTGTGCCATGCGGCCAAGGCGCTGAAAGAACACGGCGCTGCCAAGGTCTTCGCGTATTGCACACACCCTGTTCTGTCGGGCCGTGCGATCGAGAACATCGAAAATTCCGTGCTGGACGAACTGGTGGTGACGAACACCATCCCGTTGTCCGCTGCTGCACAGGCCTGTGACCGTATCCGCCAACTGGATATCGCACCGGTAGTCGCTGAGGCGATGCGTCGCATCAGCAACGAAGAATCGATCAGCGCGATGTTCCGATAAGGGCCCTGCCCTGCCGAACCATCCGTTGACGAAAAGCGCCCCGCCCCGACACTCAATGCCGGGGCGGGGCTTTTTTGCCCATACCGTGTCAGGCGCTGGTCGCAAACGCCGCTCGGTCATGGCTATTTTGGAGATACAAAATGAACGAATTTACTCTGAACGCCCAAGCGCGTACTGACCTGGGGAAAGGTGCGAGCCGCCGCCTGCGTCGTCTCGCCGCCTCCGTCCCAGCCGTTGTCTACGGTGGTGGCCAGGAAGCAACTTCGATCACCATCGAAGCCAAAGAACTGGCCAAGATGTTTGAAAACGAAGCTGCCTACAGCCACGTTATCGAGCTGAACATTGCTGGCGCCAAGCAGAACGTCATCGTTAAAGCGATGCAGCGTCACCCTGCCAAGCAGTTCATCATGCACGCCGACTTCATCCGCGTCGTGGCTGGCCAGAAACTGACCGCTATCGTTCCAGTGCACTTCATCAACGAAGAAGCACCGGTCAAGAAAGGCGGCGAGATCTCGCACACCACCACCGAGCTGGAAGTGACCTGCCTGCCGAAAGACCTGCCTGAGTTCATCGAAGTTGACCTGGGCGCGCTGGAAATCGGCGACAACGTTCACCTGTCCGACGTTAAAGCACCTAAAGGTGTTGAATTCGTTGCTCTGGCGCACGGCAAGGACCTGGACATCGCAAACGTCCACGCTCCTCGCATCGTCCAGGACGAAGAAGAAGGCACCGCAGAAGGCGAAGCAGAGTAATCATTACTCGCTAGCCGGTTGAACCCGTGATGATGCTCGCCATCATCACACTCGACCCAAGGAAGAGCCCCTGACGTGACCGCCATCCAACTGATCGTCGGCCTGGGAAATCCAGGCCCCGAATACGAACAGACCCGGCATAACGCAGGGGCTCTTTTCGTTGAGCGCATTGCCAGCGCACAGCGTGTCAATCTGACCGCTGACCGCAAATATTTCGGCCTGACGGCTAAGTTCAGTCATCAAGGCCAGGACGTTCGTCTGCTGATTCCCACCACCTACATGAACCGCAGCGGCCAGTCCGTGGCAGCTCTGGCGGGTTTCTTCCGGATTCCTCCGCAAGCCATTCTGGTGGCCCACGACGAACTCGACCTGCCTCCGGGCGTCGCCAAACTCAAACTGGGTGGCGGGCACGGCGGGCATAACGGGCTACGCGACATCATTGCGCAGCTCGGCAACCAGAACGGCTTCCACCGCCTGCGGCTTGGCATCGGCCACCCGGGCGACGCCAGTCTGGTGTCCAATTTCGTACTGGGTCGTGCGCCACGCGCCGAGCAGGAAAAACTGGACGCCAGCATCGACTTTGCCCTCGGCGTGCTGCCGGATGTACTCGCTGGCGACTTCGCCAAGGCGATGCGCGTCCTGCACAGCCAGAAGGCCTGACATCACTCGAGGGGAAACACCATGGGATTCAACTGCGGCATCGTCGGCCTGCCCAACGTCGGCAAGTCCACCCTGTTCAACGCCCTGACCAAATCAGGTATTGCGGCGGAGAACTTTCCCTTCTGCACCATCGAACCGAACACCGGCATCGTGCCCATGCCGGATCCGCGCCTGCAGGCCCTGGCCGACATCGTCAACCCGAAGCGCATCCTGCCGACCACGATGGAATTCGTCGACATCGCCGGGCTGGTAGCCGGTGCCTCCAAAGGTGAAGGCCTGGGCAACAAGTTCCTCGCCAACATCCGCGAGACCGACGCCATTGCTCACGTCGTGCGCTGCTTCGAAGACGAGAACGTGATTCACGTCTCCAACAGCGTCGACCCGAAACGCGACATCGAGATCATTGATCTGGAACTGATTTTCGCTGACCTCGACAGCTGCGAGAAACAACTGCAGAAAGTCACGCGCAACGCCAAGGGCGGCGACAAGGACGCAGTGGTCCAGAAAGGCTTGCTGGAGCAACTCATCGCTCACTTCACACTGGGCAAACCTGCGCGCAGCCTGATGAAGAGCATGAGCGCCGATGAGAAAGCCGTCATCAAGGGCTTTCATCTGCTGACCACCAAACCGGTCATGTACATCGCCAACGTCGCTGAAGACGGTTTCGAGAACAACCCGCACCTGGACGTGGTTCGCGCCATCGCTGAAGAAGAAGGCGCCATGCTGGTGCCGGTCTGCAACAAGATCGAAGCGGAAATCGCCGAACTCGACGACGGCGAAGAAAAGGACATGTTCCTGGAGGCCCTGGGCCTTGAAGAGCCTGGCCTGAACCGCGTGATCCGTGCCGGCTACGAGATGCTGCACCTGCAGACCTACTTCACGGCCGGCGTCGAAGAAGTGCGTGCATGGACCGTCCGCGTCGGCGCTACCGCGCCACAGGCTGCGGGTGTGATCCACACCGATTTCGAAAAAGGCTTCATCCGCGCCGAGTGCATCGCCTACAACGACTTCATCCAGTACAAGGGTGAGGCCGGTGCCAAGGAAGCGGGCAAATGGCGCCTGGAAGGCAAGGATTACATCGTCAAGGACGGTGACGTTCTGCACTTCCGTTTCAACGTCTAACGCGCGCGTGGACCTCCACGACCCCCGTTGAACATCAAAGCCCGCGTATCACTCAGTGATTCGCGGGCTTTTTGCTTTCAGCGCTTTGTATCTGTCAGCAACGCCCGCATGCCTCGGTGCAGCTCAGACAATCGGCTGTGCTGCGCGGAACAGCAGAACGACGCCTTCGAGCCTGAGCGTCACATCGCGAAAATGCATGCGCAAATGCGCTTCGAAACCGGCCTGGGTGTCGTGGCTGTTTCCGAAGATGCCTTTCTTGTTGTAGACCGCCATCAGCTTGCGGCCAAAGCCATTGTGACCCGCCTCGTCCCCCAGAATAGTCGCGCCAAACAACACGCCGTCCGGGTTCAGGTTGTGCTTGAGGTGAGCGAAGATCGCCGCCTTGGCGTCCAGCGGGCCCGGCAGGCAATGCAGCAGGTAAAACAGCGATATCGAATCGAAGCGCTCGTTTCCGGGTATCGGCGTCATCACGTCATGCTGGAGGGTGCGCGTGTCTGGCCGGCCGATCCTGCGCTTGGCGGCGGCGAGGCTGCTCGGGTTGAGGTCCATCAGGGTGATTCGGGTGTTCGGCGGCAGCTTGGCTTTCGCCAGGTAGTAACCCGTGCCGACGCCAATATCCAGATGATGAGCACGTACGTTGGCGCGGAAGAACGGCAACAGCACGTCATCGGTCGGGCAACGCCAGGCATACCGGTTGGAAATGCCCAGCACCCACGCGTCGTACAACGCTAACGTCAGGGGCGAATAAACCGCCGCACCCGCGGCACTGCTGTCGGTCATGGAAAAATCCCTACGGCGATGGGTATCGAAATACGGTGAGAAAGCGACAAATCTTATACGTCGCCTGGCTTTCGTCTTTCAACCCACACCCCATGCGCACCCGTGAAAACGTGCGCGCTGATCGCCCTCGTGCCTTGCTTGCTCGGCTTACCCCAGCTGGAATCTCGCGGTGTTGTCGCTCAAGGCCCGGCTGCCTTTGGTCAACGTGTCTGCAGCCTGATTGACCGCACGCGCGCCGTCCAGCAGACGGCCTGCAGCCTGATCCACCTGTTGGATGTTGCCACTGACCTCGTCCGCTGTTGCGGCCTGCTCTTCAACCGCGGTGGCGATCTGCGCCAGCGTGTCGGTGACGATCTGCACGGCGCTGGCAATCTCTTCCAGCCGCTCGCCCAGCCCGGTCACCGACTGCGCATCACTCACCGCCTGGCCACACGCCGCTTCCATCAGGCTGACGGCTTGGCTGACGGTCGAGCGCAAGCTGTCCACGGTCCCGGCAATTTGCGCGGTCGACGCCTGGGTCCGCTGGGACAAACTGCGCACTTCGTCAGCGACCACGGCGAAGCCACGGCCCTGCTCGCCCGCACGCGCCGCCTCGATGGCGGCATTGAGCGCCAGCAGGTTGGTCTGTTCGGCGATGCCGCGAATGGTGTCGACCACAGACTGGATCTGCTGCCCCTGCTCACTGACCTTGCCCAGCGCGTTGGCGGTATCGGTCAGTTTCTGGTTCAGTTGCTGAATGCTCGCCGTGGTGCGCTGGCTGTCGCGACTGCTGTCCTCAGCGATGCGTCGGGTGGCCTGGGCGCTGCCGGATGCGGCTTCACAGCTGCGGGCGACGCCCATGGACGTCGCGGCGAGCTCAGTAGCCGCCGCTGCAATCTGGCTGATCTGCTGTTGTTGATCTTCGACTTCGTTGAGCGTGCTGCCGGACTGCGCATTAAGGGTCAGCACCGCAGAGCCCAATTGCTGGGTTTCGTGGTTGACGCCTAGCAGACTGGTGCGCAGTTGCACCACGGCAACGTTGAGCGCGGTGCTAATCGCAGCCAGTTCGTCACGCCCTTCAACGGCGACCTCGACGCACAAGTTGCCGTCACGCAGGGACTCGGCCAAGGTCGTGATGCCTTTGGCGCTGCGCTGAATCGACGCCTGGAGGCACATGAAGAGGTACAGCGCCGCGAGCGCGAGAATGCTGAATATCGCGGCCACCGGCACAAACTGCTGAGTAGCCTGTTCATGGTAATAATCGAGCCGGCCGGTGAGTGAAGACAGTGACTGCTTGCGCAGGGCCGCCAGTCCGTCGCTGACGTTATCGACGCTGCGTTCGAAACCGGCCGGGTCGAGCTTGATGCTGCCGCCGAACACACCGTCGTCGAGCACTTTCAGTTCGGTATCGAGGCGCTGAAGACTGTCTTCATACTGACGCGTCCAGACCTCCATACCCGGGTAAGCCTTTGCTTTTAGCGAGCCTACTGCTTTGACCAACTGATCGCGGGCGTCGCCGATGCGACTGCGCAGGTCGCGCATCTGAAGACGGCTTTGCAACGAGAACTGTCCGGACGCGATCGACGACTGGCCGATACTCGCCATGCGCCCTACCCGCTCGACAAGGTCCGGCGCCTGCTGCGTCGCGATCTGCATCAGCAAGTAGGTTTCAAGCCAGGGGTCTAGGATCAAGCCGCTGTCCATGGCGATCTGTTCGCGCAGGCTCTGCAGCGCTGTAAGAGCGGATGTGAAGCGGTCGTAGCCGTCCGGCCACCAGCCGACCGCCCGCAAGGATTCCGAATCCATGCCTTTGACCGAGGCCTGCAGCGCTTGATACCGGGTCATGATGTCCGCGCTGGCGTTCTGTGCCTTGAGTTCATCACCCAGGGAAGCCAGGGACCGGTTCAGGTCAGGGTTCGCAGCATCCAGCGCGCTCATGGCTGCCTTCGCGGCCGGCGTTGGATCATGAAGAATGTCGGCCGCCTTCCAGCGCGCAGCGCGATTGCGCTGGGCCGTCAGTTGCACATCCAGCGCATCGAGGGCCATGAGCTGACGCACGCCGGCTTGTTCCTGGGAAATCACCGCCAGCTTGCTGCGGTAATCCTGGCCGATCATCCACAGGCTGCCGGCAAGCGGCAAAATAAACAGAAAGAAGAGCACCTGAAACTTGCGTGCGAACCCGAGACGTCCGAGCAGGCGGATGCCTGGCGACAAAAGACTCTGCATAGCCGACTACTCCTCACCGACAAACGCTGCATGACAAATGATCGTCGCTGCGCTGCCTTACATTCTTACCGGCAAAATGCCATGTCTGTGTTTTGAAAACGATAACCGCCCATCTTTTGAACAAGGGAAGCGTTTGGGCCTATCGAAGTCTGCTGCCGCTTCCATCTATAACGGCAGCGTTGCGGCAGGCATAAGCAAGAACCGGACCGATAGCACGAAGCCATCAAACCGGGCACAAGCCCGAGGACGGTGCAGGATAGGTGCGCGAAAGTGGGGCAAAAGCACTCAGCGCCGAGTTAGAAACTGTCACCGACGTGCAGGGATGAGGAATGGCTGAAGGGCCGCGAGGCTAACCGATTGATCGTGTGGATAAATTTTTTCAAAGAGACGCTTGACACATCTCCGATCTGAGCGAATAATGCGCGCCACTTGGCTACATAGCTCAGTTGGTTAGAGCATAGCATTCATAATGCTGGGGTCCGGGGTTCAAGTCCCTGTGTAGCCACCAAGTACCTCAACAAAGCCCGCCTTGTGCGGGCTTTGTTGTTTCTGGCTTTCCGTGGCTAAAGTGGGATCCCAATACGCCGATAGCCCTGTACTGCATCTCGCAGGGCACGGAGGCAATATGAAGAAGATCGCTATCGCTGGACTGGTCGCTCTGCTTTCCATCGTTTCACTCTCCGCGTCGGCGTGTCCGAAAGGCACCCATCCGACAGGCGGGACGGGCTCTCACCACAAAGGCGGGACCTGCGTATAAGACCAGCCCGGCAATTGCCGGGCTTTTTGATGCTGTGGTCTAGTCTGAGGCGTCCAACGCCAATCTTCCTGTGGTCCGGGTGCAAGCGGCAATCCGTGACAACCGCGCCCTCGTCCAATAGATTACGCCCCTCGAAACGCCCCGAGCTTTTCGCGCCTCAACCCCAGTTAACGAAGCAGTGGATGTTCAATGTCTGATTCCCATACCGATCCGGCGGCAAACGCCGTGTCGTCGAAGCAAGCCTACGAAGAAGCCATCAACCTTTCACAACACGTGCCACAGGCCAAAACCATCAGCGAGATGGTGCTCGACGCTTTCCAGAGTGCCAAGGAAAGCGACCAGATTCGCGATCTGCGCCTGGCCATACGCGCCGCCCATGACCGATTCGATGATGACCAGGCCTACGAACTGATGGGTCAGCTTAAACAGCTCAAGGACGCCGAAGCCGCTGACATGGCCGCGCTCGAAGACCTGAGCGCGAAGTTTCCGATCAGCCGGATTCTCTCCAGCTATAAAGACGATCCGAGTTTTCAGGAGCTCGTCTACAGCCTGGCGTTGAAGGTACTGAACCAGACCCATCAAGCGGTCAGCAACCCGAGTGGCGGCAAGGGCAAAGCGACGCGGCCGAAGAAGGAAGCCGAGGTTTTCGTCATCAGCAAGGACGGCGCCAGCGTCACCCTGCCCCTGCGCACGCCGCGCTCCAAAGCCAACGCTGACCGCGAAGCCTATGAATTCCTCGGGTTCTCGTTCATCGGTGAAGGCGATGAAGCCGAACTGCAGAGCGAAGTGTTCGTGGACAAGGACGGCAACCAGCAGCCCGCCACGCGCAAAAACATCGTCAGCGCGATCCAGCAGCAGACGGCGTTTGAAGGGTTCAGCGCCGTTCAGCAATAAGCGGCAGCAATACGCTCGGCCCTAAGCCGGGCGACAAGCTCAACACCAGGACCGGTGGCGATCGTAGCGCCATGATGTAACCTCAGAGGCTGGCCACAGCGGTACCCACTGACGGTCGCCGCCCTCGAGAGGTGTTGAGCAATGCAGATTCTTGGTGAAACGATCATCGGGCAACGTGCTGTGCGGGGCCAGGCCGGAGAGGTGTTCGCCCTCGCCGCCACCACGGGTGAACCCCTGACACCTTCATTTGGCGCCAGCACGCTGGAAGACGTCAATGCCGCGTGCGAACTGGCCGAAGCTTCGTTCGACAGTTATCGACAACTGAGTGACGACCAACGCGCCACCTTTCTTGAGGCCATCGCCCAAGGTCTTCTCGATCTGGGCGATGTGCTCACCGAACGCGTGCATGTCGAAAGCGGCCTGCCCAAGCCGCGCCTTGAAGGCGAGCGGATGCGTACGGTCAATCAGCTCAAACTGTTTGCCAGCCTGCTGCGCGATGGGCGTTGGCACGGTGCCGTGGTCGACACCGCGCTGCCGCAGCGCCAGCCCCTGCCGCGCGCCGACTTACGTCTGCGGCGCATCGGCCTTGGTCCGGTGGCAGTGTTCGGTGCGAGCAACTTCCCCCTCGCCTTCTCGGTTGCGGGCGGCGATACCGCCTCAGCGTTGGCGGCCGGTTGCCCGGTCATCGTCAAGGCGCACCCGGCTCACTTGGGGACCAGCGAACTGGTGGGGCGCGTGATCCAGAAAGCCGCGCGCGACACCGGCATGCCTGAAGGCGTGTTCTCGTTATTGATCGACAAAGACATTGCTGTCGGCCAGGCGCTGGTCAGCCACCCGTTGATTCAAGCCGTGGGCTTTACTGGCTCCCGCCGTGGCGGTCTGGCGCTGGTGGCAG
Source organism: Pseudomonas sp. Ps21-P2 (assembly GCF_039672565.1). Classification (NCBI taxonomy): domain Bacteria; kingdom Pseudomonadati; phylum Pseudomonadota; class Gammaproteobacteria; order Pseudomonadales; family Pseudomonadaceae; genus Pseudomonas; species Pseudomonas sp. Ps21-P2. The sequence goes on from NZ_JBDFPL010000014.1 coordinate 56,536, forward strand.
CGGCTCAAGCGCGTGCGGTGCCGATCCCGGTGTACGCCGAGATGAGCAGCATCAACCCGGTGTTCCTGCTGCCGGCCGCTTTGCTGGCCCGCGCCGAAACCATCGCCAAAGGTTTTGTCGAATCGCTGGTCATGGGCGCGGGGCAGTTCTGCACCAACCCCGGCATTCTGCTGGCACTGGAAAGCGACGCGCTGGAAACGTTCGTGTCGGCTTCGGCCAAGGCGCTGTCCGAGAAACTGCCGACCACCATGCTGACGCCGAACATCCACGGCGCTTACTGCAACGGGCTGAATAATCTGCACAGCGCATCCGGCGTGACGCTGGTGACGGAGGGTCAGGAGGCCGAAGGTTCATTCCAGGCCCGCCCCGCCTTCTTCCGTACCGACTCGGCCACCTTCCTCGCCAACCCTGCGCTGGAAGACGAGAACTTCGGGCCAAGCGCGTTGTTGATCGTCTGCACCGACGTCGCCGATCTGCAGAAAGTCGCCGCCAGCTTCGACGGGCAACTGACCGTAACCCTGCAATTTGACGATGGCGATGAGGCAACTGCTCAGGCGCTGCTGCCGATTCTGGAGCGCAAGGCGGGACGGATTCTGTTCAACGACTTCCCCACCGGCGTCGAAGTGAGCTATTCGATGGTCCATGGCGGACCGTTCCCGGCCACTTCCGACAGCCGCAGCACCTCGGTGGGCGCGACCGCTATTGATCGCTTCCTGCGGCCCGTCTGTTATCAGAACGTCCCGGACTCGCTGCTGCCCCCTGCGTTGAAAGCCAGCAATCCGTTGAAGACCTGGCGTCTTGTGAACGGCGAACTGTCGAAGGACTGAGGTGCATCCACGTCCGGCCACTTAAAGCTGCTTCACCGCGCCCCTTCCACCAAGGGGCGCGCCTTCCAAGCCGGACGTGGGTCAGTCAGCGGACCGCTCCAGCACCTTCCCATCCACGCCATCGCCGATTACCAGAAAATGCCCGCCTGCCACATGGTGAATGGTGCGCAGCGCGTCATGCCCCTCGAAATGCCAGTGCCCTTCGGAGAACACGCGCTCATCCGCCCATGCTGCGACCACTTCGCCAATGAACAGATCATGCGCGCTCTGATTGTGCGGCTCGGGAATCAATCGGCATTCCAGCCAGCCCGCGCAGCCTTCCAGCAACGGCGCTTCAACGTGGGAGCCTGCGAAGGTCTCCAGACCATAAGCCTTGAATTTATCCAGGCCCTGCTCCTGGGAGATCTCCAGCCCTGAGGTCGAGCCGACCGTTTCGACGATATCGATCTGGCTGAGGGTCGGCACGTTGATCACGAACGTGCCCGAGTCTTCGAGCAACTGCCGCGTCCACACCGACTTATCCAGGACGACCGTGACTTTCGGCGGCTGGAAGTCCAGCGGCATCGCCCACGCTGCCGCCATGATGTTGCGCTGACCCTCGTGAGCGGCGCTGATCAGTACAGTCGGGCCGTGGTTGAGCAGGCGATAGCATTTGGCGAGGGGTACCGGACGCCGGTGGGAAGCGCTCATGGGGATCATCCTGACAAAGAGAAAAGTGATCGAAAACTACAGGGTTTATCGCGCCGGGGAAACGCCACCCTTACCAGCGTGGTGGAAACTGTCGCCTGCCTGAACTTCGCCCAAATCGCGCTTTGCAGATCAACCCAAAGGTGATGTAATACTATAACAAAGTATTTCAGGCAGTCCTTTTTGTGAAACGCGATTCCCGGCTTCCTTCCTCCCTTGCAACGTCCGCGCTGGCTCAATCGGCCGGCAAACGCGTGTTGATTTCCTTCGCCATGCTGGTCTTGCTGTGGATCGGCGTTGCCTGGGCGGTGGCGATCCCATGAGTGCCGCCATTGACCTCCATGACCTGACACTGACCTACGAACGCCGGCCAGCGGTGCATCACGCCAACGGCCGATTCGCGGCGGGCAGCCTGACGGCGATCGTCGGCCCCAACGGCGCCGGTAAATCCACGCTGATCAAAGCCATCGCCGGCACGCTCAAACCCGCGGTCGGGCGCGTCGAGCGCAATCAGTTGGCAACGCGGCATATTGGTTATCTGCCCCAAGCCGCCGAGATCGACCGCAGCTTTCCGCTCAGCGTGGCCGACACCGTGATGATGGGCGCATGGCGCAGCATCGGGGCGTTCCGGGGCGCCACGCGACATCATGCTCAACAGGCTCAGGAGGCGCTGGGAGCCGTAGGTCTCGCAGGATTCGATCAACGCAGCATCAGCTCGTTGTCGTCCGGTCAGTTTCAGCGCGTGCTGTTCGCCCGGCTGTTATTGCAGGACGCTTCGGTGATTCTGCTCGACGAGCCGTTCACGGCGATCGATGCACGCACTACGCGGGACTTGTTGCAGTTGATCCGCACCTGGCACGGCCAGGGCCGAACCGTCATTGCTGTGCTGCATGACATCGAGCAAGTGCGCCAGCATTTTCCGAGCACGCTGTTGCTGGCGCGAGAAATCATTGCCTGGGGCGACACCGCCGACATCCTCAACGACGACAACCTGCGCCGCGCCAAGAACATGGCCGAGCACTGGAACCCTGACGCACAACCGTGCGACGCCGATGCGGAGCAAACGCTGTGACGCTCTATAGCCTCTTGATCCAGCCCTTCGTTGATTTCGGTTTCATGCGCCGCGCCCTGGTGGCATGCCTGGCGCTGGGCATCGGCTCCGGTCCTGTGGGCGTGCTGCTGATGCTGCGGCGCATGAGTCTGGTGGGCGACGCCATGAGTCACGCGGTGTTGCCGGGTGCCGCCGTGGGCTTCCTCTTCGCCGGGTTGTCACTGCCAGCCATGGGCTTCGGCGGTTTGATCGCAGGTCTCGCCGTGGCGTTGCTCTCAGGGTTGGTGAGTCGCTATACAACGCTGCGCGAAGACGCCAGTTTCGCCAGTTTTTACCTGACGTCCCTTGCTGCCGGCGTGCTGATCGTTTCTCTGCACGGCTCCAACGTGGATCTGCTTCACGTGCTGTTCGGTACCATTCTGGCCATCGACGATCAGGCGATTTTCATGGTCGGCGGCATCGCTTCATTCACCTTGATTCTGCTCGCGCTGATCTACCGCCCGTTGATCCTCGAATGCTTCGATCCGGGCTTCCTGCGCGCGGTGGGCGGGCGCGGGTCGCTGTATCACGTGCTGTTTCTGCTGCTGGTGGTGCTTAACCTGGTAGCGGGCTTTCAGGCGTTGGGCACGTTGATGGCCGTTGGCATGATGATGCTGCCCGCCACGGTCGCGCGGTTCTGGGCGCGCTCGTTGACCGGCATGATCGTGATTTCGACTGCAGTGGCCACGCTCTCGGGCTTCATCGGCCTGATCGTCTCCTACCACGCCAGCGTCGCCTCGGGCCCGGCCATCGTGCTCACCGCCAGCGCCTTCTACGGGTTCTCACTGTTCTTTGGACGCAGCGGCTTTGTGCGCCGACTGTTCCCGAGGGTTCATCTGTCCGGCTGATCGTCCTCCCACCGCAAGGAAACCACCATGAAACGTTTCACGCTTCTGACCGCCGCGCTGGCGTTGTCGGGCCTGGCCAACTTCGCCCAGGCAAAAACCCTGGAGACCGTCGCATCCTTCACTGTCATCGCCGACATGGTGCAAAACGTCGGCGGCGATCACGTGCACGTGACCTCGCTCATCGGGCCTAACGGCGACCCTCACGTCTACGAGCCCACTCCCAATGACGCCCAGGCACTGAAAAAAGCCGACGTGGTGTTCGTCAGCGGCTTGCATCTGGAGGGCTGGCTGGATCGGCTGATCACTGCCTCCGGCTACAAAGGCCAGCCGATCATGCTGTCTGACGGGATCATGACCCGCAGCATGGAAGAAGACGGCAAGAAGATTACCGACCCCCATGCCTGGAACAGCGCGGTAAACGGCGTCGTTTACGTCAGAAACATCATCAAGGCCTTGCAGAAAGCCGACCCGGACAATGCCGCCGATTACAAAGTCAACGGTGAGAAATACATCGTCCAGCTGCAGGATATGGATGCCTACGCCCGCGCGCAGATCAGCGCCGTCCCGGTCGCACAGCGCAAGGTGCTGACGTCCCACGACGCCTTCGGCTATTTCGGCGATGCCTATGGCGTGACCTTTCTCTCGCCACTGGGCTTTTCCACTGAAACCGAGGCCTCGGCAGCTGACGTCGGCAAGCTGATCCAACAGATCAAGCAGGAGCACGTCAGCGCCTACTTCTTCGAAAACTCTGGCGACCCGCGCCTGGTGCAGCAGATCGCAAAAGCCAGCGGCGCGCACCCGGGCGGCGAGCTGTATGTGGAATCGCTGTCACCTGCAAACGGCCCGGCGGCGACCTACGTGGCGATGTTTCGTTACAACGTGGACAAGCTGACGGCGGCAATGAAAGGCCAGTGATGTAGCGTCGTGGCGGCTCACTGATCTCTGCTGCGCAACGTGCGTGGCAGAGATCCGCGACCGCCATTGCGAACCGGCTGCGCAGGCGCGGGTCAATCTGTATGCTGGCGCACCGTCCGCCGACATCGACAGGATGATCCATGACCGCCCTCTCCTTCGCACCTTTTCAGTCCCTCGCCGACCTGCTGATTCCCCACACCGTGGCGGAAAGGCTCGACGGCTCCCACGACGTATCCCACCTGCACCGGGTCTGGACCAACGTCTGCGCCATTCGCGACACCGAAGGCGGCGATCATCAAATCCTGCTTGCCGCCACCCTGCTCCACGACTGCGTCTCCGTGGAAAAGAACTCGCCGTTTCGCTCAAGTGCCTCGCGTCTGGCAGCGGCAAAAGCGACGGAGCTGCTCGCAGAGATGGGCTGGGAAGAAGAGCGCACCCAGGCCGTTGCCCACGCTATCGAATCCCACAGCTATTCGGCCGACATCACGCCCACCTCGCTGGAAGCGAAGATCCTGCAGGACGCCGACCGTCTCGACGCCCTCGGCATGGTCGGCGTGGCACGGCTGTTCTACGTGTCCGGGCGCATGGGCAGCCACCTCTACGACCCCGCCGACCCCCAGGCGCAACAGCGCGACCTAAACGACAAACGCTTTGCCGTCGATCACTTCACAACCAAGATCTTCACTTTGGCGCAAGGCTTTCAAACGGCCACGGGGCGTCACATGGCGCAGGTCAGGCATGCACGCGCGGAGCGGTTCTTGATGGAGTTTATGGAGGAGATTGGTGCTTAGGGGGCCTGGAAGGTCATAGCGCTATTTCGGACGGCTCATGGGTTTTTAGCCAGTCTACCAGCGCGGCATTCATTCGCGTCTGCCAGCCCGGTCCTGACGCCCGGAATTGCTCCACCACGTCATGCTCCAAGCGAATGGTAATCCGCTCTCGCACAACCACAGCACGTGGTCGGCCACGCTTGACCAACTGATCACCCACGTGTTCATCAGCCTGATCGAAGTATGCATCGGACAATTCGGGTGCATCGTCGGGATCAACCCAGTCGATGCCGGTAGAGGTTTTGTTCGCGCTCATTGGCTTTTCTCATGGAAATGATCGGCGAGCCGCGCCGCGCGGTGTCCAGACCAGGACCACCATACGTTCTCACAACACACCAACCGTGATGTAGCGGGCCTACCCGTGATCCTGCCGGCAATCTTCGCTGGTCAAATGTCTACCGGCGAATACCAAGCCGGCATCCCCAAAGTCGAGGCCACGCTTAAGAAGGGTGATGTGGCGTTTTGCGATGTCGAAGATTATCTGCATTGAATTATTGTATGTACGGAAAATAACTCAACAAGGCCGCCGAGACTCGCAGAGACCTATCCCACAAACAGCGTTGACATTGCCCACCCGACTACCCCCTCACATCATTTTCAATCGCATCATCTGGCCGTACCGCAACAATTCCGAAACATCTCCAGCAATGTCATAAAGACATCACGGAACACCTCTATAACCATCTCTCCGGTGTTTTCGTCGATGGGATGGGTGGCAGTGAAAAGGTTATTGCGTCGTGTGGTCCGTCCTTCCTCCAAACCTGCATTCCTGCGTCGCTTCAGGATTACCCAGCGGTTGGTGCTGTGCTTCGGCGTGACCGCGCTGTTGCTGGTGGCGCTCGGTGTGTTCTGCCTGTTGCAGATGCAGAGCATCCGCGATCAGGGCGAAGCGGTTGAGAGCGGGTCGCTGCCCAGTATCGCCATGGCCGACGCGATCGCCATCGACCTGATCAAGTTGCGCGGCGAGAGCGCCAGGCTGATTGCCAATGCCGACGACCCCGGCGCAGTGGTGACCAGCAAAATCAACGTCGAGCAGCTTAAGAACGAGGTTGAGAAAGGCTTCGTCGATTATCTCGCCCATGCCACCGACAGCACCGAGCGGGATTCCATCAAGGCCCTGCAAGATGCCTATAACGCTTTCATGCCAGGGCTGCACGACGAAATCACGCTGATCGAACAACGCAAACTCGACGACGCGCGCATGCTGCTCAACACCACGCTGAGCCTTCAGGGTGACCTGATGGACATGCAGGTGCAGTTGCTGCGCGAGTTGAACAAGCAAAGTGCGGCGGGCACCGTCGACGCGGCCGGCGCGCGGTTCCAGCAGACCCGAATCATTGCCGTCAGCGCCATCGTGGTGGCATTGGTGCTGACGTTGCTGCTGGCGTGGCGATTAAGCCTGAGCATCATTCGTCCCCTGCGTCAGTCGCTGCATATCGCCAGCACCATTGCTCAAGGCGATCTGAGCCCGCAGCCGATTCCGGAAGGCAAGGACGAAACGGCTCAACTGCTGAAGACCTTGGGCCTGATGCGCGCCAATCTGCATGGCACGATCGATCAGATTTACGCTGCAGCGGGCCAGTTGAGCCAGTCGGTCCACGAAATGGGCGCGATTGCAGAGGCCAGCGCGAAGAACCTGCAATTGCAGAACGATGAGATCGAGCAGGCGGCAGTTGCCGTGAATCAGATGAGTCAGGCTGCCGGAGAAGTTGCCGACAACGCCAGCAGCACGTCCAGCGAGTCGAAGGCGTCCAACGAAGCGGCCGCCGAGGGTCGTCTGCGCCTGACCGGCACCATTGATTCGATCAAGGAGCTGACCGACAACGTCCTGGATTCTTCTCACCAGGCCGACGGTTTGGCCGAGCGCACGCTGAGCATCAGCAAGATTCTCGAAGTCATCCGCGCGATTGCCAACCAGACCAACCTGCTTGCACTGAATGCCGCCATCGAGGCCGCACGGGCAGGCGAAGCAGGCCGCGGGTTCGCCGTGGTCGCCGATGAAGTGCGCTCTCTCGCCCAACGCACCAGCGCGTCGACCACCGAGATCGAAACCCTGATCAATGATGTACAGAAAAGCACTCAGGAGACCGCGCAAACCCTGCGCGTCACCGCAGCCCAGGCCAATCTTACCCTGGAGCAGGCCGCTGCAACCGGTCACGCACTGACCGTCATCATCAGCGCAACGTCGACCATTAGCGACCGGAACACGCTGATCGCCAGCGCCGCCGAACAACAGGCGCAAGTGGCTAACGAAGTTGACCGCAACCTGAGCAGCATTCGCGATCTGTCGTCGCAATCGGCGTCGGGCGCTCAGCAAACCACGGTGGCGAGCAATGCGCTTTCGATGCTGGCCACCGACCTGAACACGATGGTTCAGCGGTTCGTGCTTTAACGAGCGCGCCATTAAAAATGGCCCCGCAGCCATCGTTGCCCATTCCCAGTCATGTCCAAGTGTTTCATCATCGAAACACCACCCACGCAGAGGGGTGTCTACGCCAACAAGGACATGAGCATGAAAAAAACAGCCGCATTGAGCATCGCCCTTACCGCGCTGACGCTGAGCCTCACCGCTCAGGCCGACGTCAACGTCAAACTGGGGAGCAAGGAACGCGTCACACACTTGTTCGCCTACCCGAACAACTGCAATGTCATCTGCTTCCGAAACTGGACGCTGGAACAGACCGTCGAGCACTACCTCACGCAAAGCGTCCAGCGTGACGGTTACGCCGCGGCCAAGGTTGCGGTGCACAACGACAACGACGTGATCTACGCCGACATCACCGGCGTGCCGGACGGCTACGACAAACCGCTTTCAGCGCTGCTCGACGCAGGCGATCTGGCCTACGCTGGCGCAAGCAAACTCAACGCCGATAACAAGTTCGCCTACAACTGGTATCTGTTTTTGCCGCTGGGCATGGCGCTGGAAAATCGCAAGAGCGTCGAGCTGCTGCATTTCCCGCCGGACTACTCGCTGACTCAGGCTCAGGACTATCTGTTCTCGGCCACTACCGACCGCTGGTCCGAGCTGCTCACGGATAACGGCATTCCCAAGGAGCAGACGCCTGCTTATCAGACCATCATCGACATCGCGCCCATTGCTGCGCCCTCCAACGCCGGCAAGGACCTCGAGAACGTCTACAGCTACTTCACCGATTACCAGACCAACATGGTCAAGCAGCTGACCCAAAGCGCGGCGGGCACATCGCTGCCGATGGTCGCGTTCGGTGCGCCGGTGCGCGCGTGGCTCAAGCAGCAATACAACGTCACCGTCCCGGTGTTGGGTCTGGCGAGCATCAGCCCGGCCGGCGGGCAAAGCGTCCCCGTGCTGGGTTCGAATCACCCAAGCTATATCTGGAATGCGGCGGACAAAAGCAATTACGGCGGGGACGAAACCAAGGCGGATGAAGCCGGCTTGAAGGTCATGGGCCAGGACCTGAGCGCGGCGTGCTGGCAAGCCGGCATGGGCCAGAAACCGACAAGCGACCCGGCGGCGCTGTTGAAGCAGTGCACCACCAACTGGCAGGTGACCAACAAGGTTGAGACCTGCAAGCTGTTCTTCAGCACAGTGCGCAAGTTGACGCCGGATCAGGCAGCAGCGAAGTGCCGGACGGGTGAAGTGTCGCGGCAGATCAAGCAGCTGCAGAAGCCGCTGCCGGAAATGAAGAACGCTCAGCTCTAACACAACGATCCTGCAGGAATGAGCTTGCTCGCGATGTCTTCAATTCACATCGATGTGACTGGATTAACGCAACCGCGAGCAGGCTCACTCCTACCATTTTGATGGACGCTTGCCCTACCCGATCACTCCCCCTGCGGACGCAAGCGATACTGTGGCGGCAATTGCTCCGGCCCGCTGATGGTCGCGTTCAGACTCTTCCAGCGCCCGTCCTTGATGCCATAGATGCAACCATGGACAGACAACTTCTGCCCGCGATGCCAGGCGTTCTGCACAATGCTGGTGTGGCCAACGTTAGCGACCTGCTGAATCACGTTCAGCTCGCACAGCCGGTCGACCTGTTCTTCCTCAGTCGGCAGCTTGGCCAGCAGCTCACGGTTTTCGTAGTACAGATCGCGAATGGTGCGCAGCCAGCCGTCGATCAGGCCGAACTGGCGATCCTGCATCGAAGCACGCACGCCCCCACACCCGTAGTGACCGGTGACGAGAATGTGTTTGACCTTCAGCACGTCGACTGCGTACTGAATCACCGACAGGCAATTGAGGTCTGTGTGCAGCACGACGTTGGCCACGTTGCGGTGCACGAACAGATCGCCTGGCAGCATGCCGACGATTTCATTGGCGGGGACACGGGCGTCCGAACAACCGATCCATAGGAATTCCGGCGTCTGCTGGCGGGCCAGCTTGGCAAAGAATTCGGGGTCTTCTTCCTTGATGGCGGCAGCCCAACGTTCGTTGTTGTCGATCAAGTCTTGTAGTTCGTTCATGCGTTGATGCCTCGGAAATGATGCTCAGCTATGACTGGGGCTCGGCGCTTCGGGTCACGCGGGAAGATCGACCGATCAGCGACGACCGATCAGGAACCGGATGGAATCTTCGCCATGTCGTCCGGTCCACCCATTAGGACCGACATTATTGAGGATTTGCCATGAACGATTCACGCCGTCCATTCGATGCCACTCAACCCGAGCCCATCGATGACAACGAAGACCGCATAGGATCAATGGAAGAGCTCAACTTCAACGACAACAATGAGCCTAGCGGGCGCATTGGCGACATCATTCCTGAAGATGAGCTTGAAACGTTGATTCCTGATGAACGCGTACGTGAGGCAGGGCTGACCGGTGCATCTACCGAAGATCACAACCCGACCGATGACGACATGAGCCCTGAAACATTGATCCGGGAAGACGGTGCGCGCGGTCCCCGTGAAGCGGGTGAAGATGGCCCGGCTGACCTGGATTTGAGCATCGTTGATGAAGATGACATCGGCGGTGGGGATGGTCTGGACGAGGAAGAGATGGCCATTCTTGATCCGCTGGACGGCAAGCCTGGCGTCTGATCACTGGCTCGAGTTATGTGGGAGCGAACCTTTTTCGCCCCCACACCGATCTCGGATTATTCGAACAGCGTGCATGCCATGACGATTGCGTCTTCACGCCCGCCCACTGCCGGGTAGTAGTCCCGACGCCGACCTATTTCGTTGAAACCGTAGCGCTCATACAAACGATAGGCCGACCGGTTGCTGTCTCGCAGTTCGAGAAAACATTCCCGGCCATTGATCTCGTAAGCGCGCTTCATCAGCTGTTCCAGCAGCATCAGCCCCAAACCACGGCCCTGACTCTCCGGTTTAACGGTGATGTTGAGCAAGTGCGCTTCATCGATGATCACGTTGATCACCCCGTGCCCCACCTGCTGACTGCCTTCGAACATCAGCCATACTTCGTATGACTTCAGCGCATCGATGAAAATGCCCCGCGTCCAGGGATGACTGAAAGCGGCGTATTCGATCTTCAGCACGGCATCCAGGTCAGCTTCGGTCATGCGGCGAAACGTTACTGCGTCATTCATCTACGGTCTTCCAACGGCCCATCAATTGACGCATGGAGCGCCACACTTCGGCCTTTCGCTGCGGCTCGTCCATCAACAGTTCCAGACCCGGCAGCGCCCAGGCTAACCCCAGGCCATCGACCTGGAGTTCAAGATTGTAAGATTCAGCATCCGTTTCAGCCGCGAAACGCAGCGCCGGAAGGCCGATCAGCCATAGGCAGGTGCAGGGTTGTTCTTCGACGCGTGCGTACAGAAAACCCTGGACGAAATCCCGCGCTGCTTCGGGCCCCTGGTCCATTTGCCCACGCACCAGCAGCGGCCAGCGCACAGGCTCGCCGATGATCTGCGGACTGTCCGGCAGACCGGCGGCGCGAAGCATGTCTTTGAGCAACAGATAGGAAGGGTCGCGGCTCTGGAACGGCTCGCCGGTCACCAACTCCACGAGCAACAGGCAACTCCCGGCGCGCAGCAGTTGCAGGGCAAAACGTGGCGGCGGCGCAACCGGCGCTTTCACCACGGCCGGTGCGGCCTCTTCCTCCTGCACCACTTTTGGCTTGGGCGCGCTGGAGGGGCGAGGGATTTCGATCTTTGGCCGCTCGACGGTACGCGCAACGGGTGTCGGCGCGACGGAGGGCGAATCGCGATCCGGCGCGCGAGGCGTATCCGCCTGAATAATCGGCGCAGGCACCTCTTCAAGCTGCGGCACCGGCGCAAGCAATTCGGGACGCGATGGCGCAGCAAAAGGCAATTCAGTGCGCGGCAGCCAGCTGACCACCTGCATGGCGGTCAGATAAGCGCGACGACGAGGCTCGTTGAGCAAAGGTCAGCTACCTGTGGATAAAGTCAGGCGGAAGATTCTACAGGCCTTCACCGCTTCCCGCCGCTGTTGATCGACTGCGGGTGAAAAACGAGCCCGGCGATGCAGTACAATCGCCGCTTTTATTTGCCAGTCAGCGACCATCCGATGATCGAACCTAAGCGCGTCCTGCGCGCCCTTGCCGAACACTGGGCGCTTCTCGAGCCACTCTGCGAGCACTTCGACCAGGGCACTCTGAGCCTGAGCGAACTGCGTTTGCAGCTGGCGGCCCAGCAACTGGAAAGCACGCCCCAGGACATCACCACTCTGCTGGACGTCTGGATTCGGCTCGACATTCTGGTGCCGGTCGCAAAAAGCCCGAACCGTTTCGAGCTGAACGCGCAGATCCACGATTTCCTGTCCTACCTGCGGCGCGAGCATCGGCTGGGCTTGTGCCTGGAAATCGAAGCGTACCTGCGCCACCTCGAACGGCTGGCCGGCTATATACAGGAAGCCTTCGACGCCCGGGACGCCAATGACCTCGCGCGGCAACTGCGCCTGCTCGACATGCGCGTACGCGACGTCCTGAAGAAGCTCGCCAATGACGAACAGGCCCTTGTGTCCGTGGCCGAACGCGCCAAGACCAGTGACCGGCAGATTCCGCTGCGTCAGCGTTACGCGGAAGTGCTGGCGACCTGGGATGAATATGTCGAGCCGATGATCCAGCTGGTGAACGCCGATGGCGCCTTCGAACAGGGCGTGCGCAAGGTCGAGAACGTGCTGCTGCGCATGCTCACCGACCAGCAGCGTCTCGGTCACCTGGTCGACGACGACATGCTCCTGCGCACCCACGCGCGCATTCTCGAAATGCAGACCAGCGCGCAATTGACCTTGCGCCACGCGCGTGAACTGCTGCTGCCACTGCGTGAAGAAGCGCGTCGCCACAACGCCGTGACGCGCGGTGCTGCCCTCGCGCTGTCGGCGATTCGTCGACGAGGGCTCGACGCGGTGCCACAAGCGGCGATGCCGATGTTCACCCGCCCGCAAAGCACGTTCCTCGGCAGTGCCAATCAGGTTGAAGCGTACGTGTATGCGCTGGCGCGCTTCGAGCCGAAACCGGCGCGCTTCCCCAAGGCCAATATCACCCGAAAGGGCGAGCCGCCTCGCGCGCCGCGTACGGTCAGGGAAATGGTCGAGCGCTGCGAAGACGCCCTGCCGATGCCGGATCTGATGGTCTGGCTCCTGGAGCAGGAGCCCACCGGCGCGACCGATGAATTGCTGTATTGGTTTTCGCGGCTGTCGCGAGACAAACGCTTCAAGCGCGAGCGCCTTGAGCGCCGCGAATACCTGACCCAGGAGCACCGCGTCAGCCTGCGCTCCTTCGCCCTGCTCTCGAGCAAAGACGCCACCCCAGAGAATTCCGAGGGCACCGCCCATGCATCTTGATCTATCCGAAATGACCCAGCTGGCGCCGATCTTCCGCGAGCTGTTCAAGGGCTACCACGTCAGCCGCCGCGATCCCGAGCTGTACGCGCAACTGTCCAATCTTCAGGACCAGTACCGCGGCCTGTTCAAGGCGTTGGGCTTCGAGCTGGTGTGCGACACTCGTGGGTTCTACTACTTCGTGCCTGATCTGGCAGCCGCGCAGGTCAACAAGACCGCGCAACGTCTGGCGCTGTTCACATTCATCCTCGTCGAGCATTTGGCCGACCAGGGCCGCGATCCGGTCGCCGTGCTCGATGGCGGCAGCCTGGGCCGTGACGAATTGCCCTCGCTGCTGGAAAAGTACCGCGATCTGTTCCTGCAAGCTGAGGTCCAGACCCAGGAAGAGCTGGAAGAAAAAATCATGCGCCGCATGACCCAGCTGGGATTCGCCGCCGAAGAAGTAGGCATTTATCGCTTCCTGCCGCCGATGCATCGCTTCCTCGACGTCTGCCTGTCCGTGCAGCAGGACCGTGATCTGGCGGCCAGCCTGCACAGCGCCCTGCCGTTGCCGGCCCCGGTGCTGATCGACGAAGACAGCGATGAGCGACTGCTGGAAACGGACGACCCGCTGGACCTCACCGAATTCGATGAATCCGCAGAAACCGAAGAGCAAGCGCTAGCCCGGGCGATCGCTGAAGAACAGGAGCATGACGCATGAGCCAGGAACGCTACGGCATACGCCGCTTTGCGCTGCTGAACACGGCCGGTTACAGCCTCGGGTTGTTTCCACTGGAGCATCCGCTGTCGGTCTACGGCGCGAATAACCTGGGCAAGAGTGCGTCGATCAACGCTCTGCAGTTCCCGATTCTGGCGCGCATGTCGGACATGAGCTTCGGCAAATACAGCCTTGATCAATCGCGCCGCTTCTACTTCGCTTCCGACACCAGCTACATCCTCGTCGAAGTCTCCCTGCCCCACGGCCCCCATGTGATTGGCGTGGTCGGTCGAGGCCCGGGCGGCGGTTTCGGTCATCAGTTCTTCGCCTATGCCGGCAAGCTGGACCTGGCTCACTACCAGAAGGACGACACCTGCCTGCGCCAGAAGGAGCTGTTTGCCAATCTGGAAAGCCAGGGCCTGAAAGCCTATGAGCTGAAGCCCGATGAACTGCGTCGTTTGCTGGTGGGTGGCCATACGTCGATCCCGCTGGACCTGACGCTGATTCCCCTGCGCTCGACCAGTGAGCAGAGCCTCAAAACGTTCCGGGCGCTGTTCATCAACTTGCTGCACATGCGCGAGATCACCGCTGCCAAATTGAAGCAGCTGTTTCTCGACGCGTTTGAGCACAGCCTGCGTTCCGGCAGCGTCGATTACATCGCCGCGTGTGAAGAAGCCTTCCGTGACGTACGACGCATGGAGCAGGACTACAACGCACTGGTGCTCGCCGGGCCGCTGGTTGAAGCGCTGGCCAATGGTGTGAGACAGCGCGACATCCTCCGCGGCAAGCTGCATCGCCTGTCGCCATTGCTCGACTCGTTGCTGGGCACATGGCAGGACTACTCCAACGCGCGCAAAGAAGAATTGGTCATCCAAAGCGAGCACTACCGTAACGAACAGGATTCGCTGCAGAACGACCAGCGGGGCAGCACTCAAGAGCTGATGCGACTGGAGCGTGAGATCAGCAACATCCAGCGCTGGATCGGCGAATTGGCGGTGTTGAAGAACCGCTTCGCACTGGTCGACGACGTTAAAATCCTGGAACAACAGTTACTGGCTGCAAAAGACGCCCACGATGAACTGGCCGGTGCTCTCGCACAGTCGCGCCAATTCAGCGCCGAGGATCTGGATGAGCGCCTGCGCGATCTGGAAAAACGCCTGAAATCAGTCAAGCAACAGCTCGATCATGCCGACAACAACAGTTATGCCCGCCTCCGCGAAGAGTTCTCGCAGCCTGATGTAGAGCGTCTTATGCGCTTGTTCAACAGCGCGCTGTTCAGCTTGCCACTGGGCGAGCAAGGCATCGCGCTGGATGATGGCGATGCATGGGTCAAATCCCTCGAAGCGATTCTCGATGGGTTCAAGGGCGAACGCTTTGAAGTACCCGGCCTGACTGTCAACCTGTCGAACATCGAGCCACCTGCACTCCAGGCGCTGGCCGATCGCGCCGCGCTGCGTGATCAGAAGGAACGCCTGGAGAAGGAACTCAAGCAGCTAAAGACCCAACAAGCCGTCGCGGCCGACCGTGCAGCGAGCAAAACCCAGACTGAAGCGTTGTATCAACAGGTGCTGGACGCGCAGAAGGCGCTCGAAGACTTCCGCCGCGCTCAAACATTGAGCGCCGAAGAGGGCGAGAAGCTTGAGCAGTTGGCCCAGATGGAAGCGGCGCAGGATGAGCTCAAGCGCTCCAGTGATGCATTCACCGAGCGCGTTCAACAACTGTCGGCCAAGCTGCAGCTGATCGGTCGTCAGATCGGCGATCTCGAATCCAAGCAACGCACGCTGGATGACGCGCTGCGTCGTCGTCAGCTGCTCCCGACCGATCTGCCGTTTGGCACGCTGTTCATGGAGCCGGTTGATGACTCGCTGGAGAACTTGCTGCCGCTGCTCAATGATTATCAGGACAGCTGGCAGGGCCTGTTGCGCTGCGATGGTCAGATCGAAGCGTTGTACGCGCAGGTGCGTTTGAAAGGTGTCGCCAAGTTCGACAGCGAAGATGACATGGAGCGGCGTTTGCAACTGCTGATCAACGCTTACGCTCACCGGACTGATGAAGCGCTAACTTTGGGTAAGGCACGTCGTGCCGCTGTGACCGACATCGCTCGGACGCTGCGCAACATCCGCAGCGACTACGACAGCCTTGAGCACCAATTGGCGCTGTTTAACCGTGAGATCAACCGCCGGCAGGTTTCCAACCTGGAGAGCTTCCGCATTGTGCTCGCGCCGAACAAGGAAGCGCTCAAGCACATCGACCAGATCATCCACAGCGCCGGTCAGTACGAAGAGGGCGAGACACTGTCGGTGTTCGATCTGAGCCAGAGCGCCGAGCAGGACAACAAGAACGAGGAAGCCAAAGAGTATCTGGCTCGCCTGGTTGCAGCTAACCACAACCAGCTCGGCTTGAAGGACTTGTTCGAACTCGCGTTCGAGATCACCAAGGTCAACAGCCAGCCGGTTATCCACACCGACATCGATGGAGCGGCGTCAAATGGCACGACCATGACCATCAAGGCACTGACCAACATGTACCTCTTGCTGCACCTGATGGATCGCGAGCAGGCTGGACGGATTCGTCTGCCCTACTACCTCGACGAAGCCGCTGACATTGATGAAAGAAACCAGGCAGCGTTGCTGGAAACTAGCCTGCAACTGGGCTTTGTACCGATTCTGGCGAGCGTTAAGCCTCAAGTGTCGGCACATGTGGCCATTGACCTGGAAGGCGGCAGTGGGCCAGCCGGGATCTACATTGACGAAGCAGACTGGAAGTACATTCAACGTCGTGATGGGGCTACTCCGGTTAAAGCGACCCAAGCAGTTGAAACGCTAAGCGAGTAAGTAAGTCGCCTGTTAGCAGAAAGCCCCGCAGTGATGCGGGGCTTTTTTATGGGCGCTGATGATTGGCTGTTGGCTGTTGGCTGTTTAGCTGTTTAGCTGTTTAGCTGTTTAGCTGTTGGCTGTTTAGCTGTTGGCTGGGCAAATAACTTTTCCGCGCGCAAAAAACAAAACCCCACCTGCTTTCGCAAATGGGGTTCTGGAATTTAATCTTGACGATGACCTACTCTCACATGGGGAAACCCCACACTACCATCGGCGATGCATCGTTTCACTGCTGAGTTCGGGATGGGATCAGGTGGTTCCAATGCTCTATGGTCGTCAAGAA
>NZ_JBDFPL010000015.1:0-50360 GCF_039672565.1 Pseudomonas sp. Ps21-P2
GGACACGTACAGTTCTTCCGCTTGTTAGGCCGGGCTTTCGCAGGCTTCTCGAAACCAACCGCCTCCAGCTTCCCTTCGCCGCCCTGGCGCCTGGCCTGATTAACAACCCCCGGCTTGATGTTGAAGGATTGCCCGTGCCCATTGCGCGCACGCCAATTGACGACCGCACCGTTCAAAGTAACCAGCAGCGCGGCGATGGAGTGTTGAGCTCCGGGATCCGCCAACCCTTTCATCTGCGTCCGAAGCTGAGGAGCCAAAACACGCAACAAATCGGCCTGTCTAACCACCTTTTCTTTAACTGCTTCAGGCACGAGATGTTCGACGGCGCCATTCACCGCACCCTTGCCCGCCGCAACGCAAACCTCCGCAGCCGCCGCAAAAATATTCCCAATCGCCGCCTTAGGGTCGTAAGCCCAGAGATCCCCGGCGGCATGGACCAACTGCTCTGCTTCCAGCAAATCAGCCTTGGCGTTAAGGTCCGGCTTAACCAGCTTTTCAAGGCCAGCAGCGATCTCAATCAGCACGCCTTCCCCAAGCTTCCCCGCATCCTCGAGAATCCCGGGAAGCTTGGCCTGCGCCTGACTCACAAAATCATCGAGGGTCCCGACGATGGTTGCATTCAGGTGCCCGATCAGAACCTCGATCAGCGCATCCCCCAGCGCCATCTTCCCCGCCTGGCGCATCTCCTGACGCACCAGAAACAGCATCGGCCGCAGCGTCATTCGCGCTGCCGCCATGCCCGGCGGAATAGGCACCATCCCGATCAGGTTGATGCCCAAACTCACCCAATCGAGCGGGTCGCGTTTGTCACTGGTCGCCAGCCGAACGATGTCATTCAGTGCATCGACCAGCGCCATGATGTTGCCCACCACCGGCAGCCCGCCGGCTACGGTCTTGATCCGCTCAAGCGTGACAACCCCGCCGCTGATCTCCCGCAGCCAGGCATCGACATTGGCCGCACCAAGACCAACGTCTTCGACCTGGATCAGATCAAGCGGAACAACCGCCACTTGAGGTTCGCGTTTGTCGTCGCTGCCGGGTGTAATTGCGGGGCTTGCCAAGGATGCTCTCCGTGCTTAAAAAACCATCCGAAATGACGTGAATGCCAATCCGGGGGCCACGGAGATATCAAGGGCTGTGCCAGCTACAAATTAGCCCAACAAAAACAACAGCTTAAGAAATAAAACGATAGGTTTTAGCGAACGCTAAACCCGAAACCCCATAAAAAGTGCGCAAGAAGTTGCGCACCCCTGCGCAACTTCTTGCGCACTCGCCTACAGACCACAAACGACGCGACCTGCAGAGCACTAACCCCCCCAATTTTCGACAAACGAGTGCGCAACTTCTTGCGCGGTTGTTTCGCTGAGGCCTTTTCAGAAGCCATGAAAGGAGCGCAAACAAAAAAGGCGTTGCCCGCGAGGGCAACGCCTTTTCTTTTGATCAAAATCGATCAGAGCTGAGCGGGCTTCAACACAATCTTCGCAGGCTCGGTGCGCTCGATTTCACGCTGCATCTGCAATTCGAAATCGGGGTTGATCTTCGTGACACGCTTGGTCAGCAAGGTCGCCAGCCAAGGGTAGTCGTCGGTGCGCGGCACCTGCACAGTGACGTCGCAGTTGAAGGCTGTCACGTCTTCAGCGATGTCGCTCAGCTGACGTCGCAGCTGTTTCATGTCGCTGAGCTTCAGCTCGATGGTCGTGCTCTCGGCGCTCGGGTCGATTACTTTCGCCTTGCGCTTGGCTTCGGCAGCCCGCAGATCGGCTTCTGCCTTCTCCAGCTCGGCTTTACGGGCGTGGGCGATGGCACCGTTGACGCCGCTGGTCAGCGCCGGGGCTTTTGGCATCAAGGCACGGGCGCGGCTGAGCGCGGTTGCGGCAGCGTTCATGTCGCCCTTTTGCAGCACGATCTGGCTACGGCTCAGGTACGCCTCGGCCAATTGACGCTGGTACTGCTCGAGTCGGGGATCGTCCGGGGATTTGCTTTGCAGCGCGGCGAGTTGATCTTCGGCGGTCGCCAACTCGCTACTGGCGATATTCTGTTCCAGCTGCTGATAGGCATCGGGCGCAGCCACAGGCGCGGGCTGCTCGACGGGCTTGCTCTGGCAAGCGCTCAACAGAACGGAAAATGCAGCAAGCAGCAGATAACGGGATGCGAACGGCTTCATTCCTGCGATTCTCTATTTGCGCAAAAAACGAGCAAGTCTACACATAAGTGACTTGCCCCGAAAATAACTGATCACTATCGGTGGGCGCGCAAGGAGTCATTGCACATTGCCGCCATTGGATTATTGCGGAGTATGACTCTACCCGCCACCCAAGGTTCTACCGCTTGGGCAAAAGGAAGCTGAGCAGAAACAGCACCGCCGCCGAGACCACGATGGACGGGCCTGCCGGGGTGTCCTTGAACCAGGACAGTGCCAGACCTGCGCACACCGCAATGACGCCGATGATGCTTGCCCCCAGGGCCATTTGCTCCGGCGAGCGGGCGTGACGCTGTGCCGCAGCGGCGGGGATGATCAACAGCGAGGTAATCAGCAACACGCCGACGATCTTCATGGCCACCGCGATGACCACGGCAATCAGCAGCATCAAGGTCATGCGCAGGGTCGCCACCGGCAGACCTTCAACCGTCGCGAGTTCTTCATGCACGGTGATGGCCAGCAGCGGTCGCCACAGCGCACAGATCAACACCAGCACCAACGCGCTGCCCGCGAGAATCCACGCCAGATCGTTCGGGCTGATGGCGAGCAGGTCGCCGAACAGATAGCCCATCAGGTCAATGCGCACGTCACGCATAAAGCTCAACACCACCAGCCCGAGGGACAAGGTGCTTGGCGCCAGAATGCCCAGCAGCGTGTCGGAGGCCAGCGGTTGACGCTGCTGCAGGGTCACCAGCAACACTGCCAGCAACAGGCAGCCCACGGTGACGGCGATCGTCGGACTGATATCCAGCAGAAAGCCCAGCGCCACGCCGAGCAGCGCGGCATGGGACAGCGTGTCGCCGAAATAAGCCATGCGCCGCCACACCACGAAAGACCCCAAAGGGCCTGCCACTACCGCTAACGCGAGGCCTGCGAGCAAGGCGTAAAGAAGAAAATCAGCCATGCTTGCAGCTGTCCCCGTGGTCGTGAGTGTGGGTATGAACGTGATCGTGGACTTGAGCGGGTTGGCAGACTTCGCCATGCAGGTCGTGCGCATGATCGTGATGGTGGTGATAGATCGCCAGGCTCGGCGCGTTCAGGCCGAACAGCTCAACGAAAGCCGGATCGTTACTGACCTGCTCGGGGTGACCGGAGCAGCACACGTGGCGATTGAGGCAGACCACTTGATCGGTGGTGCTCATCACAAGGTGCAGGTCATGGGAAACCATCAGCACACCGCATTGATGCCGATTGCGCAGCTGAGTGATCAGCGCGTACAGCTCGGCCTGTCCGGCGACATCCACGCCCTGCACCGGCTCGTCGAGCACCAGCAGCTCCGGTTTGCGCAATAGCGCTCGTGCCAGCAGCACGCGCTGCATCTCGCCACCGGAGATCCCTTGCAGCGGGCTGTCGATGACTTTCTCGGCGCCGACCTCGACCAGCGCTGCCCGAGCGGTATCGCGATCAACGCCGGGCACCAGCCGCAGGAAACGCAGGACCGACAACGGCAGCGTGGCATCAATGTGCAGCTTTTGCGGCATGTAACCGACGCGCAGTTTCGGCCTGCGCCAGATCTCCCCCGAGTCAGCCTTGAGCAGCCCGAGAACAGCGCGCACCAGCGTGGTTTTGCCTGCGCCGTTGGGACCGATCAGGGTGACGATTTCGCCCGAGCTGACGCTGAGCTGGATGTTTTCCAGCACGCTCTGGCCGGCGCGGGTCACGCTGACGTCCTTCAGGCGGATCAGTGCATCGCTCATCAGGCGGCCTTGCACCCGGCACACACGCCAACGACTTCGACGGTCTGGGCTTCAACGTCAAAGCCCACCTCGTTGGCAGCGTCAACGATGGCAGCGCTGATGGTGGCGTGCTGCAACTCGATGGCGGCGTGACACTCGCGACAGATCAGGAACTGGCCCTGATGCGCGTGGGTGGGGTGGTTGCAACCGGCGAAGGCGTTCAGCGACGCGATGCGGTGAACCAGACCGTTTTCCAGCAGGAAGTCCAGCGCGCGGTACACCGTAGGCGGCGCGGCGCGGCGGCCGTCTTCTTCGCTGAGCACGGCGAGGATGTCGTAGGCGCCCAGCGGCTTGTGGCTCTGCCAGACCAGCTCCAGCACGCGACGACGCAGGGCCGTCAGGCGCAGGCCTTTGCCCGCGCATAGCGTGTCGGCTTCAGTGAGCGCACTGTGCACGCAGTGGGAGTGATCGTGGGGGCGACTGGCCAGGGGGGTTTTAGACATGAGCGGCGACGGCCTTTGAGAGAGACGTTATTATGTTACCCGTTCCTGCCCCCATGAGTGGTTATCGTGTCCCGACTTTTTTTACTTTTTGTCGTATTTATTACCGGTTTTTCAACCATCACTGCTGCTGAAGCAAACGTCCGCGTCCTGACCAGCATCAAGCCGCTGCAACTGATCGCCGCGGCTGTGCAGGACGGAGTCGCGGTGCCGGAAGTCCTGCTTCCGCCGGGCGCTTCCCCTCATAACTATGCGCTGCGGCCGTCCGACGTACGGCGCGTTCAGGAAGCCGATCTGCTCTACTGGATTGGCCCGGACATGGAGACGTTCCTGCCTCGCGTGTTGTCCGGGCGCAGTAAAGCCTCGGTCCCGGTCGAGTCGTTGCCCGGCATGCACCTGCGTCATTTCACCGCCAGCGCCGAGCATCACGACGATGACGAAGACGAGCATGACCACGATCATCGCCCGGGCAGCGTCGATGCGCATTTGTGGCTGTCGTCAGTCAATGCGCGGGTAATTGCGGCGAAGATGGCCGCCGACTTGAGCCAGGCCGATCCGGCCAATGCGGCGCGTTACGAGAGCAACGTCAAAGCCTTCAGCGCACGCCTTGACGCGCTGGACGCCAAAATCAAACAGCGGGTCGTCGGTATTTCGGACAAGCAGTATTTCGTGTTCCACGAGGCGTTTGATTATTTCGAAGAAGCGTATGGGTTGAAGCATGCGGGCGTCTTTGCCGTCAGCAGCGAGGTTCAGCCGGGTGCTCAGCACGTCGCCGCCATGCGGGCGCGGTTGACCGAATTCGGCAAGACCTGCGTGTTCAGCGAGCCGCCTCTTCGCCCGCGTCTGGCCGACACGTTGAGTGCGGGTCTGCCGGTCAAACTGGCCGAGCTGGACGGATTGGGCGGCTATACACCCGCCACCGCCCAGGGTTATGAGCAATTGCTGAGCAAACTGGCGGATGATCTGGCGGGGTGTCTGGAAGGTTTGTAAGTGCTGGGCCGACGCCTTCGTGAGCAAGCTCACTCCTACAGTTGAACGCGGTCCTGTGGGAGTGAGCTTGCTCACGAAGCTTTTATGAGGTCTACAACGCAAACGGCAACGGGATATGGGTTTCCTGCCGCTGTTCCAGGCGTTTGCGGAATTCGTCCGGATCATGGATCAGCACGTCCTGGCCGGCAAAAGTTTCGGCGGCAATGAGGCGTGACAGCCAGAAACGCACGCAACCCACACGAAGCATCGTCGACCACAGCTCGGCTTCGGCGGCTGTAAACGGCCTCAGCGCGGCATACGCACCCAGAAACGCCCGGGCGCGCGGCGCATCGATAGTGCCGTTCTCAAACGAGCACCAGTCATTCACGGCAATCGCCACGTCGTACAGCATCGGCCCGGAACAGGCATTGTAGAAATCGATCACGCCCGTCAGGTGGGTGCCTTCGAACAGCGTGTTGTCGCGGAACAGGTCGGCGTGCAGATTGGCCCGCGGCAGCGCCATGATGGCCGCCTTGCGATGCTGAATTTCCTCGACGGCTTTGGTCAGCAGCGCGCCCTGCGCCTCGTCCAGGTGAGAGATGAAATTACCGCCCTCCTCTAGCATCCAGTCCAGACCACGGTCGGTTTTACGCTCGATAGTCGCGCTGCGTGTGGCCATGTGCATGTGCGCCATGAACTCGCCAATTTGCACGCAGTGCTGGGTGTTGGGTTCGGCCGGGTGCTTGCCGGACAGACGCGGTTGCAGCAGCGCCGGTTTGCCTTTCAGCTCGCGCAGGGCATGGCCGTCGGTGGTGCGCAGTGCGTAGGGCACGGGCAGGTTGGCATCGTGGAGGACGTCCAGCAGCTCGATGAAAAACGGCATTTCCTGAACCGGGCCGCGCTCGACCAGGGTCAGCACGAATTCGCCCTGCTCCAGGCTGATGAAGAAATTAGTGTTTTCACTTCCAGCGGCAATGCCCTGAAAATCACGCAGGGCGCCAAGCCCGTACGGGGCGAGAAAAGCTTCCAGCTCGGGCCGAGCCAGGGGAGTAAAAACGGACATAGAAGACTGCCAGCAAGAGAGTGAATGTAGGGCGTTACCAGCTGAATAGTACCCATTGGGGTATCAGCATGTCCGGTTGATCCGAACGTATGAATTGACCACTTGTGCCGTCGGCGCGCACCAGATAATAAGGCTTGCCGTGTTTGGGCGTGATCTTCACGGCGTACACGAATCCGTTCGCACGATACTCCTTGATGAAGCCGTCGCTGTCCTGACGGATGGTCACATCAGGCTCTGCCGATGGCGCTTCGTCATCCGCCGCGACCGCTAGCCACGAACAGGCCAGCAACCCGCCGAGCAGTAACAGGCGATTCAGCGCGCGCATGATAACCTTGTGCCTTTGTCGTCAACGGTCCGCGCATTCTAGCGCCGACCCCGCCGAAAAGGTTGATCTTGCACATGAGTCTTGCGCCCCTCGTCCTGGTGGACGGTTCTTCTTATCTTTACCGCGCGTTCCACGCGCTGCCGCCGCTCATGACCTCCAAAGGCCTGCCCACCGGTGCGGTCAAGGGCGTGCTGAACATGCTCAAAAGTCTTCGCAGGCAATATCCTGAAAGCCCGTTTGCCGTGGTGTTCGACGCCAAGGGCGGGACGTTTCGCGACGCGCTCTACGGCGAATACAAAGCCAACCGCCCCAGCATGCCGGACGACATGCGCGTGCAGATCGACTTCCTGCACAACTGCGTGCGAGGCCTCGGTTACCCGCTGTTGTGCGTCGAAGGCGTGGAGGCCGATGACGTGATCGGCACATTGGCGCGCAGCAGCGCTGCCGCCGATCGTCCGGTGGTGATCTCCACCGGTGACAAGGACATGGCGCAGCTGGTCGACGGCCACATCACGCTGGTCAACACCATGACCGGCAGCGTGCTGGACGTGGCCGGCGTGAAAGAGAAGTTCGGCGTCGGCCCGGAACACATCATCGATTACCTGGCGCTGATGGGCGACAAGGTCGACAACATCCCCGGCGTGCC
This sequence comes from Pseudomonas sp. Ps21-P2, assembly GCF_039672565.1. Classification (NCBI taxonomy): domain Bacteria; kingdom Pseudomonadati; phylum Pseudomonadota; class Gammaproteobacteria; order Pseudomonadales; family Pseudomonadaceae; genus Pseudomonas; species Pseudomonas sp. Ps21-P2. Next base: position 7,380 of record NZ_JBDFPL010000015.1, read on the forward strand.
CGGTGTCGGTGAGAAAACCGCAGCAGGCCTGCTGGTGGGCATCAACGGCGGCCTGAAAGAGCTTTACGCGAACCTCGACAAAGTGGCAGCGCTGCCGCTTCGCGGCGCCAAATCCCTGCCGGCCAAGCTCGAGGAACACAAGGAGATGGCCTTCCTGTCCTACGAGCTGGCGACCATCAAGATCGACGTGCCGCTGGACATCGAGCTCGACGCTCTGCACTGCGGCGAGCCTGATCGTGAAGCGCTGATGGCGCTGTATACCGAGCTGGAATTCAAAAGCTGGATCACTGATCTGCAGCGTGATGCCCGCCAGGAAGGCGCGGAAGTCGTCCCCGCTGCCGAGCCGGCGCCGATCATCGAAGCCACGTACGAGCTCATTCTTGAGCAAACCCAATTCGACGACTGGCTGAAGAAGCTCAACGCCGCGCAGTTGTTTGCCTTCGTGGTGCAGAGCAACGGCACCGACGCCCAGCGCGCGCAGATCGTCGGTCTGTCGTTTGCGATCAAGACCCACGAAGCCTGCTACATCCCACTGACCCATTCCTATATGGGGGTGCAGCAGCAACTGGATCGCGACGCGGTGCTGAAAGCGGTCAAGCCCATCCTGGAGGACGCGAGCAAAATCAAGGTCGGCCAGCACGCCAAGTTTGCGATCAACCTGCTGGCAAACTGCGCCATTGACGGCGACCAGAGCCAGGGCATCAACGTGCAGGGCGTCAAGTTCGACACGATGCTCGAATCCTACGTGCTCGACTCCACCGCGACGCGCCACGACCGTGACAGCCTGGTCGCCAAGTACCTGGATCACACGCCGGTCAATTTCCAGGACATCGCGGGCAAGGGTGCGAAACAGCTGAGTTTCGATCAGATCGCGCTGGAGCAGGCCGGCACCTATGCGGCTGAAGAGGCTGACCTGACGCTGCGCCTGCACGAGGTGCTGCAGGACAGGCTGGCCAAGACGCCGAGTCTGGCGCCGGTGCTGAACGACATCGAAATGCCGCTCATGCCCGTGTTGGCGCGCATCGAGCGTCAAGGCGCGCTGGTCGATGCCAATCTGCTGGGCAATCAGAGCGTCGAGCTGGGCAACAAAATGACCGAGCTTGAGCGCGAAGCGTTCGCCATCGCCGGTGAGGAATTCAATCTCGGCTCGCCCAAGCAGCTCGGGGTGATTCTCTATGAAAAGCTCGGCATGCCGATCATCAGCAAGACCGCCACCGGCCAGCCGTCCACCGCTGAAGCGGTGCTCGCTGAACTGGCCGAGCAGGAATATCCGCTGCCGAAAGTGCTGATGCAGTACCGCTCGATGAGCAAACTGAAGAGCACGTACACCGATCGCCTGCCTGAGCAGATCAACCCGCGCACCGGGCGAATTCACACCTCCTACCATCAGGCGGTGGCGGTGACCGGACGTTTGTCCTCCAGCGACCCGAACCTGCAGAACATCCCCATCCGGACCGCCGAGGGTCGTCGCATTCGTCAGGCGTTTGTCGCCCCCCAAGGCTACAAGCTGCTGGCGGCGGACTACTCGCAGATCGAGCTGCGGATCATGGCGCATCTGGCCAAGGACGAAGGCTTGCTGCACGCCTTCCGCAACGATCTGGACGTACACCGCGCGACGGCGGGCGAGGTGTTCGGTGTCGAACTGCCGGACGTGACCAACGACATGCGCCGCAGCGCCAAAGCGATTAACTTCGGTCTGATCTACGGCATGAGCGCGTTCGGGCTGGCCAAGCAGATTGGTGTTGATCGCAAGCAATCCCAGGCGTACGTGGATCGCTACTTCGCGCGCTATCCCGGCGTGCTGGATTACATGGAGCGCACCCGTGCGCAGGCGGCGGAACAAGGGTATGTCGAGACCATCTTCGGTCGTCGCCTGTACCTGCCGGACATCAACGCGAAGAATCAGGCGCTGCGCAAAGGTGCCGAACGCATGGCGATCAACGCGCCGATGCAAGGCACGGCGGCGGACATCATCAAGCGGGCGATGGTCGCGGTGAACGGCTGGCTGGAAGACTCAGGTCTGGATGCTCGCGTCATCCTGCAGGTTCACGATGAACTGGTGCTGGAGGTGCATGAGGATCTGGTCGAGCAGATCAGCAAGGACATCCGCGTGCACATGAGCGGCGCCGCCGAGCTGGACGTTCCGCTGTTGGTTGAAGTGGGTGTGGGGAACAACTGGGACGAGGCGCATTGATACTGGTTTGCCGTTCCGATTCTGCAGGGAGTCGGAACCGCGCCATCATTAAATTTCCGCCGGTTTTGAACTTCGGCGGACAAAACCCGGTCTGAGTTTGCGAATGGCTGACGTAGCCATTCATGCTCCTATGTTGTGTTAAGTGTTGGCAGATATCCGGACCCCTTCCGAGAGGTCTGGACTTGGACCCCGAACTTCCCCTCCCCACATGAAGTCCGGGGTTTTTTTTGCCTGCGATTCAGGCCGCCGGTGCCTTGTCTTCCAGTTCCATCCAGTCCGCCAGCACGGTGTAAGCCTCTTCCAGGCCCATGCGCTTGGGTGCCGAGAACAGCTGGATGGTGATTGCGTCACCCCAACCGCGATGGATTTCCGACTGGACTTTGAGCAGCGTGTTTTTCGCCGCGCCGAAGGTCAGCTTGTCGGCTTTGGTCAGCAGAATATGCATCGGCATACCACTGGCGATGGCCCAGTCGAGCATCAAAAGGTCGAAGTCGGTCATCGGGTGGCGGATGTCCATCATCAGGATCAGCCCCTTCAGACTTTCACGGCCGCCCAGATAGGCTTCGAGGTGGCGCTGCCAGTGCAGCTTCAGCGGAATCGGCACTTTCGCGTAACCATAGCCAGGCAAGTCGACCAGACGGCGGTCGTCGTCCAGGCTGAAGAAGTTCAGCAGCTGGGTGCGGCCAGGGGTTTTCGACGTGCGCGCCAGGCTGGCGTGAGTCAGGGTGTTCAGCGCGCTGGATTTACCGGCGTTGGAGCGGCCGGCGAACGCGACTTCAAAGCCTTCGTCATCCGGGCATTGGTCGACTTTGGCAGCGCTGAGCATGAACTTGGCTTGTTGGCACAGGCCGAGAATAGGGTTCTTGAGTTGCATGGGATATCCGGTGAGGGCGTTGCGACGTGCGCGGCAACGGCGTGTCTTTTTCCGTTCAATGGGCGCGAGTATATAATGCCGCGGATTTTCATGTGTGCCTTGTCCTGCCCCCGCAAGGGTGTTGACGACGCGAGAACGCGCCTGGCATGTGCACCGCAACGTCCTAAAACAGGCCGCTTCCTCTCAAGACAGCCCATCATGAGGGCCGCACTTTCAGCCGCATCGGATCAACCCATGAACGCATTTCTGTCGAGCCTGCTGTTGACCCTGAGCCTGAATGGCGTCGTGCAGGCCGCTGACTCGCCCGTGGGCGATCCGCTCGCCGGCCAAGGGAAAACAGCAGTCTGCGGCGCCTGCCATGGGCCCGACGGTAACAGCCTGGTGCCAATCTTTCCGAAGCTCGCCGGCCAGGGTGAGCGTTATCTGCTCAAGCAGCTGCACGACATCAAGGACGGCAAGCGGGTCGTGCTGGAAATGACTGGACAACTTAATCCGCTCACGGATCAGGACCTGGCCGACATCGCCGCTTACTACGCCGGCCAGAAAGGCAGTGTCGGCACTGCCGATCCCGATCTCGCCGCCCGAGGTGAAGCGCTGTTTCGCGGCGGCAAGCTCGATGAGGGCATGCCGGCCTGCATCGGCTGCCATTCTCCACACGGCGCGGGCATTGCAACGGCAGGCTTTCCGCACGTGAGCGGGCAGCACGCCGATTACATCAAGAAACAGCTCACGGCGTTCCGCGAAGGTGACCGCACCAACGACGGCGACACGCGGGTCATGCGCACCATCGCCGCGAAGCTGAGCGACGAGGATATCGACGCGCTCGCGGCTTACATTCAAGGGCTGCATTGAGCGTCGAGGCAGCGATCCTCACGGACACGGCTGGTGAAACAAATTGCCGACAGACCTGCCCGGACGGGCCAAAAAGGGTAGCGAACGGCTGCCCTTTTTTGTGGCTGCAGGCGTTACACTTGCGAACTCATATCACCTCGGCCGGTCGAACTGCGGCCACCGAAGTGACCTTCCATGCCCAGGAGTTAAGCATGCGTAATCTGATTCTCAGCGCCGCTCTGATTTTCACCAGCCTGTTCGGTCTGACCGCTCAAGCAGCAGAGCCCATCGAAGCCGGCAAGCAATACGTCGAGCTGAAAAGCGCTGTTCCTGTTTCCGAGCCGGGCAAGATCGAAGTCGTCGAAATGTTCTGGTACGGCTGCCCGCACTGCTACGCCTTCGAGCCGGTCATCAACCCATGGGTCGAAAAACTTCCCGCTGACGTCCACTTCATCCGCGTTCCCGCAATGTTCGGCGGCCCTTGGGACGCTCACGGCCAGCTATTCATTACCCTCGACACCATGGGCGTGGAGAAGAAAGTCCACACCGCCGTCTTCGACGCGATTCAGAAAGGCGGCAAGCGTCTGACTGACCCGAACGACATGGCCGAGTTCGTCGCCACCCAGGGCGTCGACAAGACCAAGTTCCTTGAAACCTTCAACTCGTTCGCTGTGAAGGGCAAGATCGCTCAATACAAGGAACTGGCCAAGAAGTATGAAATCACTGGCGTTCCTACCATGATCGTCAACGGCAAGTACCGCTTTGACCTCGGCACTGCCGGTGGTCCTGAGCAAGCGCTGCAGGTGGCCGATCAGTTGATCGCCAAAGAGCGCGCGACGCTGACCGCCAAGTAAGCGCTGACCATGGCGCGCTGGGGAACTACTGAACGGGTCGTTGCCCGGCACAAGCCGAAGGTCAACGAGCATCATCTTCACGAAACAGGGTTGCCGGCCGACGGTCGGCTTCGCCTGCTCAGCTTCAATATCCAAGTGGGTAACAGCACCGAACGCTACCGGCACTACCTGACCCGGGGTTGGCAGCATCTGCTGCCCCACAATGGCAGAGCCGGGAATCTGCAGAAGATCGGCGATCTGCTGCGCGACTATGATCTGGTCGCGTTACAGGAAGCTGATGGCGGCAGCCTGCGCTCGGGCTACATCAATCAGGTCGAACACCTCGCCCAGCTCGGTTCTTTTCCGTACTGGCACCAGCAACTCAATCGAAACCTTGGACGCCTCGCCCAGCACAGCAATGGCGTGCTCAGCCGTTTGCGTCCGTGGGACATCGAAGACCATCCGCTGCCAGGCCCCGCCGGGCGTGGCGCCATTCTCGTTCGCTTCGGCGAAGGTCCGGACGCGCTGATCGTAGTAGTCATGCACCTGGCACTGGGCGCGCGGACCCGTACACGGCAGCTCGCGTACATTCGCGAGCTGATTGGCGGGTATCGCCATCAGGTGCTGATGGGCGACATGAACACCCACGCCAATGACCTGCTGCAAACCTCGCCACTGCGCGATCTCGGCCTGCTCGCCCCGCAGATCGAAGCGACTTTTCCGAGCTGGCGTCCGCAGCGATGCCTGGACCACATCCTTCTGAGCCCGACCCTGACCCTTGAAAAAGTGCAGGTACTGGCGCAGCCCATTTCCGATCATCTGCCCGTCGCGGTGGAGATTCGCTTGCCGGCCTCATTAATCGGTGACTCGCTGCCGATAACAAGCACATCTCCTCGCGGACCTGTGGAATGACCGACGAAGCGCAGCGCTGGAAAGAAAAGTACCTCAAGAGCATCGAGCAGCAAGACAAACTGGAGCGGCGCTGGAACGCGCGGCTCGACTTGCTGCGTCGAGGCCTCGTGCGCAGCAGCCTGGCGGCCGAAGGTGCCGACAAGGCGGTTGATGCGTGCATGAAGGAAATGCGCGAAATCGTTCGCAAGGACGACATGGACGCAGGCCTGGCAGCCTTGATTCCGCGCCTGGAAAAAGCGGTGCTGGACTCCGAACAGCGTCGCGAGCAGCGCGTCGAGCAGATGGGCACGGCGTTGACCTCGCTGGTCACGCAGTTGCAGGCGTTGCCGCTGCCGAAGGACGTCAGCAAGCCGCTCAAGCGATTCGCCAAGAGCCTGGAAGATCGCATTACCCAAGCCCGTGAGCTACCGCTGCTATTGAGCGAGTTGAGCGGACTTCAGGGGCAGGCGCTGTCGCAGATCGAACACCCGGATGAAGCGTCCCGCCCGGGTTTCCTGCAGCGATTGTTCGGCAGTCACCGTGAGGCTGGCAGCGAAGGTGATGAGTCGGCCCCGTTGCCCCATTCCGTTACCGAGCCGGCCGGGCTGCAGGCTTCCGATGATGCGCCTCAGCATCCAGCCTCCGTGCCGGAAGCTGCCCCAGAGAACACTGAGCTGGAGGCTGAACTTCGCAGCACCGTCCCGCCGGTCCCTCAGCCTGTCGCCGAAGAGCCCGAGCGCTCCATCCCGACGCCCCCCTTGGAAGTTGCAGTCCAGCCGGTAATGCCCGAGCCCGAGCCCGAGCCGGCCCGGCCAGACCAAGAGCCCGAGACGCCGCTCCACACCGCTGATGTCCCACAGGCCTCCGCCGCCGAGTCTCCCCACGACGAAGCATCCGAGCCTGCGGCTGAAGCGCCCTCTCCCGATCCCGAAGAGATTGCTGAAGCCGTCGTTATTGCCGACGACATCGAAGTCGTCGCTGAAGACGAAGAGCCTGACGAGACCATCGGCGAAGAGGACAGCTCCTACGCGCTGCCCTCCTCGCCCGAGCCGAGTTACAGCTCGGTCGCCGCCCATATCGAAGAAACACTGCTGGGTCTGCTCGACGAACTGACGTTGCCCGAACACCATCGTCCGCAAGCCGAAGCCATGCGCGCCCGGCTTGAGCATGGGCTGAACTGGTACGAACTCCTGCCGATCCTCGACGATCTCGCCGTGCTGATGCTCGCTATCACCGACAGCGGCCAGCACGAATTCGAGGCTTATCTCAAGCAGCTCAACGAGCGCCTTGAGTCGTTTCAGAGCGGCTTGCTGGCTGCCAGCGAAGACCACGCCGATCAGCATTCGGCGTCACGTCAACTGGACCATCAATTGCGTGAACACGTCGACGATCTGCAAACCAGTGTGCAGCAGGCGGCCGATCTGGACAGCCTGAAGCACGTGTTGGAAAGCCGTCTCGAAGGGCTGATTGGCACCATGGATCATCATCAGCAGCAACGCGATCAGCGCGAACAGGAAGTCGCCACCCGCCTGCAAGCCCTCTCCAGCCGCGTGGCAACGATGGAGCAGGAAGCGCTGGGCTTCCGGGTTCATCTGGAAGAACAACGGCAGAAGGCGCTGATCGACACACTGACAGGCCTGCCGAACCGCGCGGCGTGGAACGAGCGGCTGGAGCATGAGATCGATCAGTTGCAGAGGAAGCGTTCAAGCCTGCTGCTCGGCATTCTCGACCTGGATCACTTCAAGCGCATCAATGACGGTTACGGCCATCTGGCGGGCGACAAGGTCTTGAAGATCATCGCCGGTCAGCTGCGAAAGCGGTTACGGGCTTCGGATTTCATTGCGCGTTTCGGCGGAGAAGAGTTCGTGATCCTGCTGCCGACCACGCCGATGGATGAGGGGCTGGCGCTGTTGGAGCGTCTGCGGGAGGGCATCGAACAATGCCCGTTTCACTTCAAGGGCGAGCGGGTGACGGTCACGGTGTCCATGGGCATCACGCTGTTCGCTCTGGGTGAGCGCAGTGATGTGGTGCTCAAACGTGCGGATCAGGCGCTGTACCGCGCCAAGCACGAAGGACGTAACCGTATCGAGCAGGGTTGAACGCTTCGTCTGGTTGGCTGCGTAGGCTTGATGCATTTTTGAATGCGCCGCCGACGTTACGTTACACTGTTGCATTATTTGCCTACACGTCGTGCCGCCATGAAGTCTATTTCCGCCCTGTTTCTGTTGTTGCTGCTGACCGCTTGCAGCAGCGGTCCGAAGATCGACACCAGCCACCCTTCCGTCAATTTCGACAGCCGCGTGCAGTTCGTGGTGGTTCATTACACCTCTGCTTCCCTCGACCGGTCGCTGGCCTTGCTGACCCACGGTGAGGTCAGCGCGCACTACCTGATCGGCGACGGTCCGGCCACCACCTACAAGCTGGTCGACGAATCCCAGCGCGCATGGCACGCCGGTGAAAGCGAATGGGACGGGCGCACCTGGCTCAACTCAAGCAGCATCGGCATCGAGATCGTCAATCCGGGCTATCGCGACACGCCTACGGGTCGGCTTTGGTATCCGTACAGCGAAGCGCAGATTCAGGCGCTGATCGTTCTGCTCAAAGACATCGTCAAACGCAACCACATCGAACCCCGTCACGTCATTGGTCACAGCGACATCGCGCCGTTGCGCAAGCTCGATCCGGGACCGTTGTTCCCATGGAAGCGGCTGGCCCAGGAAGGCCTGGGCATCTGGCCGGATGAACAACAGGTCGCACAGCGTCAAACCCAGTTGATGGGCGTCGTACCAAATATCGTGTGGTTCCAGCAGCAACTGGCGCTGCTGGGTTACCCGACGCCGCAGACCGGTGAGCTGGACATCGCAACACGTCACACACTGGCTGCGTTTCAGATGCACTATCGACCACAAAAATTTGACGGTGAGCCGGATCTGCAAAGTGCAGCTATGCTGCAAGTACTTAACTTCAGGCACTAAATTCCGCTAATTGCCGGTTTTTTCGGACTATTTCTGCGCTTGTTGCTATACCTCAGTGGTTATGGAAATCCCACCATCTGGATGACTGCCGATGTTCACGGCGACGCCGCGACTGCGCTCTTTACTTTATCGTCCCTGGCTTCTGGCATTAGTGGCCGCGCTGTTAAGCGCGGCCGTCTTGCTGGCGGGCAGCTTCGGGCTGGCGATGCATCAGGCCCGGCAGGACGAACGTGCCCAAATGAATGCACAGGGCGAGCGCTTTCTGGTGCGATTGGAGCAATTATTCGGTCAGTTGAGGGCCGGGCTCGATCAACTTGAAGTGCAGCCGTTGCGCGGTTGCAGCCCCGCAATGATCGAGCAGTTACGTCAGGTGAACTCGCGCTACCGTTTTATCTACGAAGTGGCGTACGTCAGCGAAAGTCAGTTCTGTTCAAGCTGGACGCGGCAGAGCCTGATTGGCAAGCCCAGGCCGCCGGACATTCGCGGCCCCACTTATGATTACTGGCTGAATACCTCCACCCAGCCTGACGACAACCTGGCTTCACTGATGCTCGGGCGCGGGGAGTTTCGTGTTTCCACCTCCCGCGGCCATTTGACTGACGTCGTTGACCTGCCGGCGGGCGGCAGCCTGGTGGTGGTGTTAGATCGTGGCTCCAAGGCAGTCCCGGTCCTGGGCCCGCCTCAGACATGGCCGCCCACGCCGGACTGGTCGCCGACCTCCACCGAAACGCTGATGTCCACCCAAGACAAACTCGTCTACCGGATGCCGACCCAGAGCCCGGAATATCAACTGGTCCTGATTACCCCGCGCAGTGCCTTGCAACAGAAGATCACCGGTGCGTGGTGGCTGCTGGTCCCGGCCAGCCTGTTGATTTCGTTGTTCATCGGCATTCTCGTCCTGCAACTGGTGCGTCAACGGCAGTCATTGGGCGGTGAGCTGCACGGGGCATTGCGCCGCGGAGAGCTGAAGGTTTTGTATCAGCCGATTTTCGACCTCAACACGCGGCTGTGCGTGGGCGCCGAGGCGTTGGTGCGCTGGCGGCGACCGGACGGCACGTTGACCAGTCCTGACCTTTTTATCCCGCTGGCGGAAAACACCGGGCAGATCCGTCAGATCACCGATTTCGTGCTCCAGCAATTGCTGGAGCAGCTCGGCCAGCTTTTACGCGCCAATCCGCACCTGTACGTGTCAGTCAATCTGGCAGCGTGCGATGTCATGGCCCCACGCATCGGCCGAGTGACGGCGAAGCTGCTGGCGTTACACCGGGTGGCGCCTCGGCAGATTGCGTTTGAAGTCACTGAGCGTGGCCTCGTGGACGTGGTAGTCGCGCGCAATCATCTTCAGGCGCTGCGCGATCGGGGCCATCAGGTGTTGATCGATGACTTCGGCACCGGCTATTGCAGCCTCGCCTATCTGCAGACGCTGCCGGTGGACTGTTTGAAAATCGACAAGGCGTTTATTGACGCCCTCGGCCACGATGCCGCGAGCAGTGGCGTGGCGCCGCATATCATTCGGATGGCCCATGCGCTGCAACTGCGGGTGATCGCCGAGGGCATCGAGTTCGAGTCACAGGCGATGCTGCTGAAAAGCGAAGGGGTGATGTATGGCCAGGGCTGGCTGTTCGCCCGGCCCCTGAGCGCGACCAAGTTCACTGAACTGGTGACCGGCGGCAGACGCAGCGCCGGGCGGCGTGCGGATGATGTGGCGTAGCGCAGCAATGCCGGTCTAGAGCGGCAGCGCCATGTAGAACTGCGTACCCTGCCCAGGTCGGGAATACACGCCCATTCGCCCGCCGTGCAACTGAACGATTTCCTTGCACAGGGCCAGCCCCAGGCCTGCCCCACCTTTCTTGCGTCCAACCTGAACGAAAGGCTCGAAGATTCGGGCTTGCTGGCCGTAGGCAATGCCCTCGCCGTTGTCTTCCACGCTGATGATCAACCGCTCGCCATGACGCCGCGCCTGCAAGCGGATCAGGCCGGATTTCGGGGTATGGCGCAAAGCGTTATCAAGCAGGTTGTCGAGCACGCGGTCCAGCTGCGCCTTGTCCGCCTGTACCCGCGGCAGTGGCTCCTGGGTTTCCAGCAGCACCATGACGTCCTGATCGTGGGCGGTATCGGCGAAGCGCTGACGCGCCGCTTCGAGTAATTCGTTGATGTCACAGGGTTCGAGCGTCAGCTTCTGCAGGCCGTTCTGGTAGCGCGAGAAGTTGAGCAGGTCGTTGATCAACTGCATCAGGCGCTGCATTTCTTCATTGACGGTGTCGAGCAGGTCCTTCTCTCGCGAATCCGGCGGGAAATGCACGCGCTCCTGAAGCAGGCCGAAAGCCATGTGCATGCCGGTGACAGGCGTGCGCAACTCGTGGGAAGCGCGCAGCACGAACTCGCTGCGGACCCGTTCGAATGCCCGCTGCTCGGTGACGTCGTGCAGCACCATCACGGCGCCGACGATGTGCCCTTTGGTGTGGCTGACCGGCGTGAGGCTGTAGGTCAGCAGGCGGACTTCACCGTCGATCTCGATGGAAAGGTCATCGGGTGCCCGTTCCAACGTGCCGCCGCGCAACACCAGATACAGCTGCTCGTCCAGTTCCGGGCGTTGCAACGCTTCGCCGAGCCCTTGGCCCAAGCGGCTTTCTTCCCAGCCCAACTGCCGTTGCGCGACCGGGTTCAGGTGCTCAAGCCGCCCTTGTCGATCAATCATCAACAAACCGTCGTCAATGCTGTCCAGCACCGCCTGTAAGCGCTGTTGGCCGGCGAGCAGTTCATCGACATTGGTTTTCTGATGCTGGCGCAACGCGTCGGCCATCATGCCGAAACGGTGAGTCAGGAGATTCATTTCATCCGACGAGGATGTGGGCAGCGTAACGTCGAAATCCCCTTGGGCAATCCGGTCCGCCGCCTTGGCCAGCTGCTCGATGGGACCGCCGAAACGCCGGGCGATGCCGTGGGCAGTGACGAAGCCGATAACCAGCACCGCCAGCCCCACCAGTCCCAGCAGCGCGGAAACCCAGAGCGCTCGCGATCTTGACGCAGTTTCAGCCTGGCTGATGTTCTCAAGCGCCTGACGATGGGCGTCGAGCAAGCCGTTACGCAACGTGTTGAACGCCTCTGTCACGGCCTCATCGTCGCGGATCGCGTCACCATGTTCGCTGGATTGCTCAATGGTTTTGACGAAGCGGGCGTAGTTCACCCGTGCCGCTTCGAATCCGCTGGGAACGCCGGTCTGCTGATCATGATCAATGCCCTGATCGAGCAGGTTCTGGAACTCCTCCTGATTGCGCTTGATCGCCGCTTGATCGGGGTTGTCCTGGAGCATCAAGACCAATTGGTCGCCCAGGTTCTGTCGCAGCTTCAGGCCGATATCGAGGGTGATGAAGTTGTGCCGAATTGATGATTCCTGAGATTTGGCCATCTGCATGACGCTGACGAGCCCCAGCACCAGCCCCAGCAGGGCAACGGTGATAAGCGCGGAAATACTCAGGAAGAGTCGGGTGCGCAACTTCATCGCAAACATCATCGGCGCCCTGTCACAGGTTGTACTGCTTGCGTTTTCGGTACAGCGTCGAGGCGTCGATGCCCAGCGTGCGCGCGGCCTGATCCAGCGTATCGCTGGTGGCCAGTACTGCGCCGATGTGGGCTTTCTCCAGCTCATCCAGGCTCAACGCTGCGCCGACACGCGGGGCATTGTTGACCGGTTGTTCTGCCATGCCCAGATGCGTGATTTCGACTTTTTCCTGTGGGCAGATAATGCTCGCCCGCTCGATCACGTTACGCAGCTCTCGGATGTTGCCGGGCCAGCGGTAGTTGAGCAGCGCACTGCGCGCCTGTTCGCTGAAGCCACGCGCCGGGCGGCTGTATTCCTTGACGAAGCGCGCCAGAAAGCGGTCCGCCAGCGTCAGGATGTCTTCGCTTCGTTCGCGCAGCGGCGGCAGGTTCAGGGTGATCACGTTCAGGCGATACAACAGGTCCTCGCGGAAACGCCCTTCGCGGACCATGTCTTCAAGGTTCAGGTTGGTCGCCGCCAGGATGCGCACGTCGGCACGACGGGTGACCGGGTCACCGACGCGTTCGTATTCCTTGTCCTGAATAAAGCGCAGCAGTTTCGGCTGCAACGTGAGCGGGAAGTCGCCGATTTCATCAAGGAACAACGTACCGCCGTCCGCCTGATTCACCCGACCGAGGGTGCTTTCGCTGGCGCCGGTGAAGGCGCCACGGCTATGGCCGAACAGTTCGCTTTCCATCAATTCGGCGGTGAGCGATGGACAGTTGATGGTCACGCAGGCCTTCTTGGCGCGCTTGCTCCAGCCGTGAATCGCCCGCGCCAACTCACCTTTACCCGTACCGGATTCGCCGAGGATAAGGATGTTCGCGTCAGTGTTGGCGACTTGGCGGGCGGTTTCGAGGATCGCCATCATCGACGGGCTGTGTGAATCAAGGCCGTCCTTCGGTTTGCGTACTTCGCCTTCCAGCGCTTCGAGTCGCGCGGACAACTGGCGGACTTCAAGCTGCTTGGCAGTGGCGAGGCGCAGTTGATCCGGGCTGCAGGGTTTGACCAGGTAATCGGCAGCGCCGGCCTGTATCGCATCCACGGCGGTGTCGACCGCTGAGTGCGCAGTCACTATCACCACGCGCATCCAGGGCGCCTGCACGCGCATTTGCGCCAAAACGTCCAGCCCGTTGTCCTCGCCCAGACGCAGGTCGAGGAAGCACACATCGAATACCTGACGCTGCAGCAGCGATTCCGCCTGCGCCGCGCTGTTGGCGGTGGCTACGCTGTAGCCCTCGTCTTCCAGGCAATAACGGAAGGTGCGAAGGATGGCGGATTCATCATCCACGAGCAGAATACGGCCCTGATTCTCAGCGGCTGCTTCCATTTTTCCTACGCTCCTCAGTGAATAGTCTGTGTTAGTCCCGGAAAGATCGGGCAAGTTGCATGGTTCATTCTGATTGATTCTTTACGCTGCATGGTAGCGATCTTCTGAAAAAAGCCGTTATGCGCTGATCCATGGCAGGGCACGTGGGATTACCGTTGCCCCGAATCTCCATGTGGGCAAAATCAGGCCGCGCCGAACATCTGGGCGAAAGACCAGTCTGTCCAGAGGTACCTTTTGCAATTGTCTGGAGATTCCCATGCCCCCGTTGAAGAAGATCGCCCTGGCCATCACTACCGCCAGCCTGCTCGGACTGACGCCCGTCATCGCTCACGCCGCAGCCGCCGATCTGCCGACCCAACTGGCCGAAGCGCGCCAAGAGGGCTCGATCTGGACCGCCTTTGCCCTGAACCGGCATTTGAGTCCCTTCAAGATCAGCGTGGATGTGGAACAAGGCACAGCAATCCTCAAAGGCAAGGTCGAAAACCAGGTCGACAAGGATCTTGCGGCGCAGATAGCGGGCGACATTCAGGGCATCAACAAGGTCGATAATCAGCTTGAGATCGATCCGCAGGTCGCGGCCGATCCGGGCACCAAAGCCACCATGGCCCAGCGTTTCGACGACGCAACGCTGATAGCAACCATCAAATCCAAGCTGCTTTGGAACAGCGTGACCGAGGCATTGAATATCGATGTCAGCGCTGCTCAGGGTGTCGTCACCCTTAAGGGGCAGGCGAAAGACGCAGATGCCAAGCAGCTGGCCGGAAGCCTGGCCACCAATACGGACGGCGTGACGGAGGTGAACAACCTCATCAGCGTCAGTGCGCGAGATACCCAGGCCATCAAAGAGCAGAGCGAACTCCAGGCCAATGCCGTTCGCGAGGAATTCAGCGATGCATGGATCACCAGCAAGGTGAAATCCAGCCTTATATATAGCCGCACCCTCGATGGCTTGAACATCAAGGCTGAGACCAAAAACGGAGTAGTCACGCTGGACGGTGTGGTGGCCAATTACGCCGAGAAGGAACTCGCGGTCGAAATCGCGCGCAACATTCGCGGGGTTAAAGGCGTCGATGCCGACACGCTGCGCGTCACGGCGCGCAGTGCAGGCTAGAGCGTTACGCGGCGGTCGAATGACGGTTCTGAGATTAGAAATTACATCCTGAATGAATTCGGCCGCCAACGTGGTGTCAGGCCGTTCGTGCATTCCGCACGATGGCAAATGTTCAATCGTGCAGCTTGCGCGTAAGACGCTGCCGGGTGGTAGTTATAAGTTATTGATTTATAAAGGTTTATTGGCCTGCAGAAAGCTGGCACACGGCGTGCAATACCCTTGGTAACAAAGGCCCGAACAGACGGCCGACAAGATTGCCAGGAGTCCGCTGAATGAACGCTCAACATCTCGCCAACAAACTGCGTATCTCACCTCTGCATTTGCAGCAGGTTTTGTTTGCCAGTCTGGCGCTGATGATCACGCTCATTGGTGTGCAGCAGTTCAATCACTGGAATCAGAAGCAGGAAGTGACTCAGGTCCACTACTCCCATGCCCACACCGTACCGTTTGCCAAGGCAAGTGCGCTGAAAGCCTCGGATGTCGCCCTGAGCATGCAAGTTGATGACGCGGCCGCTACTCCTGATGAAGCGCCACGTCAGCAAAGCTGGGTTTTCTGAACTTCCGGGTCGAAGACGCGATCTACCCCGAGGGTCATTCCGACGCCTCGACGTAGCAAAAAAATCAATAAACAGTAAGGAGATTCACCATGTTGAGTTGGGCAATAACATTTCTGATCATCGCTATCGTTGCAGCCGTCCTTGGTTTTGGTGGTATCGCAGGTACTGCTACCGGCATTGCCAAGATCCTGTTCGTGGTCTTCCTGGTTATGTTCGTGGTGTCGTTCTTCTTTGGCCGTCGCGGCCGAGGCTGAATATGGGCTTCAAGCATTTCCATGCACTGACATTGGCGCTCCTTGGGAGCGCCAGCGTTACAGCTATGGCGGCCAACGACGGTCAGTCTCGGGCGAACGAGCTTTTGAGCTCCAATCCCGAGTACCGCGAGACGTGGTCGAGCGTCGTGAAGAAGGAAGAGCGACTGCCCGACTGGGTGATCAATCTCTCTGGTGCCGCGGAGCAAATGAACGCCGTGACCGAAGACGGTGACAAGTATCTGGTAGGGCCGCTCTGCGAAACCCAGGACACTTGCCGCAACAAGCGTCTCATCGTCGCTTTCAGTCTCGACAAATCCCATGCTTACGCCATGTTGGTCGAGGTGCCGGCGGGACTTCCCGCAGACAAATCGCCGACGCGTCATGCGGATTACCGGTTTTTGGGCAAACCGGACGAAGGCATGCAAGGCCTTCTGAAAGAGCAGCTCAAGAAAGACCCGAACTGGTACTGATTTGAATGAGGGGAGACCTGTCCCTGACAGACCGTCCTGATAGGCGCGCAGCCCGAAGACGGTGCGCGTATGACCAAGGGGCCGGGGCGTTACGGTCAACGGAGTGATTGAAGCGTCCTAGGTGTACAAGGAGTACTCCCACACGTGGGCCGGGTCAGGCAAGCCGCAACGCAAGTCCATCGTCCGATACGGTTTTAGCCTTTATCCGACAGTGGACTTGTGAGGCGCAAATACCCTCTATTCCCTCAAAGGTCTCCGGTCTTCAAGAGTCCTACAGAGCTGCTTCTACGTTTCCTACGACCGTATATCGCCAAAAATCCCCCGCTTAAATGGCTTGTCGGCCACCTTTGACCAATCTGTCATATTGCCACCACGCCTCGCGTAAATCGGCTACAGGCGACGTTTTAGCCACTTCTCAGCATTCTCCAGTCAACTACGTTCGCCCTCTTTTGGCGCACTGCAACGTAAGTGATTGATTTTCATCATGCCGATTCGGCATGGGGTAGTTATTTACGGCATTAGACGATGACAGTCACCGTGGGAATAGTTGCGCCTTTTTCGCCTGCTCAGAGCTCGGATGCTCGCCTGCGGCCACTTACGAGACAGTCCTGACGGCGACCGCGGCGTCGCGCTTGCTGGCAAGCGCAATGATGAACGTGTGGTTGGGGGATGTCCCGGCAATGACAACAAGGTAATGACATGAAGAAGGCAAAACTGAGCCTCGCCTGGCAGATCCTCATCGGCCTGGTCCTGGGTATCACCATCGGCGCCGTCCTGAACCACTTCAGCACCGAGAAGGCCTGGTGGATCAGCAACATCCTGCAGCCGGCGGGCGACATCTTTATCCGCCTGATCAAAATGATCGTTATCCCGATTGTGATCTCCTCTCTGGTCGTAGGCATTGCGGGCGTTGGGGACGCCAAGAAGCTTGGCCGCATCGGCCTGAAGACCATTCTCTATTTTGAAGCCGTCACCACGATCGCCATCGTTGTGGGTCTGCTGCTGGCCAATGTCTTTCATCCCGGCACCGGCATCGACATGAGCACGCTGGGCACGGTGGATATCTCGCAGTACGAGAAGACCACCTCCGAAGTGCAGCATGACCATGCCTTCGTCGCGACGATCCTCAATCTCATCCCGTCGAACATCTTCGCGGCGGTCGCCCGTGGCGACATGCTGCCGATCATCTTCTTCTCGGTGTTCTTCGGGCTGGGCCTGTCGAGCCTGAATGCGGAAGTGCGTGATCCACTGGTTAAGGTCTTCCAGGGCGTGTCGGAGACCATGTTCAAGGTCACCCACATGATCATGAATTACGCGCCGATTGGCGTGTTCGCGCTGATCGCCGTGACAGTCGCCAACTTTGGCTTTGCCTCGTTGCTGCCATTGGCCAAGCTGGTGATTCTGGTTTACGTCGCCATCGCCTTCTTTGCCTTTGTGGTGCTGGGCCTGATTGCGCGCCTGTTTGGCTTTTCGGTGCTGAAGCTGATGCGCATCTTCAAAGATGAATTGGTGCTCGCCTATTCCACCGCCAGCTCCGAGACCGTGCTGCCGCGCGTGATCGAGAAGATGGAAGCGTACGGGGCGCCCAAGGCCATCAGCAGCTTCGTGGTGCCGACCGGTTACTCGTTCAACCTCGACGGCTCGACGCTGTACCAAAGCATCGCGGCGCTGTTCATCGCGCAGCTGTATGGCATTGATCTGTCAATCGGCCAGCAGTTGATGTTGGTCCTGACCCTGATGGTGACGTCCAAGGGCATTGCCGGTGTACCGGGCGTATCGTTTGTCGTGCTGCTGGCAACCTTGGGCAGCGTGGGCATTCCGCTGGAAGGCCTGGCGTTCATTGCCGGCGTCGACCGCATCATGGACATGGCGCGCACCGCGCTGAACGTGATCGGCAACGCACTGGCGGTGTTGGTGATCTCGCGCTGGGAAGGCATGTACGACGACGCCAAGGGCGAGCGCTACTGGAACTCCCTGCCGCACTGGCGCGGCAAGGACCCTCTGCCGACGGGTCAATCGACGGTGGAGTAATCACTGTCTGGCGTAAATCAGCAAACCCTGGCCCCGGCCGGGGTTTGTTGTTTCTGCCCCCGCCGTTATCATCGCCGCATCTTGCGAGGGGATTTGTATGCTGAACGGCCTATGGCTTGGGTTTTTTGTGGTCGCGGCGATTTCTGCGCTAGCGCAGTGGCTGGTCGGGGGCAATGCTGGCGTTTTTGCCGCCATGGTCGAGAGCATCTTCGCCATGGCCAAGCTGTCTGTGGAGGTCATGGTGCTGTTGTTCGGCACCCTGACCCTGTGGCTGGGCTTTCTCAACATTGCCGAAAAGGCGGGTATCGTTGACTGGTTGGGCAAAGTCCTGGCGCCGCTGTTTCATCGCCTGATGCCTGAAGTGCCGCGCGGCCACCCGGCGTTAGGCTTGATCACCCTCAACTTCGCCGCCAATGCGCTCGGTCTGGACAACGCCGCCACGCCCATCGGTCTCAAGGCCATGCGCTCGCTGCAAGAGCTCAACCCCAGCCAGACCATCGCCAGCAACGCGCAGATCCTCTTTCTGGTGCTCAACGCCTCTTCGCTGACGCTGCTGCCGGTGACCATCTTCATGTATCGCGCCCAGCAAGGCGCCGCCGATCCCACCATGGTCTTTCTGCCGATCCTGCTCGCCACCAGCGCCTCGACGCTGGTCGGACTGCTGTCGGTGGCCTTTATGCAGCGCCTGAAGTTATGGGACCCGGTGGTGCTCGCTTACCTGATTCCCGGCGCGTTGCTGCTGGGCGGCTTCATGGCGGTACTCGCCGGGCTGTCCGCTGCTGCGCTGTCGAGCCTCTCGTCGGTGCTGGGCAACGTGACGCTGTTCGGCATCATCATGCTGTTCCTGGTGGTTGGCGCGCTGCGTAAGGTCAAGGTGTACGAAACCTTCGTCGAGGGCGCGAAAGAAGGCTTCGACGTTGCCAAGAACCTGCTGCCGTATCTGGTCGCAATGCTCTGCGCTGTTGGGGTACTGCGCGCATCGGGCGCGCTGGATCTGATCCTCGAAGGCATTCGTCACGGGATTCAGTGGGTCGGCCTGGACACGCGCTTCGTTGATGCGCTGCCGACGGCGCTGGTCAAGCCGTTCTCCGGCAGCGCTGCGCGGGCGATGCTGATCGAAACCATGAAAACCCAGGGCGTCGACAGCTTCCCGGCCCTCGTCGCGGCGACGATTCAAGGTAGCACCGAAACTACGTTCTACGTGCTGGCGGTGTACTTTGGCGCCGTGGGCATTCAGCGCGCGCGACACGCAGTGGGCTGCGCGCTGCTGGCGGAATTCGCCGGTGTGGTCGCCGCGATCGCCGTCTGCTACTGGTTCTTCGGCGCGACGGTGTAACGCTTTTCACCCTGCTCGACAGTCCATTGCAACATTTGGGCGGCCAGCGTATCGCTGGCCTGACCGAATGCCGAGACCACCGCTGACACCTGCTTGTCGGCCACCGGCTGATGCACTTCAAAACGCCGGCTCGTCACAATCCGCTGGCGATCGTCGGCGAGGCGCGCATCAAAACGAATCACCACTTCAATGGCCGCCCCGCGATACTCGCTCTGAAACGCCTGCAGCTCTCCGCCTAATTCAAAATCGGCCTGCAGATTGCTGTAGTCGGTGCTGATCGACTGCACTCGCCCGTCGCGGTAGAAAGCATCGGTCAGTCGGTTGCGCAGCAGCACCGGCGCCGGGTCACTCCAGCGCGCGCCCTTGTAGCTGCTGATGACATTGCCCCCGGGGATAACGGCGATGCGCGGGCTGTCCAGTGTCTCGCTGGATTTGGGCCGCACCACCCGCAACGACCACGATACGGGCGCCGTCACTTTGCTGGCGGGCGATGCCGTCGGCAAACGGTAAACGTCTGACGGCGCCTGCTCGGGGAGGATCGAGCAGGCGCCGAGGGACAGCACGGCGGCCGCCAATAACAGCCGAGTGATGGACTGACCGACAAGCCTCATGGCTCGAACTCCTTATTCTTCTCGCTGCCCAGCAAGTAGCCGCTCGGGTTGGCGTTCAGGCTGCGCGAGATGGTTTTCAATGAGCTGAGGGTTTCACGCAGCTCGCGAATCGCCGGGCCCAGTTCGCCCAGCCCTTGCAGGCCATCGTTCACCGAATTCTGGTTGTTCTTGAGCAGCGTATTGATGGTCTGGCTGCTCTGTTCGAGGGATTTCATCGCCTGCTGCGCACTGGCGATGGTTTGCCTGCCATCGCTGGTCAGCAGCTGGTTTGCATTGCGCATCAGTGTTGAGGTTTGCTCCAGCGTCGCACCGGCCTGCTTGCTCAGCAGCGTCATCTGCTTCAACGCCTGACGAATGTCGTCGCGCTGATCGGAGATGGCCCCGGTGGTTTGCTCCAGATGCTGCAGGGTGCGTGACAACGTCTCCACGTTCTCGGAAGAAAACATCGCGTTGGCGTTGTGCAGCAATGCGGTGCTGCCGCTCAGCAAATCATCGCTGTCGTTCAGCAGCCGCGAAATGGGCGACGGCGAGGCGATGATCACTGGCAGGTTGCCGCCCTCGCCCTTCAGTTCCTCGCTTTGGGGTGTGCCGCCGCTGAGCTGAATAAGCGATGTACCCGTGATGCCGGCCAGTGCCAGTTTGGCGAAGGTGTCGCGCTTGATCGGGGTTTCACCGGCCACGCGGATCTGCGCCAGCACCCGGCGCGGGTCTTGGGGATCGAGGCGCAACTGCACGACGTCACCCACCTTGATCCCGCTGTACTGCACTGGACTGCCGCGAGACAGCCCCGTCACCGCTTCGTTGAAGACAACCTGATAGTCCTTGAACGCCGAGTCGACGCTGGATTTGGCAAGCCACAGACCGAACAGCAGCGCGGCAGCGACCACGATCACCGTGAACAGGCCGATCAGAACGTGATGGGCGCGGGTTTCCATCATGAGACCTCGTGTGGGTGGGTGGCCGCCGAATAGGCCGAGCGGCCGCGCGGGCCATGAAAGTATTCGTGAATCCAGGCGTCCTTGGTCGCCGACACCCTGTCGATGGTGTCCGCAACCAGCACGCGCTTCTGCGCCAGCACGGCGACGCGGTCGGTGATTGTATAAAGCGTGTCGAGGTCATGGGTGACCATGAACACGCTCAGCCCCAAGGCGTCGCGCAGGGTCAGAATCAACTGATCAAAGGCGCCGGCGCCTATCGGATCGAGCCCGGCAGTGGGTTCGTCCAGAAACAGGATGTCCGGATCCAGCGCCAGCGCTCGTGCCAGCGCCGCGCGCTTGATCATGCCGCCTGAGAGCGACGCGGGGTATTTGTGCGCCGCCGACAACGGCAGCCCGGCCAACGCCATTTTGATCCCCGCCAGATGCTCGGCCTCCTCGCGGCTAAGTCCGGCGTGTTCGATCAGCGGGAGCGCGACGTTCTCCGTGATGGTCAGCGAGGAGAACAGCGCGCCTTTCTGAAACAGCACCCCGAAACGTCGTTCCACCTGAGAGCGCGCTTTGTCGGACAGATTCAGCAAGTCCTGACCCAAGACGCGGACGCTTCCTGAGGCAGGCCTTTGCAGCCCGACAATGCTGCGCAGCAACACAGATTTGCCGGCGCCGGAACCGCCCACCACGCCAAGGATCTCCCCGCGATACAGGTCCAGATCGAGGTTCTCATGCACCACCTGCGCGCCGAATCGATTGCTCAAGCCGCGGACCTCAATCACCGTCTCGACGGGTTGAACGCAACGGCGGGTCACCAGCCGATCTCCATGCAGAACATCGCGACCAATGCGTCCAGCACGATGACCACGAAAATGGACTGCACCACGCTCGACGTCGTGTGTGCCCCAACGGACTCAGCGCTGCCCTCGACCTTGAAGCCCTCCAGGCAACCGATCGCTGCAATGAAGAACGCAAAGATCGGCGCCTTGGCGATGCCGACGAGAAAGTGCTGCACGCCGATGTCGGCCTGCATCAACGACAGAAACATCGCCGGCGAGATGCCCAGCGACAGAGCGCAGACCACGCCGCCACCGACGATGCCGCAGATCATCGCGAGAAAGGTCAGCATGGGCAGCGAGATAAGCAACGCGATCACGCGGGGCAATACCAGCAGTTCTGTAGGACTTAGCCCCAGGGTTTGCAGCGCGTCCAATTCCTCGTTGGCTTTCATCGAGCCGATCTGCGCGGTGAAGGCGCTGGCCGTGCGACCGGCCAGCAGGATGGCGGTCAACAGCACGGCGAATTCCCGCAGGAACGAGAAGCCGATCAGGTCAACGGTAAAAATCGTAGCGCCAAAGGCCTTCAGCACCGTGGCGCCGAGGAAGGCCACTACGGCGCCAACCATGAACGTCAGCAGCGCCACAATGGGCGCGGCGTCCAGGCCGATTTGCTCGATGTGGGCGATGACGGACGTGGTGCGCCAGCGTTTGGGGCGAAACAGGGTGGACGCGAAGGTCTGCAGGATGAGACCGGTGAAGCCGAGCAGCTGCAGCGTGTCCTTCCAGATCACGTCCACTGCCGAGCCAATTCGCGACAGCAGCTGCATGCCCACGGCCGCCTCGGGCTCTCGGACTGGCTGGCAATAATCTGCCAGTGCGCTCTGGATGGTCTGCATTAGCGCGCGGCTGGATTCTGGCAGGTTGGGCGCTTGCACGGCCAGTAGGCGCAGACGTTGCACGCCGAGGAGCTCCACCAGCAACGAGGCGCCGGCGGTATCGAGGGCGCCGAGTTCGTCCATGTCCACGAGGGTGGCTGGACCGAATCCGGCGCTCAGCGCATCGGTCTGGCGCTTGAGTTCGCGGTAATGGGCAAGCGTCCAGTCCCCGGCAATCCGCAGTTGCACGGGATTGATCGAAGTGTCCAGTAAGACGCGTCCTGGAACCTTGGGCGCGGAGGAAGCCTGCGTGGTCAGTGGGGTCATAGCGACGAGCTTAGTTGGTTTTGGCCGGGGCAGATGGGCTCTCGGCTGGCGCACTGTCCGCAGGTTTTTTCGCCTCCGAATCATCCGGATCCGCAGCGTCGGTGCCTGGCTTCAGGCCTGCCGGCTTGATCTTGTTGCGCGTGACGGCAGGCTGGTCGCGCTCGGTGACGTCAAAGCGCAGCACACCAATCATCTGCCCGTCCTCAGTGAGCACCCTCACCTGCCATTTACCCAACACGTCCGGCGGAAAATTCTGTTTGTGCGTCCAGGCCCGGTAGCCTTCCTCACGACCGCCCTTAATGTCTAGGGCAATGCGCTCTATTTCCTCGCCGTTATGGCGCCACACATGATAAATCCGTTCATTCAGGCCGCGCGGGGCGTTGATCGAGGTGTAGGCGTAGAGCCCGGCGTTGCGCAGCTGGTTGACGCCGATCTCCTGAATGCTCTCGCCGGGGGTGCGATTCTGGTTATCGAAGCGCGTGCTGATTGCCGCCTCGGTCAGCCAGAGGGTTGCCGGCGGCACCCAGAATCGCGCCATCCAGCCCACCCCTCCGATGGCCAGTGTCATGGCCACCACGCCGAGACCGCGTTTCCAGTTGTTGATCGGGTAGCCCGATGCCAGGCTCGGGAACGACAGCAGCATCGCAATGCCCAGTGCCAGCTTGTAGCTCTCGGCCGTGGTCAGGTGAACGATGATCGGCAGCGCCGTGAGCAGTGCGGCGAACAGCGTCAGGGTGTGCAGGGCCATGAACAGCCAGCGGCGCGGCGCCAGCCATTTGTAGTAGAGCGGGTCGATGATCGAAATCAGGCCTGCCGCCCCGAGCAGTCCGGTGAACGCCAGCTGGCCGCTGTACCACGTGGTGGTGACGAAGAAGAACGGCAGTACGAAAAACAGGCTTTCCTGATGGATCATCTGGGTGCCGTAGCGCAACAGCGGCTGCGGGATCTCGCGTTTGAACAGCTTCGCGAACAGGGCGACGGCGCTGTTTTCAACCATCAGCCAGATCCAGCTCACCAGCAGAATGACCGCAATCCAGGTCGCCAGCTTGGCCTGGCGATCCACCAGAATGAAGCTGCCGATGCCTGAGCAGAACCCGAAGAACGCAATCAGCCCGGGGTAGCGCTTGATGAACTCCAGCACTCGCTGTACCAGCGAGTGCTGAATGATTGCGTTAATGTCTGGCATCTCGGGGCGTCGCTCTTCGTGGGTGAGTCTTGGTGTTGGAGTATGGATGTACGGAGCTGGGTGTATTAAAAATAACCAAGCCGGACTGCGCCCACTTCGTCGAAATATTGAAACGCCAAGCGCCTCGCTTACAACGGCCTCTTCTTGTATACCCGCCACCGCCAGAGGATCAGCAACGCCACCAGTGCCGTCAGAAGGCATCCGACTGCGTACAGCTCGTCGTAGCTGAGCAGTGGCTCCTCAACGCGAAGATACCCGGGTTGCGCCAGCAATTGACGCATCGCCTGATTGGCCAGATCCAGACTCACGCCTCGGATCCTCTTGGCCGGATCCTCAAAGCGGCCATCATCGTAATCATTCAGCGCACCCCAGTAATAGTCGGCCAACGCGCTGTTGCCTTGAACCGCCCAGGCCTGCTTGGCAATGGACGCCTGCTGTAGCCGCGCAAAGGTCGCCGGGTCCATGCCTTCCTTGCGCAGCCGCTGGAGCATCGAGCGTACCGCCGCCGTGGCCGAATCGACGTCTTCGCGGTTGAGATCAGCGTTTAGGCTGAGAAAACCGGTGTCCCCAAATGCTTCGCGATCGGCCCATGGCCCGTAGGAATAACCCTTGTCCAGACGCAGTTCGCTGTACAGCGCCCAGTCCAGATACGCTTTCACCAGATCCCAGGTTTCATCATGCTGCTCGCCCATGTCTGGCTCGGGGAACAGCAGATGCAGCTTCGCGCCATCGCCCAACGTGCCCCGCACCAGCGTGCGCTCAGGATCGGCCTTTTCAGTTATCGAACGAAGCGGCGGATGTTCCGTCGGATCGACCGCATTGAGCTGGCCGAAGGTGCGCTCCAAATAAGCAGGCAGCAACTTGTCGAGTTCGCCCACGATGATCAGCGTCATGTTATTGGAGGCGTACCAGTTGTCGTGGATATTCTCGATCTGCTCCAGCGTCAGGTGATCGACCTCAGGCCGCTCCGGGCACTTGAGGCCAAGCTCCACGGCAAGCTGGCTGCTGGCGCCGTGGCCCAGGTCGCGTTTGTCCAGCCAGCGTTGCAAATGCGAATAATGGCCCCCGTCTTCACGAGCGACGATGCGCTTGGCGGTGTCCAGATTGGCTTGATTGATTTGCGTGTGGGTCAGCAGATTGAGCAGCAGGTCGAGCACCTTGCGCTGATTCTGCGCCGGCGCCTCGATGACAAAGGTGGTGTCGGTGTTGCTGGTGAACGCGTTCCATTCACCGCCCAACGCCTGCATCTGCTGCTCTAGGCCGCCCTCACCGCTGTTGTCGATCCCGCTGAACAGCAGATGCTCAAGCAGGTGCGGCAGTTCTTTGTCTTCGCATTTGAAGTCATCGAAGCCAATACCCACGACCAGGCGGATAGCGACGTGACCTTTGTCCGCAGGCTTGAGCAGCAACTGCAAACCGTTGGGCAGCACGTAGCCCTCGACCTGAAACCGGTCGAGGGCCATGGAAGAAAGGGATGTCAGAATCAGACAAACGAACAGCAGGCAACGCATAAAATCGGGCTTCCTTGCGGGCCGGTATGTGTAACAGACTTCGCAGAGGCCCCTGCGTTCACCACGGCTAATCCGCGTTGCCCTCGCTGGACAAGGCGCCTGTGTCGGTGGTTTCAAGGACCGCGTAGGCGCTGCTGCAGAACAGCGAGTTCAGGCGTTTCATGTCGGAAATCAGCTCGAGGTGCAGAGAACTGGTCTCGATACTCTGCACGATCTTGCGTTGCAGTCTGCTGACATGGGCGTGGGCCAGACGCCGCTCCTGTGCCCGAAAACGACGTTTCTCGCGCAACAACTGGCGCGCGCTTTCCGGGTCACCGCTGAGGAAGACCGACAGGCCAAGACGCAGATTCGCCATCAGTTGCTCGTGCAGCCCGGAGAGTTCTTCCAGGCCGACGTCGGAAAACGACCGCCGCTGCGATGTTTTCTGCTGCTGGACCTTGCGCAGCATGCGCTCGATCAGCCCGCTGGCCAGTTCCAGATTGATCGCCAGCTCGATGATCTCGGCCCAGCGGCGATTGTCCTGATCGCTGAGGTCGTCGCGCGGCATCTGCGCCAGGTACAACTTGATGGCGTTGTAGAGCACCTCGACATCGTCGTTGAGCCGGCGCACTTCCTGAGTGACCGCCGTCTGGTTGCCACGCAGTACTTCTTGCATGGCATTGAGCATGCTGTCGATCAGATCACCCATGCGCAAGGTTTCGCGCACCGCGTTTGCCAGCGCCAGGCTTGGTGTGGCGAGTGCGGTCAGGTCCAGATGGCGAGGCTTGGTCTGGCCGTTGATCTCGGCCTGCTGCGGCAGAATCGACGCGCACAGACGCCCCATCGGCCCCACCGTCGGCAGCATGATCAGGCAGCGCAGGGAGTTGTAGATCACATGAAAGCTGATGACCAGGCTCGACGGACTGACATTCAGCGTGTCCATCCACGCCACCAGCGGGGTCAGCACCGGGGTGATCAGCAGCAGGCCGATCAGCTTGTACAGCAGGCTGCCCAGCGCCACTTGCCGACCGGCGACGTTTTGCATGCTGGTGCTAAGGAACGCCAGCAGACCACTGCCGATGTTGGCGCCGATCACCAGACCGATCGCCACCGGCAGGCTGATGATTTCGGCGCCTGCGAGGGTCGCCGTCAGCAGCACGGCCGCAAGGCTTGAATAAGAAATCAACGCGAACATGGCACCGACCAGTGCGTCGAGCAGAAGATCGCCCGTCAGTGACGCAAACAGCACCTTCACACCTGCAGCCTGGGTAATCGGCGCGGCGGCAGTGACGATCAGTTGCAAAGCGAGAATGATCAGGCCCAGGCCAATGCCGACACGACCCAATTGGCCTACACGGGTTTGTTTGCGCGACAGAAAGAAGATCACGCCCAGAAAGATCAGCAGCGGTGATAGCCACGACAGGTCGAACGTCAGGATTCGCGACATCACCGCTGTACCGACGTCGGCACCGAGCATGATGGCCAGGGCGGGCGTCAGGCCCATCAAGCCCTGGCCAACGAACGACGTCACCAGCATTGCCGTGGCGTTACTGCTCTGTACCAGCGCGGTGACGAGTATCCCCGCGACAAATGCCAGCGGGCGTTTGGACATGTTCTGGCCAATGACTCGGCGCAGCTGCGAGCCGTAGACACGCAGAATGCCGGTCCGAACGATGTGTGTGCCCCAGATCAACAGCGCGACGGCGGAAAGCAAATCGAGCAGGGTCAGCATACGGAGAGCCCCCTGTAGGTTGCCCATTGGGCAAAGTTAAAAGGTCCAGCGTGTAGCGAGCGTACGCGCTTGAGGTGCATCGAACAGCGCGCTCAACTAAAGCTTTAGTCGGCCTGTGGCCTTAATGCCAGCATGGCACAGCGGATTATTTCTTGAAACAAATCTGTCATAAATCAGGTGTTTGAACGCCACACTTTTGCGCTCTGCCAATAAAAAACGGGGCGTTCACAGCCCCGTTGTTTTGACGTCTGTGCGGCGGACGTTATTGACCCGGCACGTCCTTGTGAAGTTTCACAGGGTCCTGCATCGCACGTTTTTTAGCCATCGACGTGCGCATCTTGATGTTGATCGCTTCAACTGCCAGCGAGAACGCCATGGCGAAGTAGACGTAGCCCTTCGGCACATGCACATCGAACGACTCGGCAATCAGGACGGTACCGACGACGATCAGGAACGACAGCGCCAGCATCTTCAGCGACGGGTGCTTCTCGATGAAGTCGCTGATGACGCCCGCGCACAGCATCATGATCAGCACCGCCACGATGATCGCCGCCACCATCACCGGTACGTGGGACACCATACCGACAGCAGTGATGACCGAGTCCAGCGAGAATACGATGTCGATGATTGCAATCTGAATGATGGTGTACAGAAACATGCCGCCCTTGCCTTTCGGCTCGTCCAGCGTCTCTTCTTCGCCTTCCATGCCGTGGTAGATCTCTTGCGAGCTCTTCCACAACAGAAACAGGCCACCGAAAAACAGAATCAGGTCGCGTCCGGAAATGCCCTGGCCCCAGACCACGAACAGGTCGTCGGTGAGGCGCATGACCCAGGTGATCGACAGCAGCAGCAGAATCCGCGTCACCATCGCCAGCGCCAGGCCGAAGATACGGGTGCGCGGCTGCATGGCCTTGGGCATGCGGCTGACCAGGATCGAGATCATGATGATGTTGTCGATGCCCAGCACGATTTCCAGGGCGGTCAGCGTGAAGAAAGCAACCCAGATCTCAGGGTTGGTCAGCCATTCCATTACGTATTCCTTTGAGCGTTCGTTTTCCCTCCGGCACGGTTGCGCCAGAGGGAGCGTTGAGTTGCGTTATAGGCTGCTGAAGAACGGGAAGATTCCCATCAGCAGCGCGGCGATCAGAATGCACACGCACACCAGCACGGCCCATTTGAGGGTAAAGCGCTGGTGATCACCGAATTCGATGCCCGCCAGTGCCACCAGCAGATACGTCGACGGCACCAACGGACTCAACAGGTGGACGGGCTGGCCGACGATCGAGGCACGTGCCATTTCCACCGGGCTGATGCCGTAATGCGAAGCGGCTTCGGCCAGTACCGGCAGCACGCCATAGTAGAACGCGTCGTTGGACATGAAGAAGGTGAACGGCATGCTGACCACCGCAGTGATCACGGCCAGATAAGGTCCCATCGCTTCAGGAATCACGGCCAGCAGGCTCTTCGACATCGCGTCGACCATTCCGGTGCCAGACAGGATACCGGTAAAGATCCCCGCAGCAAAAATCAGTCCGACCACTGCCAGCACGCTGCCGGCGTGGGCAGCGACGCGGTCTTTCTGTGCTTGCAGGCACGGGTAGTTGACGATCATGGCGATACTGAACGCAATCATGAACAGCACCGGCAGCGGCAACAGGCCCATGATCAGTGCCACCATCAGCGCCAGCGTCAGTGCGGCGTTGAACCAAATCAGCTTGGGACGGCGGGCTTCAGGAAACTGGGAAACGCTGATGTCGCTGTGATCGCCTTCGTCACCGGGCAAGTGCAGTTCGCCCAGGCGCGCACGTTCACGTTTGCCGTAGAAGTAGGCAATCACCAGAATCGCCACAACGCCCGCCAGCATCGCCGGAATCATAGGCACAAAGATGTCGGATGGATCGACATGCAGGGCACTCGCCGCACGCGCGGTCGGGCCGCCCCATGGGGTCATGTTCATCACGCCGCCGGCCAGAATGATCAGGCCCGCCATTATGCGCGGGCTCATGCCCAGACGGCTGTACAGCGGCAGCATGGCGGCCACGCAGATCATGTACGTCGTGGCGCCATCACCGTCCAGCGAGACAACCAGCGCCAGCACCGCCGTACCGACCGACACTTTGACGGGGTCGCCTTTCACCAGCTTGAGGATCTTGCGCACGGCCGGGTCGAACAGCCCGGAGTCGATCATCAGCGCGAAATAAAGGATGGCGAACATCAGCATCACGCCCGTTGGCGCAAGTTTGGTGATGCCGGCCAGCATCATCGGGCCGATTTCGGAGGCAAAACCACCGAACAGAGCGAAAACAATAGGAACGATGATCAAGGCAATCAGCGCTGACAGGCGCTTGCTCATGATCAGGTACATGAAGGCGACGACCATGGCGAAGCCGAGGAAGGTCAACATAGCAATACTCCAGCGTTACGCGGCGGGGAACGGACGAGACGAATCGATCAGCTCAAAACGAGCGGCGCGTGGAGTCGGGGATTACGGAGGGGGTACTGCTGGGCACATGCAAGCATCGGGAATCACCTAATTGTTGTTGTAGATGGGCCGGAGAACGTCAAGCGCGTTCGTCCTGGCCGACCGGTCTGTCGCCGGCGGTGAGGTGATGCTAAACGGGGAAGCTTTCAGCCAGCTTTCGTTGCACTTCTGAAGTTGACGAGCGGGAGTTTGAGTTATCGACCCCAGGATGCGGTCAGACCCCTACATAACCTGGAGATTGCTCATGAGTGAATTGCATACCGGCGGATGCCATTGCGGCAATCTGCGTTACCAGATCGATGGGCCCGTGGATGACGTTGCCCACTGCCACTGTACGATTTGTCGGCGCACGTCAGGGGGGATCGTCATGACGTGGACCAGCGTGCCGGTCGAGGCTTTCAAATGGTTGGCGGGAAGTCCGACCCCCTATGATTCAGGGCCGACGTGCGTCAGGTATTTCTGCAATAACTGTGGGGCGCAGGTCGCGCTGTTCAGCCGCAACAGCCCGGAGACTATGGACGTGACTATCGCCACCCTTGATCGCCCGGAGCTCACGCCTGCCGATCGGCATATCTGGACCGACAGCCGCCTGCCCTGGCTGCACCTGGACGAGCATCTGCCGGGTGAGCCTGGGGAAACTGACTGAATCATCGCGGGGCGTGCAGTTGCGCAACGATCAAGGCAGCTCCAGGCCGCCGGCTGCTTTGTGCAATGCCCGCAGGTGATCACCGACCTGCTTGAGATTGTCTTCGGTCGCAGCAATCTCGGCGGCGCGGTCGGGATCAAGCAGCGCCCTCACCTCTTTATCCAGATCACCGCTGAGCCGCTGCAGTTGTTTCTGGCGCTGGCTACTTTCGTCTTCCAGACGCTGCCACTCGCCTTCCTGCGGCAGACCGTAGCCGCCGCTGCCGAGCAGTTCCGCCGGGCGACTCAGGAATCCGCTGTTGGCCAGAATGTCCTGCAATGTACCGGTCGCCTTGGAAACGCCGTTATCCTTTTGCTCCACAGCACTTAGATAACGCTGTTTCACCTCATCCTGCGCGAGCAATAGTTGACGACGCAGTCCGGCCTGTTCCAGCAGCAGCATTGCCGCGCTGGTACGCAAGTCAGCCTGAGCGAAATAAGGACGCCGCTCTTGGGGCGTCAATGCCAGCCAGTCTTCAACGGTGGTCTGCTTGACGTTGGTGGTCTTGCGCAGCACATCGAACATCGCCTGATAACGGTCGCGGTACGAGTCGAAGCGGTAGCCCATGCGCAGCGCCTTCTTGGGATCGTCCAGCACGCTGGTATCCGCCAGCCCCCTGCCCTTCAGCACTTCCAGCAGGCCATTGGGCATGATGCTGTCCAGCCCGACAAGCCGCGGATCGTTAGTGCCACTGCGCAGCAGCTTCAGGTTTTCCACCGCGCAGTTATTGGACAGGAACCAGTAATCCCCGTCATAGGCCCAGTGCATCTCGGCTGCGTGCTGAACCAGACCGTTAATCTCCTCACGGGAGAGTTTCAGCGGGACCGAGGCCAGGCCGCGCAGTTCGGTCTTGGTGTACTCATCGATCACCTGACCCAGCGGCAGGACAAACAGGCGCGACGGATACTTGCCGGTCAAGCCGCTCCAGCTGGACAGCTGCAGATCATTGACGAACGCGCGATACGACAGCACCAAGTGCTGATCCAGGTCCAGCCGGCAGTCCGGGCCGCGTGGGCGACCGGGCTTGCAGATCACCAGCCGCAGCATGCTGTGACCCCAACGGCTCGCCAGATTCTGGTTGGCCTCAGCCAGCAGGTAATCGACCTCATACACCCGCTCGGGGTCGAGCTTGCCCAGTGGCTCTCGGGCAAAGTCGTTACCGGCGTTGAGATAAGGATAGGACGTCGGGCACTGATCCTTCGTCGCTGGCGCCCAGTCGAACCGAGCCTTGTAATAGTCGTACAGCGCCGGACGGCGGCAGGCGTAGGCCGGATCGAGGAGGAAGTACTCCATGTTCACCGCAACGAATTCCAGCGGGCTGCTGATTTCGTAGATATCCGGGCTGCGCGCGACCTGGCCATTGCGCTCTTCCCTGTCACCGCGGCGGCCGACGTACTGCGGCCATCCCGCCAGATCCAGAAGGCGCGGATCATCACTCAGCGTGAAACGTCGGTCGGTCTGCCCCCGGCAGCTGTCACGCAGGCCAACCTTCCCCACGCTCTTGCCCTGCCGGGCACACGCAACGATCAGCTTGCGGTCTTCAGGGGACCAGAGCTGCGCGTGATCATAAATATGGGTCAGCTCATGCAGGACCGTGGCGAGCATTTCCTCGCGCACGGTGCCGTGAGGACGGTTGGTTCGTGTCGTTGCGGCGCTGCCGTCGGTCAGGCCTGCGAGCAGGTGCTCATTCAGGTCCAGACGGTAGGGACCGTCTGCACGGCCGTAGGCATTGGACGGCATGTCGTCGGTCCAATGCACTTCCACCTTGCGATCAAGCTTGCTGACGAACAATGGCGGCAGGTGCGCCATGGCTTCGTCGAGCAATGTCTGGCTGGCCTTTTGTTGCGCAGGACTGAGCCCGTCGTTGTGCAGCGACAGGCTGAGGTCGGCGAAGGCGCTCGTGCAAATCAGCGAGAGCGCCGACGTCAGCAGCCAGACAGCGAGGCGTTTCACAGTGCGAGGATGGCCTCGGCGAGGTCCTGATCACTGGCATTACGGGCTTCAGGCAGGCGGTCACGCAGTGTGATGAACGCAGCGTCGAGCAGTGCGCCATGGATGTCACCGTTACTGGCAACATAGCTGGCGGCGTCGTCGCGCGCTTCGAGCACGAGTTTCCAGTTGCGCACGGATGAGGTGGTGTCGGAGGTGAAATCGATGCTGCGGCCGAGGGCGCGAACGACGATGTTACTGGTGGCCTTCAGGGTTTGTGCCTGTGCCATATCAGTCAGCAAGAGCAGGCCAAGGGCGGCAGCGATCAACGGGGTACGCATGGAACGTCTCCAAAATACGGTAGTTACAAAAAAAGTGACTATTGGACGAGGATTGCCTGCGCCAGTTCAAGGTCGCTTGCATGAAGTTTTGGGCGGGTTTGACGCAGGTACGCCAGCGCAGACTCCAGCCGTGCTCCTCGCAGTTGGCCGTCACTGGCGACAAACACTGCAGCATCATCCTGGGCGGCAATTATCAACTTGCTATCGAAAGGCCCGGTTGTTACCTGGCTGGTGGCGTATCCGGTTTTGACCAGGCTTTGTGTTGTCACGTCGAACGCCAGAACCTGAGTTGAAATACTCAAGGCCGCGGTGACGGCAAGCACGAGGCGAAACAACGAATGCATGGCTATTCAGGGCTGTTCAGGTTCGGCGAAACGAGTCGCAAGGCTAGCGCAACACCCGGGCCAGAGCTAGTGCAAAGACCCGGGCTCGCGTTTGAGAAACCTGTCGCGAAGCTGAATCAGATGGCAAGAATCGCTTGCGCGAGTTGCGCGTCCGACGCTTGCAGGCCCGGTGCAACCTCTCGAATGTGTTGCAAGGCGCCCTGTAGCTTCACGCCTCGGATCTCGCCTTCGCTGGCAACGAAGCTTGCCGCGTCGTCGCGGGCGGCCAGGACGATCTTGTCGTCATGGAAGGAGGACGAAATTTTAGACGTGGCGTTGGACGAAGCATCGAGCGCACGGACGATGGTGTCCGTTGTAACCACGAAACTGGAGGCGTGAGCCCCGGTGGTAGCGACGATCAGGAAAGCGGCACTCAACAGGCGAACGCGAGACATACAGGCACTCCAAAATAACGGGATTCGAAAACACAGACGCATAAATCGGGAAGCTCAGCGAGAGCTGTCTTGTGACTGCGTGGTCAAGGTGGCGCAAGATTAGCTTATAAGCGGGCTGCCGAACTATCCCGGCCTTGTGCCAGTCGCCGCTACGTAACTCCATATCTGCCGCAATTGCCCGTGATCGTTGGACTGTAATGAGATTTGCTGAGTTGCGTAAAACTGTACTGGTTGGCCTTTTGCGTGGTTTGCCCTACTCCAGAACGACAAAACCCGCCAGCAGTGACCTGCTGACGGGTTTTGTTTGAACAATTCGGGTTGCTGGTGAGAGGCGCTCGGCCTGGGACCAGCAGACGCTAACTTAGCGCCAGAACGGCTTGCTCAGCTCTTCGTAACGCTGGGATTCGCTGATACCGGCGTCAGCCAGCAAACGTGCATCCAGGCGAGCCAGTTGATGGCGGCTGGACAGGCGACGCTGCCAGAGCATCAGGTTGGCGAACACGCGCAGCGGCAACGAGGCTTGTGCGGTTTTTGCGGTGTCTTCGTAGAACAATTCGGAACTGACGGTGCGTTCCATGATGCTTCTTCCTTCCGCTTGTGGCGGGATTAGAGATTGACTTGATTGGTGACAATATTCCTCTCATTGCCCGTCTCTCTCTAGACACAGTTCATTTGTATTGTGCTGCTCCAGTTAACTGTTAATCACCACTGTTTTGTTCGGAAGTGGGGCAACTGTACGGGTCTGCACCAGAAGTGTGCTTTTTTGGTCATCTGCCAGTCATTTGCCGGTAGACCTACGTGAAATCACCCGTACAGCAGTACAGTTTTTGCAGAATTTGCGTTCAGGCTGCGAACTGTGACGACGAAAGGTCGTCGCCACTGACAAACTGTGTTTTCAGATCGCCAACATGCGGCCGGTTTCTTCCAGGTTCAGGTGCCAGCTGAGTGCATCCCGCAGCACATGCGGCGTGTGACCGCCAATTGCACAGGCGCGGCGGAAGTAGTCATTCAGCGCCTCGCGATAGGCCGGATGCACACAGTTGTCGATGATGACCCGGGCGCGCTCGCGGGGTGCCAAGCCTCGCAGGTCTGCCAGTCCGATCTCGGTGACCAGAATGTCTACATCGTGTTCGGTATGGTCTACGTGGCTGACCATTGGCACCACGCTTGAAATGGCTCCGGCTTTGGCAATGGACTTCGTCACGAATATGGCGAGATGGGCGTTGCGGGCGAAGTCGCCTGACCCGCCTATCCCGTTCATCATCCGTGTGCCGCCCACGTGAGTGGAGTTGACGTTCCCGTACAGGTCGAACTCCAGGGCAGTGTTAATACCAATGATGCCCAGGCGGCGGACGACCTCCGGATGGTTCGAGATTTCCTGGGGGCGCAGTAACAGTCTGGATCTGTACTGCTCCAGATTGTCGTAGACCGCGGCGTGCTTGCGCTCGGACAGCGTCATGGAGCAGCCCGAAGCAAAATCCAGCTTACCCGCCTCGAACAGATCGAACGTCGAATCCTGCAGCACTTCCGAATACATGGTCATGCCGTGAAAGGGTGAATCGATCAGCCCGGTCATGACGGCATTGGCGATCGTGCCTACCCCCGCCTGCAGCGGCATGAGCTGATTGGTCAGGCGTTTCAGCCGCACTTCGCCTTTGAAGAACTCGACCAAGTGGCCCGCGATAGCCTGAGTGTCAGTGTCTGCCGGCAACACAGTCGACGGCGAGTCGGGTTGAGTGCTGATCACGATGCCGACGATCTTGGCCGGATCGATCTTCACGGCCTGACTGCCGATTCGGGTATCGGTCTTGAGCACCGGGATCGGCAGGCGTGTTGGTCGGTAGGTCGGTATATAGATGTCATGCAACCCTTCGAGCTCCATGGGTTGGGCAAGGTTGATCTCGATAATCACGTGTTCGGCAAGAATGGCGAAGCTCGCCGAGTTGCCGACTGACGTGCTGAGCACCAGATGTCCCTCTTCGGTGATTGCTACGCATTCGATCACGGCGATGTCCACGGCCTTGATCTGGCGATTGCGCAGCTGCTCGACGGTGTCCGACAAGTGCTGGTCAATGAACATCACGGTGCCGTCGTTGATGGCCTTGCGCAGGGTGCTGTCGACCTGAAACGGCATGCGGCGGGAGAGCACGCCTGCTTCCGTCAGTTGCTTGTCCAGATCGTTGCCCAGGCTGGCGCCCGTCATCAGGCTGATCTTCAGCGGAACAGTCTTGGCGCGTTCGGCCAGCGCCTGAGGCACGGCCTTGGCTTCGCCGGCGCGGGTGAAGCCGCTCATGCCGACGGTCATGCCGTCCTTGATCAAGGAAGCGGCGTCGGCCGCGCTCATTATCTTGCTCATCAGCGAGGGCAGACGGATTCGTTCACGGTGCATGTTGTTTAATCTCATGACAAAGATGCGTGAGCGAAGTCTAGAGATTTGAGGAGCGTTCGTCCCGCTACCAAGGTCGCACTAAAGGCTCTAATTAGCGCCTTTGCGCGAGAAACACTTTTACCCGGGCTGTAAAAAACCCTCGGCCATCACCTGCGCCGAGGGTTGTTTCATCGCGAGTTGCAGCGATTATTCGATCGCTTTGACCATGTCCTCGATGACCTTTTTGGCGTCACCAAAGACCATCATGGTTTTGTCCAGGTAGAACAGTTCGTTATCCAGGCCTGCATAGCCGCTGGCCATGGAGCGCTTGTTGACGATGATGGTCTTGGCCTTGTACGCCTCGAGAATCGGCATGCCGGCAATCGGCGACTTGGGATCGTTTTTCGCCGCCGGATTGACCACATCATTGGCGCCCAGCACCAGGACGACGTCCGCCTGACCGAACTCGGAGTTGATGTCCTCCATCTCAAACACTTGATCGTAAGGCACCTCGGCTTCCGCCAGCAGCACGTTCATGTGCCCCGGCATCCGGCCGGCCACCGGGTGGATCGCGTACTTCACCGTAACGCCCGCGTGGGTCAGCTTTTCGGTCAGCTCTTTCAGCGCGTGCTGCGCTCGAGCAACCGCCAGCCCGTAACCCGGCACGATGATTACGGTGTCGGCGTTGGTCAGCAGGAAGGTTGCATCGTCAGCCGATCCCGATTTAACCGGACGGGCTTCCTTGCTGCCGCTCGTAGCACCGGCATCCACTGCGCCACCGAAGCCGCCGCCGATCACGTTGAAGAACGAGCGGTTCATTGCCTTGCACATGATGTACGACAGAATCGCGCCGGATGAGCCGACCAGAGAGCCGGCGATGATCAGCATCGAGTTGTTCAGCG
This sequence comes from Pseudomonas sp. Ps21-P2, assembly GCF_039672565.1. Classification (NCBI taxonomy): domain Bacteria; kingdom Pseudomonadati; phylum Pseudomonadota; class Gammaproteobacteria; order Pseudomonadales; family Pseudomonadaceae; genus Pseudomonas; species Pseudomonas sp. Ps21-P2. Next base: position 44,019 of record NZ_JBDFPL010000015.1, read on the forward strand.
AGAAGCCAATACCCGCCGCTGCCCAGCCCGAGTAACTGTTGAGCATCGACACCACAACCGGCATGTCTGCGCCACCAATCGGGATAATCAGCAGCACGCCAATCACGAACGCCAGGATCAGCATGACGCTGAACGCGAACAGGCTACCCGTCAGCATGAACGTGATGCCGAACAGCAGCGTCGCCAGACCCAGAACCAGATTGAGCTTGTGCTGACCGGCAAACTGCACCGGTGCGCCCTGGAACAGGCGGAACTTGTATTTGCCCGACAGCTTGCCGAAGGCGATGACCGAACCGGAGAACGTAATCGCCCCGATCGCCGCGCCCAGGAACAACTCCAGACGGTTGCCCGCAGGAATCGGATCGCCTAAGTGGTGAACGATGCCCAGCGACTGTGGCTCGACCACCGCAGCGATGGCGATGAACACGGCTGCCAGACCAATCATGCTGTGCATGAAGGCGACCAATTCAGGCATCTTGGTCATCTCGACGCGCTTGGCCATGATCGAACCGGCAGTACCGCCGACCAGCAGACCGATAAGGATGTAGCCAATGCCTGCGCTGGCGCCGTCGGTAGATAGCGCAGCCAGTTTGAACACCAGTCCTATCGTAGTCAGAACAGCCAGGCCCATGCCGAGCATGCCGAACAGATTGCCTCGGCGCGAGGTGGTTGGGTGAGACAAGCCCTTCAGCGCCTGGATGAAGCAGATGGCCGAAACGAGGTACAGCAAGGTGACGAGGTTCATGCTCATTACTTGGCCACCTCGTCTTTTGCCTTGGGCGCTTTCTTTTTGAACATCTCAAGCATCCGCCGGGTGACGAGAAAACCGCCGAAGACGTTAACGGCCGCCAGCGCAACGGCCAGGGTGCCCATGGTTTTGCCCAGTGGCGTCACTGTCAGCGCGGCGGCAAGCATGGCGCCGACGATGACGATGGCCGAGATAGCGTTCGTGACTGCCATCAGGGGCGTGTGCAGTGCAGGCGTCACGTTCCAGACCACGTGGTAGCCGACGTAAATGGCCAGCACGAAGATGATCAGGTTGTAGATACCGGGTGAGATGAACTCTTCCATTATTTTTATCCTCAGCCGTTCTTGCGGATGACTTGGCCATCGCGGCACATAAGGCACGCGGCAACGATGTCGTCTTCGAGGTTGATCTGGAACTGGCCTTCCTGGGTGAAGAGCAGCTTCATGAAGTCCAGCAGGTTGCGGGCATAAAGAGCCGACGCATCCGCCGCGACCATGGCGGGCAGATTCGTGTGGCCAACGATGGTCACGCCATGCTCGACCACCACTTGGTCGGCTACCGTCAGAGGGCAGTTGCCGCCCTGCGCTGCCGCCAGATCGATCACCACCGAGCCGGGCTTCATCTGCGCGACCGTTTCAGCGCTTAACAGCACCGGAGCCTTGCGACCGGGAATCAGCGCCGTGGTAATCACGATGTCCGCCTGTTTGGCACGCTCATGAACGGCCACAGCCTGACGCTGCATCCAGCTGGCCGGCATCGGGCGGGCGTAACCGCCGACGCCCACGGCAGCTTCCCGCTCCTCGTCAGTCTCGTAGGGCACGTCAACGAACTTGGCCCCTAGCGACTCGATCTGCTCCTTCACCGCCGGACGTACGTCAGAGGCCTCAATGACCGCACCCAGTCGTTTGGCAGTGGCGATGGCCTGCAGCCCCGCAACCCCCGCTCCGAGAATCAGCACGCGCGCTGCTTTCACCGTACCGGCCGCTGTCATCAGCATGGGCATAAAGCGCGGGTAGTGCTGCGCCGCCAACAGCACAGCCTTATAGCCAGCGATGTTGGCTTGGGAAGACAGCACGTCGAGGCTTTGCGCGCGAGAGGTACGTGGCGCGGCTTCGAGGGCAAAAGCGGTGATACCGCGTTCAGCCAGCTTGGCGATCATGTCGTTATTGAAAGGGTTGAGCATCCCGACCACCACTGCGCCGCTTTTGATCAACGGCAACTCGGCGTCGCCGGGAGCGGAGACCTTGAGGATGAGTTCAGCGCCGAATGCATCGGCGGTGCTGCCGATCAATGCACCTGCCGCCTCATAAGCACTGTCGGTCACGCTCGCCGCAATGCCCGCGCCGTTCTGCACAGTCACGGTGTGGCCTTGGGCGACGAGCTTTTTGATGGTTTCGGGAGTGGCGGCGACCCGGGTTTCACCAGGCTGGGTTTCGAGGGGGACTCCAATGTGCACGTCAAATCTCCTGCGTGATCTTATTGTCTTAATTAGGCCAGCGCGCTACGGCCCGAGGGCTGGGATTGCGATCACTACGCCCGTTAACACAGCCGGGCGCGGCATTTTGCAGGGGATACCAGAGGCCTTCAAGGGTTTCTGTAACCGAACGAAAAATGTACTACAAGTCACCCTGTGACCGATTGACGCACAAAACCGGTTAAGCCATTGATAACAAATACATTTCCTTGGTAACGGGTGCTCACGACCGTGTTAAGGCAAAATTCCTAAAATGAAGTGAAATCAGGCTGTAGAGCGCTATTTGTATGACTATTGGGATAACGCGAGCAAAAAGAAGCGTGTGTCGCAAATGCGACAAATCAAGATATATGTAGGTTTTAGGATCTTCGTACTACACGGAAACGTGCGTGTTGTGGATAGGCATTCAGGGCAGGGAGTAGGTCTTGGCCTGCTGAATCAGCCAGTCGCGAAACGCCTTCAGCGACGCTGATTCCGTTTTGCGCTCCGGAATCATCAAGTAATACGCTTTTAAGCTTGAAAGCTGGTGAGGGTTGGCAATCACCAGGCGTTTTTCGGCCAGTTCATGCTGAATAAGAAATGGTGGTATGAGCGCCACACCCATGTCGTGCATGGCTGCTTGAGCGAGCATGGAGAATAGCTCGTATCGGGGACCTGTCATGTCGCGAGCCACCCCCATGTCCAGCGAGTTGAACCACTGCCGCCAGGCGTAGGGCCGAGTGGTTTGCTGGAGCAGCGGCATCTCGGCCAACTCTTGAGCGCTGATGCTGTGCCGTGCCCCAAGCAGTGCCGGACTGCAGACCGGCATGGGATTTTCGCCCATCAGTCTGTGGGACTCGGTACCGGACCAATCAGCATCACCAAAGTAGATAGCTGCGTCGAATTCGGTATCGGCAAACAAAAACGGTCGCGTGCGGTTGGTCAGGTTGATAGTGACGTCAGGGTGGTTCTTCTGAAAATCCTTTAGGCGTGGCAGTAACCATTGCGTGCCAAAGGTGGGCACTACCGCCAGTTCGATCACATTGACGCCCTGATGACCCATCACTGACAGCGTGTCGCGTTCAACAGCGTCAAGTTGCGTTGCGATGCGCCGGCTGTAGGAAAGGCCAGCCTCCGTAAGCTTCACACCCCGTCGTGAACGTCGGAACAGGCCGACATTCAAGAACGCTTCCAGGCTCGCGACCTGACGGCAGATCGCGCTCTGGGTCAGAGAAAGCTCCTCAGCCGCCTTGGTGAAGCTCTCGTGCCGCGCGGCTGCCTCGAAGCTCACCAGCGCAGCGGTGCTTGGGATTTTACGACGCATGTACCTTTGCCTCACTCACAGCGACGGCCCGCTGGCACCGGCCGTGTCTCGGAGTGAGAAATTAACACAGGATGATGCGAAATCGTCGTTTGCTCGATCCAGGGTTCAGGCCTAGGCTCGCTTCATTACTTCTCCGGCAGGTCCGGAAGCGCATTTGGTGAGGAGAGAGTCATGAGCGGCAAGGCAAGTTTCAGTTGGATCGACCCCCTGTTGCTGGACCAGCAACTCACCGAAGAAGAGCGCATGGTTCGCGACAGCGCCGAGCAGTTCGCCAGGGACAAACTGGCACCGCGTGTGCTTGAAGCCTTCCGCCATGAAAAGACAGATCCGGCGATCTTTCGCGAGATGGGTGAGATAGGTCTTCTCGGCGCCACGATCCCGGAGCAGTACGGCGGCAGCGGTCTGAACTACGTGTGTTACGGCTTGATTGCTCGCGAGGTCGAGCGCGTCGATTCCGGTTATCGTTCGATGATGAGCGTGCAGTCCTCCCTGGTCATGGTGCCTATCAACGAATTTGGTACTGAAGCGCAGAAGCAGAAATACCTGCCAAAGCTTGCGTCCGGTGAATGGATTGGTTGCTTCGGCCTTACCGAACCCAATCATGGTTCGGATCCGGGCGCGATGATCACCCGTGCGCGGAGCGTCGAAGGCGGCTACCGTCTGACCGGCAGCAAAATGTGGATCACCAACAGCCCGATCGCCGATGTCTTTGTTGTCTGGGGCAAAGATGACGCCGGCGATATCCGCGGCTTCGTACTGGAAAAGGGCTGGCAAGGCCTGACTGCTCCGGCGATTCACGGCAAGGTCGGCCTGCGCGCTTCGATCACTGGCGAGATCGTGATGGACAACGTGTTTGTGCCGGAAGAGAACATTTTCCCGGACGTCCGCGGTCTTAAAGGTCCGTTCACGTGCCTGAACTCCGCCCGCTATGGCATTTCCTGGGGGGCCTTGGGGGCTGCCGAGTTTTGCTGGCACACCGCGCGTCAATACACACTGGACCGTCAACAATTCGGCCGTCCCCTCGCAGCTAACCAGCTGATCCAGAAAAAGCTCGCTGACATGCAGACCGAGATCACGCTGGCGCTTCAAGGCTGCCTGCGTCTTGGCCGAATGAAAGACGAGGGCACTGCAGCGGTTGAAATCACCTCCATCATGAAGCGCAACTCCTGCGGCAAGTCGCTGGACATCGCGCGTATGGCGCGTGACATGCTGGGTGGCAACGGCATCTCTGATGAGTTCGGTATCGCCAGGCATCTGGTCAATCTGGAGGTGGTAAATACCTACGAAGGTACCCACGACGTCCATGCGCTTATCCTTGGTCGCGCGCAAACCGGCATCCAGGCCTTCTATTAAGGAGCCAGCAATGGGCGCGTTATCGCATTTGCGTGTGCTGGACTTGTCCAGGGTCCTCGCCGGCCCTTGGGCAGGGCAGATTCTGGCTGACCTCGGCGCCGAGGTGATCAAGATCGAGCGCCCGGGTAACGGCGACGACACGCGCGCGTGGGGGCCGCCCTTCCTGAAGGATCCGCGCGGAGAAAACACGTCTGAAGCTGCGTACTACCTGTCAGCCAACCGCAACAAACAGTCCGTCACCATCGACTTCACCCAACCCGAAGGCCAGAAGCTGGTCCGCGAACTGGCGGCGAAGTCCGATATCGTCATCGAGAACTTCAAGGTTGGCGGGCTGAAGGCCTACGGTTTGGATTACGAATCACTGCAACTGGAGAACCCCAGGCTCATATATTGCTCCATTACCGGGTTCGGTCAGACGGGACCCTACGCCAAGCGAGCAGGTTACGACTTCATGATCCAGGGGCTCGGTGGGCTGATGAGCCTTACCGGTCGTCCCGAGGGGGAGGATGGCGCGGGACCGGTGAAGGTCGGCGTGGCGCTGACGGATATTCTGACGGGGCTGTATTCGACTTCTGCGATTCTTGCTGCTCTGGCGCATCGGGATCAGGGGGGGGCTGGTCAGCACATCGACATGGCGTTGCTGGATGTGCAGGTCGCCTGCCTGGCAAATCAGGCAATGAATTACCTGACGACGGGCGTATCGCCAAGGCGACTGGGTAATGCTCACCCGAATATCGTGCCCTACCAGGATTTTCCCACCGCCGATGGCGATTTCATTCTCACGGTGGGGAACGACAACCAGTTCCGCAAATTCGCAGAAGTGGCCGGGCAGCCGCAGTGGGCCAGCGATCCGCGGTTTGCGAGTAATAAGCAGCGCGTGGCGCATCGTGCGGAGCTGATCCCGCTGATCCGGCAGGCCACCGTCTTCAAGACCACGGCCGAATGGGTCACGGCGTTGGAGGGGGCCGGCGTACCGTGTGGCCCTATTAACGATGTCGCCCAGGTGTTCGCAGATCCGCATGTGCAATTCCGCTGTCTCCAGGTTGAGTTGCCTCATGCATTGGGCGGGACTGTTCCTCAGGTTGCCAGTCCGATTCGTTTATCTGCCACGCCTGTTGAATATCGGCGTGCGCCGCCGCTGTTGGGAGAGCACACATTGGAAGTTCTAACCGGCTTATTAGGAATACCTGACGCTGAGGTAATTGCCTTGCGTCAGAGGGGCGTTTTCTAAGGGCTGGTGCTCTTGCAGGAGTCTTTAGCCGGTCTCTATATAAACAGAAGGAAGTATCGGATTTCCTTAGGTTTTTGGCTTTTTCGCCAAAAGTTCAAATTAGGTGTTGACGCCCCTCTGGATCTGTCTATAATTCGCCCCACTTCCGGCGCAGACGAAACGGAAAACTCCTTGATAATCAACGAGTTGGACGAAGTAAGCAGCGAGGAATGCTTCGGTTCAGATGCTTGAAT
>NZ_JBDFPL010000016.1:0-48698 GCF_039672565.1 Pseudomonas sp. Ps21-P2
ATTGGCGGTGTTTGGGCTTTTTGCGTTTGAAGATCAAAAGCAGGTCAAAGGCTTCCCGGCTGAAGCCGGTCCTACAGGAGTCGCCGTCGGTGCCACTGGCTGCACGCGTTGCTTTTTGTAGGACCGGCTTTAGCCGGGAATAGGCCAGTGGCTGCGACATCAATTTTGATTTCTGTTTACAAGGGACTGATTTATTTACAGCGCTTCACCGTAAATTAATCTGTCCCCGCTCGATTTGATAACCCCAGAAGTCAGAGCTGTTCCAGCGCCGCAGTGCTGCGCTCGAACCATTCACTCAAATAATCCGCCATGACTTGCACCCGCCTCGGCAGCCGTCCTTCAAAGGGGTGGACCAGGTAAAGGGACGAAACCGGCGTCTGGTAATCACGCAGCAACCAGTGCAACCGTCCTTCTTTCAGTTCCTCATGGACCATGTACGACGGCAGGCGGGCGATGCCGGCGTCGACGAGGGCGGCTTTTTTCAGGAGGCCGTAGTGGTTGCTGGCGAAGGTGCCGCGGACGTTGACGCGGGTCAGTTCGTGTTTCTGGTGGTAGCCCCAGGATTCGCGGCCGGCGTGATGGCTGTTGAGCAGGCATCGATGAACCCGCAGTTCTTCCGGGGTTTGCGGGGTGCCGTGTCTGGCGAGGTAATCCGGACTGGCGCAGGTCAGTTCCTGTAGCGACAGCAAGGGCTTGGCCACCAGGCGTTCGTCGATCCCCACGCTGGAACGTATGCCCAGGTCGAAGCCATCACGGCGCATGTCGCGGAAGTGGTTGTTAAGGTCCAGTTCCACCTGCACGTCGGGGTAGGTGTGGGCGAATTCGGTGAGCAGGCCTTCGAAGAAGGTTTCGCCCAATGACACCGGCACGGTCAGGCGAACGGTGCCAATCAGGCTTTCGCTCAGGTAGGCCATGGCGTCGCGAACGCGGTCGCGTTGGGCCAGTAGCGCGCGGGCTTCGGGCAGGAGAATGGCGCCCGCCGAGGTCAGCGTCAGGCTGCGGGTGGTGCGATGGAGCAGCGTAACGCCGAAATTCTTTTCCAGTTTGCTGATGCGCTTGGACAGTTGGCTGGTACTGGTGTCCAGCCATTGCGCGGCCAGGGTGAAGCTATTGGCCTCCACCAGCATCGCGAACGCGGCCAGGTCGTCCATTTCGCTCATGATTGTTTCCTTTCTGACAAACCGGGATTGCCGTTTAGCCCCTGTTTCGGTGGGAAAAGGCGACTCACACTGAGCGCCTGATCCATACCAGGGGAAAATCGCATCATGAAAATTCTATTGATTGGCGCCAGTGGCACCATTGGCTCGGCGATCGAGAAAGAGTTGGCGCCACGCCACGAGATCGTTCGCATCGGCAGAACCGGCGCAGACGAGCACGTCGATATTAGTGACAGCGACTCGATCCGCAAACTATTCGAACGGACAGGCCCTTTCGACGCATTGATTTGCGCGGCCGGCAATGTCACCTTCGCGCCGCTGGGCGAGATGACCGCCGACTCTTTCGCCCTGGGCCTTCGGGACAAGCTGATGGGTCAGGTCAATCTGCTGCTGATCGGTCGGGAATTCGCCAACGACGGTGCGTCCTTCACCTTCACCACCGGCATTACCAGCGTCGATCCGATTCGCACCGGAGCGTCAGCCAGTTTGGTCAACGGCGCCATCGACGCCTTCGTGCGCGCCGCCGCCATCGAGATGCCGCGGGGCATGCGGGTCAATTCGGTCAGCCCCAACGTGCTGGTCGAAGCCATGGGCAGCTACGCGCCGTACTTTCGTGGCTTCAAGCCGGTTCCCGCAGCGGATGTAGCCTTGGCGTACGCAAAAAGTGTCGAAGGGCTACAAACCGGACAGACGTATCGCGTCGGCTAATCGCCCCTTGTGATGAGCGAGCAGGCTGAGTAACGTGGCGGCACTTGTCTGGAGACCGCCCCATGTCCGCTGCTCGTTCCGCTCTGATGTTCGCCTTGTTGCCCCTGTTTGCCGGCTGCCAGTTGCTGCCCATGTCGTCCAGTGACAGCAAGGTGTCGACCGCTGGCATGATCCGCATGCAGGGCACCCTCAGCGGTGACGGCGGCAAGCTGTTCTTCGCCCCGTGCAACGAACAGCGCCGCTATGCAGTGACCGACAAGGGCAACACCGGCGTCCTGCAGGAAGCCGCTTCGGTGGTGGACAAGAACGGCAAGGCGTTCGCCGATGTACGTGGCAACTTCGTCGCGAGCAAGGCCCAGGGCAGTGACGGTCAGGCTGACATTTACCAGCTCTACCGCGTCGAGCGCCCAAGCGGTGCCTGCGAGGACCCCAATTTCAAGCGCCTGACGATTCATGCCAGCGGCAACGGCCCGAAATGGAACCTCAACGCCAGCGGCAAGGGTCTGGTGCTTGAGCGCGAAGGCCAGGAGCCGTTCGCCGTGCCGTACATGGAAGAGCAGATGCCCGAGGGCCGCTTCAACCTGATCACCGACGCCAACAATCAACACGTCGAGCTCTACGTCGCGCCGTTGCGCTGTGTGGACCCGTCGAACGGCTCGGTGCAGCACCTGACCGCCGAACTCCGGGTCAACGGCCAGGTTCAGCGCGGTTGCGCGTACTTCGGGGCGATGCGTAACGATTGATAGCCTTTCGCTGAACCTGAAACCTCAAACCTGAATCTGTACAGGCGCAACACTGGTGGGAGTGAGCTTGCTCGCGAATGCCGTAGGTCAGGCGCTCACAGCGCTGACTGACAAGACGCTTTCGCGAGCAAGCTCGCTCCCACATATTCCCCATTAGCCTTGAGATCAAGTTTTCCCAGCTGACTCGGTGCAAAGCTAAACGGCGGCTGCGTGGCGGATGTCGTCGCTCGGGCCACCGCTCCCTGCTCAATGTGGCTTATAATCGCGCGCTCTTGTAGTGCTGCCGGGCCGATCCTGCGGCCCGAAACCGGATCTTTCAATGTTACGAATCACCGAATTCAAACTGCCGCTGGACCACGCGGACGACGAACTGCGCCCTGCACTTCTGCAACGCCTGGCCATCGGCAGCGACGAGCTTCTGGATTTCACCCTGTTCAAGCGCAGCTATGATGCGCGCAAGAAATCCACCGAGCTGCAGTTCATTTACACCATCGACTTCCAGGTGCGCGACGAAGCCGCCCTGCTCCAGCGCCTGAGCCACGACAAACACATCGGCCCGGCGCCAGACGTCAGTTACAAAGTGGTCGGCCACGCCCCTGCCGATCTGAGCCAGCGTCCGTTGGTAGTCGGCTTCGGTCCGTGCGGGATTTTCGCCGGCCTGTTGCTGGCGCAGATGGGCTTCAAGCCAATCATCCTCGAACGCGGCACCGAAGTCCGTCAGCGCACCAAGGACACCTGGGGGCTGTGGCGCAAGAACGTGCTCAACCCGGAGTCCAACGTGCAGTTCGGCGAGGGCGGCGCGGGGACGTTCTCCGACGGCAAGCTCTACAGTCAGATCAAAGACCCGAAATTCATCGGTCGCAAGGTCTTGCACGAGTTCGTCAAAGCCGGCGCGCCGGAAGAGATTCTCTACGTCAGCAAGCCACACATCGGCACCTTCCGGTTGACCGGCGTGGTCGAGAACATGCGTCATCAGATCGAAGCGCTGGGCGGCGAAGTGCGTTTCCAGCAGCGGGTCACCGATGTACTGATCGAAGACGGCCAGATGCAAGGCGTTGTGCTCGACAGCGGCGAGCGCATCAACTCGCGGCACGTCATTCTGGCGCTGGGCCACAGCGCCCGGGACACCTTCCGCATGCTCCACGGGCGCGGCGTGTTCATGGAGGCCAAGCCGTTTTCGGTCGGCTTCCGCATCGAACACCCGCAAGGTCTGATCGACCGCGCGCGCCTGGGCAAGTACGCCGGTCACCCGAAGCTTGGCGCTGCCGATTACAAGCTGGTACACCACGCCAAGAACGGCCGTTCGGTGTATAGCTTCTGCATGTGCCCCGGCGGCACCGTGGTGGCGGCAACCTCTGAGCCCAACCGCGTGGTCACCAACGGCATGAGCCAGTACTCGCGCAACGAGCGCAACGCCAACTCCGGCATCGTCGTCGGCATCACCCCCGAGCAGGATTATCCGGGCAGCCCGCTGGCCGGCATCGAACTGCAGGAGCGACTGGAGTCCCACGCCTACATCATGGGCGGCGAAACCTACGAGGCACCGGCGCAACTGGTAGGCGATTTCATCGCGGGCAAAGCGTCAACGGCGTTGGGCGGCGTAGAACCTTCCTACAAGCCGGGCGTCAAGCTGACCGACCTTGCCGACGCATTACCCGCCTTTGCCATCGAAGCCATTCGTGAGGCGCTGCCGGCGTTCGAGAAACAGATCAGAGGATTTTCGCAGCACGACGCGATTCTCACCGGCATCGAAACGCGCACCTCCTCGCCCCTGCGCATCACCCGTGGCGAGGACCTGCAGAGCCTCAACGTCAAAGGCCTGTTCCCGGCAGGCGAAGGCGCAGGCTATGCCGGCGGCATCCTGTCGGCCGGCGTCGACGGGATCCGCATCGCCGAAGCGTTGGCCCGAAATATCCTGGGCATCACTGAATAAGCCACTCAAAGGCATCGCCCTACAGCACTCGGAAACGAATCCCTAGGATTCGTGAGCGGTGTCTGTAGGGCGTTATTTTTGATTACAAATTCGGCTTCAGATCCTGTTTTCAGACACCAGAACGCGCGTTAGGGTGGCGCTCCTTTTTAGGCTGCCCTTGGAGCGTGACCTTGCCCGTACGCAATACATTCAGACGTTTCTTCCAGCTGGAAGCCGCCGGTGGCTTGCTGCTGATCGCCGCCGCGGCCCTCGCCCTTATCATCAACAATTCTCCCCTGTCCTGGCTCTATAACGGCTGGCTCGAAACGCCGGTCGTTGCCCAGATCGGCGCGTTGCAAATCGCCAAACCGTTGCTGCTGTGGATCAACGACGGCCTGATGGCGTTGTTCTTCCTGCTGATCGGGCTGGAGGTCAAGCGCGAGGTGCTGCAAGGGCACCTCTCGCGGCCCTCGCAAATTGTCCTGCCGGGCGCGGCGGCCATCGGCGGCATGGTTATCCCTGCCCTGCTCTTCTGGGCGCTTAACTCAGACAATCCCGCCGCCCTGAGTGGCTGGGCGATTCCCATGGCCACCGATATCGCCTTCGCCCTCGGCGTGCTGGCGTTGCTGGGCAAACGGGTGCCGGTGTCGCTCAAGCTGTTTCTCATGACCCTGGCGATCATCGATGATCTGGGCGCGATCATTGTCATCGCGCTGTTCTACTCCGGCGAACTGTCCAGCCTGGCATTGGCGCTGGCAGCCGCGTCGATTGCCGGACTGATCACCATGAACCGCCTGGGCGTGACCAGACTCGCGCCCTACTTGCTGATCGGCACCGTCTTGTGGGTCTGCGTGCTGAAGAGCGGCGTCCACGCCACGCTGGCCGGCGTTGTGCTGGCATTCTGCATTCCGCTGCGGACGCCCAAAGACGTCGCCTCCCCCCTGCAGCAACTCGAACACGCCCTGCATCCCTGGGTGGCGTATTTCATTCTGCCGCTGTTCGCGTTCGCCAACGCCGGCGTCCCTTTGGCCGGCGTTACGCTGGAGAGCTTTACCCATCCCGTACCACTCGGCATCGCACTGGGTCTGCTGCTGGGCAAAGTCATCGGTGTGTTTGGCCTGACGTGGCTGGCAATCAAGACAGGGCTCGCATCACTGCCGACCGGCGCAAACTGGGGGCTGGTGCTGGGGGTTTCGATGCTGTGCGGGATCGGCTTCACCATGAGCCTGTTTGTCGGCTCACTGGCGTTCGTGCCGGGACAAAGCGAGTTTGCCGGGATGGATCGAATGGGGATTTTGACGGGGTCTGTTCTTGCCGCGCTGATCGGCTACGGCATCACCGCAATGGCCAGTCGCAGCACGCGCTCAGCAGCGTTGAAATGAAACGCTGAAATGCAAAACGCCCCGAATGATCGGGGCGTTTTCGCAAGCGGACATTTTACGCCCAGCTTCGAGACATGCAGCGCGGTTTAGTGGCTGACGCGGCTGGTGCCGTTGACGGTCATGATGCGAACGCGCTCACCCACACGGAAGATCTCGTTTTCCTGAACTTCCTGCACATAAGCACGCATGGTGCCATCGTCTTCACGCACGGTGATCTCGACGCCTTGAGCACGGGTCAGGCCGCCTTCCGCTGCCGAACCCAGCAGACCACCGGCGACTGCACCGATCACGGCCGTCACGATGCTGCCGCGACCGCCACCGATGGCGCTGCCACCCACACCACCGACAATGGCACCGGCGCCTGCGCCGATCGGGGTTTTGGTGCCTTCAATCTTCACCGGACGCAACGATTCGATCGTGCCCAGCCGTACGGTCTGCACCTGACGAGCTTCGTCGCGCGAGTACGAGTCACCGGTGAGGCTTGAAGTACAGCCGCCCAGCGTCAGCGCCATGGCGGTGAACGAAGCAACCAACAGAACAGACTTACGCATAACAGTTATCTCCAGAGGTACAGGTAGCCATTAGACTCTGCGACGCCAATCGATGTCACGGTCCTGTACCGATAATTTACGTTTATTCAGGCGTGATACAGCAACCCGCCGACGTCTACTTCAGTGGACGACGGCGCCGGAAATTGATTCAAAGAAAAGTGTGACAGAGACCCTGGTGCTGGCATCACGGAGGTCCGGAGACCCGCACTCAGGGCGCGAGGCGCTCGCGCTGCCACTCATCTTCCAGCAGACGATAGTTCAGGCGGTCATGCAGACGGCTTGGACGCCCCTGCCAGAATTCGATGCGATCCGGCACCAGACGATAGCCGCCCCAGTGATCGGGACAGTCAGGCTGGGCGTCCATGAAACGCGACTCGGTGGCTTTGAGCAAACCTTCGAGCTCTTCACGGTCGGCAATCACCCGGCTTTGCGGGGATGCCCAGGCACCCAGGCGGCTGCCGAGGGGGCGCACCTGAAAATAGGCGTCGGATTCTTCGTGGCTGACCCTGGACACGCGGCCTTCGATGCGCACCTGACGTTCCAGCGAGGGCCAGAAAAACGTCATGGCGGCAAAAGGACGGGCGCTCAGCTGCTGGCCTTTGGCGCTCTCGTAGTTGGAAAAAAACGTGAAGCCCTGAGCGTCCAGGCCTTTGAGCAGCAGGACGCGGCAGTGGGGGCGACCGTCGGCGTCGACGGTCGCCAGCGTCATGGCGTTGGCCTCGACCGGCGCTTGCTCGGTTTCGACCGCTTCGTTGAACCAGCGATGGAACAGTGCGAAGGGCTCTTCCGGAGCCTGGGCTTCGGTCAACCCTTCGCGGGCATAGTTGCGACGCATATCGGCCAGACGCTGGCTCATCACTGCCTTCCTTAATCGAGATTCGTGAACAGAATCCCGATCTTAACCTCAGTTGCTGGCTTGAGCATCCGGGGCAGGTTTTTTGGCCGCTGCTTTCGCAGGCGCTGCCTTGGCTTTCACCGGCGCTGCTTTCTTCACAGGTGCTTTCTTGGCCGCAGGCGCTTTGGCGGCGGAAGCCTTGGTAGCAACGGCTTTCTTGGCCGGTGCAGCGGATTTGGCAGGCGCAGCAGCCTTGGTCGGCGCAGCAACCGGTGCCGGCGCCGGCGCGTTGGCGGTTTGCACGGCCAGCAGGGTCGGCGCTGGCGGCAGGTTGTACTTGGCCATTTCGGCAACCATTGTGTCCTGCGGCGTCAGGATGATTTCCACGCGACGGTTGAGTGCGCGACCCGGCGCGCTGTCACCGGCCGCACGGGGCATGTCGGCGCCCATGCCACGCAGGTTCAGACGGTTACGCTGCAGGCCGCTGAGGCGGAAGATCGCCGCAACTGATTGGGCGCGCTGCTGACTGATCTTGAGATCGGCATCGCTGGCCACGTCGCTGTGGCCCAACACCAGAACGGCGGCGCGCTGGTCGACTTCAACGATCTTGGCCATGCGGCTGATCGGGCCGAGGTTGGTCGGCAGGAGCATTTCCGGACGCTTCGGGTTGAAGGTGCTGTCGACCGGCGCGGTGACCACGAGGATGTCGTCACGGCGCTCAAGCTGGAACTGGCTGTCCTTGATCGCTTCGCGAATTTTTGGCTCGTTCAGATCCAGCCAGGCCTGGGTCACCTTCGGGTCGACTTTGGGAACAGCCGGGGCGGCATCTTTTTTGGCGTCGGTTGCGCCGAACGGCCACCACCACTTGTTGGCGTCGCCGGCCTGGGCAACCGCCGGCGCAGCAGCCGGCTGGGTGGCGGCTACTTCTGGTTTCTTCTCGGTATCGCCGTGGTCAGAGCCAAACGGCCAGTACCATCGTGTACCGGTCTCGGCCTGGGCTTTAGCGACTTGCGCAGCCGCCGGGTTTGGCGCTGGGGCTGCAGGCGCTGCATCGGCGCCCTTGCTCGAACCGAACGACCACCAGTGGTCATTGCTGGCCGACTGATCCTGAGGGGTTTGCGCACAGCCGGTGACGGCGATGCAGATGGCGAATGCGAGGCTTTTGTTAGCTGACATGGGTGACCCACATGAATAATTGATCAGAAAATGAACGAAGCAGCGCTCATATAACACGCATAAAGACCGTTTTGGAAAAAGAAACCGCCCTACGGCTCGGTTATCCAGATTTAACTGACAGTCGGTAGAACAAGCACTTAACGGCGATAGTTATTGCAAACACTCACCAAGCACGCGCACTAGACCCTGAGCGCGCGGATCCATCAGCACGTAAGGACCAAGGGTGTTCGTCACGAACCCAAACGCCACATCGCGCTCGGGATCGGCGAAGCCAACCGAGCCACCTGCGCCGGGATGGCCAAATGACTTGGCACCCAGCCCGAACGTCGCGTTAGGCACCGCGGGTTGATCGAGCATGCAACCCAGCCCGAAGCGGGTCTGGGTCAGCAGTGTCTTGTCCTGGCCGATGCTGTGCTCGCGCGTGAGCTCGTTGAGCAAGTCGCCGTCCAGCAGGCTGCCGTCGAGCAAGCCGCTATAGAAGCCGGCCAGACTGCGCGCGTTGCCATGGCCATTGGCGGCAGGTTGCTGCATGCGCCGCCATTCCGGCTTGTTGGTGCTGGTCATGATCGACGGCGGGTTGGTGAACGCCCTCGCCGTCATGGACGCAGGTTCGCGCATCGTGGTCTGCAGCAGTCGCTGCGCGGCCTCATCACCGGCATTGCCCTTGCCTCTGGCAATGTGGGCGACGCGGTGAAACTCCTCGTCGGCAAGACCGACGTGGAAGTCCAGGCCCAGCGGACGTGAAATACGCGCAGCGATGGACTCACCCGGCCCGCGGCCGTCGGCGCGACGAATCATCTCGCCCACCAGCCAGCCGTAAGTGATCGCGGCATACCCGTGGCCCTGACCCGGTGTCCACCAGGGTTCCTCGGCAGCCAATACGCGGGTCATGGCCTGCCAGTCGTAAAGCGCTTCGGCCGGCAATATTTCACGGATCGCCGGGAGCCCGGCCTGATGACACAGCAACTGGCGCAGCGTGACGGACTGTTTGCCGTTGGCCGCAAACTCAGGCCAGAGACGGGCGACAGCCTCATCCAGATTCAGCTTGCCCTCGCCCACCAATTGCAAGGCCGTGACCGCCGTAAAAGTCTTGGTGCAGGAGAAGAGATTGGCGATGGTGTCGCTGTGCCAGACCTCGCCGCCGTCCTTGTCTGCCGTGCCCGCCCACAGATCCAGCACCGTCTCGCCGCCAATCTGCACGCACAGCGCAGCGCCACGCTCCTGCGGGTCGTCGAACAGCGCGGCGAACGCTTCGCGTACGGCCTCAAACTGAAGCTCGAAATGGCCTTGAATCTGCACGGTCTGGCTCTCCGGTCGGGCTGCAAAAATGGCGAACATTGTTCCAGCGATTGAATGCTTTGGGAACCGCCCGGTTAAGGGCGTTTGCCGATCACATCCACGACCTGTCCATTGGCCTTGCGCACTGCCTCAACGAAGCCCTGGTACGGCACGTCGGTGATGCCCACCAGCCCGAGATGGCCGTTTTCGCCGTCGAGCAAGCGGCCGGTGACAGGCTGATCCAGATACTGGAACCAGTGCACGCCGACGATGGAGGGCTCGGCCAGCGCGCTTTTCAGGAAATTGGCGTACGCCGGGCCGCGATCTTCCTCACGGGGCACTTCGAGCACTCCGCCCCAGAATGGCCCGCGATCACGGGAGCCGAAATGAAACTCGGTGACCATCACAGGCTTGTCGAGCACGCGCAGTTTCGCGAAGTCCACGCCGTCCTGGGGTTTGAGGGTGTAGACGTTGAAGCTCAGCACGTCGCAGAACTTGGCGCAGGCTTCAACCGCCTCGGGACTGGTGACGCCAAAGCGGCCACCGAGCAGCAGATGGTTCGGCGCATGCCACTTGAGCGCGTCGGAAATGGTTTTGAAATAGGTCTCGGCGAACACGCGCTGGAAATACCGGAAGTCGATTTCGATCTCCGGGTGCTCTGCGCTGGGCAGCGGCGGCTCGAAACCCGGGTCTTCCATCAACTCCCACGCGGCGAGATGGATGCCCCACGCCTTGGACAGCCCTTCTTCGTTGCGGTACTTGTCGCGCAACTGCTTGAGAAACGCGCGCTTGGCCGGCACATCGGTGGTCAACTTCAGCGTGCCGTAGGCCAATGCGTAGCGATCCTTCGGATCGTTGCCCGGCGCCGCCCAGGCCAATTCGTTATCCGCGAAGTAACCGATCAGGTACGGATCATCGCGATGGTCGCGTGCAGCGATGGCAACGGCCCGCTCGGTGGCCATGGCGAAGCGCGGATCGAACGGGTCAGGCATGCCGCCCCACCAATCCAGACCGGTGCTGATGCTCACGTAGTCGCCCACGATGGACAGCGGCAGCGTGTAGGGCACGCGGTCTTTTTTGCTGCTTTCCAGGTTCTGCAGCGACGAATCGCTCCAGTTGCCAACGGTGTTGAAGCCCCAGGCCTGCAAGCGTTGCAGGGTGTGATCAACCCAGCGTTTGCTGTCCACGATCACCGGCTTGCATTCGATGGCAGGCGCAGGCGTAGCGGGCTTCTCCGGCTGAGGCGCCGGCGCGCTCTGCTCGGCAGAGCTGTCGCCAGTGGAGACGGTCGTTGCAGGAGCGGCAGCCGGGTTTTCGTCTTCGTCGTCAGCCGGCTCGACCGGCTTTGAGACTTCCACGCACTTCGGCACGCCGTACGTGCGTTGCAGGTTGGCGCCATAGAAATCGAACCAGCGGCCCTGATCGAACTGGCGGTTGCGATTGGCCCCCGTCTCGCGGTTGTCATCGCCCTTGCCGTAGAACACGGCGAGCGGATCGTCACTGCCGGGCAGGCCGGTGAACATGGCTTCGCGGCCTTCGACGTAGGTCTGGCTGTCGTCAGCGGAGACGGCGTTTACCCCCAGCGAGTAGAACGGATGGCCTTCCGGCGTCACCAGATACCAGCGATCGTCGCGCTTCTCGGTGCGGAAAAAGCCCTTCGCTTCGAAGGACGGGCCGCTGGTCAAACCACCGTATTTGTCGTGGGCCGGACGGTCTTTCAGCCAGGTTTGCAGCTGTTGCTGTTCCTTGGCCGCCAATGTCTTGAGCTGGTCGTCGCTGGTGACCTTCTCCGGCCACTTGCCCCGGGTGAACTGACCGTAGCCGTCGACCAGGTTGCCGTAGGCCGCGGTTTGCAGCGCGTAGCCCTCTTGCACGCCGAACTTCTCGATCAAGACGGACTGGGCAACGTTGGGTTGAGACATCGACACGGTGACCGATGAAACTTCAGCGCTGTTCAGCTCACCTTCGGTGTTGGCCAGCAACACGCGCTGCCCTTCGTACATCCATGGCATCGGTGGGCCGGCGCGCATGCCCTGGGTCATCGGCGAACTGGCCTTGAGCGGCAGCACCAGGGTTTGCGCCGGGCCGGCCGGCAGGTCGATGCGGCTGGTGAGGATTTTGCCGTCGCGGCTTTCGATCTGCACGTACACCGTCAACGCCCAATCCATCGCGCTTTGCAGGCGCAAGGTCATGGCGCTGTCGTGGCTCCAGTCCCAGACGCCGGTCTGCGGGGTCAGTTGCAGGCTGGGTTTCGCGACCGGATTGAAAACCACACGACGCAGCACTTCGCCTTCGGCGGTCTGTTCGGCGTTCGCCTGGGGAAACCCGGCATCCTGGGTCGTGACCTTTACCACGTCGGCGGGCCGCACGAAATTGAACAGCGTCTGCTGCACGTCAGGCGCGGCGTGGGCCATGCCGGCGCACAGCGTGGCAATGATGGCGGACAGTGAACGGCGAATCATGTGATCGGAAGCTCCTTGATCATCTGAGGCCCGGAGCACGACAGAGGTCGCGCGCATCCGGAAGGACCAGGAATAAGACCCGGTCAACCGTGTTTCATTTGCAACACGGGTTCAGGAAATTTCGCGCCGGAATGGCGGCAGTGCATTGAGGATGGCTTTGCCATAGCGCTGGGTTACGACCCGGCGATCCAGCAGCGTGATGATGCCGCGGTCCTGTTCGGTGCGCAGCAGACGACCGCAGGCCTGGATCAGCCGCAACGAAGCGTCTGGAACGGCGATTTCCATGAACGGATTGCCGCCTCGCGCTTCGATCCACTCCGCCAGTGCGGCTTCGACCGGATCATCCGGCACGGCGAAAGGAATCTTGGCGATCACCACGTGCTCGCAGTAAGCGCCGGGAAGGTCGACCCCCTCAGCGAAGCTGGCCAGCCCGAACAGAACGCTTTCATCGCCGCCGTCGACGCGCGCCTTGTGCTTGTTCAGGGTTTCCTGCTTGGACAGGTTGCCCTGGATGAACACCCGCTTGCGCCAGTCCCGCTCCAGCCCGTCGAACACTTCCTGCATCTGTTTGCGCGAGGAGAACAGCACCAGCGTGCCTTTGGAGCCTTCGACGAGATTCGGCAGTTCACGGATGATGGCGGCCGTATGTTCGGCCGCGTTGCGGGGGTCGGCCTTGAGGTCCGGCACGCGCAACACGCCGGCGTCGGCATGGTGAAACGGACTCGGCACCACGGCAGTAACGGCGTCTTTTGGCAACCCGGCACGCATGCGGAAACGGTCGAACTTGCCCAGCGCGGTCAGGGTGGCCGAGGTCACCAGCGCGCCGTAGGCCACATTCCACAGGTTGCGGCGCAGCATTTCGGCGGCAAGGATCGGGCTGGCGTTGACCTCGATGTCGAACAGCGAGCCGCTGTCGGCCAGGGTCAGCCAACGCGCCATAGGCGGGCTGTTTTCCGGGTCTTCAGCGGTGAAGGCGGTCCACAATTCCCAGTTGCCATGGGCGCGGGCCAGCAAGCTGCCGAACAACGGATACCACTCTTCCGCCTGATGGCTGGCGATGCCAATGTTGACCTCGCCGTCCATGCCTTCTTTCAGCAGCTCGGTCAGGCGCGTGAACAGGTCGTCGAGTCGGGCAAAGCCTTTTTTCAGCTCGATGCCCATCTCGCGCATGTGTTCGGGGACCACGCCGCCGACGAAGCGATGGCGCGGACGCTCGCGGCCTTCCATGTCTTCGCCTTGCTTGAAGTCGGCCAGTTGCTCGCAGGCGGTGAACATGAATTGCTGCTGGGTCTTGATCTCCCGGGCCAGCTCGGGGACCTGTTCGATCAGTTTGCCCAGGTCGCCCGGCAGCGGGTGCTGGGCGAGCAATTTGGTGAGGTTCTTGGCGGTTTGCTCCAGCCAGTCAGCGGTGGAGCGCAGGCGACTGAAATGGGCGAAGTGGCCGATCGCCTTGTCTGGCAGGTGATGGCCTTCGTCGAAGACATACAGAGTGTCGCGAGGATCGGGCAGGACCGCACCGCCGCCCAGCGCCAGGTCGGCCAGGACCATGTCGTGGTTGGTGACGATGACGTCGACTTTGCCCATGCCCTCGCGGGCTTTGTAAAAGGCGCACTGCTGGAAGTTCGGGCAGTGGCGGTTGGTGCACTGGCTGTGATCGGTGGTCAGGCGCGCCCAGTCCTGGTCCGCCAGTTCCTGAGGCCAGCTGTCGCGGTCGCCGTCCCATTTGTTGCCGGCGAGCTTTTCGATCATGGTGGTGAAGAGCTTCTGGCTGGCCTCATCCACTTCGATCTTGAAGCCTTCTTCTTCGAAAAGCTGCGCGGTCGCGCTCTGGGCGTCGCCTTCCTGCAGCAGCATGTCGAGCTTGGACAGGCACATGTAGCGGCCACGGCCCTTGGCCAGCGCGAACGTGAAGTTCAAGCCGCTGTTGCGCATCAGGTCGGGCAGGTCTTTGTAGACAATCTGTTCTTGCAGCGCGACGGTCGCGGTGGCGATGACCAGGCGCTTGCCAGCGGCCTTGGCGGTCGGAATGGCCGCGATGGCGTAGGCAACGGTTTTGCCGGTGCCTGTCCCTGCCTCGACCGCCACGACGGCGGGATCACCCGAACGGCGGCCTTCTTCGTCGGTATCGACATCGCCCAGCACCTTCGCCACTTCAGCGATCATCAGGCGCTGGCCGTACCGAGGCTTGAGGCTCTTGGCTTCGAGGAAACGCGAGTAGGCGCCCTGAATCTGGGATTTGAGTTCGGTGCTGATCATGGGCTGGGTCGTTGGCTCGGCGTCACGGGTGCTGAATGAAAACACGAAAACCGCTGGATATATCTTCAGTAGTCGCAGCGGGCGGCTATCATACCGCGCTAATTCTTTCTGCGCAGATCGGAGTTCTCGATGTCACCTGTAGCCTTTGTCTACGCCTTGCATGTGCTGGCAGCGATTGTGTGGGTAGGAGGCATGTTTTTCGCCTGGATGATTCTTCGACCGGCGGTCATCGCGGCCCTTGAAGGCCCGGCCCGGTTGAAGCTGTGGCTGCAGGTGCTGCCGCGATTCTTCGTATGGGTCTGGTGCGCGGTGATCATGCTTGCGGTGACCGGCATTGGCATGATCAACGTCAACTTCAGCGGCTTTCAGACCGCGCCACGCTATGTGCAGGTGATGATGGGTCTGTATGTGGTGATGGTGGCGCTGTTTCTGCGCGTGTCGACGCTGAACCTGCCGCAGTTGCGCAAGGCTGTGCTCGCCGAGCAATGGGCTGAGGGTGCCGCTGCGCTGGGCGGGATGCGGCGTCTGATGGGGATCAATCTGATGGTGGGGGTGGCCGTTGTGGCGATCGCTGCCATCAGGCCAATGCTTTGAGAGTTGGGGAAGCGCTGCTCGCGAAAAGGCGGTCCACCCGCTGGATATCCGGCGGCTGAAAGGCTGTCTTCGTGAGCAAGCTCACTCCCACATGAACCGTGTCGGCTCCACGAAAGAGAGCCGTCTGGACGGTATATAACGCCTGTGGGCTATCGGGCTTATAAGTTACGAACCACGATAGCGCCCGTTGGCCCTGCTGCGCCGGACTGGCCCTTGTCGCCGTTCTTGCCGGACTTGGCGCCGTCAGCGCGGTAGACCACGCAGCCTTTGGACGCGCCGCCTTTGCCGCCGCGACCGCCGTCTCCGCCGATACCACCCGCACCGCCCTGGACATTGACTTTGATGCGGTCATTGCCGAAGGTCGCTGGCAGTTCTAGACGAACGAGCGCACCCGGCGCGCCGTCACGGCCGTTGCCGCCATTGTCGCCGTCGATCCCGCGACTGGCAGAACCCCATGTGCAGCCCGGATCGATGCCGTTGCCGCCGTCAAGGCCGACGTAACCGGGCGAGCCCGCACCACCGCGTGCGTCGACAAAGAGCTGGTCAGCGTTGAGTTGTTCGATCCGCAGGTTGAGGTTGCGGCCTGGGGTCGGCGGTTTTTCGAAGGTGCCCGGGGCGCCCCGCGCGGTGATTTCGGCGCCGCTGCCGAGGTCGGCCTGTTTGACCTGCAGGCTGAATGCCTCGCCACTCGGGACGATGGCGATGCGTGATTCATGGCCCATGACAAGTTGGCCGACTTTGACTTCGGTGAGGCCGGCCGGGATCAGCAGGGTGCCGTAGTCGGCGACTTCGAGTCGGTCCAGTTGCAATACGCTGGTTTTGGACGGCAGGCGCATGAGCGAGTGGGTTTCGACGGAGATGGTCTGGGCCATGATCCAGGGGCTGGTCAGGGCGGACAGCAGGCCTGCCGTTATCAGCATCGCGTTACGCATGGTGTACCTCCGCCTGTGGGCGTTTGAATGTGTTCAGGTGAAATAGGCCGAAGAGCAGAATCTGAAGGCGATCCCGCCAGGGATGGGGGCGGCCGCGCAGGCTGACGTTGTAGCTGATCAGTTCGATGATGTGGGTGAGCAGCAACAGGCCGCCAGCCAGTTTGAACAGCAGGTCGAAGGGGTGTGGCATGG
Organism: Pseudomonas sp. Ps21-P2; assembly: GCF_039672565.1. Taxonomy (NCBI): domain Bacteria; kingdom Pseudomonadati; phylum Pseudomonadota; class Gammaproteobacteria; order Pseudomonadales; family Pseudomonadaceae; genus Pseudomonas; species Pseudomonas sp. Ps21-P2. The sequence continues at coordinate 16,179 of NZ_JBDFPL010000016.1, forward strand.
CGATGGTGAGGCTGGTGATTATCAGTAGCCAGAATGCTGTTGTCAGTACTTTCCCTGTTCCCCAAATCACACTCATGTGGTGCCTCTGCTGTTTTTGGTTTTGTGCGGTGAAAACGGTTTGCGCACAGTACGGTGAGGCGGGGGACTATGCCAGAGGCAGGTTTCAAAAGTTGCTCGCGTTCAGCCTGCACCCAAGTCGCGTTCTGCGGTGTTTGAACCTTTTGCGCACGAAGATCAACAGCAAGGGCTTCCCGGCTGAAGCCGGTCCCACTGAATGCACACGCGGCTGTTAGTGGGACCGGCTTTAGCCGGGAAGGGGCCGGTGTGGACAAAGGTTTTGTTGAACATGAAACCGAATTCAAGAAATACCAAAGCCCCGGCTTTCACACCGGGGCTTCCTTTGAAGCATCAACCTTGTCTCAACGGTTGATTTTGATCTCGACGCGGCGGTTCAGCGCTCGGCCGTCGGCGGTTTTGTTGTCGGCCACAGGCCGCGCTTCGCCATCACCTTCAACGGACACGAACGAGGCACGCGGGATGCCGGCGCTGACGAGGTAGTCAGTCACTGATTGCGCGCGTTTTTGCGACAGTTTCTGGTTGTACGCATCGCTGCCTACGCTGTCGGTGTGGCCGCTGACGTGGAGTTGCACGTTCGGAGCTTCGGTTTTGAGTTTGGTCGCAACCATGTCCAGTTGCTGTTTGTCACCCGGTGTCAGCGTGGCTTTGTTGAACTCGAAGTGCACGTCACGAATGGTGATGATTTCTTCTTTCGGCAGCACCACCGGAGCAGCAACTGGCTCAGGCGCAGGAGTCACGATCGGGCAACCGGTCGCATCGACCGGGGTGCCTTTCGGCGTGTTCGGGCATTTGTCCTTGCTGTTGAGGACGCCGTCGCCGTCATCATCACCGTCCCCGTGGGCCCAGCAATACGCGCCGGCCATCACGCCCACCGCACCACCGAAGCCTGCCGCCACCGAGGCGGTCTGGAAGGCGCCGATCGCGGCGCCAGTCAGCGCGCCACCGGCCGCACACAGTGGCCAGTCGGTCTTTTGCAGGCCCGCACAGCCCGTCAATACACTGGTAACCAAAATCAGAGGTAACGCTGTCCGAATCATGCTCATACAGTTCTTCTCCTTTGGTATCGGCTAAAACCGACTGAAATGCAGTAAAGACGCGTGTGGGGCCGTTCGCCACCCCGATTTCAGGGGTTTACGGGATTTCACCGCACAATTCGGACTCTTCTTTGGGGAATAGCCTTTTGCCTTCACTCCGTACGCTTTGTCATATCGCGAAATGAAAAAGTTCAAGCACTAGGCCATCGAAGTTCAGCGCGCTACCCTTGCCCGCCTGACCGAGGAACTCCAATGACTGATCGCTTCTCCTGCCGCACGCCGCAACAGGCCCTCGCCGCCCTGCTCGACCTCTATGCGCCGAAGCGTTTGCTGCTGGTGGGCGCCGAGGAATTTCCGGCGTTGCAGGCTTTTCGCGAAGCGCATCCGCAAACCGAGCTGGCCCAGGCGGCACCGGGCCTTTTGCCCGCCGATCTGGCCGGGCAGCGTTTTGATCTGGCGCTGGTGGTGGACTGCTTGGAGCACATACCCAAGCGTGCGGGGCTGGAGCTGTTGGGCGGAATCCGCAACCTCAATGCCAGCCGGATCGCCGTGCTGGCCGACCTTGATGCCTGCGGCTGGCAATCCACTGATTTCTACTCGCTGGCACTCCAGGCCAGTGAACGGTTTTCCCGGGATGAGCAAGTGCTCACGCTGTTCACCTACGATCTGCGGGAATACAAACAGGTGCCGGACTGGCTGAACGCGAAGTTCTGGGCCAATCCGGAGAATTACGGCAAGTACTGGTGGTGAGAGACGCATCATGAGCAGCGCAATATGTCCCTGCGGCAGCGGCAATCTTCTCGACGGTTGCTGCGGTCGCTATCACGCCGGTCAGCCTGCCCCTTGCGCCGAAGCGCTAATGCGTTCGCGCTACAGCGCTTATGTGCTGGGATTGGTGGACTATCTGTTGGACACCACATTGCCGGCGCAGCAGCCCGGGCTGAACCGAGATGCCATCAGCCAGTGGAGCGCCCAGAGCACCTGGCTGGGCCTGGAAGTGGAAGGCGCCGAGTTGATCGGCGGCCAACCTGAGCACGCATTCGTGAACTTTAGCGCCCGCTGGCACGATGCCGACGGCGAGCATTGTCATCGCGAGCGCTCGGCGTTCGTGCAGCATGAGGGACGCTGGTATTTCATCGACCCGACGGTCTCGCTCAAAGCCGGTCGTAACGACGCCTGCCCCTGCGGCAGCCGGCAAAAATTCAAGAAGTGCTGTTCGGCTTATCTCGCCTGACCTGTCAGCGGCAACGCCAGTAACGTCTATGACAGGCAGTCCTCAGGCCAGGCGGATGTGGGAAACGTCCGGCACCAGCACGTGCTCAACCGGCTTGTCCTGGCCCAGATCAGCGCCCGCCGGAGCCAGGCTCAAGCCGGACAGGTCCAACTGCGGCGCACGCGTCGGCATTCTCGGATCCTGCACGTCCTCGCCCGGCTCGGAGAGCGTGTAGTCAGGCGCCTCGACGTCCACAAACGCAGCCATGTAAACATCACGCGGCTTGACACTGGCTTTGCGCGTCGGCGTGGCGTCGTTGGGCGGCGCCGTCAGGCTTGAGGGCTTGCGCGTCCAGCTCGGCTCGTCGGGCGGCGGAGCCAGTTCGACCTCTTCTACTTCAACCTGGGCCGGCGCTTCTGCAACAGGGGCCTCCACGACATGCGCCATGGGCACGACCTGGGCCATGGCTCCGGCACGTTCGAGGGTCGAGCGGTACTTTTCGGCGGCCGTCTCATCGAGGTTGTTTTTCAGGACCAGCCGACGGCCGGAGAACAATAACGCGATGCGCTGAGCGTCCGCCTGAAACAGCTTCGCCAGGTTGGCCTTGACCAGATCCGGCTGCGCGCCGGGCACCAGTTGGCCGGAAAACACGATTTCGTAGAGCTTCATGGTCAATACTCCTTCGACACATGGCGCGAGTATGGCGCAGGCTGTGGAGAACGGCGAGTCACGTGCAGTGGCGGTCAGACCGGGCCTATCAGACCGGACACAAAGGGAGCGACCCATGATGTTTGCAGCACACGTCCTCAGAATCGCAGGCCTCTTCGCGCTCCTGGCGCTGTCGGGCTGCTCAACCTGGATAACCGGGGGCTTCGAAGACCCCGACGTCAAGCTGCTCAAGGTCGAGGTGGTCAAGGCCAAGTTGCTGCGTCAGGACTTCAATCTGCGCTTTCGGGTCGACAACCCCAACGACTCCAGCCTGCTGGTCCGCGGCCTGCGCTACAAGATCCTGCTCAACGACATGTTGCTCAGCGAAGGCGTCTACAGCGACTGGTTCATCGTCAAAGCCAACAGCCACAAAAACTTCTCCGTGCCGATCCGCACCAATCTGTGGGAACACCTCAAGGACATCTCCAAGGTGCTCGGCAAAGCCAATCAGCCAGTGCATTACCGATTGGAAGGCAAGCTCAAGACCGGATTTTTATTCGGACACAGCGTGCGCATCGGGCGCAATGGCGACATAATCCCCGGCGATTTGATTCCGGAGTAACCCCATGAACCAGCAAGCCCACGTGCACGGTCCCGATTGTGACCACGATCACGACCATCACGATCACCATCATGACCATGGCCACGTGCACGGCCCGCATTGCGGCCACGCACCTCAAGAGCCGGTCCGCAACACGCTCAAGGATGTCGGCCGCAACGACCCTTGCCCGTGCGGCAGCGAGAAAAAATTCAAGAAGTGCCACGGCGCGTAACGCACCCGGCTCCTTCCACGGCCTGATCTTCAGGCCGTTTTCATTTGTGCGGTGGACGTTTGAAGGCGTAAAACAGGTGCAGCCTTAATGGCAGTCGTGATGACTTCACCTGGAGCGCGCAATGATCGATCTGCACTACTGGACCACCCCCAACGGCCACAAAGTTTCGATTTTCCTCGAAGAAGCGGGTCTGCCGTACACTATTTTCCCGGTCAATATCGGCGCGAACGAGCAGTTCGAATCCGATTTTCTGAAGATATCCCCCAACAACAAAATTCCAGCCATCGTCGACCACCAGCCTGCTGACGGCGGCGAACCGCTGAGCCTGTTCGAGTCCGGCGCGATCCTGCTGTACCTGGCCGAGAAGACCGGCCGGTTCATTGCGACAGACCTGCGCGGCCGGCAGGAAACCCTGCAATGGCTGTTCTGGCAAATGGGCGGCCTGGGCCCGATGGCCGGCCAGAATCACCATTTCAACCGGTTCGCCAAAGAGAAGATTCCCTACGCGATCAAGCGCTACGTCGACGAAACCGCGCGCTTGTATGGCGTGTTGAACGAGCGTCTGTCCGATCGCACCTTCGTTGCGGGCGAGGACTACGGCATCGCAGACATGGCGATCTACCCGTGGATCGTGCCGCACACGTTTCAGGAGCAGAACCTGGATGACTTCCCGCACCTCAAGCGCTGGTTTGACGCAGTGGCCAATCGCGATGCGGTGAAGCGGGCCTACGCACTGGTGGACAAGATCAATCCCCCGAAGCCGTAATCCCAGGGTCGAAAGGGTTCAAGGGGACGCGCTGATATCCCCTCTGAAACCCGAAAATAAACTCCCTCCCCCGGCTTGCGTGACGCGCGCCTGCTCTCTAACGTAGCGCCTTTTCTACGTCCACCCCCGCAGGAGCTCCATCATGGCCTCGCCAGCCCTTTCAACTTTGAAGACGCGCATGAGCGCGGCCGCTGCCATGATTGGACTTTTGAGCCTGGCCGGTTGCCAGCTGGGCGGTGAAGACCGCGACAGCCTGCCGCCTGCCAGCGGGGTGTTTGCCATTAAAGGGCTTGCGCAGAACGTTTCCATTCGCCGCAACAATCTGGGCATGCCGCTGATAGAAAGCAGTACGTTCCATGACGCGCTGTTTACCCTCGGATATGTCCACGCCAGCGATCGCATTACGCAAATGATGCAAATGCGCCTGCTCGCTCAGGGCCGACTGTCGGAAATCGCAGGACCGGGCGCCCTCGATCTCGACCGCATGATGCGCGCCGCCAACCTCAAGCAGACCGCCGGCCAGTTGTATGCCGCTTCGTCGCCGCGCCTGAAACGCTTCTTCGAGGTGTACGCGCGCGGCGTCAACGCCTACCTGTTCCGCTACCGCGACAAACTGCCGGCTGACCTCGCCGACTCGGGCTACAAGCCTGAATACTGGAAGCCCGAAGACTCGGCGCTGATCTTCAGCCTGCTCAACTTCAGCCTGTCGGTGAACCTGCAGGAGGAGATTTCCTCGCTGGTGCTGGCGCAGAAAGTCGGCGCGGACAAGCTGGCCTGGCTGCTGCCGACCTACCCCGACGAAGCGTTGCCCTTCGCTGAAGCCGACAAGCTCAAAGGCCTGAACCTGGGCAGCCAACTGCCGGGCCTGAGCGATCTGGACAAAGCGGCGCTGCAGCTTTCGGACCTCAACCTGCTGGGCGTTTCGGCGTCGAACAACTGGGTGATCTCGCCCCAGCGCGCCCGCGCCGGCAAGAGCCTGCTGGCCACCGACAGCCAGTTGGCGCCGACCCTGCCGTCGATGTGGAATTTCGTGCAGATCCGCTCGCCGAAATACCAGGCTGCAGGCGCGACCGTTGCGGGCTTGCCGCTGGTCTTGTCCGGCTTCAACGGCAAACTGGCCTGGGGCATGGGCCCGGCGATGGGCGACAATCAGGACCTGTTCCTGGAAAAGCTCAAGCGCGAGAACAACCGCCTGATGGTCATGGCCGACGGCAAATGGGTCGCGGCGGGCGCCCATGAGGAAACCTACTTCGTCAAAGGCCAGAGCCCGGTGCGCGAGCCTGCCTACGAAACCCGTCATGGCCCGCTGCTCAACGCGAGTTCTGCGCAACTGGCCAGCGGCCTGGGCGTTGCCCTGCAGATGCCCGACGCCAAGGACGACAAAACCCTCGACGCCCTCTTCGATCTGACCCGCGCGCAAAACGTGCAGCGAGCCTTCGACACCACTCGGGAAATTCGTGCCATCACCCTGAACATGGTGTTCGCCGATGCCTCGAACACCGGCTGGCAAGTGACCGGCAAATACCCGAACCGCCGCGACGGACTCGGCCTGATTCCTTCGCCGGGCTGGGATGGCCGGTTCGACTGGGACGGCTACGCCGACGCGATGCTGCACCCGTACGATCAGGATTCGCAGCAAGGCTGGATCGCCACTGCCAACCAGCGCACCGTGCCAAAAGGCTATGGCATGCAGCTGTCCAATTCCTGGGACTACCCGGAGCGCGCCGAACGCATCGCCGAACTGGCCAATGCCGGCAAGCAGGACACCCGCAGCACCGTCGCTATGCAATACGACCAGACCACGACCTTCGCCGCCAAACTGAAGAAAATGTTCTCCGAGCCCGGCATGTCAGCGCCGCTGAAACAGGCCATCGACGCCCTGCCCGCGCCAGAGCGCGACAAAGCCCGCGAAGCGTTGAACCGCCTGATGGCGTTCGACGGCAGACTGTCGCCGGGTTCGGCAGATGCGGCGATTTACGAACTGTTCCTGCAAGAAAGCGCTCGCCAGACCTTCCTCGACGAACTCGGCCCGGAAACTAGCCCTGCCTGGAAAGCGCTGGTGCAAAGCGCGGACCTGTCCTACTCGCCCCAGGCCGATCACCTGCTGGGCCGCGAAGACAGTCCGTATTGGGACGACGTCAAAACGCCGCAAAAAGAAGACAAACCCGCCATCCTCGCCCGCAGCCTGGCCGCCGCCATCACCGTTGGCGAAAGCCAGCTGGGCGCCGATCACAAGGCCTGGCAGTGGGGCAAGTTGCACCAGACCACCTGGACCGCCCAAAGCGCCCAACTCAGCGCTGCGCTGGGCGGCAGCAAGGCAAGCGTGACCAAAGGCCCGATCGCCACCGGCGGCGACCACACCACGCTCAACGCCTCGGGCTTCCACTGGGGCCAGGACTTCAACGCCGCTGTTGTCCCGGCCATGCGCATCATCGTCGACTTCGCCCAACAAGAACCGATGATGGCGCAAAACGCCGCGGGCCAATCCGGCAACCCCGCGAGCCCATACAACGCCAACGGCATCGACCCCTGGATGAAAGGCCTGTACATGTCCGTGCCGATGCAACCGGAAAACTTCGAAAAAGCCTACGGCAAACAGCGCTTGACGCTGACGCCCGGGAAGTAAATGGCCGAGCCATCCGGGATGACGCGGAGCGTCTCGGGATGCATTCCCACGCGGAGCGTGGGAATGATCAAAGAAGTGGCGCCTGAAATGGCCCCTTCCCGGCTAACGCCGGTCCCACTAAAAGCGATGCGTGCATCCAAGATTGATGGTGCCTGAAATGGCCTCTTCCCGTCTAAAGCCGGTCATACGAAAAGCAGCGCGTGTGGTCAGCAGGACCTGCGGCGCCGTAGGACCGGCTTCAGCCGGGAAGCTTTCGATCTGCTTTTGATCTCCAAACACAAATAGCCCAGACGACACCAATCGCGACTTTGGTGCAGGCTGAACGCAGGTCTTGCGCAGTGGGCCGAGCCGCATGGATGCGGCGAGAGCGCCGTCAGGACATGGATGTCCGTTCGGCGCGGGCCCACGGAGCAAGACCGGAGTGAAGGAACCCTGAGGAACGAAGGGCCCAACCAGGAGCAGGCACCCTTGGTTACTTGGGGTGCTTTTCCAAGTAACTCGCCGAAGGCGAAACAGTCGAGCCGTTAGGCCGACGCTCTTGATCCTGATCTTGATCTTGATCTTGCTTCAAAACCCCGAACTTCTGCGCCCCGCCACCGCTCTACCTGACAAGTCCCCAAACCCGGTCAAACCATGGATCTCGTCATTGCCCGCCCCGAAGGCCTCTACTGCCCGCCCGGTGATTTCTACATCGATCCGTGGCGCCCGGTCGAACGCTCCGTCATCACCCACGCCCACGGCGACCACGCCCGCACCGGCAATGAACACTACCTCGCCGCCGCACCCGGCGAAGGCATACTGCGCTCCCGACTCGGCCAGGACATCAACCTTCAGACCCTCGCCTACGGCGAAAGCATCACCCACCACGGCGTCAAACTCAGCTTTCACCCGGCCGGCCACGTCCTCGGCTCCGCCCAGGTCCGCCTCGAATACCAGGGCGAAATCTGGGTCGCCTCAGGCGACTACAAAGTCGAACCCGACGGCACCTGCGAACCCTTCGAACCCGTGCGCTGCCACACCTTCATCACCGAATCCACCTTCGGCCTGCCGATCTACCGCTGGCAGCCCCAATCGGAAATCTTCGCCGGCATCAACGAATGGTGGCGCGCCAACGCCGCCGCCGGCAAAGCCAGCGTCCTCTTCGCCTACTCATTCGGCAAAGCCCAACGCATCCTCCACGGCATCGACCCCAGCATCGGCCCGATCCTCGTCCACGGCGCCGTCGAACCGCTGAACCGCGTCTACCGCGAAGCCGGCGTGCGCATCCCGGAAACCCACTACGCCGGTGACTTCAAAAAAACCGACCCCGCGTTGCGCAGCGCCCTGATCGTCGCACCGCCATCCGCCGGCGGCAGCACCTGGATGCGCCGCTTTGGCGAATTCAGCGACGCCTTCGCCAGCGGCTGGATGATGCTGCGCGGCACCCGACGTCGGCGCGGCGTCGATCGCGGCTTCGCCCTTTCGGACCATGCCGACTGGCCCGGCTTGCTCTGGGCCATCGAAAACACCGGCGCTGAGCGAGTGATGGTCACCCACGGCTCGGTGGCCGTGCTGGTGCGCTACCTGCGGGAACTGGGCCTCGACGCCCAAGGCTTCTCCACCGAATACGGCGACGAAGAGGACGACGCAGCGGCCAAGACCGAACCCGCACCCGAACCTGCATCGACAGGCGAGGCCTCGTCATGAAGGCCTTCGCCGAGCTGTATTCCGACCTGGACGCCACCACCTCCAGCAACGCCAAACTGGCGGCCATGAAAGCCTATTTCAGCAAGGCCGCCCCCGAAGACGCCGCGTGGGCGGTGTACTTCCTGTCCGGCGGACGCCCACGGCAACTGGTGCCGACGCGTATGTTGCGTGAGCAGGCGCTGTTGCTGTCCGGACTGCCGGAATGGCTGTTCGAGGAGAGTTACCAGGCGGTAGGCGATCTGGCGGAAACCCTGTCGCTGTTGCTCCCTAAAGCCGAGCACAGCTCAGAGGAAGGCCTGGCCAGCTGGATGGAAAACCATCTGCTGCCTCTACGAGGCCTGCCTCCGGAAGAATTGCTCGAGCGCCTGCCGACGTTCTGGTCGCAACTGGACCCGCAAAGCCTGATGGTCTGCCTGAAGCTGATCACCGGCAGTTTCCGCGTCGGTGTTTCGAAGCTGCTGGTGACCCGCGCCCTCGCCGCGCTGGCCGATATCGACAGCAAGCGCGTTGCCCAGCGGCTGGTGGGTTACACCGATCTTTCCCACCGCCCCAGCGCCGAGGGCTATCTAAAGCTTATCGCCGAAGAGTCGGCCGACGAACACGCGCAGCGGGGTGGCCAGCCCTACCCCTTCTTCCTCGCCCACACGCTGCAGCAACCGGTCGATCAGTTCGAGAACCTGCTGGGCGCCGCCGAAAACTGGCAGGTGGAATGGAAGTGGGACGGCATCCGCGCCCAGGTGGTCAAGCGCGAAGGTCGCCTGTGGATCTGGTCGCGAGGCGAAGAACTGGTCACGGATCGCTTCCCCGAACTGCACAGTCTGACCCAATGCCTGCCCGACGGCACGGTGATCGACGGCGAGATCGTGGTCTGGAAAGCCGCGGCTCCGGAGAAGGCCGAGGAAGGCGAATTCGCTCTGGACACCCCTGCCCCAGGCACGCCCGGCGAAGCGACGCCGTCGGTGCAGCCCTTCGCCCTGCTGCAACAGCGGATCGGCCGCAAAACCCTCGGCAAGAAGATTCTGGAAGACGTGCCGGTCGTCGTGCTGGCTTACGACCTGCTGGAATGGGAAGGCCACGATTGGCGCAGCCGCCCGCAACATGAGCGGCGCACGCAGCTGGAAAAGGTCATCGCCAACGCCCAGAGCCCGGTGCTGATGCCGTCTCCCGTCCTGACCGGCACCGACTGGCTCGACCTCGGCCGGCAACGCGAGGCCTCCCGCAGTCTCGGCGTGGAAGGCATGATGCTCAAGGCGCGGGACTCGCTGTACGGCGTCGGGCGCACCAAGGACATGGGCGTGTGGTGGAAGTGGAAAATGGACCCGTTCAGCGTCGATGCGGTTTTGATCTACGCCCAGCGTGGGCACGGCCGCCGCGCCAGTCTGTATAGCGACTACACGTTCGCGGTCTGGGACGGCCCGCCGGAATCCAGCGAACGGACATTGGTGCCCTTCGCCAAAGCGTATTCAGGCCTGACCGACGAAGAGATGCGCAAAGTCGATGCGATCATCCGCAAGACCACCGTCGACAAGTTCGGCCCGGTCCGAAGTGTTACCCCGACCCTGGTGTTCGAGTTGGGATTCGAGGGCATTGCGCTATCAAAACGGCACAAGAGCGGCATCGCCGTCAGGTTCCCGAGGATGCTGCGGTGGCGCCTCGACAAACCCGTTGCCGAAGCCGACAGCTTGGCGACGCTTCAGGACCTGCTGGCCTGAGCACCGTAGCGGTGCGCGAGGCTGGCTCGCGCCCGTGTCGAATGCGCTGAAATGGGGCGCACTACAAGCCCCAGTCTTTCAACGGCACGCCCCACAAGGCGTTTCGAATCTCCCCTCAGCTGTTAAAAGCACCGCTGCAGACCTTTGAGGCTGCAACTTTTTCGCCCACTCTCAACGGGATGCGGCTACTCTGCCGGTGCCTGCGGGGCCTCAAAAAAAGACAAAAGATGGCTCTAAGTCATCATTGCGACAACTCCGTACATTTAAAACGCGCGTTCGTTTGTTTGGTTCGGAAATTGCTGTCTATTTGCGGTCTGGCTTTTGCCGGTAGCAAGCCTTCGCGTGTTCCCAACGCTCAATTTGGTTTTAAGGACTGAACGATGAAAAAAGCATGGCTGACCCTTTCCGCACTCGCCATCTGTCTGGCCGCCGGTAACGCAATGGCCAAGGAATACAAGGAGCTGCGTTTCGGCGTCGATCCTTCCTACGCGCCATTCGAATCCAAAGCCGCCGATGGCAGCCTGGTGGGCTTCGATATCGATCTGGGCAACGCGATCTGTGCTGAACTGAAGGTCAAGTGCAAGTGGGTCGAAAGCGATTTCGACGGCATGATCCCGGGCCTGAAAGCCAACAAGTTCGACGGCGTGATCTCCTCCATGACCGTGACCCCGGCCCGCGAGAAAGTCATCGACTTCTCCAGCGAACTGTTCTCCGGCCCTACCTCGCTGGTCTACAAAAAAGGCTCCGGCCTGAGCGCTGACACTGCGTCGCTCAAAGGCAAAACCGTGGGTTACGAGCAAGGCACCATCCAGGAAGCCTACGCCAAGGCCGTTCTGGACAAGGCGGGCGTGAAAACCCAGGCCTATGCCAACCAGGATCAGGTGTATGCCGACCTCGTTTCGGGTCGTCTGGATGCCTCGGTTCAAGACATGCTGCAAGCCGAGCTGGGCTTCCTGAAGTCGCCACAAGGCGCAGACTATGAAGTCAGCAAGCCAATCGACGATCCCCTGCTGCCAGCCAAAACGGCCGTCGGCATCTCGAAAGGTAACAAGGACCTGAAAGCGCTTTTGGACAAAGGTATCAAAGCGTTACACGATGACGGCAAGTACGCCGAGATCCAGAAGAAGCACTTCGGCGATCTGAATCTGTACAGCGGTAAATAAGCAAACAGACGCCCGTTGATTTCAGCCAGAATCCGCTGCTGAAGTTAACGGGCGTTTTTATTGACTGTATAGGTTGCACATGTTCGAAACTCTCCTGCAAAACCTGGGACTGTCAGCATTCAGCCTGAAAGGCTTCGGCCCGCTGTTGCTGCAAGGCACCTGGATGACCGTCAAATTATCGGTAATGTCGCTGCTGCTGGCCATTGTGCTCGGCCTGCTGGGCGCCAGTGCCAAACTGTCAAAAGCCGCCGTGCTGCGGGTTCCGGCCCAGATCTACACCACGCTGATCCGGGGTATACCGGACCTGGTGCTGATGCTGCTGATCTTCTACAGCCTGCAAACCTGGCTGACCACGCTTACTGAAGCGATGGAATGGGATTACATCGAGATCGACCCTTTCTCTGCCGGCGTCATCACGCTGGGCTTCATCTATGGCGCGTATTTCACCGAGACCTTCCGCGGCGCGATCCTTGCCGTACCGCGCGGTCAGGTCGAAGCCGCCACGGCCTACGGGCTCAGCCGTTCGCAACGGTTTCGCATGGTGGTGTTTCCGCAGATGATGCGCTTCGCCCTGCCCGGCATCGGCAACAACTGGCAAGTGGTGCTCAAGGCCACGGCGCTGGTGTCGATCATCGGTCTGGCCGACCTGGTCAAGGCCGCCCAGGACGCGGGTAAAAGCACGTATCAGCTGTTTTACTTCCTGGTACTCGCCGCGCTGATTTATCTGGTCATCACCAGCGTGTCCAACTTCGCCCTGCGCTGGGCCGAACGGCGTTATGCCGCTGGCAGCCGGGAGGCTCAACGATGATCGAGTTGCTGCAGGAATACTGGCGCGCCTTCCTTTATACGGACGGCCAGAACATCACCGGCCTGGCCATGACGATGTGGCTGCTCAGTGCCTCCATCGCCATCGGCTTTATCGTTTCGATTCCGCTGTCCATCGCCCGCGTGTCGCGCAATCCGCTGGTGCGCTGGCCGGTGCAGTTCTACACCTACCTGTTCCGCGGAACGCCGCTGTATATCCAGTTGCTGATTTGCTACACCGGCATCTACAGCATCGCCGCCGTACGGGAGCAGCCGATGCTGGGCGCGTTCTTCCGGGACGCCATGAACTGCACCATCCTCGCCTTCGCGCTGAACACCTGCGCCTACACCACCGAAATCTTCGCTGGTGCCATTCGCAGCATGAACCACGGTGAAGTCGAGGCGGCCAAGGCTTACGGCCTGACCGGCTGGCGCTTGTACGCCTACGTGATCATGCCGTCGGCGCTGCGCCGTTCGCTGCCTTATTACAGCAACGAAGTGATCCTGATGCTGCACTCGACCACCGTGGCTTTCACCGCCACCGTGCCGGACATCCTCAAGGTCGCGCGCGACGCCAACTCGGCCACCTTCCTGACGTTCCAGTCGTTTGGCATCGCGGCGCTGATATACCTCACGGTCACGTTCATTCTGGTGGGCCTGTTCAGACTGGCTGAACGCCGCTGGCTGGCCTTCCTCGGCCCGACTCACTAGGAACCCTGCATGCGACACCAGACCCATGATCTGCTGGCCCCGGTGCCCGGCACCGCGCGGCAGATCCACAGCTTTCACTACGGCCCGGAAAACGGCGCCTGCAAGGTTTATATCCAGTCGTCCCTGCACGCCGACGAACTGCCGGGCATGCTGGTGTCCTGGTACTTGAAGCAGCGACTGGCCGAGCTTGAAAACGCGGGCCAGTTGCTCGGCGAAGTGGTGGTCGTTCCGGTGGCCAACCCGGTCGGCCTGGAACAGGTCCTGATGGACATGCCGCTGGGCCGTTACGAGCTTGAGAGCGGGCAGAATTTCAATCGCCGCTTCGTCGACCTCGGCCAGCAAGTGGGGGATGAAGTCGAAGCGCTGCTGACCGATGACCCCAAGGGCAACGTCACGCTGATTCGCAAAACCCTGCTGGCCGCACTGAATAACTGCGTCGGCAGCACCCAGCTGGAGTCCCAGCGCCTGACGTTGCAGCGGCTGGCCTGTGACGCCGATGTGGTGCTGGACCTGCATTGTGATTTCGAATCCGTCGAGCACCTGTACACCACGCCCGAGGCCTGGCCGCAGGTCGAGGCGCTGTCGCGCTATCTCGGCGCCCAGGCGAGCCTGCTGGCGACCGACTCTGGCGGGCAGTCATTCGACGAATGCTTCACGCTGGTCTGGTGGCAACTGCAGCAGCGGTTTGCCAAGCGCTTCCCGATCCCGCTGGGCAGTTTTTCCGTGACCCTGGAGTTGCGCGGCCAGGGGGATGTCAATCACGCTCTCGCCAGCCGCGATTGCCAGGCGATCATCAGCTACCTGATGCACCAGGGCGCCATTGCCGGCGAGCCGGTTGCGCCCCCTGAACTGATTTACCCGGCGACTCCGCTGGCGGGCGTCGAACCTGTTGCCACGCCGGTCGGCGGTCTGCTGGTGTTCTGCACACTGCCCGGCGAATACGTCGAGGCGGGGCAACTGATCGCTGAGGTCATCGACCCGATCAGCGACACGGTGACCCCGATCCACACGGCCAACGCTGGCCTTATGTACGCCCGCTCATTGCGACGCATGACGACCGCCGGCATGGTCATCGCCCATGTCGCCGGCACCGAAGCCTACCGCAGCGGCTACTTACTTTCTCCTTGAGGACTGCCCTTCATGTACAAACTCACCATCGATGGCCTGCACAAAAGCTACGGTGACCACGAGGTGCTCAAAGGGGTGTCGCTCAAGGCAAGCGTTGGCGACGTGATTTGCCTGATCGGCGCCAGCGGCTCGGGCAAGAGCACCTTCCTGCGCTGCATCAATTTTCTCGAACAACCCAATGACGGCGCCATGAGCCTGGACGGCCAGGCCGTGCGCATGGTCAGCGACGCCGGCGGTATGCGCGTTGCCGATCCAGCCGAGCTGCAGCGGATTCGCACGCGGCTGGCGATGGTGTTCCAGCATTTCAACCTGTGGAGCCACATGACGGTGCTGGAAAACATCACCATGGCCCCGCGCCGGGTGCTGGGCGTGTCGAAAGCCGAGGCCGAGGCCCGCGCGCATAAATACCTGGACAAGGTCGGGCTGCCCGCGCGCGTCGCCGATCAATACCCGGCGTTTCTGTCCGGCGGCCAGCAGCAGCGCGTGGCCATCGCCCGCGCCCTGGCGATGGAACCGGAAATCATGCTGTTCGACGAACCCACTTCAGCGCTCGACCCTGAATTGGTCGGCGAAGTGTTGAAGGTGATTCAGGGCCTGGCAGAAGAAGGCCGGACCATGATTCTGGTGACCCACGAAATGGGCTTCGCCCGCAAGGTCGCCAATCAGGTGGTGTTCCTGCACCAGGGCCAGATCGAAGAAATGGGCCACCCGGACGATGTGCTGGGCAGCCCGAAGAGCGAGCGTTTGCAGCAGTTTTTGAGTGGGAATTTGAAGTAACCGCCTGCTGCCGGCCTGACACCCCGCCTCAGTGCGGGATACGCATCACTTGTGGGAGCGACCGGGGTGGCGTTCCACCTTGCTCGCGAAGGCATTCTGTCAGTCAGCCTACCTGTTGCTGACCCGCCGAATTCGCGAGCAAGCTCGCTCCCACAATGCCCGATACAGCCGGTACATCTCTGCTCGACAACAATCGATCCAAACGGATATTCCATCAAACTATTGCACCCTCCCGACGGTCTCTGACTTAACCCCTCCCAGAGCCTGCGCATGCCAAAAGCCGTCAATTTCGCCAAGCGCTGGTTTGCCGAGCGCGGCTGGAAACCCTTCCCCTTCCAGAAGGAAGTCTGGGCCGCCGTTGCTCGCGGCGAGTCGGGGCTGCTGCACGCCAGCACCGGCGCGGGCAAGACCTACTCTGTGTGGTTTGCCGCACTCAACCAGTTCGCCAGACCTGCGCCCGAACCGACCGAGCAGAAGCCGCGCAAGCGCAAGCCCGTTGCCGCTCCCCTGAGCGTGCTGTGGATTACGCCCATGCGCGCCCTCGCTGCCGACACCGCACGGGCGCTGGAAGGTCCGCTGCAGGATTTGCAGATTCCCTGGAGCGTCGGCCTGCGCACGGGCGACACCAGCAGCAGCGAACGCGCCAAACAGGGTCGGCGCCTGCCCTCCGCGCTGATCACTACGCCGGAGAGCCTGACACTGCTGCTGACCCGCGCCGATGCCCAGGCGACGATGTCGACGCTGAAGATGGTCGTTGTCGATGAATGGCACGAGCTGATCGGCAACAAGCGCGGCATCCAGTTGCAACTGGCGCTGGCCAGGCTGCGCCAGTGGAATCCCGAGCTGGTCATCTGGGGCCTTTCCGCAACCCTCGGCAATCAAGATCATGCGCAACAGGTGCTGGTGGGCGACCACGGCACCACCGTTCACGGCAAAGTGGTCAAGGAACTGATCGTCGACACGCTCTTGCCGCCCTCCATCGAGCGCTTCCCCTGGGCCGGGCACATGGGCTTGCGCATGCTGCCCCAGGTGCTGGCCGAAGTGGACAGCAGTTCCAGTTGCCTGCTGTTCACCAATACCCGGGCGCAGTCGGAAGTCTGGTATCAGGCGCTGCTGGAAGCCCGTCCTGACTGGGCCGGGCTGATCGCGCTGCACCACGGCTCGCTGTCCCGCGAGGTCCGTGACTGGGTTGAACGGGCGTTGAAAGAAGGCCACCTGAAAGCCGTGGTCTGCACCTCCAGCCTCGATTTGGGCGTGGACTTTCTGCCAGTCGAGCGAGTGCTGCAGATCGGCTCGGCCAAGGGTGTCGCGCGGCTGATGCAGCGTGCGGGACGCTCGGGCCACGCGCCAGGCCGCCCGTCACGGGTCACACTGGTGCCGACTCATAGCCTGGAGCTGGTGGAGGCCGCCGCTGCCCGCGCCGCCGTCGACGCCCGCCTGATCGAACCCCGCGAATCACCCCACAAACCGCTGGATGTCCTCGTACAACATTTAGTAAGCATGGCCCTCGGTGGCGGCTTTACCCCCGACGCATTATTGGCCGAAGTTCGCACTGCCTGGGCGTACCGCGACCTGACCGACGAAGAATGGGAATGGGCGCTGGCGTTCGTGCGCTACGGCGGCTTGTCGCTGACGGCCTACCCTGATTATCGACGCGTCGAGCCGGACGAAGACGGCATCTGGCGCGTCCCCGATGCGCGCCTTGCCCGCCGCCACCGCATGAGCGTGGGCACCATCGTCAGCGACGCCAGCATCAATGTGAAGTATTGGAGCAAGGGCGGCGGAGGCGGATCCCTAGGGAGCGTCGAAGAAGGCTTCATCGCCCGATTGAAACCCGGAGACGGCTTTTTGTTCAGCGGTCGCCTGCTGGAACTGGTGCGCGTTGAGAACATGACCGCGTACGTGAAAAAGGCGACGAGCAAAAAAGCCGCCGTCCCACGCTGGAATGGCGGACGGATGCCGCTCTCAAACGAATTAGCCGATGCCGTTGTCGAGAAATTCGATGCGGCTGCCCGGGGTGATTTCAGCGGTCCCGAGATGCACATCGTCAGCCCGTTGCTCGAGGTGCAGCGGCAATGGTCAGCGTTGCCGCGCAAGGACACGCTGCTCGCGGAAGTCCTGAAGTCCCGGGAAGGCTGGCATTTGTTTCTGTATCCCTTCGCCGGACGGCATGTTCACCTGGGACTGGCAAGCTTGCTGGCGTGGCGGCTGAGCCGGGACACGCCACTGACTTTTTCCATCGCCGTGAATGACTATGGCTTCGAGCTGCTCAGCGCCACCCCGATCGACTGGAACGAGCGTCTGACGACTCAGCTGTTTTCCGAAGACGAGCTTCTCGCCGATATCATTGCCAGCCTGAACGCCGGTGAACTGGCCTTGCGCCGCTTTCGCGAGATTGCCCGCATCGCCGGTCTGGTGTTCTCCGGCTACCCCGGCGCCCCCAAAAGCAACCGACAACTGCAGGCCTCCAGCGGCTTGTTTTTCGAAGTGTTCAAACAGTACGACGCCAGCAACCTGCTGCTGACCCAAGCGCAGGAGGAAGTACTGCGACAGGAGCTGGACGTGGCCCGTCTCGAACAAACCCTCAGCCGCATCAATAACCGGACCCTGGATTTGCACGTGATCAAACGCCCCACCCCGATGGCCTTTCCGCTGCTGGTCGAACGCATGCGCGAAAGCCTCAGCACCGAAAAACTCTCCGACCGCATCGCACGCATGGTCAGCGATCTGGAAAAAGCCGCCGGACCTGAGGTTATGACGTGAGGCCGTATCTTTCGATTCAACTGGCAGGTGCGGAGTTGTGGTTACTGGCGGACAAAGCCATTTATTACCCGGCGGAGCGCGCGCTATTGATCGCCGACGCCCACTTTGGCAAGGCCGCTGCCTACCGAAGGCTGGGCCAGCCAGTGCCCCATGGCACCACCGACGATAACCTTCAGCGCCTGGATGCACTGCTGGCGAGCTACGACTGCGATCGGTTGATCTTTCTGGGGGATTTTCTTCATGCTCCGGAATCCCATGCGGCGCGCACACTGTCGGCCATTCAGGCTTGGCGTGACAAACACCACGATCTGGCAATCACCCTCATTCGGGGGAACCATGACAAGCGAGCAGGGGACCCGCCACCGGCGTTGCGCATGGACGTCGTCGAGGAGCCGATGTTTCTGGGGCCGTATGCCCTGCAGCATGAACCTGCCCCACACCCTGACTTTCACGTACTGGCGGGCCATGTTCACCCGGCGTACAGGCTATATGGACGTGGACGCCAGCGATTGCGGCTGCCGTGCTTCTACGTGCTGCCACGGGTGAGCCTGCTGCCAGCATTCGGCGCGTTCACGGGGGGAATGAATATTGATCGGGCTGAGAACAGCAAAATCTATGTCGTGGGGGATGGGGCGGTGTGGGAGGCGGTTTGAGAAAAGCGGGCAGTTTGAGATCGCGGGTCGACGTGCGCCGAGGCACCGCTGGTCATTAGCTGACGACCAAACCGGGGACAGATTATGCCCGCCGATGCCGCGGCACCGACGGGACATGAATCAGGCGACCGGCGCGGGTGGCGGCTCGTCCGGGATTGTCGGCACGCCGCCTTCGTCAGGCTGGGGGTACTCGTTTGGACTGTCCGGGTCTGGCTGCCCGGGAATGCCCCCGGCGACCATATTATTGAGGTGTGGATGCGCTAACAGCGACCAAGCCAGCAAACCAACCTGATTGGCACTCGGGTCGGGTTCCTTGCTGCTGGTGTTGATGTGTCTCTTCATAGGGCACTCCTGAGCGTTGGCCCCATTCGCATGGTGCGGATGGGAACAGTTCAGTCAATAGAGTGCGAATTCCGAGACAAATTCAGTGACTGGCTGACAAATGGCGCTATCAGGTACGCGGCAGCGTCACACCGCGCTGGCCCTGGTACTTGCCGCCACGGTCTTTGTAAGAGACTTCACACTCTTCGTCGGATTCCAGGAAAAGCATCTGTGCGACGCCTTCATTGGCGTAAATCTTCGCCGGCAGCGTGGTGGTGTTGGAGAACTCCAGCGTCACGTGGCCTTCCCATTCAGGCTCAAGGGGGGTCACGTTGACGATGATGCCGCAGCGCGCGTAAGTGCTTTTGCCCAGACAGATGGTCAGCACGTTACGCGGAATGCGGAAATATTCGACGGTGCGCGCCAGTGCAAACGAGTTCGGCGGGATAATGCAGACATCGCTTTTAATATCGACAAAACTTTTTTCATCGAAATTTTTCGGGTCCACCGTCGCCGAATTGATGTTGGTGAACACCTTGAATTCGTCGGCGCAACGCACGTCGTAGCCGTAGCTGGAGACACCGAAAGAGATCACTCGATCAGCGCCTTCGCCGCGCACCTGACGCTCCACAAACGGCTCGATCATGCCGTGTTCCTGCGCCATGCGGCGAATCCACTTGTCCGATTTGATGCTCATGGCGGTGTCCTGAATAGCGAGGTGAAAAAGATGTCCGGCATCTTACCGGTCGAACGCTCCGGGTTCAAAGATTGCGCGCCGTGTGCATTAAGGGCGTTGAGCCACCTCAAGAAAAAATCGCAGACAGCCCCTTTGCACATCTGAAAAAGTGGGGTAAGGTGGCTCCACTGTGTTGCTTGTGTCACTGAGAATATCTACACGATGTTGAATTTCGATCCAACCATCTCCAAGAATTTTTCCTGCTCTTTGCACTCAGTCTCGGCCAGGGCATTTCCTGAGTCGCAGTTAACTTTGTCCAAGGAGATACACCATGTCTAATCGCCAAACTGGTACCGTTAAGTGGTTCAACGATGAAAAAGGCTTCGGCTTCATCACTCCACAATCCGGTGACGACCTGTTCGTTCACTTCAAAGCTATCCAATCCGACGGCTTCAAAAGCCTGAAAGAAGGCCAACAGGTCTCTTTCATCGCTACCCGCGGTCAGAAAGGCATGCAAGCTGAAGAAGTTCAAGTTATCTAACTTGTACTGATTCGCTTAAAAAACCCCGCCCTCAAAAGCGGGGTTTTTTTATGCCTGTCAAAAAAACACTTCTGCACATCCCGCCTGCAACCTCCACCTGAAACCCCATCACCGCGACATGCCGAGCATCCGGCACATCGGGTATCTCGCCTTCTGGCTTAGGCCTCAATCGTCGCTGACAGAAATGCTCGGCATCTCCGCCATGGCAGCTTCCTGCAGCACGATCCGCGCGCCCACATGACGCGCCAGCTCCTGATACACCATTGCGATCTGACTCTCAGGCTCGGCAATCGCCGTGGGCTTGCCGCCATCGGCCTGCTCTCGAATCAACATGGACAGTGGCAGCGAGGCCAGCAGCTCGACGCCATACTGGGTCGCCAGCTTCTCCCCTCCGCCTTCGCCGAACAGATGCTCGGCATGGCCGCAGTTTGAACAGATGTGAACGGCCATGTTTTCAACGACACCCAGCACCGGAATGTTGACCTTGCGGAACATCTCCACGCCTTTCTTGGCGTCCAGCAATGCAAGGTCCTGCGGGGTCGTGACGATGACGGCGCCAGCGACCGGCACCTTCTGCGCGAGGGTCAGCTGGATATCGCCGGTGCCAGGCGGCATGTCGATGACCAGATAATCCAGGTCATTCCAGGCGGTCTGGGTCACCAGCTGCAGCAGCGCTCCCGAAACCATCGGCCCTCTCCAGACCATCGGTGTGTTGTCATCGGTCAGAAACGCCATGGACATCACTTCAATGCCGTGGGCCTCAATGGGCACGAACCACTTCTGATCCTTGATCTTCGGACGGGTGCCTTCGGCAATGCCAAACATGACGCCCTGGCTCGGGCCGTAAATATCGGCATCAAGAATGCCCACACGCGCACCTTCCCGGGACAGCGCCAACGCCAGGTTGGCCGCGGTCGTGGATTTACCGACGCCGCCTTTGCCCGACGCAACCGCCACGATGTTTTTTACGTTGGCCAGGCCGGGGATCTGGCCGAGGGCTTTGTGAGGGTGAATCACCGACGTGATCTGGACACTCGCCGATGCGACGCCATCCAGCCCCTCAATCGCCATCTGCAGCATCTGCGCCCAGCCGTTCTTGAACAGCGCGGCCGCGTATCCCAACTCCAGCTGGACGCTCACGCGACTCCCGTCGATCTCGATGGCGCGGACACACCCGGCACTGACCGGGTCCTGATTCAAGTACGGATCGATGTACTGGCGAAGGACGGCTTCCACCGTTGCGCGATTGACAGCGCTCATGGGTGACTCCTTAAAGACTGAGTAAAACAGGCGGCCATCCTACCTTGTATGCCCGATAAAGAGCGCAGCGACGTTTTTCTTTCAAGCACATCGGCAGATTCCGACATGCAGCGCGGGATGAAAAAAAACGCTCAGGCCTTTATAGTGGCCGACCTCCGTTTCACTTCAAGTAGCCGAGCCCAATGTCCGAGCCACGCAAGATTCTCGTCACCAGCGCCCTGCCCTATGCCAATGGTTCCATTCACCTTGGCCACATGCTCGAGTACATCCAGACCGACATGTGGGTGCGCTTTCAAAAGCACCGCGGCAACCAGTGCATTTATGTGTGCGCGGACGACGCCCATGGTTCGGCCATCATGCTGCGCGCCGAAAAAGAAGGCATCACGCCCGAGCAACTGATCGCCAACGTGCAGGCCGAGCACAGCGCCGACTTCGCTGACTTTCTGGTGGATTTCGACAACTTCCACTCGACCCACGCCGAAGAAAACCGCGAGCTGTCGAGCGAGATCTACAAACGTCTTCGCGACGCCGGCCACATTGCCACGCGCTCCGTGACGCAGTATTTCGACCCGGAAAAGAAAATGTTCCTGGCCGACCGCTTCATTAAAGGCACCTGCCCGAAATGCGGCACCGAAGACCAGTACGGTGACAACTGCGAGAAGTGCGGTGCCACCTACGCCCCGACTGACCTGAAAGACCCCAAGTCCGCGATTTCCGGTGCAACCCCGGTGCTCCGAGACTCCAAGCATTTCTTCTTCGACCTGCCTGCGTTCGATGCCATGCTCAAGAGCTGGACGCGAAGTGGCACACTGCAGGACGCCGTGGCGAACAAGATCGCCGAGTGGCTGGATTCCGGCCTGCAGCAGTGGGACATCTCCCGCGATGCGCCGTATTTCGGTTTCGAGATCCCCGACGAGCCGGGCAAATATTTCTACGTATGGCTGGATGCGCCGATCGGCTACATGGCGAGCTTCAAGAATCTGTGCGCGCGCCGTCCGGAGCTGGACTTCGACGCGTTCTGGCGCAAGGATTCGACCACCGAGCTTTACCACTTCATCGGCAAAGACATCGTCAACTTCCACGCGCTGTTCTGGCCAGCAATGCTCGAGGGTTCGGGATTCCGCAAGCCTACCGGCATCAACGTCCACGGCTACCTGACCGTCAATGGCCAGAAGATGTCGAAATCCCGCGGTACCTTCATCAAGGCACGCACCTACCTTGAGCACCTGTCGCCGGAATACCTGCGTTACTACTACGCGGCCAAGCTGGGCCGTGGCGTCGATGATCTCGACCTGAACCTTGAAGACTTCGTGCAGAAGGTCAACTCTGACCTGATCGGCAAGGTGGTGAACATTGCCAGCCGTTGCGCGGGATTCATTCAGAAAGGCAACGCAGGTCTGCTGGTGGCCGGCAATGCCGAGCCGGAGTTGACCGACGCTTTCCGCACCGCAGCGCCGAGCATTGCCGACGCCTACGAGGCGCGTGACTTTGCCCGTGCGATGCGCGAAATCATGGCGCTGGCCGACCGCGCCAACGCCTGGATCGCCGAAAAGGCGCCGTGGTCGCTGGCCAAGCAGGAAGGCAAACAGGACGAGGTTCAGGCGATCTGCGCCCTGGGCATCAATCTGTTCCGTCAGTTGGTGATCTTCCTCAAGCCTGTGCTGCCGAATCTGGCCGCAGACGCCGAGCAGTTCCTCAACGTCGCGCCACTGACCTGGAACGACCACCAGACGCTGCTGAGCAATCATCAGCTCAACCCGTTCCAGCCGCTGATGACCCGCATCGACCCCGTAAAAGTGGAAGCCATGACCGACGCATCGAAAGAAGACCTAGCCGCCAGCGCCACCGACACAGGTGCGGCACCGCAGGGCAATGGCGAGCTGACGAAAGACCCGCTCTCTCCGGAGATCGACTTCGACGCCTTTGCGGCGATTGACCTTCGCGTCGCGCTCATCGAGAAAGCCGAGCACGTCGAAGGCGCCGACAAGCTGCTGCGCCTGACGCTGGATATCGGCGACGAGAAGCGCAACGTCTTCTCCGGCATCAAGAGTGCCTACCCGAACCCGGCGGAGCTGGAGGGTCGGTTGACCATGATGATCGCCAACCTGAAGCCGCGGAAAATGCGCTTTGGTATCTCGGAAGGGATGGTGATGGCAGCGGGTCCTGGCGGTGAAGAGATTTACCTGCTGAGCCCTGACAGCGGCGCCAAGCCCGGTCAGCGCATCAAGTAACCCGACCCGAACCGTAACATTCTGCACGTTATCGACGGCCCGCTCGGGTCGTCGATCTGGTCCAAGCATGAGCCTGATTCAGCGCATCGACGCCTTGCTGCCGCAAACCCAGTGTGGGAAGTGCGGCCATCCAGGCTGCCAGCCCTACGCCGAAGGCATTGCGAGCGGCGAAGCCATCAACAAGTGTCCACCCGGCGGCGACGAGACCATCGCAGCACTGGCTCGACTGCTGAAAGTGCCGGTGCTGCAACTGGACATCGAACGAGGCCGCGCGCCGGCGCAAGTCGCGTTCATTCGCGAGGCCGAATGCATCGGTTGCACCAAATGCATTCAAGCCTGCCCCGTAGACGCCATCGTTGGCGCCGCCAAGCTGATGCACACCGTCATCGTTCAGGAATGCACCGGCTGTGATCTGTGCGTTGCGCCCTGCCCGGTCGACTGCATCGACATGCTGCCGTTGCCAGTGACCTCCGTGCCGTTCATTGGTGATTGCCCGATGGATGAAGAGCAGCGATCCGTCAGGGCCGTCAAACGCAGTCGTGCGCGGCAACGCTTTGATGCGCGCTCGGCCCGCCTGCAGCGCGATGAGCAGCGACGCCAGGCCGAACGCCAGGCTCGCCCGTTACGGACCGTCACGCCGGCCGTTCTCCAGCCAGATCCGGCGCAAGCCGCCCTGGCGCGGATTCGCTCAAAACCGTCGACAGGCAGTGACGCGGCGTTGAAACAGGCACGCGCCCAGGTCGCCATGAGCAGAGCTCAACTGCTGAAGTCGTTGAAAGCCTTTGGTCACCCGCCGATTGCCGAACAAGCTGCGCAACTCGTGCAACTGCAGCGTGGCCTCGACGAGGCAGAGCATGCGCTGGCCCAATTGCAGAACCCGGCGCCCGCAGCACCGTCTTTTCAGGAAAAGCCCACCCCATGAACGCCGCCAAACGCCTTGAGATCTTTCGTCGCTTGCACGAAGACAATCCCGATCCCAAAACCGAACTGGCCTACACCACGCCGTTCGAGCTGCTGATCGCCGTGATTCTCTCGGCACAGGCCACCGATGTCAGCGTCAACAAGGCCACGGCGCGTCTCTACCCGGTCGCCAATACGCCTGAGGCGATTTACGCGCTGGGTGTCGAGGGTTTGTCTGCCTATATCAGGACCATTGGCCTGTACAACAGCAAGGCCCGAAACGTGATCGAAACGTGCCGTTTGCTGATGGAATTGCACGGCGGCGAGGTGCCGCAGACCCGAGAGGCACTCGAAGCCCTTCCCGGCGTGGGCCGCAAGACCGCGAATGTGGTCCTGAACACCGCGTTCCGCCAGTTGGCGATGGCAGTCGACACGCACATCTTCCGCGTCAGCAACCGTACCGGCATCGCGCCAGGCAAGAACGTGGTGGAAGTTGAAAACAAGCTGATGAAATTCGTGCCAAGGGATTACCTCATGGATGCGCACCATTGGCTGATCCTTCACGGGCGTTACGTGTGTATTGCGCGCAAGCCCCGGTGTGGCAGTTGTCGGATCGAAGACCTGTGCGAGTACAAGGCCAAGACCTCTGACGATTGAACGATAGCGTCTCAAGGCTTTGATCGATTAAAAAAATCTTTTTTACCCGCGCAGGGTTTGTCGTTATAAGGAGCGCCAACGACCGTTCACGCCTGAGGCTGAATCATGAGCGATGAAAAAGACACCATCGAAGTCGAAGTTGACGACGACTTCGTGATCGAGGACCCGGACGAAGTCCCGCCCGCGCCGGTAGAAACCGCCAAGACCAACCTCAGCAAGCGCCGCACGATCGACAACCTTCTGGAAGAGCGTCGCCTGCAACGTCAGCTTGCGGATTACGACTTCGATTTCTGAGCCGGCCTGGACGGCACTCGAGCAGCAGGCCTCTCCCGACAGAGAGGCTTGGCGGCATCAGCTGATGACGCCGCCCTCAGACACCGTCCTCTCACGGCCATCAGACCAACCCGTTTCGTTGCGCGAGCTCGATCAAGTCGACCAGCGAATGCGCATTGAGCTTGAGCAGCAGGCGCGTCTTGTACGTGCTGACGGTTTTGTTGCTCAGGAACATGCCGTCGGCGATTTCCTTGTTGGTCTTGCCACGGGCCAACTGCTGCAACACCATCATTTCCCTTCCCGACAGACGATCCACCATCTCCGCCTCACTGGCATTGCCGAGACTGGAGCGCACTGTGTGCAACGCCTGGTTGGGGAAATAACTGTAGCCGGACAACACCGCCTTGATGGCGCTGAGCAACTCGGTCAGATCCTGCTGCTTGCAGACATAACCTGCAGCACCCGCCTGCATGCAGCGCATTGAAAAATGCCCCGGCGCCTGGGAAGTCAGGATCAGCACCTTGAAGGCCAGCGTCATCGCCGACAATCGGGCGATGACCTCAAGGCCATCGAGCTTGGGGATACCGATGTCCAGAATGACAATGTCCGGCAAGTGCTCGCGCGCCAGTTGTAACGCATCCACGCCGTTATCCGTCTCGGCAATGACTTCGTAGCCATGGCGTTCCATCAACATGCGTACGGCGAGCCTGATGACAGGGTGATCATCCACGATCAACACTTTATTCATGAGCAGTCCATTCTTCGCTGTTCGAATTTTCAGAGCCCGCACAATAGCTTAGTCGTTTAGTGCTTTGCATGGCGCTCCTCCCTGCAGATCAGCAGGCAAAGACCTTTCTCACTCAACCAACAGAAAAATCCTACAAAACCTGCCCTATCCGCTCTATTTTTTACGATGTTCAATCCCCTCTCAGTACGTGACCGCATAATGTCCGAGACCGCAAGTGGTAATTTTTGAATCCTGAATACGCTGAGCATTTCTCACTATATGAATGCGGGTTGATAGCGCGATTTGTCCTAAGGCAGGTCGGCGAACCGCCTGCTCCGCCGACGGGTTTGAATACGCGGAAATCCAGGGCTTTCCTGGACGCTCGGGAAAAATGGTTATCTCTGTGAGGACTGGCTCAGGCCAATGGGTTTAAGCCCATTCACCTTGGGCGTATGGCTTCAGCATATGCCCATATTGCCGGGCCGCCAGCAAACAAAAATCATAAAATATTGCGGGCCATGGGAACCGTATGCGACCGCACACATTTGGTTAAATGACACAGGCAAACTCGAAGAGTTTGATTACATCTTAAATACTCGAAAGGACCTACAGCGTGTTCAGAAATTTCTGAACAGTCCGGATTAACTTTCAACTGGTCCCGCCTTGATACGGGGTACCGGGAGGGGGCCAGATAGTTACGTCACTTACCCCCCCTCGAACCGGGTTACCCAACTTATAACGACCGCCTCACATCACCCCCTATTAAAACGAGGGGCTGGCCCGCCTCTCACGTAATACCATTCAGACGATAACATCCAGCACCCTCAGGCCATTCCAGAAAAATACTACATAACTAACGGATTATTATTACCGCAAAGAACTTCACCGAAAGGAATTAAAAAACAAACCCCCTATTTTTTGGCTTTTTACTTGCCAAACCTATTACCAGTCGTTACTTTTTGATGAGCGAATGGTTCACCCCACTAATAGTTAGTGGCTCTTATCACAATATAAGATTATTGCACACATAAATACTGGCGCTTCTTTATGACAGTAATCCGTGCGCAGGCCGCTCTTCGGCTTGAATAAGCCATTCAGTGTTTAAACGCTCTTAAGCGTGAGCGTCCCGGCAGTGAAGGCTGTTTAGTTGATATGTTCAAAGGAACCTACCATGACCAAGAAAATAAAATACTCCATTGGCGCAAGCAGTGACCCTATCAAACTGGCGGAGGCGGTAGAGCGCTATGTTTCCCAGGGCGGCGTCATTAACGTCATTGCAGAAGGAGAGTCGCGGGAGACGGAAGCGTCGAGGCAAACCCGAGAGGCCGATCCAGAAGCCGAGCTGTGCACCAAGGTCGACCTGCTTAAGGGCCTTGTGGCCAAGGGAGCTGGTGTCGCCGCGCTGCAATACTCGCTGCGCATGAACCAAAAGGACATCAAGCGTTTGGCCAGCGAGAACGGCCTGAAAATCCGCTACTGCCAGCCTGTTCGCCGGTCACGCGCATCCCGGCAACGAGAGCCGGTTACCCTGGACGACGCCATTGCCGGGCATGCCATGCATTACTCGGCGCTGGGTTACACCGTTCCGGAGATCGCTCAACTACTGGGTGTCGGCGTACGCGATATCTGGGACATCGGCAAAGCCTATCGTTTTGAGTTTCGTACAACTTCGCAGGGGGGTACGGCTGAGAAAGCCGCTGGCGGAGAGACAGATTTGCCAGATTGAGGCAGGAGATAACGCACAGCGCAAGAGCGTCTATTACTGCTCTTGAACGACGGCAACAACCGGCCGGTGTCGGATCAGTAACGGTTGCAGGTGAAGCGGCAGTGGCATACGGAGGACAGGTGTAATGAGTGCAGCCCTGAACAAGGGCTGCACATCAATCACAACAACGATCAGAACAACTTGCGGCCTTTGTTCGCTGCAATCCGCATGCGCAATGCATTGAGCTTGATAAAGCCCGCAGCGTCTGCCTGGTTGTAGGCGCCGCCGTCTTCTTCGAACGTCGCGATGTTGGCATCGAACAGCGACTCGTCGGACTTGCGACCGGTCACGATGACGTTGCCTTTATACAGCTTCAGGCGCACGACACCATTCACGTGGGCCTGCGACGCATCGATCATCTGCTGCAGCATAAGACGCTCAGGGCTCCACCAGTAGCCGGTGTAGATCAGGCTGGCGTACTTCGGCATCAGCTCGTCTTTAAGGTGAGCGACTTCGCGGTCCAGGGTGATCGACTCGATCGCACGGTGAGCGCGCAGCATGATGGTGCCGCCCGGGGTCTCGTAGCAGCCGCGGGACTTCATGCCGACATAGCGGTTTTCGACGATGTCCAGACGACCGATGCCGTGCTCGCCGCCAATGCGGTTCAAGGTGGCAAGGACGGTGGCCGGAGTCATTTCAACGCCGTCCAATGCCACGATGTCGCCATTGCGGTAGGTCAGCTCCAGGTACTGCGGCTTGTCCGGCGCGTTTTCCGGGGAAACTGTCCACCGCCACATGTCTTCTTCGTGCTCGGTCCAGGTGTCTTCCAGCACGCCGCCTTCATAGGAGATGTGCAACAGGTTGGCGTCCATCGAGTACGGGGATTTTTTCTTGCCGTGGCGCTCGATGGGGATCGCGTGCTTCTCGGCATAGTCCATGAGCTTCTCGCGGGACAGCAGGTCCCACTCGCGCCATGGCGCAATGACTTTTACACCAGGCTTGAGCGCATAGGCGCCCAGTTCAAAGCGGACCTGGTCGTTGCCTTTACCGGTAGCGCCGTGGGAAATGGCGTCGGCGCCGGTTTCGTTGGCGATTTCGATGAGGCGCTTGGCGATCAGGGGGCGCGCGATGGAAGTACCCAGCAGGTACTCGCCTTCGTAGACGGTGTTGGCGCGGAACATCGGGAACACGAAATCACGCACGAATTCTTCGCGCAGGTCGTCGATGTAGATTTCTTTTACGCCCATGGCTTGTGCCTTGGCGCGTGCCGGCTCGACTTCTTCGCCCTGACCCAGGTCAGCGGTAAAGGTCACCACTTCGCAGTTGTACGTATCTTGCAGCCACTTGAGGATTACCGAAGTATCCAGGCCACCGGAATACGCGAGAACTACCTTGTTTACGTCCGCCATGCCATCACTCCAACGCGTTGTACGGAAAACCGACGAGTTTACCGATCACGCGCGGGAATTTACAGTGTCGCGACAGCTTCTGACGACAAAGCGACAGATTCTGTCAGTCAGACGACCTGGCCGCGCAGCATCAAGACGCCTTGGCGGGGGTCGCACTGGCTGCTGTCACAGGCGCAGCGCCGGGGGTTGGCGTTGCGGCAGGCCCAGGCAATGGGGCCGGCGCCGGAGCGGGTGCAGCAGCGGGCGGTATGGCCGGAGTCTGCTGCGCCACACGCTCCAGGTGAATGTTGACCCGGCGGTTGCGCGCGCGATTGGCGTTGTTGGTGTTTGGCGCCAGTGGGTACTGTTCGCCGTGGAAGCGCAGGGTTATCTGCTCTTCCGGGATGCCTTGGGCCTTGAGGTAGTCCATGACCGACAGCGCACGACGCCGCGACAGATCGCGGTTCGTCAATCGGTTACCACTGTTGTCAGAGTGACCATCGAGTTCGACGTGATTGACCGTCGGATCAGCCTTCATATAAGCCAGCACGGTGTCCAGCTGGCGTTTGGCCTTGGCGTCCAGCTCGATGCCGCCGCCAGGGAAGCCGATCTCGGACTGACGCACTTGCTCGAAATTCATCGGCAACAGCTTCGCCGTACACTCTTGAAACTCGCCGTAGGCCTTGCTGAATTTGACTGGCAACAGACGGACTTCCATCGCGCCGCCGCCATCGCGCAGAGAATGACGAAACACCGGGCTGCGCCCTTCCATCAGGCCCGCGATCAGGCGTGTGGCCTGGGCCTGGTTGGTATTGAAAGGAATCTCGCCGCCGCTGACTCTCACCGCGCCAAGATTGAGGTCACTGCGACCCGGCTGCCACGGCGCCGCGGCGGCAATCAACATGGCCGAACCGGACGCCAGACTGTAGCCATTGGCTTTCAAGCGAAAGGTCGGCTGCTCACCCGCGCGACGCACGAACTCTCCGGCACCGAAATCGGTGATCGGCTGCGTCAGCCTGCACTCGAACTGGTCGCCTTCCACCTTCCACTCAATATTCTCCAGACGGGTCTGGAATGTGAGCGCCATGGCCGGCAGGCTGGCAAACGCGCTGAGCAGAGCTAGATATCGCTGGCGCACGGGAGGCTCCACTGAATTTACGTGTAACAGGATTTATGACTTACACGTGGCTATCGGTAACTTCCCGCAAAACTTGATAGCGAGTGCCTGGAGGAGTCTTTTCCGGTAGCATTCCCAGCGAGTTTGACCCGCCTGGAATCCCCAATGTCCGAACGCCTGACCCTCCTGCGCCCCGACGACTGGCACATCCATCTTCGAGATGGCGCTGTTTTGCCCCACACCGTCGCCGACGTAGCGCGCACTTTTGGCCGCGCGATCATCATGCCGAACCTCGTGCCGCCGGTACGCAACGCCGAGCAAGCGGACGCTTATCGTCAGCGCATCCTCGCTGCGCGCCCGCAAGGCAGTCGCTTCGAGCCGCTGATGGTGCTTTACCTGACCGACCTGACGCAGCCCGAAGAGATTCGCGCCGCGAAGGCCAGTGGTTTCGTCTACGCCGCCAAGTTGTACCCGGCAGGCGCCACCACCAACTCCGATTCGGGCGTGACCAGCGTCGACAAGATCTTCCCGGTGCTCGAGGCGATGGCCGAAGTGGGACTGCCGCTGTTGATCCACGGCGAGGTGACCCGCGGCGACATCGACGTGTTCGACCGCGAGAAAATTTTCATCGATGAACATATGCGCCGTGTCGTCGAGCGTTTCCCGACGTTGAAAGTGGTGTTCGAACACATCACCACCACCGACGCCGTGCAGTTCGTCACTGAAGCGTCAGCCAATGTCGGCGCGACCATCACTGCGCACCATTTGCTGTACAACCGCAATCACATGCTGGTGGGCGGCATCCGTCCCCACTTCTATTGCCTGCCGATCCTCAAGCGCAACACCCACCAGGTCGTCCTGCTCGATGCGGCCACCAGCGGCAGCAGCAAGTTCTTCCTCGGAACGGACTCCGCGCCCCACGCGCAGCACGCCAAAGAAGCGGCATGCGGTTGTGCCGGCTGCTACACCGCGTTCGCCGCCATCGAGCTTTATGCCGAGGCATTCGAGTCACGCAATGCGCTGGACAAGCTGGAAGGTTTCGCCAGTCTCCACGGCCCGGCCTTTTATGGCCTGCCGGCCAACACCGACACCATTACCCTGGTTCGTGACGAGTGGACGGCCCCCGCCAGCCTGCCGTTTGGCGAGCTTTCTGTTATCCCGCTGCGCGCCGGTGAAAAACTGCGCTGGCGCCTGCTGGAGGAACACGCGTGAGTGAAGAACATTACGAAGACGAGCAAGAAGGCTCCGGTGGCGGTACAGGGTCCCGGCACCCGATGGCTGCCCGTTTTCGCGGTTACCTGCCCGTTGTCGTTGACGTAGAAACTGGCGGTTTCAATTGCGCCACCGATGCATTGCTGGAAATCGCCGCCACGACGATTGGCATGGACGAGAAAGGCTTTGTCTTTCCGGACCACACCTATTTCTTCCGCGTCGAACCCTTCGAAGGTGCCAACGTTGAAGCCGCGGCGCTGGAGTTCACCGGCATCAAACTGGATCACCCGCTGCGCATGGCCGTGAGCGAAGAAACGGCGCTGACCGACATCTTCCGCGGCATCCGCAAAGCGCTAAAGGCCAATGGCTGCAAGCGCGCGATTCTGGTGGGCCACAATGCCAGCTTCGACCTGGGCTTTCTCAACGCAGCGGTTGCGCGGCTCGACATGAAGCGTAATCCGTTCCACCCGTTCTCCAGCTTTGACACCGCGACCCTGGCGGGCCTGGCGTACGGTCAGACTGTCCTGGCGAAAGCCTGCCAGTCGGCGGACATCGATTTCGATGGCCGCGAAGCCCATTCGGCCCGTTACGACACCGAGAAGACTGCCGAGCTGTTCTGCGGCATCGTCAACCGCTGGAAAGAAATGGGCGGCTGGCACGACTTCAACGACTAAGTCGATGCTGCTGCGCGATTGAAGAACCGGCCCAAGTGGCCGGTTCTTTATGGGGTGGGGATCGAGAGGCAGTGATCGGCTCACACTCCGTCAGCACCCGGACTGGCCTCTTCCCGGCTAAAGCCGGTCCCACTAAAAAGCACGCCGCGTACAACCCGTGGGACCGGCTTCAGCCGGGAAGCTCTTGTACTGCTTCTGATCTGCTCTTGATCTTCTTACGCAAAAGGCTCAGTCATCGCAGAA
>NZ_JBDFPL010000017.1:0-32978 GCF_039672565.1 Pseudomonas sp. Ps21-P2
CTTAACGTCTCACGTCAGCGGGAGGCGAATTCTACAGCGTTACAACCTGCTGTCAACTGCCTTTTTCACCGCTGTCGATTCAAGCATCTGAACCTAAGCATTCCTCGCTGCTTACTTCGTCCAACTCATTGATTATCAAGGAGTTTTCCGTTTCGTCTGCGCCGGAAGTGGGGCGAATTATAGACAGATCCAGAGGAGCGTCAACCCCTAATTTAATGAAACTGTCATATCGGTCAAAAATAGCTGACGGGGTGGGCAACTTTGGGGACTTGCCCGCCCTGAGCTTTAAAGACTTGGGAACGCGAACTGCGAAGCTTCATGGCTGGCACGTTGCGGCCACCGCTGTGTAATGGCTTTGCGACGGGTATAGAAGCGAACACCATCCGGGCCGTAAGCGTGCAGGTCGCCAAACAGCGACCGCTTCCAGCCGCCAAAGCTGTGATAAGCCACAGGTACAGGCAGTGGAACGTTTACCCCAACCATACCCACCTCGATTTCGTCGCAGAACAGCCGGGCTGTTTCGCCATCGCGGGTGAAGATGCAGGTGCCATTGCCGTATTCATGATCGTTGATCAACTGCATTGCGTGCTCGAGGCTATCCACACGAACGATGCACAGCACCGGACCGAATATCTCTTCTTTATAGATACGCATCTCGGCCGTGACGTGGTCGAACAGGCATCCACCCAGGAAGAACCCCTCTTCGTGTCCGGGAACCGTGAGCCCACGACCGTCCACCACCAGCTTCGCCCCCGCACCTACACCGCCTTCTATATAGCTGCTGACTTTGTCACGATGCTGCCCGGTGACCAGAGGTCCCATATCGAGACCGTTGGAAGTCCCGGCGCCGATCTTCAATCCGTTGATTTGCGGCACCAGCCTGGCCACCAGCGCATCGGCGACCTGGTCGCCCACGCACACCGCAACCGAAATCGCCATGCAGCGCTCGCCGCACGAACCATAGGCCGCCCCCATCAGTGCGCTTACGGCGTTATCCAGGTCCGCGTCGGGCATGAGCACTGCGTGATTCTTCGCGCCACCCAATGCCTGTACCCGCTTACCCCGGGCGGTGGCTTCCTTATAGATGTACTCAGCGATCGGGGTTGAGCCGACGAAACTCAACGCTTTGACTTCAGGGGCTTCGATCAGCGCATCAACCGCTACCTTGTCGCCGTGCACGACATTAAGTACACCCTTCGGCAATCCGGCTTCATGGAGCAACTCTGCTATCAACAGCGTTGAGCTTGGATCGCGCTCGGAAGGTTTGAGTATGAAACAGTTGCCACAGGCGATGGCCAACGGATACATCCACAGCGGAACCATGGCGGGGAAGTTGAACGGGGTGATGCCCGCCACTACGCCGAGCGGCTGAAAGTCAGACCACGCATCGATGTTCGGTCCGACGTTGCGGCTGTACTCGCCCTTGAGAATTTCCGGCGCCGCACAGGCATATTCGACGTTTTCGATACCGCGCTTGAGTTCTCCCGCCGCATCTTCAAGGGTTTTGCCGTGCTCTTCGCTGATCAGCCGAGCAATACGTCCTTCGTTCTGTTCCAGCAACTGCTTGAAGCGGAACATGACCTGCGCGCGTTTGGCAGGCGGTGTACTGCGCCATGCGGGGAAAGCGGTCTTGGCAGAGTCAATCGCTTGTTGAACAGTTTCGCGACTGGCGAGGGGTACTTTACGAATCACTTGGCCGGTTGACGGATTGAACACATCGGCAGTGCGGCCATTTTCACTGACCAGCTCGCCATGAATCAGGTGCTGAATGTTGCTCATGCATAACTCCGGAAAACGTTAGCCCGCAGGCGCAGCCGGACTGCGCCTGTGAGCAAATAAAAGATGATCAGTCGATTTGATTGAGGGCCTGACCCACTGCATCAAACATGCGATCAAGGTCCTCGGCCTTGCTATTGAAGGTCGGTCCGAATTGCAGAGTGTCGCCGCCGAAGCGCACGTAGAAACCGGCCTTCCACAGCTTCATGGCCGTTTCAAAGGGACGCACGATGGCGTCGCCGTCGCGCGGCGCAATCTGAATGGCGCCGGCAAGACCGTAATTGCGTATATCGACGACATTCTTGCTGCCCTTCAACGCGTGCAAATAGCCTTCGAAATGGGGCGCGGTTTCGGCGACCTGCTGCACCAGGTTCTCGCGCTGAATGATTTCCAGCGCGGCAAGGCCGGCGGCGCAGGCAACGGGATGTGCTGAATAGGTGTAGCCGTGGGGAAACTCCACAGCGTACTCGGGCGTCGGCTGATTCATGAACGTCTGGTAAATCTCGGTGCTGGCTATCACGGCCCCCATCGGGATCGCGCCGTTGGTGATTTGCTTGGCGATGCACATCAGGTCCGGCGTCACGCCGAAGCTGTCGGCGCCGAACATTGAGCCGGTACGGCCGAAGCCGGTGATAACCTCATCGAAGATCAGCAGAATATTGTGCTGATCACAGATTTCGCGAAGACGCTTGAGATACCCCTGCGGCGGAACAATCACGCCAGCAGAGCCTGCCATGGGTTCGACGATCACTGCTGCAATGTTCGAAGCGTCGTGCAGTTCGATCAGTTTGAGCATCTCATCGGCCAGCGCAATGCCGCCCTGCTCCGGCATGCCCCGTGAATAGGCGTTGCTGGCAAGCAAGGTATGAGGGAGATGATCGACGTCCATCAGTTGCCCGAACATCTTGCGGTTGCCGTTGACGCCACCCAGGCTGGTGCCCGCGATGTTGACGCCGTGATAACCACGGGCGCGGCCGATCATCTTGGTTTTGGTGGCCTGACCTTTCAAACGCCAGTAAGCCCGCACCATCTTGACCGCAGTGTCAGCGCACTCCGATCCAGAGTCGGTATAGAAGACGTGATTCAGCTTGCCGGGTGTCAGATCGGTGATCTTTTCAGCCAGCTGGAAGGACAGCGGGTGTCCGAACTGGAACCCGGGCGAGTAGTCCAGCGTACCCAACTGCCGGGAAACCGCTTCCTGGATCTCCTTGCGCGTATGCCCCGCGCCACAGGTCCAAAGCCCCGACAGACCGTCATATATCTTGCGGCCCTTGTCGTCCGTGAGATAGCTGCCTTCGGCGGCGACGATCAGCCGTGGATCACGATGGAAGTTTCGGTTCGCCGTGTAAGGCATCCAGTGGGCGTCTAGTTTGAGCTGGCTCGCCAGAGACATGTCGGACGATTCGGGCATATTCATCGGAATTAACCTCACTGGGCGTGGGTGGCCTGATTTCCTGGCGAATGTACGAGCAGGAGCAGGGCCGGTTGCAGCTAAAGTGCCACGGGCATAAAGTCCGAAAAACCCTGCTTTTACGATCTTCAGTTGACTGGTTACTAAACTATGAGCACCCGCCGTAATGATCCTCTGGCGCAAGTCAGCGATTTTGATATCCGTCTGTTGCGCATTTTTCGCAGCGTCGTCGAGTCCGGGGGCTTTTCGGCAGCAGAAAGCGCGCTGGGTATTGGTCGCTCCGCCATCAGCCAGCAGATGAGCGATCTGGAGCAGCGCCTTGGACTGCGTCTTTGCCAACGGGGTCGTGCGGGGTTTTCGCTTACAGAGGAAGGTCGCGAGGTCTACCAGTCCTCGCTGCAGTTATTGAGCGCCCTCGAGAGTTTTCGTACGGAAGTAAATGGTCTTCACCGACACCTGCGCGGCGAGCTGAACATAGGACTGACGGACAATCTGGTCACCCTCCCCCACATGCGGATCACCCACGCGCTTTCCCAACTGAAAGAACGCGGCCCGGACGTGCACATCAATATCCGCATGATTGCGCCCAACGAAGTCGAGCAGGGCGTGCTCGACGGCAGCTTGCACGTCGGCGTCGTACCCCAGGCCAGTGCCTTGTCGGGACTGGAATATCAGCCGCTGTATAGCGAACGTTCGCTGCTGTACTGCGCCGTCGGCCATCCGTTGTTTTACGTCGACGATGCGCAGCTGGATGACGATCGATTGTCAGCGCAAGAGACGATCGCGCCAACGTTTCGTCTGCCCGGTGAAATCCAGGCCCACTATCAGGCGCTGAAATGCACCGCGAGCGCGTCGGACCGGGAGGGTATGGCGTTTCTGATTCTGACGGGGCGTTACATCGGCTATCTGCCCGACCATTACGCCAGCCTCTGGGTGCAACAGGGTCGGCTGCGCGCGCTGAAACCCAAGACGCGGTTTTACGACGTGAGCCTTGTAACCGTCACGCGCAAAGGGCGCCGCCCCCATTTGGTGCTGGAAAGTTTTCTGGAGAGTCTGGCTGCCACACGATGAGGCCGGCCGAGTACGTCGGCACCTCACTAACACGCAGTCAAACGGCCGCCATATTCGTCCAGCCCCTTGATAAACGGGCATGTACAGCGAATCGGCAAACAGGTATCTGATCAGTTGGACAGGTTTTTGCAGTGAGGCTGGATGTCGAAGCCCACACAGAAATCGAGAGCCAGCATGCAGCCTGAAGCGCCAGACAATAACGACCTCATCTACGGCCTCAACGACAGGCCGCGCCCCGGACCCGCGGTCCTGGCTGCAATCCAGCATGTCCTCGCTGCATTCGTCGGCATTATCACGCCGCCACTGATTATCGGATCGGCGCTCGGGCTCGGCGCGTACATGCCTTATCTGATCAGCATGGCGTTGATGGTGTCGGGGGTGGGCACGTTCATTCAGGCGCGACGACCGTTCGGTATCGGCGCCGGCATGATTTGCCTGCAAGGCACCAGTTTCGCGTTTCTCGGGGCAGTGCTGTCGGCAGGCTTCATGGTCAAGCAGCGCGGTGGCAGCCCGGAGGACATCATGGCCATGGTATTCGGTGTGTGTTTCTTCGGCGCCGTCGTGCAGATTGTGCTCAGCCGTTTCATCGGCCAGTTGCGTCGAGTGATCACGCCACTGGTCACCGGCATCGTCATCACGCTGATCGGCGTCAGCTTGATCAAGGTCGGGGTGACGGATTTAGGTGGCGGTTTTAACGCTCCGGACTTCGGCGAGCCGGTCAATCTGGCCCTCGGCGTATTCGTATTGGCAGTGATCATTGTGCTCAACCGTTCGAGCGCGCCCTGGTTGCGCCTCTCGGCCATCATCATCGGGCTCGCGGTCGGCAGCATCGCAGCGTGGTTCAGTGGAAAACTCGTACCTCACTCCATCGCCGACGTTGCGCTGGTCAGCATCCCTGTGCCCTTCCGGTTCGGATTCAGTTTCGACTGGGCCGCTTTCCTACCAGTCGCGCTGATTTATCTGATCAGCAGCATCGAAACCGTCGGCGACCTTACCGCCAACTGCATGCTCTCCCGCGAACCCATCAAAGGCCCAAGCTATATTGCCCGGCTGAAGGGCGGTGTGTTGGGCGACGGCGTCAGTTGCATGATCGCGGCGACGTTCAGCGCATTCCCGAACACCACATTCGCGCAGAATAACGGTGTGATTCAGCTCACTGGCGTGGCCAGCCGTTATGTCGGTCTCTACATCGGAGCAATCCTGTTTCTGCTCGGACTGTTCCCGGTGATCGGTGCGATTCTTCAGCAGATTCCGAAACCTGTGCTTGGCGGTGCGACATTGGTGATGTTCGGCAGCGTGGCGGCGGCGGGCGTGCGGATTCTTGCCCAAGCGCCGCTGGACCGCCGCAGCATGTTGATCATCGCTACCTCTTTCGGAGTAGGGCTGGGTATCGCGGCGCAACCGACGCTGCTGCATCATTTGCCTCAATTGGTACAGAGCCTGTTTGACTCGGCAATCACCAGCGGCGGACTGACGGCCATCGTAATGTGCCTGCTACTCCCGGAAGGCAAGCAAACAAGCGAGACGAACGAAACCAAAGAACAGACAACGGAATCATTTGAGCACTGATTTACGAGGGCAACGCTTGTCGGATCCTCGCGGGTGCGCTATCTGTTCACCGCGTCGCACCCAATGATCCGTCTGGAACCGCACATGACCCTCGAAGTCCCCGCTCACAGCCCCAGCGCCACCAAACCGGCCAGCCGTATTCGTCAGAAAAACGAAGAAGCGATCTTGAAGGCGGCCGAAGACGAGTTCGCTCGCCATGGCTTCAAAGGCACCAGCATGAACACGATCGCGCAAAATGCCGGGCTGCCTAAAGCCAACTTGCACTATTACTTCACCAACAAGCTGGGTCTGTACATCGCGGTGCTGAGCAACATTATCGAGTTGTGGGACAGCACGTTTAACAACCTGAGCGCAGAGGACGACCCGGCACAGGCGCTGACGCACTACATCCGCGCGAAGATGGAATTCTCGCGGCGCCAGCCACAAGCCTCGCGCATCTTTGCCATGGAGATCATCAGTGGCGGCGAATGCCTGAACCAGTATTTCAGTCAGGACTATCGCGAATGGTTTCAGGGGCGTGCCGCGGTCTTCCAGGCCTGGATCGATGCAGGAAAGATGGACCCGGTCGATCCGGTGCATCTTATCTTTCTGCTGTGGGGCAGCACTCAGCATTACGCTGACTTCGCCACGCAAATCTGCCAGGTGACCGGCCGTTCGCGGCTGACCAAGCAAGACATGGAAGTCGCCGGGGATAACCTGGTCCGGATCATTCTCAAAGGGTGCGGACTCACCCCCACGTTATAACTCCCTGAAAGCCAAACGCAGTCTGGAACTTCAATGCCTTCTACGCTCACCGGCCCCTGCGAGTTTCGAGAAGAGATTCGCAAGAGCCGCTTTATAACTCTCGCAGCGCCCATCGACACGCCTGCCGATGCTCAAGCGTTTATCGAGCAACACAGTGATCTCGACGCCACGCACAATTGCTGGGCCTGGAAGCTGG
This sequence comes from Pseudomonas sp. Ps21-P2, assembly GCF_039672565.1. NCBI lineage: Bacteria > Pseudomonadati > Pseudomonadota > Gammaproteobacteria > Pseudomonadales > Pseudomonadaceae > Pseudomonas > Pseudomonas sp. Ps21-P2. The sequence goes on from NZ_JBDFPL010000017.1 coordinate 6,768, forward strand.
GCGCGCAGTACCGCAGCAACGACGACGGCGAACCAGGCGGCACCGCCGGACGACCGATACTCGCGGCCATTGATGCCCAGGATTTTGATCGGGTCGTAGTGCTGGTCATTCGCTGGTATGGCGGGATTCAACTGGGCACCGGCGGGCTGGCGAGGGCCTATGGCGGAGGCGCCAACAAATGCCTGCAGCAGGCCGATCGAGTGCCGCTGATCAATCGCGTGTCGCTGCAATTCGACTGCAGCTTCAGCGAGCTGGTGCTGATAAAGCTGCGAGTGGCCGAGCTAAACGGTCTTGTGGAGGAAGAGCGCTTCAACGCCAACGGTGTCACGCTCTCGATTGCCCTGGCTCCCGAGCAGATTGAAACCCTTCAGCGCCAGCTTTCCGACATCAGTCGCGGACGAATCGTGTTGCAGCAGCCGCAGTAATCAACCCACGGACATATCGACGCCTTCCCCGCTAAAGCCGGTCCTGCGAGCGAACGCGACGGCTGTAACCGGCTGTGGCGTTTGCCCACATCTACTGTGCATCCGCCTGTGGACAAGCTGAGCATACCCCGTCGCAGGCCTTGATCCATATGGCTTTGCGAAGGTTGATCACTTTTTAGCCAAAACACTGTGCTGTGGGTAAATCCAGCGATAAAACAGGACGTTAGCGCCATTTATGCCAACGTGGCACTCCTTTCGAGCGGCTTCCATTACCAATCCACAACTACCCACATTAGCTGTGGAGCATTCTGTGGATAACCCGCGCAAGCCTTCGCGGGCTGCTGAATCCACGGAGTGTTGGGTGAGCTGGATGTTTTTTATACAGACACACATCGTGGCAGGATTGAGCGTGCGCCATCCTATTTGCCTGACATTCATATCGGAAACGTCCCCTCACATATGTCGTCAGCCTCTGTCATCCTCTGCCGCTAACTTATGCGCCTCGCGGCAACACAGCGCTTCGAGAAACAAAATTCTCGACACGTGGCGATGTCCACCCATTGAGTGAAATTTTTCGTTTGTCTGTACAGGAGTCATTTCAATGTCCACCCCTAAAACAGCCCTGATCATCGGAGCTTCGCGCGGCCTTGGCCTTGGACTGGTGAAACGTCTCGCGGAACTCGGCTGGGAAGTCACCGCCACTGTCCGCGATGCCCAGAAGGCCGACGAGCTGAAAGCACTGCCGAATGTCCAGTTGCAGACACTGGACATCGATGAGCAATCGTCCCTCGAAGTGCTCACCCACAACCTCAAGGGCCAGATGTATGACCTGTTGTTCGTCAACGCCGGCGTGATGGGCCCGATGCATCCCAACCCCACCGACGCCACCGCTGGCGAACTGGGTCAGCTGTTTCTCACCAACGCCGTCGCGCCGATCCGCTTGGCCAAACGCTTCGTCGACCAAATACGTCCCGAGACTGGCGTGATCGCGTTCATGAGCTCGGTGCTCGGCAGCGTCACCATGCCGGACGCGCCAGAGATGGCGTTGTACAAAGCCAGCAAAGCCGCGCTGAACTCAATGACCAATACTTTCGTGACGCAGTTGGGCGAGAACAAACCCACCGTGCTGTCGATGCATCCGGGTTGGGTCCGTACGGCGATGGGCGGTGAAGGCGCTGACATCGACGTCGAAACCAGCGTGCGCGGGATTGTCGAGCAGCTTGAGCGATTTGCAGGGAAAGGTGGTCACCACTTTGTGAACTACAAGGGTGAGACGATTCCCTGGTGATCGCGATGCAAGTCGCGGCAGTATGAGCTGTCGTGACTTGCCCACACCCGCCGCAACACTCTAGAATCCGCCCTCGCCTCGCAGCGCACTCGATGCTGCGGCGACCCTGGATCAGCAGACAGGGCAACACTGAGCTGGCGACCTGAACCCACTTTCAGAGGAGCCGGCCAATGCCCGCGATCCGTACCTAGTTGAAAAATCCCCTTGCCGTTTTCACGGCCAATGATCTCGATGCTCGCGGCGGCCTGGTGGTCGAAGGCGGGGTTATCGTTGAGATGCTCCCGCTGGGACAACAGCCTACACAGCCTTGCGATCACGTATTCGATGCACGCGAGCATGTCCTGCTCCCTGGCCTGATCAACACGCACCACCACTTCTATCAAACCCTGACCCGCGCCTGGGGCCCGGTGGTCAATCAGCCGTTGTTCCCCTGGCTGAAAACCCTGTACCCGGTGTGGGCGCGGCTAACGCCGGAAAAACTCGCACTGGCCAGTAAGGTCGCCCTGACCGAGCTGCTGCTGTCGGGCTGCACCACCGCCGCCGACCATCATTATTTGTTTCCGCAGGGTCTGGAAGACGCCATCGATGTGCAGGTGGAAAGTGTTCGCGAGCTGAGCATGCGCGCAATGCTGACGCGGGGTTCGATGACGCTGGGCGAGGCCGACGGCGGCCTGCCACCCCAGCAAACCGTTCAGCAGGGCCAGGTGATTCTCGATGACAGCGTGCGGCTGATCGAGACCTATCATGAGCGGGGTGACGGCGCCCAGATTCAGATCGCGCTGGCGCCGTGCTCGCCGTTTTCGGTGACGACCGAGATCATGGCCGAAAGCGCGGCACTTGCCGAAAAACACGACGTGCGTCTGCACACGCATCTGGCTGAGACTCTCGACGAAGAGGACTTCTGCCTGCAGCGCTTCGGCCTGCGCACGGTGGATTATCTGGACAGCGTCGGCTGGCTCGGCCCTCGTACCTGGCTGGCCCACGGCATTCATTTCAACAGCGAAGAGATCACGCGCCTCGGCCGGGCGGGCGCCGGAGTCTGTCATTGTCCGAGTTCGAACATGCGCCTCGCGTCAGGCATCTGCCCCACGCTGGACCTGCTTGCCGCTGGCGCGCCGATCGGTCTGGGTGTCGACGGTTCGGCGTCAAATGACGCCTCGAACATGATGCTTGAAGCCAAGCAGGCGTTGTACCTGCAGCGGTTGCGCTACGGGGCGGAAAGAATCACGCCGGAGCTGGCGTTAGGCTGGGCGACCAAGGGCTCGGCGCAATTGCTGGGCCGTCATGACATCGGCGAGTTGGCCGTGGGTAAACAGGCTGACCTGGCGCTGTTCAAGCTGGACGAGTTGCGCTTCTCCGGCAGTCACGATCCGATTTCAGCGTTGCTGCTGTGCGGCGCTGATCGCGCAGATCGGGTGATGATCGGCGGCAAATGGCGGGTGATTGACGGTCAGGTCGAAGGGCTCGATCTGAAGGGGCTGATTGCAGATCATCGCCAAGCGGCTGCGGAATTGATCAGGGCCTGATAGGCCATTACAGCAGTGGGGAAGTAAAACTGCCGACTCCCCCGCTGCCGGGTTAAAGCGAACCCAGGTTATAGCCCCATCAGAGAAAGCATGATGAAGGTGGCAAACAGCACGAAATGCGTCATGCCTTCGATGGCGTTGGTCTCGCCGTCGTTGAGGTTGATGGCGCAGACCAGCAGGGTGACGAAAATCATCACGGTCTGCACTGGCGTCATCGCCATCTGGAACGCCTGGCCGCTGTATAGCGCCATGCCTTCCATGACAGGTACGGTCAGGATCACCGTCGACAACGAGGCACCGAGGGCGATGTTGACCACCGACTGCATGCGGTTGGCCAGCGCGGCTCGCAGTGCGGTCAGGATCTCCGGCGCTGCCGAAATGGCCGCCACCAGAATCGCTGTCATGACAGGCGGCGCGCCGCTGCCTTCAAGACCCAGATCAACGGTTTTCGACATGACCTCGGCCAACGCGCCAATAACCACCACACCGAAGACCAGCGTCGCAATCGAGCGCGTCAGGTTGATTGGCTCGTGCGCTTCCTCGGCCTCACCCTTGCGGCGCTTCTTGTCCGGGTAGCTGTAGCTGAAGAAGTAGCTGTGCGGCCCGACCTGCATGCGCAGGAACAGTGCATAAAGCAGAATCATCGCGCCGATGGTGAAAGCCGAATACAGCTTCCACTTCCCTTCCGGAATGAATTCAGGCACCACCATCGACACCGCCATGGCAGTCAGAATCATCACGCTGTAAGACCGCGCGGAGTCATCGTTGTAGGACTGCTCACCGTGCTTGAGGCCGCCCATCAATGCGGCGAGACCCAGAATCCCGTTGATGTCGAGCATCACAGCCGAGTAGATGGTGTCCCGTACCAGCGTGGGTGAAGGTTCGTTGCTCATCATGATCGCCAGAATCACGACCTCGACCAGCACCGCTGACAGCGTCAGAATCATCGTGCCGTAGGGATCACCGACCTTCTCCGCCAACAGTTCGGCGTGGTGAGCCACCCGCAGCGAGGCGCAGATGATGAAGCCCACCAGGGCGATACCCGCTATCAGCGCGACGGTGTTTCCGTTGCTGAGCAATTGGTGCTCGTAGAAGTACGCGAAAAAGGTCGCAATGACCGCCAGTAGTAGAAACTTTTCCTGCTTGAGAATCGTGCCCATCGCTGCCTTTTAGCCCCTTGCGACCCTGGCCGCACATCCATGAAGTGAAATTTACTGAAGCGCTTGAGAGTATCGATGTAAACAAAGGTTTCAAGACAGGGTAGCAGCGGGTCGCGACACATCGTCGCGCCACCGCGACAAATTGCCATTTACCGGTCTGTGTTCCGGATATTCAGACGCCGAAAACGCCTGCGACTGCTGGGCCTCGCTGCCAGGACCGGTGGCAATGCAAGCCAAAGCAGCGTGTGAACCGTCCGGTCAGGTTTTATTCAGCCCGCGCGTCTGACTCTGTAGAATGCCCGCCATTGCACCTTACGAGACAAAGCCCATGTACGACTGGTTGAACGCCCTGCCCAAGGCAGAACTGCACCTGCATCTGGAGGGCTCGCTAGAGCCGGAACTGTTGTTCGCTCTGGCTGAGCGCAACAAGATCGCCTTGCCCTGGGCGGACATCGAAACCCTGCGCAAGGCCTACGCGTTCAATAATCTGCAGGAGTTTCTCGACCTGTATTACCGCGGCGCCGACGTGCTGCGTACCGAGCAGGACTTTTACGACCTGACCTGGGCTTACCTGGAGCGCTGCAAGGCGCAGAACGTCATTCACACCGAACCGTTCTTCGACCCTCAGACCCACACCGACCGCGGTATTCCTTTTGAAGTCGTGCTTAACGGCATCGCCGGCGCCTTGAAAGACGGCAAGGAAAAACTCGGCATCGGCAGTGGCCTGATCCTGAGCTTCCTGCGCCATTTGAGCGAAGACGAAGCGCAGAAGACCCTCGACATGGCCCTGCCCTACCGCGACACCTTCGTCGCCGTCGGCCTGGACAGCTCGGAAATGGGCCATCCGCCGAGCAAGTTCAAGCGCGTCTTCGACCGTGCTCGCGGTGAGGGCTTCCTGACCGTTGCCCACGCAGGTGAAGAAGGTCCGCCGGAGTACATCTGGGAAGCACTGGATTTGCTGAAGATCCAGCGTATCGATCACGGCGTGCGCGCCATCGAGGACGAGCGCCTGATGCAGCGCATCATCGATGAGCAAATCCCCCTGACGGTCTGCCCGCTGTCCAACACCAAGCTCTGCGTTTTCGAGCACATGGGTCAGCACAACATTCTCGACATGCTTGAGCGCGGCGTGAAAGTGACCGTCAACTCCGATGACCCGGCGTACTTCGGTGGCTACGTGACCGAGAACTTCCACGCGCTGCACACCCATCTGGGCATGACCCAGGATCAGGCCAGACGTCTGGCGCAAAACAGCCTCGATGCCCGTCTGATCAAGCCCTGATCAAACACGCCCCTTGATCAGCAACCGCGTGTGGATGCTCTGCTCCACACGCCCCGCTCCCTCTGGGAGCATCACGCCGCCGAGGCGATTTTGCTGATTTCTCGCTGACCATTGGATGAGACCTGCAACGTGGACGCCTCCTCGGTCGTCCGCAGCCAACCCAGCTGCATAAACAACTGCAAAAGCCCGGCCCCCAATGCGCCGCCGAGGTGTGGGCTGCTTTCATGACAGTCAACACAGGCGCACACGGCTTCGCGTCGTCTGTGGGCCAGCGCGGGAATGAAAATCCCCCGTTCGGCAAAGCGCGAGATGCCGACGCTGGTGACTTCCAGCCGGTGTTCGGATTGTTCGATCCAGCCCGCGCCCAGCATCCTCAAATACAGCTCCGCACCCATTTCGCCGCCAAGATGATCCGCGCAGACACTGGCGCGGCACAACGGAAGGGGCGGCAACGGTTGCGCCATGCTGCGGCTGATCAGATCCGCGCTGACCATGGACGCACTGACCAGCGCCTGGACCGCAGTCCGGACTTCCGGAGCGGCCAGCCTGAAATACCGTTTGCGGGCGCGGACTTCATGGCGCAGCAATCCGCCAGCGGCAAGGCGCGCCAGGTGTGCACCGGCAGAAGAAGTGGATAGACCCACTAGCGAAGCTACCTCATTGGCCGCCCGCGATGTTCCGTCCATCAGTGCCCACACGATCGCGCTGCGTTTAGGATCGGCGAGCAATGCAGCGATCTGGCTGATGCAAGGTACATATTCCATGTCTTCACTCCCTGTTGAACATTATCTAAGCGGCCCGGCACCGGTGCGCAGGTCGAAGCGTTGGCTTGGCCTGGTGTGGCTTGGCGCGTAATCACGGGCGTAATCAATTGAAAGCGCCGGGCCATTGCTGTGGTGAACCATCATCGATGTTTACGGCGAAAACAGACATTGATTTAAATCACGTCATACAAACTCTGATTGCTGGAACTTGCAGGTCATACAGATAGTTTCGCCCGAGCAATACAGATAGATGACAAGAATTAAATCGGATCCATGACGGCGCTTAGTATAAGACCTGCGGCCGATCGGCGGATCAACTTGTCCATTGCTTAGCCCTTTGTTTGTGGGCCGTATTGGCAAATGTTCAGCACAATCCGGCAGACCCCATGCTGCGCAGACTCAGCCGGATAGCCGTAGCCCCTTGAAGGACGGGCATTTGCGCGGACAGTAGCCGTTCGTGAATTCGGCACCAGGGCGATTGCCTACACTGAAAACTCCTGAGGACTTCAAGAAAATAAGCTGCTCAAGGGACGTGTCAGAAGTGAACTTATCTCAATCCGGCACGAGACCAAGTTAAGAGCTTTTAAACGCTGTAAGAAGTTTCCAATTCCGAAGTAGTAAACGGCTGTATATAACACGCTCTTTTCAACAGGCTGAACATGCTTGTACAGGTACGCCTTAAACCCGGTGAATATCGGCAACGCGTTAACGTTGCCGACGTCGGTTAGATCCGCACATCCGCGTGGGGAGTCAGCGCATCTCGCTTCTGCTGCGCCCGGCGTGTAACAACCGAAAGCGTCACAGCCAGAACGCCGCACAGCGTAATAACGGTCGCCATTGGCACGGCCGTTCCGTCATGCAGTACGCCCACCAGCGCTGCCGCGCCCGCAGCGACACTGAACTGCAAGCACCCCAACAAGGCCGACGCGCTGCCCGCACGTTTGCCCTGCCCACTCATCGCGCACGCCGAAGCGTTGGGAATGATGCAGCCGAGGCTGGCGATATAGATGAACAGCGGAATCAGCAGCGGCCACAGCTTTTCGGTGTGCAGGGAGGCGATGGTCAGCAGCACAAGGGCGGCAGCGAGATAGATCCAGACAGTCCGCGACAGCAACCATGCCGGACCATAGCGCCCGACGAGTCGAGCGTTCACCTGGGCGATGAGGATGAAGCCGGCAGCGTTGATGCCGAATAACCAACCGTAGTGTTCCGCCGGGACGCCGTAGAGCTTGATGAAAACGAAGGGAGAACCTGCGATGTAGGAAAACATCCCTGCCATCGCGATGCCGCCGGTGAGCGCGTGGCCCAGGAAGATCCGGTCGCCCAGCAGGTTCCAGTACGACCCGAGCGCGCCCGAGAGGGGCAGTCGCGGATGGCCGGCCGGCATGCTTTCCGGCAATCCCCTGAAAACCGCCACTGCAGTGAGCGCGCTGAACCCCGTCAAGGTCAGGAAGATGGCCTGCCAACCCACGACGTTGACCAACAGCCCGCCGAGCATCGGGGCCAGAATCGGCGCCAGGCCCATGACCAGCATCAATTGCGAGAACACCTTGGCCGAGTCAACCGGTGAGCATTTGTCGCTGACGATCGCCCGCGACAGCACCATACCGGCACATCCCCCCAACGCCTGTACAAAGCGGGCAGCAATCAGCCATTCAAGAGAAGGCGCCAGGGCGCACGCCAGCGATGCGAGGGTGAACAAGCCGACGCCAAACAACAGCGGGATCCGACGGCCGAAGCGATCGGCAATCGGGCCGTAGGCGAGCTGGCCGATGCTCAGGCCGAGGAAATAAGAGGCCAGGGTCAGCTGAACGTGTTTCTCGTCCGTGCCGAATGCCAAAGCGATGGCCGGGAAACCTGGCAGGTAAAAGTCGATGGCCAACGGGCCAAAGGCGCTGAGTGCGCCGAGGATCAGAATCGTTCTGAGGTTCATCAATCTTCCTAAACGGTTTTGCGCAGCGCGACAGTTTAACAACCTTGAATCAGCGCGGCCCGCTCACAGAAAAATTACCGGAAGTTTTTTCAATACGTCGTCGCGGGGTGAAAAAGGGGGAACTTATTGCACGTGACCGAGCATCGGTTAATGGATTTCCTACAGCGTTTTTACCAATAACTCACAGAAGCGCTTCTAAACTTTTCTCAAGCAGTGAGGAAATCAAAATGAATGCGCGATGGGTTGTGCTGTGGTGCGTTGTCGTTGTCGCCGGATGTCAGTCTACCCACGACCAGCTATTGGCCGAAGGTTACCCACCGGCATTCGCTGACGGTTTTCAGGATGGGTGCGGAAGCGGGCGGCAGTCCATCGACGTGATCAAAGGGCAATTCAAAAAGGACGTGCCCCGCTATCTGCGTGACACCTTGTACGCACAAGGCTGGTCAGATGGATTTCGTCAGTGCCAGGCCCAACTTGCCAACAGCAATGTTCAGGATCAGGGCCGCGACAGCATCTGGAATGACCGCGACCGCGACTGGGACCATCAAAGGACCCAGGACGCCGCCAAAGCCTACCGCTCTCATTGAACGCCAGTTGCGTCTGCATAACGGGTGAAACTATCGGGCACCCACCATGGCCCAATGTGACTAAGCCATGAACAGGAGCCCCGCCATGAGTCGCGCCTTCGTCAACGAAGACAACGCCGCCGCGCAAATCGACCCGCCGGTTGAACGGCAGATCAGCGTCCAGACCAATTACGTCACCCAGCGCGGCCTCGATCAATTGCATGATCAGGTTGAGCAACTGCAAGCGCAATACAGCGAACAGAACGCCCGGGGTGATGAGGCAGACAAGCAGCGCATGGCCGAAATCGAACGCGACCTGCGTTATTTCAACCAGCGCCTGCAGAGCGCCCAAGTGGTCAACAGCGCTTCAGATGAGAAGGTTCAGATTGGCAGCTGGGTAACTTTTGCCGACGAGGACAATGTCGAACAACGCGTGCAGTTGGTCGGCGAGGATCAGGCCGATGCGGGCAGTCAATTGATCAACTGGGCGTCGCCGCTGGGCAAGGCATTGCTGGGCGCCAAGGTCGGAGAAGAAGTCACCTGGCAGCGGCCGGTCGGCGATGCAGTCATTGAGGTCATACGCATTGAGGCTGGCGACTGACTCACTCGACTGACAATCAGTCAGACACAAAAAACGGAGCCCGAAGGCTCCGTTTTTTTATGCCACCAACCCGAATCAGGCCAGTTTCTTGTGACGCACGCGGTGCGGCTGCGCGGCTGCATCGCCGAGGCGTTTCTTGCGATCGGCTTCGTATTCGGTGTAGTTGCCTTCGAAGAACACGGCTTGGGAATCGTCTTCGTACGCGAGGATGTGAGTCGCCACGCGGTCAAGGAACCACCGATCGTGAGAGATCACAATGGCGGCGCCCGGGAAGTCCAACAGGGCTTCTTCGAGGGAACGCAGGGTTTCAACGTCGAGGTCGTTTGACGGTTCGTCGAGCAGCAGGACGTTGCCACCCTCCTTCAACGTCAGCGCCAGGTGCAGACGACCGCGCTCACCGCCAGACAGGTCCTTCACGAACTTCTGCTGATCGCCGCCCTTGAAGTTGAAACGGCCGACATAGGTGCGCGAAGGGATTTCGTAGTTGCCGATCTTGATCTGATCGGAGCCGTCGGAAATCTGCGCGAACACGGTCTTGCTGCCGTCCAGATCGTCGCGGCTCTGATCGACGCACGCCAGTTGCACGGTCTCGCCGACTTCGATGGAGCCAGAGTCGGGTTGCTCCTTACCCATCAGCATGCGGAACAGTGTCGACTTACCGGCGCCGTTACCGCCGATCACACCCACGATGGCGCCTTTAGGCATGGAGAACGACAGGTTGTCGATCAGCACGCGATCGCCGTAGCCCTTGGTGACGTTTTTGAATTCGATGACCTTGTCGCCCAGACGCGGACCGGCCGGGATGTAGATCTCGTTGGTTTCGCTGCGCTTCTGGAATTCCTGAGACTGAAGCTCTTCGAAGCGTTGCAGACGGGCCTTGGATTTCGACTGGCGCGCCTTGGCACCTTTACGGACCCACTCGAGCTCTTCTTTCATGGCCTTTTCATGGGCCGACTGCTGCTTGGATTCGGCCGCCAGACGGTCGGACTTGGCTTCAAGCCAGCCGGAATAGTTGCCTTCGTACGGAATGCCGGCGCCGCGGTCGAGTTCCAGAATCCAGCCGGCGACGTTGTCGAGGAAGTACCGGTCGTGCGTGATCGCAACCACGGTGCCCGGGAAATCGTGCAGGAAATGCTCGAGCCAGGCGACGGAATCGGCGTCCAGGTGGTTGGTCGGTTCGTCGAGCAGCAGCATGTCGGGGGCGGACAGCAACAGGCGGCACAGAGCCACGCGGCGTTTCTCACCACCGGACAGGTGTTCGACCTTGGCATCCCAGGCTGGCAGACGCAGCGCATCGGCGGCGACTTCCAGCTGGCGCTCAAGGTTGTGGCCATCGCTGGCCTGCAGGATCGACTCGAGCTTGGCCTGTTCGGCCGCCAGCTTGTCGAAATCAGCGTCCGGCTCGGCGTAAGCGGCATAGACTTCGTCCAGACGCGTTTGAGCGTCCTTGATGACGCTGACCGCTTCTTCGACCACTTCACGTACGGTCTTGGTCGGGTCGAGCTGCGGCTCCTGCGGCAAGTAGCCGATGTTTAGCTCAGGCATCGGGCGCGCTTCGCCGTCAAACTCGGTGTCGACGCCGGCCATGATTTTCAGCAGTGTGGATTTACCCGAACCGTTGAGGCCGAGGACGCCGATCTTGGCGCCGGGGAAAAACGAGAGGGAGATGTTTTTCAGGATTTCCCGCTTCGGCGGAACAACTTTGCTCAGCCGATGCATGGTAAAAACGTAAGAGCCCGTTTTGCCTGATTTGTCACTTTTTGACATGGTTTGATTCGCCTTTAATCCTGTGTTTGCGGTGCTTTAATGGTAGCGAAAACGCTTAAATTCTGGAAAGCAAAACGTTAGGTTTCGCATTGACCGTACCCTGTTCCTGACTATACTGATAAAAGTTATTTTTCATGAGGGAGCGACATGGATTTCCAGGTCATAGAGCAGATTGTGAATGGTGCTCGTAGAAAGCTGCTGGTGCAAGACTGCATCCCGGTCTACTACCCCAATCTTTACATCACCATGGAGCACTCTGGCAGAGCACTGGAAACAACAAAGAAGTACCTTGAGCATCTGATTGTGCTTGAGCAGTTTCTGCACTTTTCCTCCATTGATCTTATTTCTCGCCTCGAACAGCCCCCTCCCAGCCAATACCTGACAGACAGTGAGCTTTCTAGATTTGTATCGGACGCGGGGTTTCGCAAGGAAACCTTGGCCACGAAGTATGCAGGGATGCGCTTGCATGCGACTGCCTACAAATCCGTTGGCAAGGTCCATGCGCAGCAGCGAATCGAGGCGGTACGCGACTATGTCGCCTTCCTCTATGACAAATTGGGTGATCACTCAACGCGATATGCGGCAGTTGACGATCTGAAGAAGCGCATCAACCGCAAGATGAAAGCGGCCAGCCCTGCGTGGAAAAGTACGCGAGTCGATGAAATAAAGGGGCTGACAAGCCAGGAGCGAACTCGACTGCTGGAGATCATGCATCCGGATAGCGCCGAGAACCCCTTTCCAGATAAAGCCAACAAGCTGCGCAACTACATCATTTTGCTGTTGGGTCTCGACATGGGGCTGCGACGCTCCGAGATGCTGCTGATCAAGACCAGCGATATTCACTGGCACAGTCGTCAACTAGCAGTGGTCAACCTAGAGGATGAGAGCCTCGATCCCCGAACCATGGCCCCGCAATTCAAAACCCACGAGCGCATGCTGGTGATGACCGATGACCTGTATCACGCGATCAATGAGTACGAATTGAATTATCGCCACAGAAAACCCCGTAGCGGCACATCGCAAGCGAGAAAGCATCCGTTTTTGCTGGTGGCGCACAAGCGAAATGAGGGTGGCCCCCTGACCATCAAAGCAATCGATGGGGTTCTATCCAGGGTCCGAGAAATGGCGCCGGAACTGGCTCATGTGCACCCACATATTCTGAGACATGACGCCGTCTACACGATGCTGGAAAGCATGCGTGAGGAACTGGCAGCGCTCACGCCAGAGGATCGCACCACGCAAGTTCAAAAGACCCTCACATGGATGTTCGGCTGGAGTCCCGGATCGGACATGCCAGGCCGCTACGGCTCGAAATTCTGGAAGGAAGAGGCAGACAAAGCGATACAGAAACGGGCAGAGCGGTTTAAGGCCATCCGTCAGAGAGCCGGTAAGACACAAGGAGTTTCAGACTGAACATTGCCGTCGAAGCACTTCAGGCACCCACGAAGTTCACTCTAGATGCGTGGCTGAACACGCCTCGCCTAGCGAAATGTGGGCAGGTGTTCACACCCGCCGAACCGATGTGGAAACCGGATAAATCGGCTAGACAATCAGTCAACTGGGAAGCGGCCATTGCCTGCGTCTCGCCGGATTGGCAGCCCTGGTTGCACGCCATCCTTGCGTACCGAATGGCCGATATGGCAGCAGACACGGTTGCTAACGCCGCCAGTGGGTTGTCGCGTGCTGCTCAGGCCGGGATTGACCCGCTCAACGAGGATCACCTGATCGCTCTACGAGAGCGCTTGAGCGAAAGTGAGTTTAGTACCATTGCCACTTTGGTGGCGTTTTGGCACGACTGCGAATCTCTCGAACAGCGCCCTTCGCAACGTCTGATCGGTGCCTACCGAGCACTGCCAAGGAAAAAGCGTTCCAGTAACGATGTGATCCTTAGCCTGGACCCCAAACAAGGCCCATTCACGCAGGTAGAGCAGGACGCGCTGCATCAATGGATACATGAGCAATTTTGTCACGGTCAGTTAGATCCCGAGCAGTACCTTTACCTCCGTTTGTTGATGATTTATGGGCAACGTGGCGTTCAGGTGAGAATGATGGTTTTTGGTGATTTCACCAAAGACGATCATGGCTGCAAGGTCAGGTTTCATTGGGCAAAGCAAAAAGGCGACGAGGCGGGTTGGCGAGGAAAGTCCGAAACATTCAGTCTGGATGAGGATCTCTTCAACACCGTGCAGGCTTACAAGGCAATGATTCTGGCGCAACTCTGGCAAACGTATCCAGACGGTGCCAACTGGAATGTAGCCATTGAGAATGTGCCCCTCTTTCGCCGGAAGCTGGAAGATAAAGCAGAGCCTAGGGAGCGGATGAATCCACCTGTTTTGCTTGATAGCCCCCTTCAAAAAAGCCTCGAAGACGCGCCGCAGCCGATCTTTCATGTCGGACCAGGCACGGTCAGGCCATGGCTTGCTCGCATCGAGCGGATGGAGGGCTTTCCGATTTCGCCTCGCACCCATCAGCCGCTGAAAATGACGCGGGGGCACCGGTTCAGGCACACCCTCGGCACGGACCTTTCTAATGCAGGGCTGGATGAGTGGACTATGGCCCGCGCATTTATGCACAGCGATACTCAGACGGTGCGCAAGTACCGGCAGGTATCGGCGGAGTTAATGGCGCTGGTCGACGTGAAGATGAGCGACCATCTGGCCTTGGTTGTGAATGCGTTCACCGGAATCATCGTCACGGATCGCGCCTCAGCGAAAAACGGAGATCGAGCGGATCGACAAATCGAGGATGTGGCAGTATGCGGTGCCACTGCCGCCTGCTATCTAGATGCGCCGTTTACCTGTTACGCATGCGCAAAATTCCAACCCCTTCTGTACGCCAATCACCATGAGGTCCTTGAGCGATTGGAACGTCGTCGGATGCAAACTATTGACACGGATAAAACGACCGGTGTGCTCTGGGATCGGGCCATCCTGGCTTGTCGGAAGGTCATTTTGGATTGTGAGGGTATGCGCCGACCATCGGACTCAAGGGGAAAAGAGGAATGACCGATGCGCTTGATTCTGGACCGACCAATAACATTGTTGATTTTAAGCCCAGGAGCCAACTGGCTGCAGAGGCTCACCTCGCGGCGTTTATCGAATGGGCAAAAGATACCCTGCCCAAAGGCATTCCCAATCGAGTGAACGAGAGTATCCGCTGGGAAGACAGCAGTTGGCACCAGCATGGCCTCACAAGCTGTAGCTTCACAGCGTTAGGATCGAGCATAGATTTCCCAAAGGCGATGCAGGCGCCCTTCACTGAGTTCGCCAAGGCCATACTGGTGTACCGAAGGGTGTATCTGCAGAAAAAGACGCTGAATGACTGGGTGAACGCTCTGAGGGCGCTGGAAGTCGCGCTCTACGAGGTGAAAAGCACGCGGGATGTGACGCGGGTTTCCGCCGCTGTCTGTAATAAGGCGTGTTGCCACATGGACCTTCACTGGACAAAAGGCAATAACGCATACATCCATAGTAAGTCACTTGAAGCCATCATCACCCTGATGCGTGACAAAAAACTCCTCAGGTCAGATTTCCGATGGACCTCTCCGCTTACGCGGAGGCAGCGTGGCACGCTCAAGCAGCAAAAAACGGATCGAGAAGAGAAGCTGCCCGCCCCTGAAGCGATCAAAGCCCTCGGGGAAGTGTTCAATAACGATTTGACCAGGCCCCTTGATATCGTTGTGACATCCGCCTGTGCGCTATTGCTGAGTGCACCCAGTCGCGTGGGTGAATTGGCCGATGTTGAATTGAAGTGCTTAGTATTCAAAGAGGGTAGCCAAGGCAATCGGCGCATGTTCCTGCGCTGGTACGCGGAAAAGATAAACCAGGTGGCGCTGAAGCCCGTCGTTAAACCTGAGATGGAGCCGGTCGTCGAGCGGGTCATCATGTTATTGAAACCGATCACCGATGAGGCGCGGGCTTACGCCGCCTGGCTGGAAGACCACCCCGATGAGTTTCCGCCCCATGAAGGACTGCCATCCAAGGGACCTGATGAACCGCTCACCTACGCCGAAACCTGTGCCACGCTGAAACTCACCGTTCATGAGGGCTACAGCCCGCGAAGCGTCTTCAATGCCAACTTCCTGAAAAGCATGGAGAAGCAAAAAGCGCTCAGCCCCGCCGCCCGAATTCTATTGGCGGAGATCCGTGGCGGGTGGGATTACAGCGCAGGAAAGCGCAAATATCTTAAAGGCAAGCAGGGAGTCTGGGGTTATGAGTTTGACGATCAGAGTGTGATCACGATGCGCAAGCTCAATGTGCTGTTGCGGGAGAAGTATCTTCCAAAGAATTTTCCATACACCACGCCGTACACGGAGGGCAAAGCTCGGGTGAAGTACCGTGATGCCCTGTTTACCGTGCGCACTGGAGCAATGGCTGAAGACTCAGGTAACAGCGTTGCGACACACGGGTTTGGCGTGGAGATCGCAGCAACCACTAGCCGAATGAATGCGCAATTAGGCAACCACCCTAAAGTGAAAAGCCTGTTCGAGCGCTGGGGCTACCCCGGTGTCAAGGTCAACACGCACGCGTTTCGGCACGAATTGAACACCGCAATGCACCAGGCCGGTCTGTCGCAGCTCCTAATTGACACCTTCTCTGGACGCACGACGATGGGGTCAGTTTACAACCATGAGACCATCGAGAATCGCACCCAAAGGGTTGCAGCTTACCACCCCAAAACGAAGCACAGCACCGCTGCTCAGCGCCTGGACAAGATTAAAACCAATCAGCCGCTGAACTTGGTTGAGGTGAGGGAACTGCGCGAGGGTGAGCGGGACCGCATTATTCATCAAACCCATCTCGGCGTTTGTGTGCACAACTTCGCGTCTGAGCCCTGCCCGAAGATGGGTGCCTGCTTGGACTGCGGGCGGCTCGGTTGCGTAAAAGGAGATGACGTGAAGCTGGGCAACCTCATGGAAGAACGCGACGACCTTAAACGCCGCCTTGATAAGGCTATGGATGCACAGTCTCGTGGCGTGTTTGGGGCATCGGGGTCGGCCAAAGAACTGGGTGAGAAGCTCTTTAGGTGCGAGGCGCTAATCCAAATGCTGGAAAACTCCGAACTCGAAAACGGTGACATTGTGTGGAACGCCGATAACGGGTGGACGCTGACTAAGAATGCCGCCGCAATGTCGGGGCTGATCGAGGTCAAAGCCATTGAAGAGAACGAGGCGCAAGAGGCGTTGTCATCGTTGGATGACGTCTTAGCTTTGCTTGATGAGATCGAGGGTTAACGATGGGGCATTTAACGCCAAAGGATGAGAAAAGCATCATCAAGCTGATTGAGGAATGGTCAGAGCCGAAGCTGACTTGGCCGTTGCTCGTTGAGGCCTGCAAAGAAAAACTGGGTATCAGTCGTGCTCGCCAGTCCCTGATGAATCTACCTGCCGTGGATTTAGCGATGAGGAATTGCAAGGCGGCATTGAAGGCTCAGAAGCTGAAACCGGGCTGGGTTAGCGATATTCAGGCCGCCAACGAGCACATTGAGAAACTGACAGCGAACAATCAGAAGCTGTTAGCTGCTGTTCGAGAGATGCACAGCCGGTTTTTGATCTGGCAAGCCAATGCGGATATGCACGGACTAACGCGATCGATGTTGGAACAGCCGGTTTCACAGCTTCGAAAAAAGACGTGATCCGGTGTTCAGAAACTTATACCTAGAAAAGACTTATGGAGGTTGCGAACTGAAGCCCGCCGGCGTCTACACGGGTCGAGCCTGTACAAATGTCACAACTTACGTCGGTCACGACCTCTGTTTCGACTCGCTCAGTTATCTTCATAGCCTTGCCCCACCCTTGTGTACTCGGGGAGCCAGCATACACGTGCTAAGCAGACGAGCGTCTTCGCCCGATGTGATGCTCGTGGCGCTAATGTCGCCTATGGGCCGATAGCTGCCACTCAGTGAAGGTGGAAAAGCCTCAAGATCAAGCCCGAAGCTTTCTCACCGTCGGCCTCGTATAGACCGTGCAATCGGGCCTGATCGGTGAGTTTGTGTAGATTGAAGTGGTTGTAGAACGCTTGACCCAGTCGCTGATGCTCGAAGCTCCCTTGGCCCCAGAGCCGGATAAACTCCTCACAAGCAGCGCGTTCGATCTGTAGCGAGGAATCAGTTCCCATGTCTGGCTCCCACCAGTAGAGGTTCCCAAACGTACCAACTGCCTATCAACCCTTCAAGCTCGGCCTTTTCAATCAGATAGTCAGCTTTCGGCCAGTTGCCGCCGTTCGTGACGGGCGCCAATCGGCCCAAAGCTCACTTCAATGACAGTGGCGGAGGGCGCCCAAGTGCGCCTGGGTTGCTGACTATAACTGGCGATAAAATACGTTATCACCAGTTTTTACCGCTTGTCGGTTTTGTAGGCGAAGGCAATGCGTGACGTTGCTTTCGTGACTGTAAAGGTGAGCAATGATCGAGAAAGAGCCAATGGTTGGAATGCTATGCAGGAACTGACGAAAACCCATCAGAATGATCAGCGTCGGCTCACGTCGGTCGAATTTCAGACGCTGGCCCGGGTTCCGGCCGCGGTCGAGTGGTTTGCCAACCTCGACAACCCGCGCACTCGTCGTGCCTACCAGAATGACCTGGAAGACTTCTGTGGGTTTGTCGGTTTGGCGTCGGCCGATGAGTTTCGCGTGGTGACCCGATCGCATGTTTTGGCCTGGCGCGCCCAGCTCGAGCATCGCGGTTTAGCCGGAGCCACGATCCGGCGCAAATTGGCCGCGCTGGCCAGCCTGTTTGATCATCTTCTGGAAAGCAATGCGATCGCCGGCGGCAATCCCGTGCATGGGGTGAAACGACCGAGGATAGAAAGCAACGAAGGCAAGACACCGGCACTGGGCGATCACCAGGCCAAAGCGCTGCTCGAGGCGCCCGATGAAACAACCCTCAAAGGGCTGCGCGACCGGGCGCTACTGGCTGTTCTTCTCTATCACGGGCTGCGCCGTGAAGAAGCGGCGCTGCTGCAGGTGAGCGACATCCAGGAACGCCGCGGGATCCGGCACCTGAAGGTGCATGGCAAGGGCGGCAAGGTGCGCTACCTGCCGTTGCACCCTGTGGCAGCTGGGCGCATTCATCAGTACCTGGAAAGCTCAGGGCATCATCTGGCCGAGCGGAAGGTGCCACTGTTCATGCCGCTGCGAGGTAAATTGACCGGCGCCGGGATCACGGCCAACGGCATCTATGCCGTCGTCACGGCCTACGCGAAAAAGGCCGGAATCGAGGTAGACGGTCTGGGGGTGCACGGACTCAGGGCCACCGCGGCCACCAATGCCCTGGAGCATGAAGCGGATATCGCCAAGGTCCAGGCCTGGCTCGGACATGCCAATATCAGCACGACCAAGATCTATGACCGGAGAGAGAACCGGCCAGAGGATTCACCAACTTACAAGGTGAAGTACTAATAGAGGGAGCGCTGAAAGACCCTGAAGCGAGATTGGAATATCATCGCTGAGTAAACTCCTTACGCGTGCCATCTGCATGCATCAACTCAACATGAAGATTCTGTCGTCCGACCACCACAGCCAGCAGAGGGCGCCGATCCGCGCGGGTCTTGGCCAGAGTTCTCCATTCATCCAGATCGATGTGTGAAGGGCTCGGCACCTCTTGCGGATGGGTATGCCACTCTCCGATGTACCTCACCAAGCCATTGGTCTCCTGCCAGCGCCTGTCCGCCAGGCTCTTGTGACCATGGATCATCCGCTCGAAGAAATAGCGCAGACGGCGATCTTGACGAGTCGGCTCGCTGGCCTCGAGCACTTCGAGATGTTTTCCGCGTACATGCCCCAGCAGAATGCCTCCGGCCTCCGTCCCTTCATCGCTCTGGACATGGCGCTCGAAAATCTCTAAGACGTTTTGGCTGAGGTATACGAATTGCTCATCTAATAGCCTTTGCCAGGTAGTCATGAACCGCATGCTGGACACCCCGGACGCTTGAGAATAGTGCAGTCTGCTGTCAAAGGCTCGTGGGCTCTGCTCAATACCCGGGTGGACAGGCCGGGCCAATGGTAATTACCGACCCACGCCATGGCAGCATCGAAGCCTAGGGCAGCAGCTTGCATGGATACTGATGCGGAGAACGGAACGTAAGGCCCCTCGCAACCTTGCCCAGCAAAGAGCGGTTCGACCCCACCTTCAACCGCGTGGAAGTCTCCCCAACTCTCGTAATCACAAAGACAGCGATAGCAGCCTTCAGACGCATGGATACCGATGTACGATCGAACGGCGATACCTGCGCCTTCGATCCATATATGTAGCAGCGGACATGTTTGTGAGTGACAAGCAGCAAGCCACTGACCCAATGATTGCTCGCCGGTGGCATCGATCAGGAGATCGAACCCCTCAAGGTTCACCTCCTTGGCATCGTGGGTGATAGCCCGCACGTTCGATGCCGGCATAGCACGCTTGATCTCATCTGCCATCGAGGTAGCCTTGGGCTGGAAGCTCTTGTCGACGCCCAACCGGTGTCGACCCAGATTTCCCGGTTCGAGCCATTGGTTATCGACCAGCATGAGCTCCCCACCTAGCGAACCTGCCCCGGCCTTGGCCAGCATCTCCGCAAGATACCCGCCTATCGTTCCGCAGCCCACCATGGCGATGCGTTTGCCGGCGAGCGTGGTTTGGCCTGGAATATTGCGCTGAATCACATAGGCGTCGTCAATGCGAATCATGTGAAGCCGATGAATGCTTAGGTCATAGATAGGCAGGCGCTGATCACGATACGATCCGCGAGGAAATTTCTGTAGGTCGAATACCGCAAATCCGTAGGGCATCGAAGGTGAATCAATCACGACAATCGCGAAATCCGCTCCTTTGCGGTAGGCCTTGACAATACGTGCTTCAATTTTGCGCCGGCATGCGTCATCAAGCTGCCCTTGCCAATGTAGCAATTGCCTGACGGTGTTCGGTGGCCAAGCATCAGGCGTGGGCCTGGGTGCTGCTTTCGTCGTCACCCAATTAACAACGAAATCCAGTTCGCGCTGGTCACCCGGTCGATGCTTAAGCTTGGCTAAAGTGCGTTTTGGATCATCACTGATCGCGTAGGCTTTCCCTATTTTCAGAAGAGATCCTTCGCCGGTTTGACGCGCGCTCACATCCATATATAAAGCTTCGCCGGGCCAAAAAGCGAAAAACTCTTCAGCCAGATCGTCCACCCGCTCACCCGCCATTATCTGATCGAGCACACGCGCTGCCTGTTCAAAGGCCGCCAGCGTCTGACCAATGGGGTCAAAAATATCCACCACAGCTGTCGCTTCTGCGATGTAACACAAGAAGCCGTCTGCCCCCACATGTGGGGCGATCGGCCGCAAGCGCTCAGGTACCGGGCTCAACTGCACTAGGGGGAATGTCTGAAAAGACCGGTCGATCAACGCCAGACACGGCACGTCGCCGAAACGCGTAGGGAGTACGCCTTCAACCAGCAATGTGGACGAGCCTAGCTGGTCCACGCATCGTTCAAACCCGAGAGGTTTCAGCGATGCGAGCAGTTCAGGTATCACGCTCATCGCGTTACCCTGCTTTTGTACGCTTGACGATTTCAGAAGGGCCACGCTCAGGTGGGGTCGCGACCATCACCGCCGGCATCGGCTGCGCGGGCTGATCAGAGATAAGATCTGGACGGTTCGGGAAGCGATCACCCAGCATGGCGCACATCCACTGGCACGCCATATCTTTTTTGGCGTTGTCTGCAGTCGACGCCTCCAGGTATTTCCTGAAGGTTTCAAATTTCTCTGCAGCCTCGGCGACACCTTCCTCGCCAAGTGCATCAGTCAGGTAGACCTTGGAATCGACCGGGCTCTTTACGCCGTTGCGCAAGGCTTCCGGCAGACCTTTTACAACGTGGAGCAGCGCTAGGTCGTCTCTCTTGTAGTGGAACTGGAAGAGCGGGCAGGCTGCGGCCATCAGCAAGATGGAACTCGGGCCACCTTTGTCCCACTGCTTGTCACGAAACGCCTTGATGTAGCGAATCACTCGACGTAATTGCTCCTCTTTGTCGGAGACTTCCAGCTCGAACCATTCCTTCATTTTCAACGGGTCAGAAATGATCCATTTGTCCTCGCAGGCAAGAAGGATTTTGTCCGAAGGCAGTTTCTTCCAGCAGTCTTGTTCCGAGTCCATCGCAAGAGCTTTGATCACCTTGTAATTACGGGCCTCCATGCTGTCTACGATCTTCAGATATTGATCATCCGGGATGGCGTATAGCGGGAGATCAATATGGGCAAAAGTCGAGATTTCTACGCGTAGGCAGGTGGCTCTGGACGAAAGATCCCAGCCTTTTTCATCGCATAGTGATTTCAGGACATCACATACCGCAGCACGGAAATCTTTGATGGCCATGGTAGGCCGGTTCTCCTCCGTCACAATGCTCATCGGCAAGTAAACACCGTCATCGACATCGGACTGTTGTGGAGGGGTTTGGCAGGGGCGGTTGAGGGTTTTATAGGCCCAAGAGCCTTGAATAAAGAATTTTGGATTGCAATCCTTGCCTTGATAGCCCCTGTCTCGAAGGGCTCTTGGGAGCTTACTGCGCAACGCATCGCGCACATCTGCCCTGGCCGAATTAATGGTCTGTTTCTCGGAATTGCTGAGATCCAGTTCTTTCAAGAAGGTGGTGTGTTCATTGGAGCTGTAGAGCAGCGGGCTGAGGTTTGGCATTTGACGCCACTCCTATCTCGTTTAGGGCCTTCAATGGTCAAGCCTCATGGAGGCTTACAGGGCGCCCGGCGTCCAGCTGACGTCACGCCAAGCAAAAAACAAACCCCGCCCCACGGCCCGCCTAATCCCCAGCGGTCGTCGATTCTTTATGCAGTACTGCGAAGCGGTCGCAGCATGGATCCAATGATGCCACTACTCTACATGTAGTGCAATAAGAAGAGTTGAGCACAACATGTAGTATCATTGCGCATTGACATCAGTTCCATCGTTGCGATTCTGACCGATTTGGTTACTCCCTGTCGCAGCGCGCTCGAACGAGATGTAGCCGGCTGTATTGAGCCCTTGGTTCCAGTTGCGATCTGTAAAATACACGCCCTCCATCGAGACCTTTCCATCCTCATCACGCACCTGAACGCGAGCCGCCCCGTTGTGATGGCTACAGTCGGAAATCTTCGGATTGCTGGTCAGGTTCTCATAGATGTAATTCAGTTCGATCGTACCGTGCTGCCAGTCACGCTGAACGGCTACACAAACGGTGCTGGATTTCGAATAGCGGTCATTAGCCTCAAATTGCATGCGCACGCGGATAAAACGAGAGAAAATTTTGACCTTGCCCTGCTTGGTTATCTTGCCTTCGACCTCAGTGTTTCCTCTCAAGCGCTCAATAGCGCCCCAGTTCGATTGAAGTGTCACATCCCACGCGCCGTCGATTGGCGGGAAGTACGTCCTTACAATAGGCAATTTGCAAATCCAAGGGAAAATGAATGTCTCGCCCAAAATGAGAAAAACAAAACCAGCCAGGCTCGAAGCGCTGGACAGCGCTTTCAGTAGGTTGGCCGGCTGGTCTAGAAGCGTGATGATGTTGCCATGATTTATCAGGGCAAATATCGCAAGGGTAACAATCAGGAAAGCGATGGCTGTGTTCTTGATTCCTATCACTTGGTACATGTGTGCTCCTTTTTAGGCAAAGCCTCAGGTCAGACGCTAACTTGTCATAGCTCCGAGTGAGCGAGAATAACCGTATACCGGCACACACGCAGCCGCGTGAGCAGCATTTTGTGAGCGCAGCGCTTTGTGCCATTCCTCAGAGGTGAGAAGCTATACACTGACCTCCTGAAAAGTCGCGCATTCATGCTGTTTTCTAATGGACATCCGTCAGCACTTTCGTACGACGGCCAAGATTATGATTTTACTCACCTGCATCCGACCAATATCGTCTTCAACCTTTTGGGAGGCGTTCAGATTGCTGGTGAGTGCCGCTTCAGAAGCCACTGCTATACGCGTGAGCTGGACGCTGGAGAGTCAGAGAAGGGGCTGATCCGGATAGATGACGAGAACGGCAATGAACGGTATTTTTGCCCGGAACGGCACCAATTGAGCATGAAGCTTGGGGGCTGGATGGCTACTTGGTGCGATCAAAAATGCATCCAGGGCAAGCACTATCAGCACGGTATAGAGAACTGGTTGATCATCGAGGATGATTTGGGTGTGAAGGTAAAAGTCGCTTTCAGCATCGACAAGCACGAGACGTTAGCACTAGGAGTAATGCTGTGGATCAAAACCACACATCCTTACGACCGCAGCAAGCCTCATGAGCCTACCCGTGACAACAGCATTCCCTTCAACACACTGGCGAAAACCGTAGCTCATACGGGGAAACAGCCAAAAATCGCTAAGGCTCGGGGTGGCAGGCGATAGTCAACAGAAACAAAAACGCCGCTCAAAAAGCGGCGTTTTTGTGAACAGGATTTCGGGTGCTCTTTAAACCAGTGGTGTCTGGAGCCCTCGGCTATGAGGTCGGCTGATAGAATTCCCACACATCTTGTGTGATCCCCGCGCACATCTATCTACTGCTGAAGATACCGTCAGTTGACACTCACGTCAACTATGTCATCACCAGCGTAACGGAGTACCAGCCTATCCTCAGTGAGTTGGCAGCAGGCCTCAAGCAAAGCCTACAGCCAGTGATTTAGCAATGTTCACGAAAAATGAAACCCACCTCCCCTACCTATATTCGTCCTCCGGCCAGTCTGGCGGCACTTGCTGTTTGCGGTACCAGTGCGCACCCAAACCTATCGTCGCGCAGATCAAAACCAGCCAAACAGCAGTTTCAACAACCATTAGATCATCACTCATAGCTTTCTCTCGGGACGGGGCCAACTCTCAACGTCAGCTCTATATCCAGGTTGCCGGTGGAGCAAATGCCGCTGCAACTGACTTACCATGAAAAGGCCCCCGAACTGTCGGAAAGTCCGGAGCTTATTTAACGTAAATCCCGTTGTATGCTGCTGGCCGGTAGCACAGTCCGTAAGCCGAGTCCGAGGCCGACGGCTGCTTTGGGGCCAAAGCAGCCGCTAGCTGGGCAATGGAGGTCGCGGTTTGGCGGGCGCCACGATCCGCCGCAAATTAGCAGCGCTGGCCAGCCTCTTTGATCACCTGTTAGAAAGCAACGCGATCGCCGGCGGCAATCCCGTGCACGGGGTGAAACGACCCAGAATAGAAAACAACGAAGGCAAGACACCGGCACTGGGTGATCACCAGGCAAAAACACTGCTCAAGGCGCCGGATGAAACGACGCTTAAGTGTTCAGCGGTTCTGCGCAATAGATTACCTCGCGCGTTGCCGTGCTTAAATATCCCTAGCGGGGGTTAACATAAGTCTTTAAATCTCTAGCTACGATTAGTGGCCGTTTTTGAGCAGGTGCCTGGCTGTCTGCACCAGCTGATCCGCCTGAACGCCGCGTCCGAAAGAAATATGCATGCCGTCTGGAGTTATTCAAATACTGAGGGGAAATCCATGGAAATGTACGACGAGGTCATTTTCAGCTACCGCCTGCCAAACGGACACGAAGGCGGCCACTTCCAGACGACAGACCTCGAATGCACGCAAGACCGATACGAAGTAACGACTTCAGGCCGTCTGGTCCGTGTCTGCACCCAGGATGTCTGCGAGCGGCCTGTGGGCGACTTGAGCTATACCGGATGGCTCGACATTCGCGATGCTGTCGAAGAATACCGACTGGAGTTTACGAACGGCTCGCTGCGAGCAATTCAGATCATGGACGAAGACGAATGGGTGCTTTTCGATCCGGCCAACTGCATCGAAACATGATAGCGGCCAGACCTGGTAAAGCAGAAAGCTCAGCGCTGGCAACGCAATACGTAAAATCGCGTGTCAACCGCCATAAGCGGAAAGCTCGCTGGCAACGCGTTCTTCTCGACGAGCTCGAATCCGTGCTTTTCATAAAATCGATGGGCCGCCAGAAAATTCGCCGTGGTCCCAAGATAGATCCGCTGCAATCCTCGCCGCTGAGCAGCTTCAAGCAAGCATTCCAATAACTGTCGTGCCACACCGTACTTGCGGCCGCGCCAAGGCGCGGCAACGAACATCTTGCGCAATGCCGCCTCGCCGTTGCCGATGTCCTTTAAGCCGATCGAGCCAATCACTCCATCCTCACATCTTGCCACCCAGAAATCCCCCGCGCCGGTCTGATAGAACGTCTGGATCGCCATCAGATCGGGTTGCTCCTTAGCCGAGATGTTGATGCCAAACTCCTCCCTCTGAATGGGCACGATCATCTCGACGATGCCTTGCTCATCACCTTGCGCATAACGATCAATACGAATTTTGGAGTCAATCACCGCACTTTCCTCTCATAAGTTCTGGACCTCTGCAGTGGTTATACCCTGCGCCTCTGAAGTTTATTTTTCGCCGTGCAAACCTGAAAAAAATCTGATCATTCTTCGCCACATAGCCACTATATGAAGTAGCCGAGCGATGAAGTAGCCGAGCGGTTTAACAGAATCCCCGTTGTACGCTGCTGGCCGGTAGCACAGTCCGTAAGACGAGTCCGAGTCCGACGGCTGCTTTGGGGCCATACCGGCCCATGGCCTGCAACGAAATGGCGTTAATAGCGTTACACCACACGCGCTGTGAACCAACGGCACCTAAGGAGCAGGTATGACCCAAATTTCAGGCATCAAGAAAGCCACCAGCTATACGGATTTACAGGTCACAAGTGCCAGTAGCCAGGTCAGCAAGAACGCGATCGAACTTATCGTGCAGGGTACGCCTGGCAACGACTACATACGTGGTGGGCTGGCCAATGAACTACTGATGGGTGGAGGCGGCAACGACCAGCTAGTCAGCGGGGGGGGCAACGATGTGATGGTCTCCAGTGCCGGATACGACGGTATGGACGGCGGCGCCGGTAATGATGTATTCCGCTTCGACCGCCTCGGCGACAGCTATA
>NZ_JBDFPL010000018.1:0-26405 GCF_039672565.1 Pseudomonas sp. Ps21-P2
ATTTACGCCCCTGGACTCCACCTCCCGCCGTCTACGGCAAGCTGCAAAGCCTTCTGCGGCGCAGGGCTTCGCTGGTTCAGGCCAAAACCAGCCTGACCCAGAGCTGGGCAAATGACGCCAGTTTGAAGGCTGTGTTCGCCACTTTTCTCAAGTCCGTTGAACGCCTGGACCTGCTGGTTCAGAAGAAACTCAAAGATGTATTGCGCGAAGCCGGCTTGCTGGAAGAAGTCGCTCGCTGCCAAGCCATTGAAGGTATCGGTTTTCTGACTGCAACTGCTTTGGTCATGGCCTATAACCGAGGCGACTTTAACAGCAGCGACTCTTTCATCGCTTTTTTGGGGATGGATCTGAGGGTGAGTGACTCGGGCCAAAAAAATGGCCGAAGATCTTTAACAAAGCGAGGGTGCTCGGAAGTTCGTCGATTACTGCACAACGCTGCCATGTCGGCCAGCCGATCAATTGCCTGGAAAGAGTTCTACAACAAACATCTGGGCAGTGGAAAAGCGACTACCCAGGTGCTTGTCATGCTTGGCCGCAAACTCGCTCGGATCGCGTTCTCCCTGATGAAAAATCAGAGCGAATATCAACCGAAAGGGGGGATTTTGGCTTGATGACAACCATAGAATCTCCCACAGGATCTGCGTCGTCAGATACATCTTCGGTGTGATTATGATCAGAGCCCGCAGGTTCTATACAGGCAGATGCACCGGGGCAACCCCGCATACGCGCCAAACCCGATAGCCACTATCAAGACGACTGATTTCTGCTGGAAAGGCCCGGCGCGTAGCCTTGGCTTCATTCCAGAAACGAGCCGAATGGAGGCTCCCAATGAACCGTCTTCTTGCCCTCTCCCTGTTACTCTCCGCCTCCGTTCTTGCCGGTTGTGCCGCTGGCAATCATCCCGAACTGCGCCCTTACAGCGCTGAGGAAACCCACCAGCTGGCCCTCGAAGACCTCAACCGTCGCGGCCTGTCCTACGATGAATTCCAGGCCCGCAAAGCGCAACTGATGGAACAGCCACAACTGCAACGCGCCCACGAGTTCGACAACCGTGGCGAATACAACGCCGAAATTAGCGTTGCTTCGAAAGCAGGTCAGGGTTGATTCAAAGGCTTACAACGCCAGCTTCAAATGCCCGCCCGCTTCCTTGTGACGCGCATGGGTCCGGTGTTGAAGACCCAGTAAAAAGTGATCCAGGCCGTCGTGCAGTCGCTGGGTCAGCAGTTCATCCAGATCACCGCCCAATGCGTTCTCGCCGTAGCTGATCTGGCTGTCGATGGCGAACACCCCGTGCAGCACTTCTTGGCATTTCAGCGCCGACAGCACCGGTTTCAGCGCGTAATCCACCGCCAGCATGTGCGCAATGCTCCCACCCGTGGCGATCGGCAAGACCACTTTGCCGTGCAATGAACGCTCCGGGAGCAGGTCGAGCAGCGTTTTCAACGCCCCCGAAAACGACGCCTTATACACCGGCGTGCCGATCAGCAAGCCATCTGCCTCCGCCACTGCGTCGATGAAAGCCACCACCTGCGGGCTGTCGAATCGGGCGTAGAGCAAATCCTCGGCGGCGAAATCCTGAATGCGCACACCGTTCACTTCAACGCCACGGTCCTTGAGCCAGTGCGCGGCATGTTGCAGCACCACGCCCGAGCGCGATCGGGTGGAAGGGCTACCTGAAATCGAAACTACCAACATGTGTTGTTTCCTTGGGGTCAGTCACCCGGGGTGCTTGGCACCGTGCAGGCCGCGTTCAACGCGAAGTAATGGGCGTGAAGACCCTTTGAAGGGAGTGAAGCAGCATGTGTGCCAGCCCCCTCAATCGTCCGTTGCCCCCGTGAATCCGGCGATCAGCCTCAGCTGCAGTCCTGCCAAGCAGTTCAGGCTGTTGATCCAGGCGCACGTAGTTGTTGATCCGGTGTTGCCTCAGCAACACTTGCCGCTGCCAAATTCAATCCAAAAAAAATCCCCGCAGTCGGACCACTGCGAGGATTTCTCTGTTGCTATGTTGCGCGGCTGTCAGCTTGCAGCTACAAACGTGCCGCTTGAAGCTGCCTGCCCCATCAATTCCTGAACATCGCACCGGTCTGGATGATGTTGTTCGAGCCCAGCAACTGGCTCACGTAACGGCTCCAGCGGGTGATGTTGGCCGGGCCGACAAACACCACGTCCTGGGCCGCCAGCTCGAAGCCTTTCGCCAGTGCATAACTGGTCGGCTTCTTCGCAGCGAGGTGATAAACCGTCGCTCCGTGGGTGGCGTCCTGTGCACGAATCACATACACCGCGTCGCCATCGGCCGCGTCAGGGCTCAAGCCGCCAGAGGTGCCGAGCGCTTCCAGCAAGCTCACGCTGGTGGTGCTGAACGAGATCACTTGCGGGCGCTGAACTTCGCCCAGCACGTAGATCTTGTTCTTCGAGTTGCTGTTGAGGTGCAGGTAGTCGCCGTCTTTCAAGAAGATCTTGCTGATCTGCGCGTCCTTGCGGTTCAGCGAGTCAACGTCGATCACGTAATCCTTGCCGTCGCGACGCAGGGTCAGGCCGGCGAGGTTGGCGTCGGTCAAATCAAGACCGGCCTGGCTGATGGCCTGAACCAGGCTCAGCGGAATGTTGGTGATCGCTTGCGGGCCAGGGGTCTTGAACGCACCCGACAGCAGGACGCGCTGGCTGTTGTAGCGCAGCACTTTGACGTCGACTTTCACTTCGGTGTACTGCGGCGCCAGACCCATGCGCAGTTGCTCGCGTATCTGCGAAACAGTCTTGCCGGCGGCCTGAATACGGCCCACGTACGGGAAGAACACGGTGCCGTCGTTCAGCACTTCGCGGCTGTTGGCGTCCAGTTGTTCCTGGGAGCCCGGCGCGGTCAGTTCAGGGTGTTCGAAAACGGTCACCAGCAAGGCGTCGCCCGGGCCGACGACGTATTCAGGGGTCTTGTAGTTCAGCAGTTCCGGGGGCAGCGGTTTGGCCGCGGCGTCCGCCGTTTTCTGCTGCTGCGCAAGGGTGGCAGGGGTGATGTTGATCAGCGTGACCTGGGGACCGTCGGGGTCGTTGTCGGTGACATCGCTGTAAGACATGTACTGACCGGGGGCGAATGCGCAGCCTTGCAACACCAGACTGGAAAGCAGCACGACCGCTAACGTTACTTTCATATGAATGTTCCTTCTAATCCTAATAGGTGCGTACTGGCACCGCAGTGATTTCTTTGCATCCCTTACTTACACCGAACATCGGATCACATTCGCTCATGCACCCGTGCACCTCCCGCCGAGCTTACTAGCCCTTGGCCATGTTTGTTGTTTTTGGCAGATTTTCTTTTTAGAAGGCGTTCTTGTTGACGAAGCCTTTGAAGAGCGTCAGCAGGATGATTTTCAGGTCCAGCCAGACCGACCAGTGCTCGATGTACTGCAGGTCGAATTCAACGCGTTTCTGCATCTTGTCCAGCGTGTCGGTCTCGCCGCGCCAGCCGTTGATCTGGGCCCAGCCGGTGATGCCCGGCTTGACCTTGTGCCGCAGCATGTAACCCGACACCTGCTTGCGGTATTGCTCGTTGTGCGCCACAGCGTGGGGGCGCGGGCCGACGACGGACATCTCGCCGCGCAGCACATTGAAGAACTGCGGCAGTTCGTCCAGCGAGGTACGGCGCAGGAACGCGCCCAGCGGCGTGATGCGGCTGTCGTTGCGCGTGGCCTGGGTCACCACCGAGCCGTTTTCCTGCACGCTCATGCTGCGGAATTTCCAGACCATGATCGGCCGCCCGTCCAGGCCGTAACGGCGTTGACGGAACAGCACCGGGCCGGGGGAGGTGAGCTTGATCGCCAGGGCGATGAGCATCAGCGGCAGGGCGATCATGGTCAGGATGATGCTCGACAGCACGATGTCTTCCAGACGTTTGACCACGCTCCAGGCGCCATCCATGGGCGAATCGAAAATGCTGATGCTCGGCAGGCCGTTGATGCTTTCGCTGCGGGCATGCAGCAACTCGAACATGAACACATCCGGGATCACATAGACCGACGCGGTGGTATCGCTCAAGCCTTTGATCAGTTCCTGCAAACGCGCCTGCGCGCCCAGTTCAAGGGTGATGTACACCTTGTCGATCTTGCCGTCGCGGGCGTCCTGGATCAGTTGATCCAGATCGCCTAGCACCGGAATGCGTCGGCCAATGCGCGCCAGGTCGATCTGCTGCGGCGCTTCGTCATAGAAGCCCAGCAGGTTCAGGCCCATCCACGGCGCGCGTTCGATGGACATCGCCAGGCGTTCGCCGCAATGGCCGGTGCCGACGATCGCCACGCGCCGGGTGTTGAAACCCTGGGCGCGCAACGCGTGCAGCACGCTGCGAATCGCCAGACGATAACCACACAGCGCCACCAGCACGGCGGCAAACCAGGCCATCTGGCTGTCGTCCGCCAGATCGTCGGGCTGCAACAGCAGGTAATCGACGAACAGCAGCAGCACGAAGGCCAGGCCCCAGTAATTGGCGACCTTCAGCAGCTCGCGCACAATGCGCTCGCCACGCCACGAGCCGTACAACTGGTTGTATTCGGCCAGCCAGTGAAAGGCCACCGCCGCCAGCAGAATCTGCATCCAGGCTTCGGAGCTCATTGGCGTGCCGGTGAGCAGGTTGACGCCGTAACCGCCGACCGCGATGACCGCCAGATCGAGCAGCCGGTGAGCGACGGACAGCGACGATGAATGGGCATGCAGGATGCCCCTTAATGGAGTGCGCATAGGCTGGGCTCGCTCAGACGGATTTGATCGGAACAACGCGGGCGGAGAGGTCGCTGCTGACCAGCGTCGGCGCGATCTGCATCGGCCGGATGTGCGCAGGCTGGCAGCTTTGACGCGCAGCACTCAGGCGGGTCTCGACGAACTGGCGCATTTCCAGTTCGAAGCGGGCTTCGCTGAAGCGCTCGGCGTTGGTCCGACAGGCTTGCGCGGTGATGCGTGAACCGTTGATCTCGAACGTCTTGATGGCGGCCATCAGCGACGCCACACTCTGTTCCGGGTAGAGCACGCCGGTCGGCTGCGGGTGATCCAGACCGCAGACCGTCTCAACCACGCCACCTTTGGCGAATGCGATGACCGGCGTGCCGCAGGCCTGGGCCTCCACCGGGCTGATGCCGAAATCTTCCTCGGCAGCAAACACGAACGCCTTGGCGTTGCTCATGTGTTCCTGCAACACCGCGAACGGCTGATAGCCCAGCAGCGTGACGTTTGGCGCGTTGGCCGCAGCGGCCTTGGCCTTGTCCATTTCCGGACCGTCGCCGATCACCACCAGACGCTTGTTCGGCATCGCCGCGAAGGCTTCGATGATCATCGGCATGCGCTTGTACGGGACCATGCGCGAGGCGGTGAAGTAGTAATCCTGCTTCTGTTCCTGCAGCGCGAAACCGAGGGTGTCCACCGGCGGATAGATCACCGTGGATTCGCGACGGTAGGCCTTTGTAATGCGCGCGCCGATGAAGTGCGAGTTGGCGATGAAGTCATCGACGCCCGCGGCCGTGCGCTGATCCCACATGCGCATGTAATGCAGGATCATCCGCGCCACTTTGCCTTTCAGCCCGGTGCTCAGGTTCGCCTCTTTGAGGTACTGATGCTGCAGGTCCCAGGCGTATCGGATCGGCGAATGCACGTAGCTGACGTGCAACTGGTCCGGCCCGCACAGGACGCCTTTGGCCACGGCGTGACTGCTGCTGATGATCAGGTCGTAACCGGACAGGTCCAGTTGCTCGATGGCCATCGGCATCAGCGGCAGGTAGCGCTGGTATTTGGTCTTGGCCTTGGGCAGGCGCTGGATGAACGTGGTCTTCGCGACCTTGCCGCCCAGTCGGGCGCGGTCCTCGTCGCTGAGGAAATCGATGACGGAGAACAGATCCGCCTCGGGCCAGATGTTGATCAGCGATGCCAAAACCCTTTCGGCACCGGCGTATGTCACCAACCAGTCGTGGACGATTGCAATTTTCATTGGAATTCTCTGCATTAACGGCTGAGGGACGCCCGGCACGTCGAGCCAGGCTCGCGAGGGCCATCCCATGCCTTTCCATGTGCGCAGGCGCTAAATCAGACGCTGACAGGCTGCGTCTCGGCTTTGCGGTTATTGAGGCGTTTTCCGAGCTGGATGAACGGGTGTTCGATGTAGCGGAAGCACAAATGGGCAGCGCCCAGGGTCAGGACCGTTGCGACCAGCGCCACCAGCAGGCCCGGAGCGTCGGTGCCGCGCAGCAGGAATTCGCTGAGCATGCCCATCGACGGGTGCAGCAGGTACAGCGAGTAACTCACTGCGCCCAGCCAGACCAGCGCCGGGTGGTTCAGGCGCACGCTGCGCGTCAGCAGCACGAAGCTGACGATGGCCACGGCGTAGGTGAAGCAGTAACGGCCCCAGGTTTCGCCGGTGCCCATGTCCTTGCTGTACGCCATGATCAGCGTCGGCGGCAACAGCACGGCGAAGGCCACGAACAGCATCTTCAGGTTCCGCGTCAGCGCCGCGCTGTGTTCAGCCAGCAACCACTGACGCCACACCGAGCCGAAGAACATCAGCGACAACGCCAGGGGCAGCGCCACCGGCAGTTTGTGTTCGGTCAGCGCGCGGGCAACGCTCATCGCCAGCGCGGCGAGCAGAAACACCAGCGAACAGCGCGCCCGGAAGGCCAGGTCGTACAGCTTGCCGGCGATGAACAACGCCAGGCACAGGCCGTAGAACACCAGTTCGATGAACAGCGTCCAGTACAGGCCGATCACGTCGTCGAAGCCCAGTGCCGCCTGCACCATTGTCAGGTTGGCGACGATCTGCGGCCAGGCCGGCAGCGGCGCGCCGCTCAACTGCAGCATCAGCACAAACAGCAGCAGTGACAGCCAGTAGGCCGGGTACAAGCGCATGAAGCGTGAGATCAGAAAGCGTCGAGCGCCGTCGGGCACCGGCTTTAGGCTGTAGGGGATCACCACGCCGCTGATCATGAAAAACCACAGCACCCCCAATTTGCCCGGGTCGATCAGGTAATCCAGCACCCAGACGTGACCGATGACCGGTGCATACAAATGGGTGAAGACCACCATCAAGGCGGCGATGCCGCGCAATGCGTCGAGATAGGCAAGGCGTTTCATGGCAGGGCCTCAGTTGCTGGAAGATTCGCGACCCAGTGCATCGCTGCCCTGGCTGCTGCGCCGGTCTCTGGCCGGACTCTGCAGCGCGTCGATGCGTTGGGAAACCTGTCGTGCCGACTCTTCCCAGGAGAACCGCGCCACGTTGTTCAGCCCCCGTCGGCGCAGGGACTGGCGCAGCGGCATGTCCGTCAGAATGCGTTCCATGGCGGCGGCCATGTGGTCAATGTCCAGCGGGTCGAAATACAGCGCGCTGGCCTGCAGCACTTCGGGAATCGACGCCGCGTTCGCCGCCAGCACCGGGCAACCACAGGCCTGGGCTTCCAGGGGCGGAATGCCGAAGCCTTCATACAGCGACGGAAACACAAAGGCCGTTGCGCCCTGGTACTGGCTGATCAGTTCGTCGTCGCTCAGGCGCCCCAGAAAGCGGATGCGCGGGTCACGACTGGCCAGACGTTGCAGGTTGTCGTCGCTGAAGATCCCGCTGGCGCCACCGACGATGCGCAGTTGCAGATCATCGTGGCCGCGCAGCAGCAGAAACGCCTGAATCATCCGGCTGAAATTCTTGTGCGCACTGGGCGAAGACACCGCCAGCAGGTAGTCCTGTTGCTCTTTAAGGGGCGGGCCCGGTTGAAACGCACCGCTGACGGCATTGGGCACCACGAAGATTTTCTTCTCCGGAAATCTGTAGAACTGCGAGATTTCTCCCTTGGAGAAGGCGCTCACCGTCAGCAGCGACTTGATCCGCGACAGCATGATCGGCGTCATGGTCCGGTAGAGCAGGCGAAACGTGCGTGTGTAGCTTTCCGGGTGACGCACATAGGTGACGTCGTGGTGGGTCGCGATCTGATTGCCGTACAACAGCGGCGCGGTGCTGCACAGGGAAATCAGCAGCGGGTTGCCCTGACGGCGCAGGTACAGGGGCAGGTCCAGTTGTTCCCACAGGTGGCCGCTGTGACTGCCGATGCATTGCACGTCGAGGGCCTTGGCGCTTTCGTGCATCTGAATGCCGTGGGGAGCAACAAACACCACGTCGTCGCGCAGTTGCTTGAGGGCCAGGCAGATCTGTTCGGCGAAGCGTTGAACGCCCCGCAGTTCCTGGGTCAGAAAACGTGCATTGATCACAATCATTGTGGTCGACCTGTAGAAGAGATAAAGGGGTCGTGCGCAGGAGCCGTCAGCGCCCTGAATGAAGGGGCGCTCTAAAGGCGGACCGGAATAAAAAAGGCAGAATTCAGGGCAAGGCAAACAGTGCCGGGCGTGTGCCCAGGCTTATTATTTTCGGGAAGTCATCGATCGGCACTTGCGCCGAGCAACGCCCGTCGTTGCAGTTCCACGGGATACCGCTGTCGACCAGGCCGCGTTGCGGCTGGCGGGTGTCGATGTATTGCACGTTGCCGCGCAGCACGCTGCTGGCGTCGACCTTGATCGAACGCGGCAGCCCGGCGGTCCAGGCGACCATGATCTGCTCCGAACCCTTGGCGAACCGCAGCAGGTATTGCGAGTCGATTTCTCGACTCTTTTCAGCGTCGTAACGGAATTGATGCAGCGTCGGGCTGATGGCCTTCAGCGTCAGGTAGGCCTGCTTGATGCTCAGGTCCTGATTGAGCAGGCCGAAGTTCTGCTCCGGATCAGTGCCGTCGGGGCCGTCGTTGAGCAGACCGTTCCACCACATGCCCTTGACGTTGGGCATCGTCTGCGCCAGGAAGAAACTGCGTGCCAGAAACGCCGCCTGGGTCTTCTCATCACCGCCGCAGCGCCCATCGTTGCTGGGCCAGCCCATTTCGGTGAGGTACAGCGGCACCGGGCCGTTGTTGCGGTTCTTGTCCTTCAGGTCCTCGCTGATCCGCCGCAGCCAGGCAATCCAGTTTTCCGGGGTGTTGCGCTCATCCGAACGGCAATACACATACGGATGAAGCGACAACCCGTCGACATGGTTGAGCACGCCCGATTCCACCAGCCGATCGGCAAACCCCAGGTCCATCCCCTGACTGGTGACGGCGCCGGCCAGAATCACCATCGGCCGCTGGTTGGCGCGAATGCGCTGGGCGGTTTGTTCGATGAGCAGGCTATAGTCCCTGGCGAACCCCGGATCGACCGGGTTTTCCTTGTCCCACTCATTCCAGATCTCGTAGAAGTCCACGCTGTCGGTGAGCTGGCGGGTGACGAAGCTGGCGTAGTTGCCGTAAGCGTCGCGCACCGAGGGTTTCCGCGGTTTGGCGTAGTTCTCGTAAAACGGGTTGCCGTAGCCCAGCACCAACAGTGGTCGCAATCGGTGTTCCTGGGCGGCGCTCAGGAACGACTGCCACGAAGGCTCGATCTTCAATAACCCTCGTCGGGGCTCGGCGCTGGACCAGTAGGCATCGTCGCGCACCGAGTCGACTCCCGCCGCTTTCAGCAGTTGGAACGCGCGGACGGAGGTGCCGGGTTTGTTCATCAAGTGCGTGTCGACGCCGATGATGAATGCTTCGTCCGCTCGCGTGATGCAGCTTATCAACAAGCCCAGCAACAGGACCGCCGAGGGTCGTCGTAACCGGGTCAGGTAAGGGATGAGCATGGCTTGTCTCAGTGAAGAGGCACGGTCCGGAGCGCTTGCTCAGGTAGGTCTCGGGCCGTCGGTGGTAATGTCGGCATCGCTTGCAGGCATGCCGATGTGTTCAGACCGGGTGGGGCAGGGCATGCCGGTTGCGCTGGGCGGTGTCGTCCAGCAACGTCTGGGCAAAAATGCTTTGGTAACTGTCGAGCATCAACTCCAGGTTCAGTAACGACGCCACGCTGACCCGCGCCTGGCCGCTCAGACGCGCCAGCAGTTCCGGGTTCTGGTGCAAGCGCAACATCGCCTGGCCCAGGGAGTCGGGGTCCTGCGGGTCACACAGCAAACCGTTGAGCGGGTCCTGAATGATTTCCGGCAAACCGCCCATGCGGCTGGCAATCACCGGCACCGAGTGAGCGCAGGCTTCAACGGCGACCATGCCGAACGGCTCGTTCCACAGCGAAGGCACCACGGCGACGTCGATCTGGCGGTAGAACGCTTCAGGCTTCTGGTAACCGACGAAGCTGATCTTCGACGAGTTCGCCAGCGCCTTGAACGTGGCTTCGTCATCCGTCTGGCCACGCCCTGCAATCTGCAGCGTGGCGTCGAAGGGCAGTCGCTGAAATTGCTCGATTAGCCAGGCCACGCCTTTCTGATGGGACAGCGTGCCCATGTAGCCGAAGCGCAACGGCGCTTTTTTCGTCGCCAGATCCGCTTGCCGCCGCTGATGGGGCGAGGCGGTGGGCGGCGTGAACGGGCTGGCGTTGTGCACGACGTACGGGCTGGCGGCGCTGAAGTAACCGCGCTGCTGCAGCTTGTCCAGAATGAAGCGGCTGACCCCAACCACCGCCGCGACCTGGGCCGAGCGTGCGTCGTGGCCCTTGCGAAAGGTCTGGCAACTGCCGCATTGCTGCTGGCAGCACTGGCCGCGCTTGAACATGTTGCTGCTCGGGCACATCAGGTACATGTCATGCAGCACCTGCACGATCGGCAGTTTTGCAGCGGTGATCTCGTCCCAGACGGACACCGACCAGCCGGCCAGGTTGTGGCAGACCACCAGTTGCGGCTGCTCGCTGCCGATGACCTGTTTCACGTAGCTGCGCATCGCGCCGTTGTAGCGGTCGCGCAGATGCCAGCCCAGGCGCGCCAGACGGCCAGGCCGCTGCGCACCGAAATGCCAGTAGAAGTTACGCAGGCCGGCGCGGTAGACCTTGACGCCGTTCACCGCTTCGACGCTCAGGCCCGCGTCGGGACCGGTCACCAGCACGCTGACTTCACAGCCGCGCTGCTGCAGGCCTTCGACGGTACGCTGAAGAATGATTTCCGCGCCGCCTCCAATGTGAGGGGCATACAGGCTGCTGATGAACAGTATTTTCATAGTGGATACGACTGATTCAGACCCAGTACCCCGGACTCACCGTCACGGATGGCTTGTTCGATCAGGCCAAGGCGCTCCTCGGCACCGCGTCGCTTGGCGATCAGCCGCAGCAGGCGGAAGAACACCCAGCGGTTGAGGCCGTACAGCAGCGACGAATTGGCCCAGATGTTTTTGTCGAACCAGGCCTGATTGCGCGCGCCGTAGTAGGCGCGCAAGTCCGAGCCACCGAGCAGGAAGCTCTCGTAGATGTTGTTGGTGCGTGCCTTGATGTTCCACGAGCTTTCCAGGTCGTCGAGCAAGGCGTCCGGCACCAGAAAGATCCGGCCACCACCGGCGGTGATGCGAAAGGTGTATTCGCTGTCGTCGGCGTAGAGCATCAACGCGTCCAGCGGCAGGCCGATGCGGCGATACAGATTGCGGTGGGCGAGCAGGCCGCCGTACGTGGCGAACGGCAATTGCACCATCGGCAGTTTGCGGTGCGGGCTTTGCGGCGCGCCCCACGGCAGCCGGCGCCAGATCTTGTAGGGCAGCTGTGCGATGTGAAAACCGAAGAAACTCGAACGGCGCTGAATGGCGAAGCGGTTCGGCACGCCGGCGGCGATGTCCGCCTGATGGGTGGGCCGAAAGCCCAGCACGGCGGCCTTGTCTTCGCCGTCGACGCGTTTACGTTCTTCGAGCACCTGATGCAGCGTGGCGATGGCGTTGATGGTCGGCGCGTTGTCGTCGTCCATCAGCCAGATGTGTTCGGCCCCGGCGTCCAGTGCGGCCTGAATCCCCACCGAATAGCCCCGCGCGGAACCGGTGTTCTCGTGCATGTAGATCACGCTGACCTGATTCGGCCAGGTGCGGCGCAGGTTATCCAGCGGTGCGGTGGACGCGTTGCTGACGATGATCACGCGATCGATCAGCGGGCTTTCCAGCGAGCGGCTGACCAGCGTGTGCAGGTAGTTGAAACGATCACCATAGGTGAGCGTCACCAGTGTGGTTTTCTGGGTCATGGCGAGTTCCGGGCGAAGGGGGGTCAAGAGGCTGAAAGCATCAGCCCCGTGGGAATCAGGATGTGTGGGTCAGAATGTGTGGATCAGTACGTAAAACGCTAACGGCTCACGCCTGCGCTTGCATCCGCGACAGGCTGCTGACCGGCAGGGTGACCTTCTGCTCACGTTGCAGCAGATTGAGCAGAATCACCGCACGCTCATCACCGTCGGCGGCGAGGAAGATCGCTTCGACGTCGTTGAAGCCCTCCGCCGTGATCCGCACCGTTTCCCCTTCTTGAAACGTGACCCTGGCCGGCGGCGCCAGCAGACGCTGACGGATCTGCTCGATCAACGCATCCTGCACCGGAACCGGCATGCCGCCGAAGGTGACGATGCGGGCCACGCCTCGGGTCGAGCGGATCGGGTACCAGTTGTCGCTGGCCTGGTCCATGTGGATGAAGAGGTAGCCGGGGAACAGCTCTTCTTCGGCCGGAGCCCGTGAGCCGCGTTTTTTCTCGCCGTGCTTGACCGGACGGTAGCACTCGAACTGCTGACGTTGCAGGTGCTCTGCCGCACGGGCTTCCTGGCGGGGTTTGGTCTGGATCAGGTACCAGCGCGCGGAGCCACAGGCGCTATTGACGACTTCAGACATACACTTCACTCCACTGCGATCCGGTGCGACCCGGTCAGGACAACGTCAGGTTTTTGCGCCAGCCCGTGCATCATGCCTGGCCGGGCGCTGGGTGGATTCTTGTCCAGCCCGTATTCGGTCAACATCTGCTGCACGTGCTCGACGCAGTTGAACATCAGCACATCGATGATCGACAGATTGGCGACGAAAGGTTGCCGGAACTGCCGGTACACCACGGGGTTCATCCGGAAGAACCGCACCAGCAAGCCGTTGCGGGCGAAGTGATCACGGTCATAGATGACCGATCCGCCTTCCGGGGTGATGAACGTCGTGGCTTCGAATGTGTGAGCGATGCGGATAATGCGCTCCTGCTTGTCCGCAGCGCTACCCAATATCAGGTCCGAGCTGCGCAGGATCGGCGTCACGATGTGCAGATAAGCACAGATTTCACGGATTGCGTGTTCGGCATACAGCGCGATGTTCTGCTGCGGGAAACGGATCAACCGCTCCAGCAAGGGCATGACCTGCGCGAAACAGGGCGCCTCTCGATAACTCTCGGCCAGCAGATCAATCAGCCGCGGCGCCTCATCGCTGAAATGATCACACAGTTGGCGCTGATTGATCTGCAACTGAAAGCGGTCTTTCTTCAACGGAAAGCTGATCAGCTTCGCTTCGTCGTTGTGCAGGATGCGGTTGCGATTGACCCAGCCGGACCGAACATACTGCAGATCGTCTCCCAGGACGAAGACGTCTGCGGCAGCAATGAGCTGAAAGTAACCCAGGTACGGGAACAGATAGGGCTGCATCACTGCAAGGGTCCTGGCCATGTGTGTCTCCTTGGCGTGCATGTCGATTTACTTGCGGACCGTGGTGTAGTCGTAACCGTACGCGGCGCAGTCGTAGTCGGCGGTGGACGCCTTGCGCAGGACACCGTTGAAGATCGCACCCTTGATCAGAATGCCGTTGTGCATCAGGCGGCGTTTGCACGCTTCGATTTCCTTGGCGGTGCTCAGGCCGAAGCGGGTCACCAGCAGGCAGGTGCCGGACTGGCGGCCGACCAGCGTGGCATCGGTCACGGCCAGAATCGGCGGGGTGTCGATGATCACCAGGTCATACAGCGGCGACAGCTCGCTGATCATTTTGTTGAAGTTGTCGTGCATCAACAGCTCGGACGGGTTCGGCGCCGCGTAACCGCAGGAGATGAAATCCAGGTTGCGCAC
This sequence comes from Pseudomonas sp. Ps21-P2, assembly GCF_039672565.1. Taxonomy (NCBI): domain Bacteria; kingdom Pseudomonadati; phylum Pseudomonadota; class Gammaproteobacteria; order Pseudomonadales; family Pseudomonadaceae; genus Pseudomonas; species Pseudomonas sp. Ps21-P2. The sequence goes on from NZ_JBDFPL010000018.1 coordinate 13,832, forward strand.
TTCGGTGTGGTTGATGACTTCCTTGCTGCCCAGACGCGCAGCGAGGGTGTCCGACAAACCGTGCTTGGGCGTCAGGTTGAACATCTTGTGCAGGTAGCCTTTGCGCATGTCGGCGTCGATCAGCAACACGCGTTTGCCGGTCTGGGCAATGATCACCGCCAGGTTGCTGGAGACGAACGACTTGCCCACGCCCGGCGTCGGGCTGGAAATCATCAGCACGTTGTTGCGGGCTTCGAGCATGGCGAAGTGCAGGCTGGTGCGCAGGCTGCGCAACGCTTCGATCGCCAGCTCCGTCGGCGCGCTGACGCTCAGCAGGCGTGGCTCCTTGCTCGCCGAACGGCTCTGGGCGGCCTTTTCCATGCGCTCCTGCAGTCGCGAATACGGCAGCGAGGCGTACACCGGCATGCCGAGGTTTTCGATGACTTCCGGGTTGTCCACGCCGCGATAGAACGCCTGGCGTACAAACACGGTGGCAACGGCCAGCAGCAGGCCGATCAGGGCGGCGACCAGCACGATGATTTTGCGCATCGGCTTGACCGGCTCTTCGACGTTGGCGTCGGCGTTGTCGATGATGCGGACGTTGCCGATGCTGCCGGCGCGCAGAATGTCCTGCTCCTGGCTCTTGTCCAGCAACAGGGTGTAGGTCTGCGAGGTGACCTGCATGTCACGGTTCAGACGCAGCAACTCTTGTTGCGTGGCCGGCAGGGCTTCGATCTTCTTCAGCAGCGCGGCTTTCTGGGATTCAACCTGGCCGATCTGAGTCATCAGGGCGCGGTAGGTCGGATGCTCCGGCGTGTACAGACGCTCGACGTCGACACGCTTCATTTTCAGGTCCGACAGGGTGCCTTCCAGCTTGACCACCTGATCCAGAACCGATTTGGTTTCAACGCTCAGGTCAACCGACTTGGCGCCCATCTGGAAGTTGTTGAGCGCGATTTCCGACTGTTCCAGCTGCTTGCGCACGGCAGGCAATTGCGAACGCAGGAATTCCAGACGCTGGGCGGCTTCAGCTGAACTGCGCTCGACATTCTGGCGCACATACAGGCGGCTGACTTCGTTGAGGATGCGCTTGGCCAGTGCCGGGTCCGGGTCCTGAATCGACAGGTAGACGATCCCGGAATCCTTGCCCGCTTCCATGATTTTCAGACGGTCCTGATAATCCAGCGCAGCGGTCAGGGTGCGTTGACGCACGACGGTGAACTCGGTACCCGGACGTGCATTGAGCGCAGCCACCTGGAGGGTGATGCCGCTGCCTTCGACGGTCTGACCGACTGGGCCGCTGAGCAGTTTGTTGCGGTCTTCGTCATACAAGGTGAAGGTGCCAGGCTTGCCCGCCACCATGGTCATCTTTTCGCCCAGCAGTGCGTCCGGCACTTCCAGCTGGAAGATGTCGATTTTCTCGCCGCCCCAGGCGTAGCTGTTCAGGCCGAACATCGGATCGGCCAGCGCGCCTTCACGCTCCGGCTTGAACCGACGCGCCATGTAGCTGCCCAGCCCCGGGATGTATTTGGGCTTCTGCACGATGTACAGCTTGAGGTCATCAACGACCTTGCCCAGCACTGCGCGGGATTTGATCAGCTCGATTTCGGTGGTCGCCTGGGAAACCGACAGCGGCTTGCTGGAGACTTCGGTGCGGCCCTCGATGCCCACTTTGCGCGGCTCGATCTGAATCATCGCGTTGGCCTGGAAGATCGGCGTGGCGAGAATGGCGTAGGTGGCGCCGAGCAGGACGCAGATGCCGACAATCGACGCAATCAATCCTTTGTGATCGAAAAGTGTGCGCAAGATAGTCGCCAAATCGATCCGGGAGTCCTGGACCTCGTCCAGAGAAGTACGGTTCATAGCGGTCATTTATCTTGGATCTCCTGACTGAAGATAAGGAAGCCAGTCGTCGACACAACGCGAAAGCTGCTCGTAGGTCTGTTCAAAGGCTAGTTTCGGGCGCCGATAGGGATCGGCGATTTCCAGCGCTTGTTGCCATTTGCCAATCAGAAACGTCTTGCCGCGTACCTCGGGGGCCAGCTTGAGGACGCTCTGGGTCTGACGATGCTCCATGACCAGAATCAGCTCTGCTTCGTGGAGCATCTGCCGATCGATCTGACGGCTTCGATGTTTGTGGGCGAGGACGCCGTTGACCTGCAGCACAGCCTGGGCCAGCGGATCGATAGTGGAACTGAGCATGGCGTGGGTGCCGGCCGACGAGATCTGGATGCGCGCGTTCGGCACGCGTTGTCGGAACAGGGCTTCGGCCATGGGGCTGCGACAGATATTGCCGACGCAGACCACCAGTACGTTATTGAACATGACCTTTGCTGAGGGTCGTCATCAGTCTCTTGCTGATGTTGGAGCTGAAGTTCTGCCCGACCGCCAGGAGCGTCTGCATCTTGCGTTTCGGAGTGATCGCCGACAGCGAGTACTCGACCAGCTCCATCAGGAAATGCTCATAGAGTTCCTGATGGCCGAGCCGGTTGTAGTAGTTGGCCAGGGCGCCCGAGGTCTGCAGCGCCATGTGCAATTTGCGTTTGTTGGAGCGCATGGAAAACACGCCGCCCGGGTGCAACCGGTACATGGCCGGCTTGACCTCACCCATGAATTTGCCCTTGCCGTAGGCACCGAGCAGCGACCACCAGACCAGATCGTTGAGCGGCGCGGCACGCAGTTCGGGCGGCAACGAATCGAAAACGTTGCGGAACACCGTGGTCAGCGTCGACACCGGCCGCGCTTTCTGCAGCTCTAGCGCCGTGGCATCCCCGCGCAGCTTGCCTTGCAGCTGAATCGGGTATTGGCCGCTGATGTCGAAGGGGATCGCGTCGTGGTAGGTCAGCACGTAATCCGGGTTGTTCTCGAGAAAATCCACCTGAATCTGCAGCTTGCGCGGGTCAGTCCAGTAATCGTCGCCCTCGCAGTAGGCGATGTAGCGGCCCCGGGCTTCGCCGAACAGACCCGGCACCGGCGGGTTGTTCTGCGAGTACTGATTCGTCTCGTGATAGAAGGGGCGGATCAGCGTCGGGAAGCGTTTGACGTAATCGGCAATGATGCGAGCGGTGCCGTCTGTGGAGGCATCGTCGTTCACCAGGATTTCGAAGGCGAACGTGGTTTGCTGCATCAGAAAGCCTTCCAGCGTCTGCGCGACGTAGGCTTCCTGGTTGTAGGCTGGACAGACGATGCTGACCAAGGGCGCGGCGGACGGCGAAGAGCTCGTCTTATTGCTAATAGCATCCATGGCTTGGGTACTCGGAGTTAAACACTGGGTTTGCTGAACAGAACGGAAATCTTCATCACCAGCGGCTTGTAGCTGGCGGCCACAATCAGCAGCGTGAGCAGGCCGCAGACGGCCAGACCCAGAAAGACGCCGATGCGGTTGTCACTGGCGATCAGGCGCAGCAAAGGCTCGGTGATCGCCAGACCCACGCCGGTCATCACGCTGATGCGGATGATGTCGCGCAGCCATTGGCTGTGAATGCCCGGAGCTAAACGTTGGTGGACGATGACCGGCCAGATGGCGAAGGACACCACCCGCAACACGAACCAGGCAATCGCCGCGCCGTAAGCGCCATAGCCGCGAATCGCCAGAAACATCACCGGCACGGTGATCAGCGCCGAAACAATGCTGTACCAGACATGCAGGTGCATGCGCCCGTAGGCGTACTGCAGATAAAACTGGAATGCGCTGACTGCCATGATGGCGCTGCCCAGCGAGTACCACGGCAGAATCGTCCGGCTCCACTCGGCGGCAGCGCGGTCGCCCGACCAGGCAAACACCATCTCGTCGGCGTGCAGCGCGATCAGTGCCGCGAGGGGAAACAGGAACGTGCACACAAATCGGTTGGCCGCCAGGTACAGCTGATGCATGTCATCCCGTCGCCCTTCGGCCATCAACACCGTGAGACGCGGCAGTAGCGTCTGCGCCAGCGGGTTGGAGAGCATCATGATCCCGGTGGTGATCAGTGCCACCAGCGAGAAATAACCGTATTCATTAAGTGGCAGCAGCTCGGACAGCAGCACCTTGTCGATCTGGGTCAGCACGATCCACAGCACCGCGGTGCCGGACATGCTGGCCGCGAACGGGATGATCGGCTTGACCAGATCCCAGTCGAAACCGGTCAGCGGCGACGGCCTCGGCATCTGTTGATAGGCACGGGCGGCGAAGATCAACGCTTCGATCAAGCCAACCAGCGCCTGGAATTCGAAGAAGTGCACCGGGTCGTTGGAGATCGTGCTCACCAGCAGCAGCCCGCCGAAGTAGCGCAGCGTGGCGATGATCACGTTGGCGATGTTCAGCCATGCATGCTGCTCAAGGCCTTGAATCCCGCTTTTATAGAGCGTCGAAAACAAGCGCAGGGCGATGACGATGCCCATCAGCGCGATGCACTGCACCACGGTCTGCGTCGACAGCTCCTGGGCATTGAGCCAGTGAACGGCAATCCATTCGCTGCCGGCATACATCGCCACGCAGCAGAAACCCGCCAGTGGCAGGAAGATGATCTCGAACGAACGCAGCAGGCGACCGGTGTAGCGGTCCAGTCCGTCGCTGCCTTGTCGATGCGCCACCGCCCTGACCAGACTCGGCGACAACCCTGCGTCCAGCAACTGCAGCCAGGCTTGCAGCACCGAGAAGAACCCGATCAGCCCATATGCCTCGGCGCCCATGTGGCCGAGGTAGAACGGCATGATCAGGATCCCCACGAGCAGCGTGTAGGCCTGGCCTGCATAGCTCAACGCAGTGTTGCGTATGACTGAGCGCTTGGTTGGCATCGAAAGTCCTTCCGGCGAATCTAGGTGAATGGCGCGATGGCGTTACATGACCTGCGCGAGGGACGGCACACGGTACGGCGAGTGGGCGGTGCTGGTTTCGGCGATCACCGTCTGAATGACGCGGTCCTGATCGTCGCGCAGCAGGCCCGGGTAAATCGGCAGGCACAACACGCGCTCGCTCAGTGAACGCGAGGCGGTTTGTGCCGCTTGCGGCTGCAGGTATTCAAGGGTGTCCAGCGACGGATAGAAGTAGCGGCGCGGATTGATCCCGTTGGTGTTCAGCGCCGAACGCAAACGCAGCAGTTGTTGTTCGTCGCGCAGGGCGATCGGGTAATAGCTGTGGTTGAGTTCGCTGTTGCTTTCCGGCCGCTGCAGGTCGACGTAATCGCCCAGGCGGGTGGTATAGCGGTCAGCGATTTCAGCGCGTTCCTGAAGAATGTTCTCGATGTCGTCGAGAATGCACAGGCCCATCGCGGCGGAGAATTCGTTGAGCTTGGCGTTGATGCCGATGCCGTCGATCTTGTCGACGTCAACGATGCCGAAGTTGCACAGCAGGTGAACCCGGCGCGCTGTTTCGTCATCGTTGGTGATAATCGCGCCGCCTTCGATGGTGTGAAACAGCTTGGTGGCGTGAAAACTCAGTGTGCTGACGTCGCCCCAGTTGAGCACCGACTGGCCGGCGTGACGCACGGCGAAGGCATGGGCGCCGTCGTACACGACTTTCAGATTGCGCCGACGGGCGATTTCTTCGATGCGTTCAACGGCGCACGGGTTGCCGAAGACGTGGGTGCCGACAATGGCGGTGGTGTCGGAGACGATGCGGCTCTCGATGTGGTCGGGGGAAATGTTCCAGGTCTGCGCGTCGATGTCGGCGAAGATCGGGCGAATGCCTTCCCACTGCAGCGAACTGCTGGTGGCGACAAAGCTGAACGGCGTGGTCACTGCGCTGCCGCTCAGGCCCAGTGCGCGATAGGCGACCTGCAGGGCGAGGGTGCCGTTGTTGGTCAGAATGACGTGCTTGACGCCCAGGTAGTCTTTCAGGCGTTGTTCGAGCTCGCACACCAGCGGCCCGTGGTTGGTCAGCCAGCCGCGCGCATAAATGCCCTCGACGTAGCCCTTGAACTTGTCGATATCGCCCAGGTAAGTCTTGGTGACGTTGATCATCGAATTCTCCATTTCAGATGCAAAGCTTTTAAAAAATGCTTTCTGGGCAGTGATGCGGTTGCGCCGGTCTGAGGCCAGGCCGCCAACGCCAGGTCGAGGGAAATCAATTGGGGGTGGATGCCGGCGGCGGGCTGCCTGCTTTGCTACTCATCCGTCGCGCACGGCCCTGATTGATTTTCAGGATCAACCGGGTGGCCAGGCTGCCTGCATGGGGGTCGCCGAAGTGGAAGAGCGCGGTGGCGCGCTTCACGTCCGGTCTGCAGGCCTGATTGGCGTGCAGGCTGCGATAGCCCCAAAAGAAGTAAACGCTGCCCGGCTCCAGGCGCAGGACATACGGCTTGAGCCAGTTGCGCTGCATGCCCTTGATGATCCAGCCGCGGGTGATCTTGTTCTGCAGCAGGGCCTTCTCGATCACGTTGAACACCACCCATGAGCGCACTCGGCGGATATTCGGAAACAGCATCAGATCGCCGCGTCCTTCGCCTTCACTGGGGATGAACACCGGGATCAGTGCGGTCACCAGGCTGGCGTCGTAGTGGAAACTGTTGGATTCGCGCTTGCCCTGATTGCCCTGCACGCAGCGCAGCACCGGGAAAATGCGGTCACTGGCAGCGTCGCGGCGGGCTGCATGCTTGTAGAGGCGACCGAGCAGCGTCTTGAAACGCGGGTCGGACCAGTAACTCGCCAGCAGGCTTTCGCTCAGTGCCGCTTCACCGTGGTAGGCAAAGTATTCGCCCTGGTGTTTCTGCGCCTGTTCGTCAGTCCAGGCCCGCAACTGCTGCAGGTCCGTGTCAGGCACGGCCGCGTTCAGTTTTGCAAAGCCGTTGGTATCGATTTCGTCAGCCAGTCGCTGAACCAGCTGCTCATCCATGTCGAAAGATAAAGGCATTGCATCAGGCCCTCGTTGAGAGTGAGGAGTGCAGGGCAGGGGGTTAATTGCGCTTCAGGCACGCTACCGCCCGAATCTGCAGATCCTGCCGTTGTACTAATTAGGCGTGCATTCAAACGGTGACTTCATTCAGCACTGGCTGACAAAGCGTTGGGCAAAGCTACCGCCCCACCGAGCACATTCAGTAATTCGAAAAAACCTTTCTTTGAACCAAAAACTGCCCACCGGCGCTGATTTCACACCGTTTGAATCGTCAACTTTTTGGGCAGTCTCAGGGTAATTAAGTCGGAATGCTCTCGGCGCACGGCTCTAGGGCCGCGCTGCAAAAACAGGAAAACATTGGACGTGCCTATATATCGGCGGAGGCAGAGTTTCTGTCAAATTATTTCGCCATCATTCTGTTAATTTTTTGATAAGCGGATCGTTGGCATGCGTAAGTGATTGATTTTAAATAGAGTCAATAAAACATCACTGCCCTGTCGTGGTGCGCGACGCTTTTTAGGCACTGCCGGAGACCCCCTGTTTGGCTATCGAAAATAACCGGGAAGACGTTTTTCCAACGTCAGAACCTGGACGCGGATGGGGGGTAACGGTTTTATGGCGCTCGATTATTGAATCCCGTCATACACGAGTACTTATGCGGAGGGGTAACTAATCAAGTGAGAGGTAAGTTTGTAATTAAGCGATCACAGTGGTGTTGCGGTTTTATAGATAGAACTGTGTTCGGTTATATATACATCGATGTGGGTGAGGTGGTTGATATGACCGGAGACTTCATCAGTGCGCCATGCAGTGGCCCCGGCGCGTCATTACTGCGGCCAAGGGTGGATGCGGCGCTGCGGTTGCTCAGCCTTGATCGCTGCTCCATTATCCGGGTCTGCGACGCAAATAATTCGGGTCACCAGGAGATTCAATGAATACGCAGTCGAAAACCACTGGAGTGGCGATGCAACGCCTCGCGCAGGCGCGCGCCCTGATGAGCCGTGAGGGCATCGACGCCTGGCTGGTGCCGTCGGCCGACCCTCATCTCTCTGAATATCTGCCGGGTTACTGGCAAGGGCGGCAGTGGCTGTCCGGCTTCCACGGTTCCGTCGGCACCTTGATCATCACCCAGGACTTCGCCGGCCTCTGGGCAGACAGCCGTTACTGGGAGCAGGCGAGCAAGGAACTGGCAGGCAGCGGTATCGAACTGGTCAAGTTGCAGCCCGGCCAGACCGGCCCACTTGAATGGCTCGCCGAGCAGGCCAAAGCGGATTCCGTCGTCGCGGTGGATGGCGCGGTGCTGGCCGTGGCGTCCTCGCGCACGCTGGCTGCCAATCTGTACGAAAAAGGCGCGCGCCTTCGCACCGACCTCGACCCTCTGACGGAGTTGTGGAACGACCGCCCTTCGTTGCCGGCCCAGGCAATCTATGAGCACGCCGCGCCCCACGCCACCGAAAGCCGCACCGACAAACTCACTCGATTGCGCACGGTGATGGCCGAGCGCGGCGCGGATTGGCATTTTCTCGCCACCCTGGACGACATCGCCTGGCTGTTTAATCTGCGTGGCGCCGACGTTTCCTACAACCCGGTGTTCATCTCCTTCGCCCTGATCGGCCCGAACAGCATCAACCTGTTTGTCGCATCAGAGAAAGTCGACGCCGGACTGCGCAGCACCCTGGAGCAAGACGGCATCACCCTGCATGAATACACCCGCATTGGCACTGCGCTGCGCAACGTGCCCAAGGACGCGCGGTTGCTGGTGGATCCGGCGCGGGTCACCTGTGGCCTGCTGGACTATCTCGACAGCGAAGTGACGTTGGTCGAAGGCCTCAACCCGACCACGTTGTTCAAATCGCAGAAAAGCGCTGCTGATACCCGACACATCCGCCAGGCGATGGACCAGGATGGCGCGGCGCTGTGCGAATTCTTCGCCTGGCTGGATTCAGCGCTGGGCAAAGAGCCTGTCAGCGAGCTGACCATCGACGAGAAACTCAGCGCGGCGCGGGCCCGTCGGCCGGGCTACGTGTCCCAGAGTTTCGCCACCATTGCCGGCTTCAACGGTAACGGGGCGATGCCTCACTACCGCGCCACCGAAGAAGAGCACGCGCAAATTGAGGGTGACGGCTTGCTGCTGATCGACTCCGGCGGCCAATACCTGGGCGGCACGACCGATATCACCCGCATGGTGCCCATCGGCACGCCGACCGCTGAACAGAAACGTGACTGCACGCGCGTTCTGAAGGGCGTCATCGCGTTGTCCCGTGCGCACTTTCCGCGCGGCATTCTTTCACCGCTGCTCGACTCCATCGCTCGCGCCCCGATCTGGGCCGAGGGCGTCAATTACGGGCACGGCACCGGTCACGGCGTCGGCTATTTCCTGAACGTGCACGAAGGCCCGCAGGTGATTGCGTATCAAGCCGCCGCCACGCCGCAAACCGCGATGCAGCCGGGGATGATCACGTCGATAGAGCCGGGGACGTATCGGCCGGGGCAGTGGGGTGTGCGCATTGAAAACCTGGTGATCAATCAGGAGGCGGGCAAGACCGAGTTCGGCGAGTTTCTCAAGTTCGAGACCCTCACGCTCTGTCCGATAGACACGCGCTGCCTTGAAATCGGCCTGCTGACCCAAGACGAGCGTGAATGGCTGAACGAATACCACGCCCAGGTCAGGCAGCGCCTCAGTCCACTCGTGGAGGGCGCCGCGTTGGCCTGGCTGGAAGGTAGGACAGCGGCGGTTTGACCCTGAACGCCACCGTCCTCTTTGGCGGTGGCATTACAGGCAGCTTATTCGGTTAGCGCTTCCCGGACGAAATCGAGTCGGTCCTGACCGAAATAGAGCTCGTCGTCGACGAACATGCTCGGGGCGCCAAACACGCCTCGTGCAACAGCTTCTTCGGTATTGATTTTCAGCTGGTCCTTGACGCTGGGGTTGCTGACCCAGCCAAGGATTTCTGCCGGATCAAAGCCAGACCTTGTGAGGGCCGCTGACAACACCCCAGGGTCGTTCAAGTCCAGCGCGTCTACCCACATCGCCCTGAAAGTGATTTCCAGCAATTCAATGAACCGTTGTGGCTGGAGAGTCTGCGCAGCAGTCAACGCGCGCATCAGGCTCAGCGTGTTTATCGGGAAGTGGGGGTTGAAGGTGAGGGGAACCTGATAGCGCTTGGCGAAGCGCGCCAGATCCTTGATGGAGTAACGCGCTTTGGCAGGCACGTCGTTGGGCGATGCATTGCCTGTCGCCTTGAACACTGCGCCCAGCAAGATGGGCCGATAGATCAGGGTCGCTGACGTCTCGTCGCAGATCTTCCGCAACTGGGTGTAGGCCAGGTAACTGGTCGGGCTGCCCACATCGAAGTAAAACTCCACGCTTCGGCTCATCGTTGCATTCCTTCTTCTTATATAGATGCGGGCGTGCGCCCATGTGATTCGCTGACCCAGGGGCTTACCAGCGTTCGTTCCAGGGGCGCAGATCCAGCTCGAACGTCCATGCGTCCCGGGGCTGCCTGTGCAGATACCAGTAATTTTCTGCGATGTGTTCAGGGTCGAGAATGCCGTCCTCATCCTTGAGCGCGTAACGTTCGGGAAACTGTGTGCGGATGAAGTCAGTGTCGATCGCGCCATCCACCACCACATGAGCCACGTGGATGTTCATCGGCCCCAGTTCACGGGCGATGCTTTGCGCCAGTGCCCGTAGCCCGTGCTTGGCGCCGGCGAAGGCCGCGAAATTGGCAGCGCCGCGTAGACCTGCAGTCGCCCCGGTGAACAGAAGGGTGCCGCGTTTGCGTTTGGCCATACGAAGGGCGACCTCCCGGGCGTTCAGAAATCCGGAGAAGCACGCCATCTCCCAAATCTTGAAGTACTTGCGCGCCGTCTCTTCAAGAATGCTGCACGGCACGTTGGCGCCGATATTGAAAACGAAGGCCTCGATCGGGCCGATCTCATTTTCGATCTGCTCAATCAGCGCCACCACGTCATCTTCCTTGCGCGCGTCCGAGGCGAACCCGTGAGCTTCGCCGCCGCTCTGCCGAATCGAGTCAACTAAGGGCTGAAGTTTGTCGGCGCTCCTGCGAGTGACACACGCCACGTAACCCTCCCGGGCGAAGCGTCTGGCAATCGCGCCTCCTGTCGCGTCGCCTGCACCCACAACCAGAACGACCTTCTTGTTATTCAATGTAATGGTCATCACGATACCTTTATTAAACGATCGTTTACTTAACGGACGTTATGCTAGGGTCGCGCGAGCGTCAAGGCACTTACTTAAGTAAAAGGGGGGGAAAACAATGCGCTACTCGGTCGACCATAAAGAGCAAACCCGGCGCGCCATGCTCGACAGCAGCGCCGCTCTGGTGAAGGAGAAAGGCTTCGCGCCTATGGGGGTGGACAGTCTGATGAAAGCCGTCGGGCTCACCGGAGGAGCTTTCTATAGTCACTTCTCTTCGAAGGATGCGTTGTTTCAGGCGGTGGTTGAGCGCGAGTTGACCCGCAGCCTGGCGTTACTCGGTGGCGATGAGTCGCTGACCAGGGACCGAATCAAGCAGTGCCTGCGGCATTACCTGACACTGGCGCATGTACAGAATCCTGCGGGTGGATGTGTCATTCCTGCATTGGGCGCCGAAATTGCCCGCGCAGAAGGACCGGCTCGTCTGCGCGCCGAGCACTGGTTGTGCGAATTACAAAAGGCATGGGCTGAAGTGCTGGGGGACGAAGATCTGGCGTGGGCAGCCATTGCTCAGTGCGTTGGTGCTCTGACGGTCGCGCGAATGATGGCGACGCCCGAGCTCCAGCAACGCGTGGTGGACGCCAGCCATGACCTGCTGTGTCAGCAGGTGGATGCGCTGTCGGTAGCCGACTAGGGGTTAGCCGGCTTCTTGCAGATGATGATCATGCTGCGGCTGGTATAGCCGGCCGGATTCAGACCGAGCGGATAGCCCCCCGTGTCTTCGGCGCCGTCACCGGACTTGGCGATCACACGATACTGCTTGGATACGCAGGAGTTGGTCGCCATGTCATAGCACTGCTCCCACGAGGACGACAGGCCCGAGCAATTGATGTGGATGCCGCGTTTACCCATGACCGGTTTAGACGTCGCTGCGCATCCAGCGACCGCCAATGCTGCCAGTGCCATTAAAAAGTACTTCATTCATATCCTTACCTGACCAACACGTTGAGGTCAGTGACTATCCAGAATTCGCATGCTGCCACCAACGGTCACGTCCATGTGGAGGGGCGGCAACATGTCAAGGCGCGCCGGCTAAACATCGCTCAATAGTGAGACAAATGCCAGTGACATCGTGTATCACGCCGATGGCTGTGCGAGCGGCTGCTTCCTGGATCCTTATAAAGAGCGGTTAAAGAAGCGCACGCTCCTATAAGAACCCATGGATAGCGGTCTGTTAAGCAGCAAAGGCGCCAAATATCAGTGATTGTTCTGTCTGTTGAAATAAGTGCTTGACGCCCCTCTGGATCTGTCTATAATTCGCCCCACTTCCGGCGCAGACGAAACGGAAAACTCCTTGATAATCAAAGAGTTGGACGAAGTAGGCAGCGAGGAATGCTTCGGTTCAGATGCTTGAATCGACAGCGGTGAAAAAGGCAGTTGACAGCAGGTTGTAACGCTGTAGAATTCGCCTCCCGCTGACGTGAGACGTTAAGTCGAGCGAAGCGCAAGTGGTTGAAGTTGATGAGGAAACTTTGAAAACTTCTTAAAATAACCGCTTGACAGAAACAAGAGACGCTGTAGAATGCGCGCCTCGGTTGAGACGAAAGATCTTAACCACCCGCTCT
>NZ_JBDFPL010000019.1:0-14888 GCF_039672565.1 Pseudomonas sp. Ps21-P2
CCAAAGCCATCCGCGAGTGGGCCGACGACGGCAGTTTTGATACGCGATTGGCGTGGGATGAAAACATCCGCCTGACCTACGTCACTGATGCCCTCGGTCACGAAACCCGGCACTACTACGACAGCCTGGGTTACACCTACCGCATTTGTCATGCCGATGGCCGTTCCGAATGGTTCTTCCGCGACGCCGCGAAAAACATCATCCGCCACGTTCATACCGACGGCAGTACCGACCGCTATCGCTACGACAAACTCAGCAACCTGACCGAGCACACCCGCGCTGATCACAGCGTCATCAATTACGCCTACGACGACAAAAGCCATCTGATCAAGATCAGCGATGGTGAGGGCGGCTTGTGGAAGCGGGACTATGACCATCGCGGGAATCTGGTTGAAGCAACCGATCCGCTAGAGAACGTTACCGAATACGCCTACAACACGTTTGGCCTTCCTACGGCGATCAAGGACGCCAACGGCAATACCAAGTCGTTGGCCTACAACGACGCCGGACAACTCGTTAAGTACACCGACTGCTCGGGGAAGGTGAGTAGCTGGGAGTACGACGAACGCGGCCAGATGATCCGCTTCACCGACCCGGCCGGGCATAGCACCGCTTACGAATACAAATCAGGCCAGTTGGTGTTGATCAAACACCCGGACAAAACCGAAGAACGTTTTAGCCGCGACGCCGAAGGTCGTTTGCTGGCTCATTCCGATGGCCTTGAACGCTGCACCACATGGCGTTACACCGCTGCGGGATTTATCGCCGAACGCGTCGACGCCGCCGAACAAACCTTGCGCTATCGCTGGGACAAGCTTGGCCGACTGGTAGCGCTAGAAAACGAAAATGAACGCCGCGCGCACTTTCACTACGATCCGGTCGGCAGGGTGCTGGAAGAAAGCGGCTTCGACGGTCGCTCGACTCGCTATCAGTACGATCCCGAAACCGGTCGCCTCGCCGAGACCATCAACGGCCAGCGCACGATTGCGCTGACCTTCGACCCCATGGGCCGTCTCACCGAACGCCGCGCCACCCTCGGCGAACAAGCCCAAAGCGAAACCTTCGCTTACGACGGCAACGGCCATCTGGTCATGGCGACCAACGCAATCAGCAAACTGCAATGGTTCCACGACCCAGCGGGCAACCTGCTGCGCGAACACCAGCATTACTCGAACCTGGATAAACCACTGGTTGCCGTCTGGCAGCATGAGTACGACGCCCTTAATAACCGCGTCGCCACCATTCGCCCGGACGGCCATCGCGTCAGCTGGCTCACCTATGGCAGCGGCCATCTGCTCGGCCTCAAGCTCGACGAGCACGAACTGCTCAGTTACGAGCGCGATGAATTGCACCGAGAGGTCGCCCGTCATCAGGGCAACCAACTGCTGCAAACCCAGGCATGGGACCCGGCGGGACGCTTGCAGGAACAATTGTTAGGGCGCAGCGACGATAAATCCGTCCTGATCAAACGTGCTTACCAATACGACGCAGCTGGCCAACTCACCGACATCAATGATAGCCGTCGAGGCCCGCTCTCATACCGCTACGACCCGGTCAGTCGCCTGCTCAGCGCTACCAGCCGCTTGGGCGTGGAAACCTTCGCCTTCGACCCTGCGAGCAACCTGCTCGACGACAGCGCCGCACCCGTACGCCGCCCACTCGACCCCGAACCGGTCCGCCACAAACTGATCGACAACCTGCTGCGCGACTACGCCGGCAACCACTACGAATACGACGAACGCGGTAACCAGACCGAGCGCTGGACCAACGGCCTGCGCAGCGAACTGCACTGGGACCTCTTCGATCGTCTGGTGCACTTCCGCGATCCGCGTCTGACTGTCGACTTCGGCTACGACCCCCTCGGACGCCGCCTCTACAAATTCTCGAAAGCGCACTACAGGCCACGTCCCGAAGCCGGCACCGGCTGGAACGAAAATGAACACGCCCGCAAGGAGCGCGAGCTCGGCTGCGGCTTCACCCTCTACGGCTGGGACGGAGACAACCTCGCCTGGGAAAGCAGTCCGCCGCCATACGCCGGCGCCCTCGGCCGAACCGTCCACTACATCCACGAACCCGGCACCTTCGTCCCGGTGGCCCAGGCCAGCCGCCACGAAACCATCCGCCTCGTCAGCCAACCGACCTACGAAGGCCGCTACAACTTCAAAGAAGACCCGCTCTGGAACTACAAACCGGTGGCGCTGCCGATCGACGCCCTTGCCTGGTACCAATGCGACCACCTCGGCACGCCGCAGGAAGTCACTGACCAAAACGGCAACACCGCCTGGAGCGCGCAATACAAAGCGTGGGGCGAAGCAAGCGAACAGCGCTCCGAGTTCGCCCAACAAGTCGGCCTGACTAACCCATTCCGATTCCAGGGCCAGTACCACGACCACGAAACCGGCCTGCACTACAACCGGCATAGGTACTATGATCCAAGGGTCGGGCGGTTTATCAGCAAGGATCCGATTGGCTACAGTGGTGGGCTAAACTTCTACCAATACGCACCTAACCCAGTGCTATGGGTAGATCCGCTTGGATTATCGTACGCAGAAGATGCTGCAGATGCAGCGTTTGCTGCTGGTAAGGACTCGGGGGCGGCCAGTGAGTTACTCATCGGTGGAAAGGTTTTCACAGGTGTGAGTGGAGACGAGGTTCCACATAATCCAAATGTAACCGGCGCCCTAATGGGCACTCCCGCTTCCGCTCGTGAGCAATGGCATGGAGGTTGCGCTGAGGTAGTCTGCCTCGATAAGGCTCTAAACGCTGGAGTAGATCCTGCGGGAGGAACTAGCCGAGCAGTGAATATTGGAGTGTCTGGAGATGGACACAAAACGCCCAAAAAAGCGTGTGGTTCCTGTCGCGATCTTTTGGGTTATTTCGGAGTTGGTGAATGAGCCTATCAATTAATTCTATTATTTGGCCCAAAGATAATTTGGCTGCACAAAGGCACTACGTTTCTTACATGATTAAAGTCCTGAATGCGTTAGAAATCGAGTATGCAGGATGGGAAAGAGACCCAGTGCACTTTGTTGAAGGTTATATCGCTGGAACGTGTACAAGCGAGCAGTGTAGAGCTGAAGCCACCGCGTGGTGGAGCTTGATCGACTCTCGAGGAGAAAGTAGGGAGCTAAGGGATCCCCAAGTATTAATGGCCAGACTGGCAATTTGCTTACTATCAATTGATGAAGGCAAAGTTGGTAGTTTAGGGGAGTCATTATCATGGTTCATCGAAGTGCTAGGTTTTATGGGTAAAAACACTAGAACTGCCATAACTATAATGGCGGAACACTTCGAGTTTCAGCAGCGATAGCTTGCCTGAGGAGTCAAAGGGAAAACCCTCTTCGAGTTAAGCGAGCAATACCCCAGGAGCACGCACTAAAACGCATTACGAAGATCAACCCGGATTTCGAGTTGAAGATGCAGCGTGAAATCGAGCGCACCGAGCCTGCGAAGATTGTGTTGAAGCCCGCTCAGCTCTGATTGTTTTTTGATCAAAAGAAAAGGCGTTGCCCTCGCGGGCAACGCCTTTTTTGTTGCAGCTAGCCCTGCAGATTACGCAGGAATTGCCTTCGCTTTTGGCTCACGAGCCCAAACGCGATGTTGTTGGATCGCCTTGAAAAACGCCTTGAACGAGGCGCTGTCCGAAACGGCCAGCAAGCCGGCATCGGCTTCCAGATGCAGCAGGTCGATCAGTTTCTGTGCATCACCCGCGTAAGCAATGGCTTTGAGGTGCTTGTACGCCTCAAGCACGTAATGCAGTGCCACGCCGTCGCCGCTCAGGGCTTTGATCGAAGCGTCGCCGCCCGGGATGAACACGGCATCGAACGCAACCGATGGCAAACCTTCCATCGAAGCGTCAACGGCCAGGGACGCGCCGCCTGCGGTCTTGACCGGCGCGGAGGTAGGACCCAGCACCTTGGCGTGTGCGCCTTCGGCTTCCACCGCCGCTTTCATCGCCGCTACCGCTTTGTCGTCGACGCCATTGGCGACCAGGATGGCAACTTTGCGCGAAGCGATGTCGGCAGGCAGCAGGTTCGCCTGGCTCAGCAGCGGCGACTTGTCGACGCTCAGCTTGCCGTTGCTTTGCGCTTGGACGGTCGCTGCTTTCGGCGCCGGCAAGCCAAGGTTTTCAGCCACACGCGCAGCCAGGGTGAGGTCGATATTCGCGAGAATCTCGTTCACCTGACGTGCGCGGATATGCTCACGCTCAACCTTGCCCAGCTCGAAGCTGTACGCCGCGATGATGTGCTCTTTCTCGTGCTCGCTCATGCTGTTGAAGAACAGCGTGGCCTGGGAGAAGTGATCGCCAAATGAAGGGCTGCGCTCACGCACCTTCTCTGCCGAGACGCGCTCGTGATAAGTCTCGAAGCCACCATCCTGCGGACCCGCAGGGGTTTCTTTCGGCCAGCCGCCGTCGATCGAGTTAGGCTCGTAGGAAGCACGGCCCTTGTCGATGGTGGTGCGGTGTTGCGCATCACGCTGGTTGTTGTGGTTCGGCGAGACCGGACGGTTGATCGGGATCTCGTGGAAGTTCGGCCCACCCAGTCGGCTGATCTGCGTATCGGTGTAGGAAAACAGACGACCCTGCAGCAGTGGATCGTTGGAGAAGTCGATACCCGGCACGACGTGGCCTGGGCAGAACGCAACCTGCTCGGTTTCGGCGAAGTAGTTGTCCGGGTTGCGGTTAAGCACCATTTTGCCCAGCGGCGTTACCGGCACCAACTCTTCCGGGATGATCTTGGTCGGGTCCAGAAGGTCGAAGTCGAACTTGTGCTCATCTTCCTCGGCGACGATCTGTACGCCCAGTTCCCATTCCGGGTAGTCGCCCATCTCAATGGACTCCCACAGGTCGCGGCGATGGAAGTCGGTGTCCTTGCCCGCAAGCTTCTGCGCTTCGTCCCACACCAGGGAGCAGGTGCCGTACTTGGGCTTCCAGTGGAATTTGACGAACGAGGACTTACCTTCGGTGTTGATCATGCGGAAGGTGTGGATGCCGAAACCCTGCATCGAGCGCAGGCTTTTCGGAATCGCACGGTCCGACATGGTCCACAGCACCATGTGCGCGGATTCCGGCACCAGGGAAACGAAGTCCCAGAAGGTGTCGTGGGCCGAGCCGCCGGTAGGGATTTCGTTGTGAGGCTCTGGCTTCACGGCATGTACGAAATCGGGGAACTTGATGGCGTCCTGGATGAAGAACACCGGCATGTTGTTGCCGACCAGGTCGTAGTTGCCTTCGCCGGTGTAGAACTTGACCGCGAAGCCACGTACGTCACGGACTGTATCGCCGGAGCCACGTGGGCCTTGAACTGTGGAAAAGCGTACGAACACCGGGGTTTTCTTGCCCGGGTCACGCAGGAATTCCGCCTTGGACAGCGCCGAATGGTTCTCGTAGGTCTGGAAGTAACCGTGGGCCGCGGTACCGCGCGCGTGAACAATGCGCTCCGGAATGCGTTCATGGTCAAAGTGGGTGATCTTCTCGCGCATGATGAAGTCTTCGAGCAGCGAAGGGCCGCGCGATCCGACTTTCAGCGTGTTCTGGTTGTCGGAGATCTTAACGCCCTGATTGGTGCGCAAAGCCTCGCCGGTAGCGTCGGAGCGGAACGTTTCAAGACTTTCGATCTTGGCGTTGGTGTTGCCACGGTCCAGCGTGTCAGTGCCAGCCAGTTCACTGTTGCCGTTGGGGCTAACAGGTGGATTGGTGTTCTTACTCATCAGGCAAAACTCCTCAGTTCGGACGGCTCCTTTTTTAGCCTCCAACGACGTGGAGGCAGCAGAAGCTCGTAGGCGGAAATGCCTGACATGCAGCCAGGCAATATTCAGGCGCTAAGTAAATGACTGACGATGAAATCAGCCGTTCCGTTTGTTTTTCCGATTCTTCGATTTCCATCGCCAGACTGACAGGCGGCCATCCATATGACCATTCGGCAGGTGCAGTGCGAAATAAATGCTAAGAAGGCTGGGCCCAACCCGGATTTCACAGGCTAAAATGCGCGCCCGGTTTACCCAGCCGAAGCCGAAATGGCATCGCTCAGCAGCGTGATGAAAGCCCGAGTCTCCACGCTGATTTTTCAACGCGCCCCACAAGGTTCGCTCCGTGATCGAGTTCCAAAACGTCCACAAAACCTATCGGGTCGCCGACCGGGAAATTCCCGCGCTGCACCCCACCAGCCTGCGCATCGAAAACGGCCAGGTCTTTGGCCTGATCGGCCACTCCGGCGCCGGCAAGAGCACGATGCTGCGCCTGATCAACCGCCTTGAAGCCCCTAGCGGCGGCAAGATTCTGGTCGATGACGTCGATGTCACCGCATTGGACGCCGACGGTCTGCGCGGCTTCCGCCGCCAGGTCGGCATGATCTTCCAGCACTTCAATCTGCTGTCGTCCAAGACGGTGGCCGATAACGTCGCCATGCCGCTGACGCTGGCCGGGGACATGTCCCGCGCGCAGATCGATCAGCGCGTGGCCGAATTGCTCGCCCGCGTGGGTCTTTCCGATCACGCCAAAAAATACCCGGCGCAGTTATCTGGCGGTCAGAAGCAGCGGGTCGGCATCGCCCGAGCACTGGCGACCAAGCCAAAGATTCTGCTGTGCGACGAGGCCACCAGCGCCCTCGACCCACAAACCACGGCATCGGTGTTGCAGCTGCTGGCCGAGATCAATCGCGAACTGCAGCTGACCATCGTGCTCATCACCCACGAAATGGACGTGATCCGTCGCGTCTGCGATCAGGTGGCGGTCATGGATGCGGGCGTGATCGTCGAACAGGGCGCTGTGGCCGATGTGTTTCTGCATCCCAAGCACCCGACCACTCGCCGCTTTGTGCAGGAAGACGAAGAAGTCGACGAAAACCAGCTGAACAGCGATTTCGCCCATGTTCAGGGCCGTATCGTGCGCCTGACCTTTCAGGGCGATGCGACCTACGCGCCATTGCTGGGAACGGTCGCGCGGGAAACCGGTGTGGACTACAGCATTCTGGCCGGCCGTATCGACCGCATCAAAGACACGCCTTACGGGCAACTGACGCTGGCCATCACCGGTGGTGACATGGACGCCGCGTTCGCCCGCTTCACCGCAGCCGACGTTCACATGGAGGTCCTGCGCTGATGGACACTTTTCTCAACCTGTTTTCCAACGTCGACTGGTACGAAATCTGGCTGGCGACCGGCGACACCTTGATCATGCTCGGCGTCTCGCTTGCCTTCACCGTATTGCTGGGCTTGCCGCTCGGCGTGCTGATGTTCCTGACCTCGCCGCGTCAGTTGCTTGAGAACAAGCCGGTCTACACCACCGTCGGCTTGATCGTGAACATGCTGCGAGCGCTGCCGTTCATCATCCTGCTGATCGTGATGATGCCGCTGACGGAAGTCATCACCGGCACCTCGCTGGGCATTCTCGGCACGCTGCCGCCATTGATCGCAGGCGCTACGCCGTTCTTCGCGCGCCTGGTGGAAACCGCCCTTCGGGAAGTGGATCGCGGCATCATCGAGGCCACTCAAGCGATGGGCGCAACGACCCGACAGATCGTGATCAAGGCGTTGTTGCCTGAAGCACGCCCGGGCATCCTCGCTGCGATCACCGTCACCGCCATCGCACTGGTGTCGTTCACGGCCATGGCCGGTGCGGTCGGCGCAGGAGGCCTGGGCGATCTGGCGATTCGCTACGGCTATCAACGCTTCCAGAACGATGTGATGTTTGTGACGGTCGTATTGCTGCTGGTGCTGGTGCAGATCCTGCAAACCGTTGGCGACAGACTGGTCGCGCACTTTTCACACCGTTAACCGAATTCGCCGGTCACTGACCGGCAGGTGCACGCCGCTGCGCGTGCATTTCAGGAGTAGTAGAAATGAAGAAGTTGTTGGCTGTATTTGCGGCCGTGGCGGCCCTGTCCGCCCATGCTGATGAGACCTTGACCGTCGCGGCCTCCGCCGTGCCACACGCCGAGATTCTCGAGTTCGTGAAGCCGATGCTGGCGAAGGAAGGCGTGGCGCTGAACGTGAAGGTGTTCAACGATTACATTCAGCCGAACGTGCAGGTCGACCAGAACCGCATGGACGCCAACTTCTTCCAGCACCAGCCATATCTGGATGAGTTCAACAAGGGCAAGGGCACCCATCTGGTGAGCGTGGCCAAGGTTCACATCGAGCCGTTTGGCGCGTACTCGGACAAGCTCAAGAGCCTGGCCGAACTGCCGGATGGCGCCAATGTCGCCATCCCGAATGACGCCACCAACGAGGGCCGCGCGCTGTTGCTGCTGGTCAAGGCTGGTCTGATTACCCTGAAGGATCCGACCAGCATCACCGCCAAGCCGAGCGATGTGCAGCAGAATCCGAAGAATTTGAAATTCCGCGAGCTCGAGGCCGCGACCCTGCCACGGGTACTGACGCAGGTGGACCTGGCGCTGATCAACACCAACTATGCCCTGACCGCCAAGCTTGATCCGACCAAGGATGCGCTGATCATCGAAGGGTCGGAGTCGCCATACGCGAACATCCTGGTGACCCGCGAAGACAACAAGGATGCCCCGGCCATCCAGAAACTGGTCGCCGCGCTGCACAGCTCGGAAACCAAGGCATTCATCGTTGATAAGTACAAAGGCGCCGTGGTTCCGGCGTTCTGATCGCCACACACCAATGATCTCGGCGCAACGCCGAGATCATCAGTCCTTACTTTCTCTCAACCAGCCCCGGCAACTGCGCTACCAGCTTCTGGCTGTTCAGCGGCGCGCGGATGAAGCCGCGCTGGGTGCCGTCGGGGCCCAGGAGGGCGAGGTTGCCGCTGTGGTCGACTGTATAGCCCGGCTTGCTGGTGTCCGCCGGGATGTACGGGATGCTCACGGCATTCGCCAGCTTCTGCAGCGTATCCACCGGCGCCCTCAGGCCGATGAACTGCTTGTCGAAATACCCCAGGTATTGTTTGAGCTGTTGCGGGGTGTCGCGATCGGGATCGACGCTGACCAGCACGATGCGCAGTTTGTCGACAGCCTCACTGGGCAGCTCGCTTTTGATCTGACGCAACTGGGCGAGGGTGGTCGGGCAGATGTCCGGGCAGAAGGTGTAACCGAAGAAAAGCACCGTCCATTTGCCCTTCAATTGGCTCAGTGAAAGGGGCTGGGCGTCCTGATCGGTGAGCGAGAGATCCGGCACAGTGCGGCTTTGCGGGAGAAGGATAATGCCTGCGTCGACGAGCGCGGTCTGGTCGCCCTGATCGGGACCGGACAGCACACGGTAGACGGTCAGGCCAAGCACCAGCGCCACGATGGCCGCCAGGATGAAAACGGTTTTCTGGGTTCGGGTCATGACTTCGGCACAATGAGTGATCCACGGTCGCGCGATTATGCACATAACCATGAAACTGTTATGACAATTACGTCTTAGCGTCATTTGTGGGCAAGCTAAGGTATGGACTTCCCTATAATGACCGTCTGGTTTTACTGCCTATGGAGCATCCATGAACACCGCCGCATTGCGCGAGCAGATCACCCGAGCTCAGGAACACGAAAACCAATCCGGTCAGCTAGCGCGCCAGTTGGAGTCGCAACTTCCTCATCTGCACCCCTCCATTCACCTGCCTGACGTAGACGCGCGAGGCGTGCTGACGCGTTTCGTCATTGCCTACATCGGTCAGGTGCCGGACTTGCTTGACGCCGCCCATGACGTCGCGTTGCAGGCGGGCATTGAAAGCCAGATCAAGCCGGTCCTGAAAATCGCCGAGCAATTCTTCAGCGCGCCTCCCGCCATCATGGCGGGCCACGAAGGGCTGGACGGTCTGCTGGACGAAGCCTATCTGGCCCACCGGCTGGTGGAAGAAGTGAATGATCTGTACATCAAGCATTTCGGCCAGCCGCTGATCCCGATGAACACCACGGTGGCGAGCGTCATCGCCCACCAACTGATCGGCGAATCGTTTGCCAATCAGCTGGACGAAGTGGTGCATCACGCCATCGACGAAATGCTCAATGACGACAGCTTCTCGCTGGAATCGGTGGAAGCCTACCGCGAGCGCCTCGCCAGCCCGGACACCGATGCGGCGTGGAAACGCTGGCCTAGCCTGTCACGTCAGTTGGGCGTAGGGCTGGAACTGGAGCGCGGGAAAGACTGACCCCGCACCCCCTTCACCCGCCTCAGTGCAACGCTGCCCCTCCGATCGACGTGCGGATCCGCCCTTCCACGCGACGTTTGAGCAGCCGTTGCTCCAGCAGCAAACGCGAGCCCTGCGCGGCATTGGCACGGCCCCATTCCTCCAGCAGCTCCAGGCAGGAATGGTCGATATACCTCAGGTTGCCCAGCGGCACATGCAGCGTAGTGCCAGGCGGCACGGTTTCCAGAGTCTGCGTCAGCGCCGGCACCTTGAGGAACGTGGCAGAACCATTGAGGCGCAGCTCCATTTCCCCCTCGGCTGGCAGGTCGACCAGATTGATCTTCAGGCGCGATGCGCTCAGCGCCAGCTTCACCAGGGTCAGGCCAAAGCCGATCAACACGCCCGTCAGCAAGTCGGTCAGGACAATCGCACTGGCGGTCGCGCCATAGATGAACATTGGCATGCGGCCATAACGCCCCAGCCCCTTGAGCGCCTGAATATTTACCAGCTTCACGCCGGTGTAGACCAGCACGCCGGCCAGGCTGGCCACAGGAATGCTCTGCAACACGCTGGACAGCAACAGTACGAACGCCAGCAGCCACAGACCGTGGAACATCGCCGACAGCCGCGTCTTCGCACCCGCCTGCACGTTGGCCGAACTGCGCACGATCACGCCCGTCATCGGCAGCGCGCCGACCAGACCGCACAACATGTTACCCACGCCTTGGGCGCTGAGCTCTTTGTCGAAGTCCGAACGCTGGCCGTCGTGCATGCGATCCACCGCCGCTGCTGACAATAGGGTTTCAGCGCTGGCAATGAAGGCCACGGCAATGGCCGCGATCAGGATGGCAGGGTCCGCCAGGTTCAGCAGGTCTGCAGGGCGCAGCCAGTCGATGGCCTCGGCAAGGTTCGCCGGGACCTCGACGCGCTTGACCTGCAAGCTCATCACCAGACTCACCACCGTCGCGATACCGACGCCGAGCAACGCGCCTGGCACGAACCGCAGTGCATGGGGCCGACGCTTTTCCCACAGCCACATGACGGCGATGGTGCCCAGCCCGAGAAGACCGGCCTGCATGGCACTGCCCATCCCAATCGCACCGATAACGGTCTCCGGGAACGCCACCAGATTGTCCAGCCCGGAAGGCTTGGGCCCGCTGTCGAACATGACGTGGACCTGGGAAAGCACGATCAGTACGCCGATGCCCGCCAGCATGCCGTACACCACCGCCGGCGCCGTGACGCGAAACCAGCAGCCGAGCTTCAAGCGACCGGCCAGCAACTGCAGCGCACCGGCGAGCAGCAAAATCGGCCCGAGCATGGCCATGCCGTGTTCACGGACCAGCTCGAACACCAGCACCGCCAGACCTGCCGCCGGGCCGCTGACCTGAAGCGGCGAACCTGCCAGCCAGCCCACCACCAGACCGCCGATGATGCCGGTGATCAAACCCTTGGACGGCGGCATGCCGGACGCAATGGCGATCCCCATGCACAGCGGCAGGGCCACCAGAAAAACCACCACGGAAGCCAGCAGCTCCCGTGGTAACAACGCTTTCAGATCAGTAGTAGCCATGACGACTCTCCGGAATTCAGACGTGACAACGCCCGGCGGCACGCGCTGAACGCGGCCGCTACGAGCTTGTATGAGGGTGGAAGCGTCAGGGCCGACGCCGCTGCACTCAGGCGCAGCGGGTCAGCCGGCGATCAATATCGACCGCGGGGGATCGACGCCATCGGCACCGGATGGTCGCCATCCAACGGCAGGAAGCAGTCCTGCTCGGCATCGTAGGCGCGGATTTCGCTGGTCTCGATGTCGTAGACCCAGCCATGGATGAACAACTGACCGCTGGCCAGTTTGGACGCCACGGAAGGGTGCGTACGCAGGTGTTGCAGCTGCGCGATGACGTTTTCTTCGGTGAGCACGTGCATGGTTTCGTGCTCGCCGGTGCAGTTGCAGTTGTCCTGCACAACGGTCTTGGCGACCTCGGCATGGCGCAGCCAGGCTTTGACCGTCGGCATCTTTTCCAGGGTGTCGGGGTTGAGAACGGCGCGCATCGCCCCGCAATCGGAGTGGCCGCAAACGATGATGTGCTGGACGCCAAGGGCAAGGACGGCATATTCAATAGCCGTTGAAACGCCGCCATTCATAGGCCCATAAGGCGGAACGACGTTGCCCACGTTACGGGTGACGAACAGGTCGCCCGGCGAGCTTTGGGTGATGAGTTCCGGGACGATGCGCGAGTCGGCGCAGGTGATGAACATGGCCCGGGGATGTTGGGCGGTGGCGAGTTTCTTGAACAGTTCTTCCTGCTGAGGGAAGACGTCATGGCGGAAATGCTTGAAGCCATCAACGATCTGCTTCAGCGCCATTTCGGCGGTTTCCACCTGAGGCGTTACGCCTGTCGTCGCAGCCTTGGGCTGCTTATCCTGGTCACTCATGTTTCATCCTCTCTGACGGATTTAAGTGGATTTTCCGGCGAATCCTGTGGATGACCCACTTTTTTCTGGTCTTCTTGCGTTAATTTTCCTACAAGACCAATCGGTCACTTCCGACTCACCTTAACGACGCAAACTTAATTGAAACTGAATGCGTGGCTCTAGATCGGGGCTCTTGCGTTAGAAAATCTAAAGCGCAAGCGCCTGTCGTGGCGCAACACCCTTAAGACGCCGCTCAAGTCACAACAGCGACATCTGACCGCCAGGCGGGCAAAACGCGGTGCAGTCCAGCTGAAAACTTTCCCGCCGGTTCAAGCCGTGCTTCTTGATCGCGAGACTGTAACGCTGGGCCAGCAGCTCAGCGAACACCCCCTCACCGCGCATTCGCGAGCCAAAGCGGCTGTCGTACACCTCCCCGCCGCGGCTCTGCCGTACCAGACTCATTACATGCTCGGCCCTCTGCGGATAATGCGCCTGGAGCCACTCTTCGAACAACGGGGCGACCTCCAGCGGCAGGCGCAGCATCACGTAGCTCGCACTCAACGCGCCGGCGGCCTTGGCCTCGGCCATCAGCTTCTCCAGCTCCATGTCATTGATCATTGGAATCATCGGCGCCAGCAAAACGCCCACCGGCACACCTGCATCACGCAGAACCTTGATCGCCCGCAGCCTGGCCTTGGGCGCGGCAGCCCGGGGCTCAAGGATGCGCTTGAGCTCATCGTCCAGCGTCGTCAGGCTGATGAACACCGACACCAGCCGTAGCTTTGCCAGCTCGGCCAGCAGGTCCAGATCCCGAAGAATCAGCGAGCCTTTGGTGATGATCGTCACCGGATGGCGGTAGCGCAGCAGCACTTCCAGCGTCGCCCGGCTCAATGTGTATTGGCGCTCGATGGGCTGATACGGATCGGTGTTCGCCCCCAGGGTGATCGGCGCAACGGTGTAGCCAGGCTTGGACAGCTGCTGCTCCAGCAGGGCAGCAGCATTGGTTTTGGCGATTAGCTTGGTCTCGAAATCCAGCCCCGGCGACATGTCCCAGTAGGCGTGGCTCGGCCGGGCGTAGCAATAAATACAACCGTGCTCGCAACCCCGGTACGGATTGATGGAGCGGTCGAAGGGGATGTCGGGCGACGAGTTGCGCGCGATGATGCTCTTGGCGGTTTCCAGCGTGACGGTGGTGCCCTGGGTCAGCGGCACTTCCTGATACCAGCCGTCGTCTTCAGCGACTGATCGGTTGGGCGCAAAGCGGTTATGCGGGTTGGTCGCGGTGCCGCGCCCGCGTGGGGGCAACTGAATGGACATGACGGCTCCTTGATAACTGGTTATGCATACAGTATCGCGAAACGCTCATGCCCTTCACGCGCGGATCCGGAAAAAACACCTCGGCGCCGATCAATGGCTTTCACCAACTTTTGACACGCGCCTCACAGCGCCTTGACCCTGGGGAGCGAAAACTTGCGCCATCGATAAATGGCTGGTTTCCACGGTACGTCTTCCATGCGCCTTCGCCCGCTCGCTGCTCAACTCCTCCTGCTGCTGGTCGTGTCAGCTGCCTCTCTCGCTCAAGCCGAGGATGTTTCACCGGCGCAATCGTCACGCCCGGCGCAGTGGGCGCAACTCGTCGACCCGAACTACAACCTCTACCAGATCACGCCGACGCTTTACCGCAGTCGCCAGCCGGACGCCGCAGCACAGCCCCTTCTGCAGCGGCTTGGCGTTCACACGGTGATCAACTTCCTTAAGGAAAGTGACAGCAAATGGCTGTCCGACGCCTCCGTTGTGCAAGTGCAGATTCCGTTGCAGGTGGTCCACATCGACGACGCGGACGTGATCGAAAGCCTGCGCGCCATCCAGGCGGCCCAGCAAAACGGACCGGTGCTGATTCACTGCAAGCATGGCCTGGACCGGACCGGTCTGGTGGCAGCGATGTACCGCATCGTCGCTCAGGGCTGGAGCAAACAGGCGGCGCTGGATGAGATGGAGCATGGCGGTTACGGCGACGAAGACAGCCTCAAGCGCGGGATTGCCTACATCAACAACGTCGATGTGGCGGCGCTGAAGTCGGCAATGGACACGGGCGCATGCAGCACTAGCATGTTCGCCCGGTGCTCGGTCAAGGGCTGGTTCGAGAAAACCGATGGGGTAGGGGTGCAGACGATCCTGTGGCGGTTGTGAAGCCGGACAGTTTCCACATTGTGTGGCTGGCGTTAGCAGGCATTTTGTAGGAACGGCTTTAGCCGGGAAGACGTCGCGTGCAGTGGTCTAATTTCCCCGGACACCTCGATAAGTGGAAAATACATTTATCGAGGAGTTCTACATGACCAGAAAGCGCAAAAGATTTGATGACAGCTACAAATTGGAAGTCGTAAAAATGGTCAGG